>NZ_JZJL01000014.1 GCF_000971335.1 Chromobacterium vaccinii
GGAAGGCAGCCAGTCCGGCGGCGGGGGCGAGCAGGGCGGCGTCCATCGCGCCTACCTCGCCAGCGCCAGCTGTTGCGCCAGCCGGCCGCGGATCAGCAGCACCGCCAGCACCGGGGCGACGCCGCCCAGCAGCGGATCGGCGCGCAGCCACAGCGCGACGCCGGCGGCGAGGCCGGAAGCCAGCAGCAGCCAGGCTGACACCCGCCGCACCTGCTCCGGGTCCGGATGCGGCTCGCCGATGAAGCCGAGCGGCGACAACAGCGTGGCGGCGAGGCCGGTGGCGAACACCGAGGCCAGCGCCGGGGCTGCGCCGTAGCCGCGTCCCCACTGGTCGACCGCCTGGGCCGAGGCCAGGGCCAGCAGTCCGCCTATCGCCAGGTAGAGATCGACGCCGAGCGCGATCCAGCTGCCGGCTCGCCGCTTAAGCAGCCAGGCCGAGTGCGGCAGCGCCAGCAGGCCGCCGGCGAGGTAGGCGGCGGACCAGCGCGCGCCGGCGTCGCCGGGGCCGAAGCGGCCCCAGAGCAGGAAGGCGATCGCCGGCGCGAAGGCGGCGGCGTGGATCAGATAGGAACGGCTCAGTTGGCGGATGGACATGGATCTCCTCGCAATGGGTTCAGTCGAACAGCGCGACCTGGATTTCGCGCGGACCCTTGAATGGATTGCGGCCATGGGCGACGGCGATGTTGTCCAGCAGCAGCAGGTCGCCGCGCTGCCAGGGGAAGGCGATTTCCTCGGCCTCCAGCGCGTCGTAGACCGGCGCCAGGTCTTCCGGCGCGATGGCCTCGCCGTCGCCCATACGCACCTCGTACGGCCGCGCGGGCCGGTCGCGGTACAGCAGCCGGATGTATTCGTAGCCGGCCGCGCCCATCGAGCGCGCGTTGTTGTGCTGGGTGGACAGCTGGTTGAACCAGATTTCCTCGCCGGTGGCCGGATGGCGCGCGGTGGCGCCGCCGACGTGGGATACGGTCAGGCTGCCGTCGTCCAGCCAGCGGTAGTCCAGATCGGTGTCGCGGCACAGCTGTTCGATGCGGGCCGGATCGTCGCTCTGAAACACGTCGTCCCAAGGCCGGTGGTATTCGCGCAGCGTGGAGTTGCGCGGCTCGCCGTCGGCGCTCGGGCGGCGGAAATTGCGCAGGTACTGGATGCCGCGCGCGCGGAAACGCTCCACCAGCTCGGGCGGCAGCCGCCGCGTCACCGCCCGCATATCGCAGATCACGGTCTCGCCGCCGCTGTCCGACGGCTGTTTGCAGAAGAAAGCCAGTTTGCGCGGATAGTGCGCCATATAGGCCTTTTCCTGGTGCAACCCTATCTTCAGCGAGGGGGGAATGCGGGTGGACTCGTAGACCTTGCCGTCTATATTGCGGCGCGGCGTGGCGCCGCCGATATAGCCGAAGGCGTGCTCCGGATGCAGCCCGGCGATGGCCTGGAAATCGGCGGTGTCGCGCAGCGCGAAGCCGCGCAGCAGCAGGCTGCCGTATTCCAGCAGCGCCTGCTCCAGCGCCGCCAGGCTGCCGCGGTACCAGTCGGCGACCGCGGCCGGGCTGTCGCGCAGCGCTTGCTCCCTGGGCGTGATCAGCAGCGGCATCCGCCACGGCGACAGCGGGCGGCACTCCACCCTCGGGTCGTGTTGCAGACCCAGCCCGCAGCGCGGATCGGCATCGGCGGCGTGTTCCATCGTCGTCTCCTCGCTTCAGGCCGGCAGCGGCTTGCGGATCAGGATTTCGAAGCCCAGCGCGCCCAGGCCGATGCCGGGGCTGGTCACCGCGCTGCAGTCGGCGAGGCCGGCCTCGGCCACCAGCGCGCGCGCCTCGTCCAGCGTCACCTTCTCTTCGACGTGGGTGGGCGGGTAGCCGACGGCGGCGCGCATCTGGGTGAATTTCTCCAGCAGCGCCGGCGACACGTCGCGGCGCATGTCGTGCACCAGGCCGATGCCGCCCGGCTGCAGCACGCGGTACATTTCGGTCAGGCTCTTGAGCTTGTCCGGCAGATGGTGCAGCGTGGCGCGGCTGACCGCCATCGCCAGGCTGCCGTCGGCGAACGGCAGGTTCTGCGCGTCGCCGACTTTCAGCTCGATCACGCCTTCCAAACCCAGCTCGGCTATGCGCGGGCGGCCGCCGTCCAACATGGTTTCGTCCAGGTCCAGGCCGACGAAGCGCCAGTCCTTGAACACCGGGTCGGCGGCCAGGCGCACCGGCACCACGGCGGTGGCGGTGCCGATGTCGACCAGCGCGCCGGGCGCCATGTCGCGGGCCAGCTGGCGGATGCGGGCGACGAAAAGCACGTCCCACGGCTCCAGCGCCTGCGAGGCGAAACGGTCGTATTCGTCGGCGGGGCGGAGGTTTTTCAGTAGCATCGGGTTTCTCCAATTAAACAAACAGGGTGGCGAGCGGCTTCGTCGCGTTCAAAGCCAGCCGACGGGGACGGTGGCCAACAACTTCCGGGCCGCCTTGCTGCTGACGCCGAAGGCGGGCCGGTCGCGGCGCTCTATCGCGTGCGCCACCATCGCGGCGACGCGGGCGCACAGCCCCAGCCCGACTCCCCAGCGCGGCTCTTCCACGCCCAGGTCCAGCAGCGCGGCGGCGGTGATGAAGTCGATGTTGGGCCGCAGGCCCTTGCGCTCCAGCGCGCGGCGGCAGGCGAGGTCGAACAGCCGGATATGCGGGCCTTCGAAGCCCCATTCGGCGAACAGAGCGCGGATATGCGGCGGGCGCGGGTCTTCGACGAACAGCGGATGGCCGAAGCCGAACAGCAGCTGGCCGGGCGAATCCAGCGCGGCGTCGACGGCGGCATGGACCGCGTCGTCGCCGGCGTCCGGGCCGATGGCTTTCAGCCAGGCCAGCGCCTCCTCGGCGGCGCCGACGTGCTTGGGGCCGCTGGCCATGAAGCCGGCCGCCACCGCCTGCGTCAGCGTGACGCCGGTGCCGATGGCGACGCGCGGCACCAGCACCGTCGGCGTGATGTAGCCGAAGCCGGCGTGCCAGGCCACCAGCAGCGCGTCGACGACGCGGATGGCGGTTGCATCGCGGCGGACGGCGCGCATCGCGGCCAGTACCCGCTCGGCGTGGCGGCCGCCGCCGGACTCGGCCCTGCCGCTCAGCGCCGCCGCCAGGAAGGCCGGCGCGCAGGCGATGGCGGCCAGGCCCTGGATAAAGTCCTCGTCCTCCGGCAGGCCGCTGACGGCCGCCTGTTCGCGGGCGACGTCCTCCAGCGCCGACAGATCGGCCAGGAAGCCGCAGGCGGCGGCCTGCACCATGCCGGCGCCGCTGGCCGCCACCGTCCGCGCCGCGGCGATGGCGGGTTGGCCGGCTTCGTCAACTAGCGCCGCGGATACGGCGGCGAGCGCGGCGTCCACCGATTCGGCGACGGCGGGTTCCGGCATCTCGCCGAACCACACCCGCCACAGCGCGCTGGCGAAATCGATGCCGCCTATCAGTTCGTTCAGATTGCTGCCGCGCACCCACAGGCCTTCGTTGGGCTCGATGGTGGCGCCGTCGATGTCCGTTCCGCGGTACAAGGTGCGGGGGCCGCCGAACAGCGATTGCGGCGCTGCCTCAGACGGCGGCGTGGCGACGGTCTGCGTCATGGCTGTCCTCCTGGGCGAGTTCGTCGATGGCGACGGCGATGGCCGCGGCCGGCAGGTCGGCGATGATCCTGCCGTGCAAGTGCACGGTCGGCAGGATGTTGGCGAAGAAGTAGCGGGCGGTTTTCAGCTTGCCGCGATAGAAGGCGGCCTCGGTCTGCGGCAGCTCCCGCTCCAGCGCGCGCGCGGCGAGATGGGCGCCTTCCAGCAGCGTCCAGCCGGCGACGGTATAGCCCAGCATTTCCAGGAAGCGGGTGTAGAACTGGCTGCTCTCCCGCATGCGGCCGTCGCGCACGGCTTCGCCTATCCGCTCCAGCGCGGCTTCCACGGCGGCCATCGCCTCGTCCAGCTGTCGCGACAGCGGCGCCGATTCGGCGGAGGCGTCGGCGTTTTCCAGGAAGGCGTCCAGTTCCTCGCGCAGATATTTGATCAGGCGGGAGTTGCGGCCGAAGCCCAGCTTGTCGCGCACCAGATCCTGCGCCTGGATGTAGTTGGTGCCTTCCCAGATCGACAGGATCTTCACGTCGCGCGCGTTCTGCTCCACCGGGTAGGCGTCGGTGTAGCCGATGCCGCCGTGCACCTGTATCGCCAGTTCGCAGATCCGCCAGGCCTGGTCAGAGACGAAGGCCTTGCACACCGGGGTCAGCAGCTGGACCAGCTTGCGCTGTTTCTCCACCTTCATCTCGTCCGGCGCGGCCTCGGCCTCCAGCGCGAAGGCCTCGGTGGAGGCGGCGGTGAGCTTGCCCAACAGGCCGCGGCAGCCTTCGACGCGGGCTTTCATCTCCAACAGCATCCGCTGCACGTCGCCGTGCTCGGCGATAGGCAGGCTGGGCGCGCCGCTGTCCGAGGTGCGCTCGATCGCGCGGCCTTGCAGGCGTTTGGCGGCGAACTCCACCGAGTGCAGATAGGCCGACGAGGCCAGGCCCAGGCCGATGACCGCGGTGCTGATGCGCGCCTGGTTCATCAGCGGGATCAGCTGCAGCAGGCCGGCGTTCTTGCGGCCGCCCAAGAGCGCGCCGCGGGTGACGCCCTGGCGGCCGAAGACCAGCCGGGTATTGGCGCAGCCCTTCAGGCCCATCTTGACCGGCAGTTCGGCGCACTCGACGAAGTTTTCCTCCAGCTCGCCGGTTTCCGGATTCGGCCAGAAGCGCGGCACCAGCAGGCAGGACAGCGAGTAGGAGCTGCCGCCGGCGTTGCCCAGGCGGCCGAGCACGAAGTAGACGGTGTTGTCGGTCAGGCTGTGCATGCCGGCCGAGATGAACACTTTCTCGCCGGTCACCGCGTAGACGCCTTCCTGCGGCAGCGGCTCGGCCAGCGTCTTCACCGCGGTCAGGTCGCTGCCGGCTTGGGCCTCGGTGGCGCAGAAGCAGGCGTCCCATTCGTGGCGCTGCAATTTGTCCAGGTAGACGGCCTTCTGCTCCGGCGTGCCGTGCAGGCGGAACAGCTTGATCGCCGGCAGGTTGAAGCCGCCGTAGGTCATGAAGGCCGGATTGGCGCCCATGAACATTTCCTGTATCGCCTGGCGGACGATGGGCGGCAGGGCGGGGCGGTGGACGTCGCCGCCATTGCCCAGCACCGGCACCCATTCCTGCTTGTAGCGTTGCCACAGCGGGTGGAATTCACGCGGGATCTCCACCTCGCCGTTGTCCAGCAGCCGGCACTCCTGGCGGTCGGATGCCTGGTAGGCGCGGCCCAGGTCCAGCGCGAAATCGCGCGCCTTCTCCAGCAGGAGGTCGTAATGGCCGCGGTCGCGGTTGTCGAACGGCGGGCGCGACAGGAATCGGCGCGCGGCCTGGTTCTGCTCCCACAGGAAGAAGCGCAGCTCGCGCAGGCTGACTTTGTAAGCGGACATATCGTTTTTCCTTGTTGGCGTTCAGGCCGCGGCGGAAATCCTGGCCACGACGGCGCCGGAGACGCCGCACAGCGCGGCGTCCCACAGCAGGGCGGCGGCTTGCTGGCCGGGCCGCAGCGAGGCGCGCAGCTCCATCAGCGCCAGCAGCGGATCGGCGTTGGAAAGATGGCTGCCCGCTCGCGCCATGCGGCGTTCCGGCGCGACGCCCAGTTCGTCGGCCACGCGGGCGGCGAAGGCGGGGCCGAAACCGGCCGGCAGCATGCAGTCGATGTCGGACGGGCGGATGCGCGCCTTGTCCAGCGCCGCGCGCGCGGCGGCCAGGGCCCGCGGCAGCAGCTGGTCGGCCAGCCGGTCCGGCGCGAGCGCCCACGGATTGGCGATGGCTTCGCCGTAGTGGACGGCGTGGGACTCGATGGCGCCCCAGCCGCCTTCGCCGCCGTCCAGCAGCATCGCCGCCGCGCCGTCGCCGTAGGCCACCAGATCGCCCCAGGCGCGGAAGAACGGGTACAGCCATTTGTCGGTGGCCACCAGCAGCACGCGGCCGCCCAGCCGAACCAGCGCGTCGACCAGGGGCAGCGCGTTGTAGGCGCCGGCGGTGCCGGACTGGCCGACCGCGAACGGCAGCGCCTCGTCCAGGCCCAGCGCGTGCTGGACGCGGCCGGCCACCGATTCGTTGATGCGCTGGTTCAGCGAGGCGCTGGCGACGACGATGTGGCTGACCGCGGCCAGCTCCTCTGCGGCGACTTGCTCGCGCAGCGCGGCCACGGCCTGCAGCGCCAGGTCGGCGTGGCTGAGCTTGGCTTCGGCCACCGGCAGCGCGGCTGGGGAACCGGGCATCAGCCGCAGGCTTTCCTTCTCGTCCAGCCGGCCTTTGCCGCGCGGCAGCGCGCTGGCGGCGGACGGGAACAGCAGATGGCCGTAGCCGAAGTTGCGTTCGGCGGCCTGCACGCCGTGGAAGTCGGAGCGCTCCGGCACGGCGGAGGCGATGGCGCGGATTCTGAGCATGGCGTCACCCGTTGATGGTGGAGGAGGAGGCGAACAGGCCGATCAGCCGCTGTTTCAGCTCTTTGCGGTCTATCTTGCCGTTGGGATTGCGCGGCAGCGGCCCGGCGTGGAAGGCCAGGCGCTGCGGCGTCATGTAGCCGGGCAGCCGCTCCCGGCACAGCCGGAGCAGATCGGCCTCGGCCACGCCGTCCGCCGCGTGCAGGCTGACGACGATGGCCTCGCCCAGCATCGGATGCGGCACGCCGAAGGCGGCCGCTTCGCGCACGCCGGGGTGGGAAAACAGGACCTCCTCCACCTCGGTGGGGCTGACGCGGTAGCCGGAGGTCTTGATCATGTCGTCGCCGCGGGTGACGAAGTACAGATAGCCTTCGTCGTCGCGGTAGACGATGTCGCCGGACCAGACGGCGACGTCGCCGCGCGGAATCTGGCCGTGGGGACCCTGCCATGGCCGGAAGCGGCGGGCGGTCAGCTCCGGATCGTTCCAATAGCCCAGCGTGACGAAGGCGCCGCGGTGCACCAGCTCGCCCGGCTCGCCCGGCGCGCATTCGCCGCCGTCGGGCCGCAGCACGCGGATGTCGGCGTTGGGCACGGCCTTGCCGATGGAGCCGGGGCGCGAGGCGGCGTCTTCCGGCTGCAGATAGGTGGAGCGGAAGGCCTCGGTCAGGCCATACATCAGATAAGGCCTGGCTTGCGGAAAGGCCTGGCGCAGCCGGTCCAGCAGCGGACCCGGCATGTGGCCGCCGGTATTGGCGAAGCGGCGCACGCGCGCGCCGGTTTGCGCCGGCCAATCGGCGGCCATCAGCTGCATCCACAGCGGCGGCACGCCGGTGATGGCGGTGACGCCGTGGCGCTCGCAGAAGGCGGGCACTTCGTTGGGCTGCAAAAAGTCCAGCGGCGCGTAGCAGGCGGCGCTGGCCAGCGCGGTGCTCAACTGGCTGAGGCCGGCGTCGAAGCTCAGCGGCAGGATGCCGAGTATCACGTCGTCTTCGGCCAGGCCCAGGTAGGCCGACACGCTGTCGGCGCCGGCCACCAGGTTACGCTGCGACAGCACCACGCCCTTGGGACGGCCGGTGGAGCCGGAGGTGTACAGGATGGCGGCCGGATCGCTGTCCACCACCGCCGGCTCCGGCGCCGCCAGCGAGGCCTCGGGCAGCGCTTCCAGCCGCCAGGCGTCGAGCGTCAGCCCGTCCAGCGCCTCTTTGAGCCGCTGCAGCCGGGGGCCGCTGCTGAGCAGCAGGCGCGCGCCGCTGTCCTGCAGGATGTGGCGCACCTGGGCCGGCTTCAGTTGCGGGTTGATCGGCACCAGGATGGCGCCGCGGGCGTTGACGGCCAGCATCATCGCCACGGTGTCGTATTGCTTGCCGGCGTACACCGCTACCCGGTCGCCGGGCTCGATGCCGGCGGCGGCCAGGCGCTCGGCATGGCCGCGGACGTCGGCCAGCAGCCGGGCGTAGTCCGCGCGCGTGTCGCCCTGGACGAAGGCCGGCCGCCCGCCGTGGCGCTCGGCGCTCAGTTGCAGCAGATGATAGAGGCTGACGCGGGCGCGGTTCATTCGCTTGCTCCGGACTGGTGGATATAGGCCCCGGCGGGGCCCAGGGACAGGAAGCCGCTGACGCTGTAGCTGGGATGGTAGGCACCGCATTGCTCGAAAATGAGCAGATCGCCGACAGCGGGCGCGGCGATGGCTTCCGGCTGCCAGCCTATGACGTCGGCGCGGCTGCAGGTGCTGCCGACGTACTGCACGGAAGCCGTCGCCGCGCCGTCGGCGGCCGGCTGGCGGCGCAGCAACCGGGGGCGCGCGTATTTCTTGATCGCGGATTCGGTGCGGGCCAGCAGGAAGTTGTGGCTGAGGCCGCCGTCGCAGACGGCTACCGCGCGGCCGCCCAGCGTCTTCACCGCGCGCACGCGGGTGGCGAACAGGCCGGCGCCGGCGAAGATGCCGCGGCCGGATTCGTGAACCAGCCGGAAGCGGCGGCGCAGCGGGGCCAGCCGCTCGCGGTAGGCGGCGAAGGCGGCTTCATCGTCGTGGAAGCGCTCGCCGAAGCCGCCGCCGCAGTTGAGGAATTCGATCGGCGCGCCGGTGGCACCGGCCGCGTCGGCGGCGAAGGCGGCCAGCGCATGGGCGAGGTCGGCGGAGTCGCCGCCGCTGTCGTCGACGCGGAACTGGTGCGAGCCGGCGAAGCTGTGCAGGCCGATCACCGGCACGTCGGCGCGGCTCAGCGCCGCCGCTGCCAGCAGCGCTTCCTGCGGGCTCATGCCGAAATGGTCGGCCGGCTCGCGGCGGCGGCCGGGCATCAGTTCGGCCGCGTTCAGCCGCAACACGGTCTGCGGCGCCGGCTGCTTGCCCATCAGGCCGGCCAGCCGCTCGGCCTGGCCCAGGCTGTCGATGATGAAGACGCAGCGCGAGGCCAGCGCGGCGCGCATGAAGGTCTCGTCCATCGAGGGGTTGTTGATGTACTTGGTCGCCGCTATCCGGCCGACGGCGAGGTCCAGTTCGCCCAGGCTGGCCAGCTCCACGCCGTCGATAAAACCGTGGCCGCAGCGCGTCAGCAGCTCCAGGTTGGAATTGGCCTTCAGCGACACGATCAGCCCGGTGTCCAGCAGCTCGCGCAGCCTGCGGTAGCGCGCCAGCACGATGGACGGGTCGAACACGTAGCCGGGGGTCTTGACATCCCACAGCCACTGGATGGCCTGGTCGTCTTCCGGCAGCGGGATGGAGAGGGCGTCAGTTCGCGTCATGGCTGGCCACCGGGTGCAGGGTGAGGGCGGAGAAGGCGCCGCTGTTGGATTGGGTGACGCTGAGCAAGTGGCGGCCGGCGTCCACTTCGGCCAGGCCGATGTCGGCCAGATTGACCGCCAGGTCCGAGCAGCAGGCGTGGCCCTTCAGCAGGATGTTGTCGGCGCGCAGGATGTCCAGCGGGATGTCCATCGCTTTGCAGATGGAGATCCAGCCCTTGTGGTCGGAGTTGTGCGGCAGCAGGCAGCCGTAGTCTTCCAGCGCCACGCCGCTGTCGGCCACCGCTTGCTGCATCACTTTGCGGGTGTAGTGCCATTCCAGGTTGATCATGTCGCGCTCCACCGCGGCATTGGTGTCCGAACCCTGATGCCATTTGCCGTAGTTGCGCAGCTCCAGCGCGCCGATGCGGTTGCGGCCGCAGTCGCGGCTGAGCAGCAGGCAGGCGGCGCCGTCGCTCTGGATGCCGGACATCTGGCGCAGGCGGAAGCGTTCGCCGTAGACGCGGTCGACCGACACGATGATGGCGTGGCGCAGCTCGGCGTGGCTGGCCATCAGCGCGCCGGCCAGCTGGATCGCCGCGGCGTTGGACGAGCAATTCAGCTGATTGACCGAGCCGGCCCACGACGGCCGCAGGCCGAAGCGGGAAGCCAGCTCCAGCGGCAGGCTGCGCGGCGCGGCCGGCACGCTGAACAGCTGGGTGTGCACATGGATCACCGCGCCGACGTCGGCCGGTTTGAGGCCGGTTTCGTCGAACAGCCGCGCCATCGCGCGTTCGGCCAGCTCGACCTCGTTGATGTCGGGCGCGGCGTGAAAGTGGCGGCAGCCGGAGCGGATGATGGCCTGGACGCGGGCATCCGGCCAATTGTGCTGGCCGGCGCAGGCTTCGATGTCCTGCAGCTCGCCGGGAAAATGGTAGGCGGCGGCCGCGATGCCCATTTGGACCGGTATGCTGGCGATGCTTGTCATGCGTTTTCCTCCTTAGGCCGGCAGCGGCATGGCGGCGTAGTCCATCACCTGCATCTGCTCGAACACCCGCTGCACGCGCGGGCTGAGCAGGCCCATCTCGCGTATGGTGGGCACCAGGCGGCGGAAGATGGAGCGGCGCATCGAGCTGGTGACCGGGGAGTTCCGCACCAGGTGTCCGCATTCCTTCTTCGACAGTCCCATCGGCTCCCAGATGTCGTCCGCGCACAGGTGTTCGTGCAACGTGTTGGCGCCTTCGGCGACGAACTCCTCGCGCTCCTTGCGCTCGGTGTCCGTCATCTCCTTGTAGAGGCGGCACAGCGTGATGCGGCCGATGGCGAAGTGGCGGGCCTCGTCGCGCTGGATGCGGGTGACCAGGTCGCGGATGAACGGGTCCTGGGTGTAGGCGACGATGCTCTGGAACAGCGACAGCGCGATGCCTTCCACCAGCACCTGCATGCCGAGATTGGTGATGTCCAGATGGCTGCTGGTGATGGTGTCGCCCAGCAGGCTCTTCAGCGACTGGCTCATTGGATAGCTGATCGGCAGCTTGTCGTTGACCAGGCGGCCGAAAGCCTCGATGTGGCGGGCTTCGTCCATGATCTGGCCGGCGGCGCACAGCCGCGCCGACAGGCTCTCCTCGGCCACCGCCAGCTTGGACGCGCAGATCAGCGCCGCCTGTTCGCCATGCAGCACCTGCGACAGGGTCCAGCCCTGGGAGTGGTGGCGCACCTCGGCCCGGCCCTTGGCGTCCAGCTTGTTCCAGACATCGCTGCCGTAGATCAGCAGCGTGCCGTCCGGCATGCCCAGCGGGTTGTCGGCGTTCAGCTCGCAGCTCCAGTCGAGATCGGTGTTGACGTCCCACTGGTTGGCCTTGGCTTTCTGGTAAATGGCGTTCAGGCTGTCGTCGCCGAAGTCGTAGTTTTCGGACATGAACGCGTCCAGCGCGAAGTTCCATTTATACGGCTGAGCGGCATCCATCCGCGTCTCTAGCGTCGCTTGCATATCGATTCCTTTATCGCGTGGCGGCGGCGGGGCCGCCGTCGGTCAGATCCAGAAAGCGGGGCGCCAGCGCGTCCAGCGCGGGCAGGAGCAGGGCGGCCGGATCGGGCTGGCCTGCGTTCCAGAAAGCCAGGCGCAGCGTGTTGTCGCCGGCGTCCCACAGGTCGCGGCGCACGCGCTCGGCTGCGATCCAGGCTACCGGCGCCGGATCGAAGCCGGAGCGCAGCGCGGCTTCCCGCGCCAGGCCGGCGCCCACCGTCACCCGCGCGTCCAGCAGCGAGGCAGGCAGCGCCAGGTCCATCGCCGGCAGCCGCAGCTGCACGAACAGCCGGCAGCGCTCGCCCAGTCCAGACCACGCTTGCCGGACCAGCCGGTCCAGCAGCGCGTAGTACTGGCGGTGGTTGACCAGCACCGGCGCCGGGTTGGCGTGCGCGTAGGCGTGGCGGCGCGCGTAATCCGGCGTTTCCAGCAGCGGCAGATTGGCGCTGGCGCACGGCGCGGCGCGGCCGTGGTCAGGGTTGCGCGTCAGGCGCAGCGCCAGGGTTTGCTGCGGTGTCATGCGGCCTCCAGCGAGTGGCGAAGGTCCGGCGCGAAGGCCAGCTCGGCGATGGAGAAATAGCCGTTCATCGCCAGCGAGGCCAGCACGCAACGCCCGCCGGCGTAATCTTCTCCAGCCTCCATTTCCGCCAGCAGCGACAGCCACGGGTCGCTGCCGAAGGCATGGCCGAAGCGCGGGTAGTGGTCGGGGTGGGCGGCGGCGGCGTCGAAGCTCTTGAACAGCGCATGGCGGGTGGCTTCGGGGAAGAAGGGCAGCGCCAGCGGTATGCCGGGGCGGGGTTCGGTGAAGCGGCCCAGCGCGCGGCCCATCATGGTCAGCGCGTGCGCTTGCGGCGCGGAGCCCAGCAGCAGCGCGCCGTCGCCGCCGTCCGGGTGGATGTCCAGCAGCAGCGTGGCGATGCCGAAGCCGGAGCGGCCCCAGCGGCGGGTGCGGTGCCAGAAGGCGAAATTGTGGATGTCGACGTCGACGATCTGCAGCAGCAGCCGGCGCGGGCCGGTCAGGCTGGCCTTTTCTTTGACGTGGCGGAGGATGTAGCCCCAGCCGGTGCATTCGTAGCCGTTGGTGATCCAGTCCGGCTCGCGGCCGCAGGCGTCGGCGATTCCCCGGCGGAACCGCGCCGCTTCAGGGGTGTCGTCGGCCAGGTACTGGGACAGCACGGTCGAGGTGACGACATAGTCGTCGATGCGGACGCCCGCCGCATGGCGGTTGGCCTCGGCGCCTGCGCGGCGGCCGAGTTCGGCGGCCGCTTCGGCCAGGGGCGCCGACGCCGAGACGAAAGGCGTTTCCGTCTGGCGGTAGGCGACGACGTCGGCCCGGAATGCGGGCGGCATTTGCGGTTCGGTCATGGCGGTCCCCGGCCTAGGCGTGGCGATCAGACGGTCTGCTGCTGCAGCTGGGCGTCCAGCTGTTCCAGCGTGGTGAATTGGGTGATGTTCAGCTGCTCCGGGTCGATCGAGCCGTACAGCTGCTCGCAGAACACGATCAGCTCGACGACGTTCAGCGAGTCGATGCCCAGCTCGCCGAGGCCGACGTGGGTATCCACGGTTTCCACGTTCAGGATCTTGGCGGTTTCCTTGCGCAGCATTTCCAGGGTGTTGACGGTTTCGGACATGGTGTTTCTCCTTGTTGAGGGGGTCAGGCGTTTTGAGCGCGCGCGGCGGCGCGCAGCTCGTGGTAGCAGCGGTAGGAACTGCCTTCCATCTTGGTGAAGGCCAACAGGTCGCGCTGGTCGGCGAAGCGCCCGACGGCGCCGCTGGAGACCAGATGCAGCAGCAGCTCGTTGGAGGCGAACTTCAGCGCCAGCACCTTGTGCACGTCCTCGGCGGCGTAGTTGCCCGCCTGAGTCTTGGCGCGGGCGGCGGCGGCGATGAAGTCGCGCGCCGTGAGCGCGTCCTCATCCAGCCGCAGCCGGCCCTGGCCGTGCAGCCATTCGACGTGGGCCATCAGCGCGCGCACCAGAAAGGGCCGCACCGTGGTCAGGTATTTGTTCAGCGCCGCCGGACCGCCGGCCTTCAGCTTGTCGGCGGCAGCCACTGTCACTTCGCCGCGCACATCGCCCAGCTGCACCACGTCGTCGAGGAAGCTGTCGCCGCAGAGGCTGCGCTGCAGCGTCGCGTATTGCTCGGGCCAGACCAGGAAGGCCGACGGGAAGAAGCTGCCCGGGGTGCGGGCGGCGACGATGGCCATGCCGTTCAGGTTGGCGTACATGCCCCAGACCTTGTCTATGCGCAGCTTGAAGCCGTCGCCGTCGGGTTGGGCCACGGTGCGCCAGCTGCCCAGCGTCGGGCCGCCGGCGTCGCTCATCAGGAAGCGCAGATTGTTGCCGCTGTCTATGCATGCGCAGGCCCGGTCGTACTGGTCCGGCGTCAGGAACAGTGAAAACAGGATGCGGGCGAAGGTGCGCATGAAGGGTTTGTAGTGCGGAGCCAGGCCGTCGCGGCGTATCTGTTCCAGAATGCTTTCGCTGAGCGCGTGCTCGCGGTGTTCCAGCGGCACCGGTGCATGCGCGCTGGCTTCCGGCGCGGCGAATGGCTGCGCGGTCTGCCGGATCAGCATGTCGGAGTCCAGCAGCCGCACCGAGGCGCGGGCCACGATGGCGGCGAGGCCGGCGGGAGGCTCGCCGTAGCAGCGCAGCCGTTGCAGGACCGGCTGGGCGGCCAGTTCGGGCAAGCCGGGGGCCGGGATGGCGGGCGCGGCGACGCCGTCCGCCAGCGGGGTGGTGGTGTGCATGAAGCTTCCGTTCGATTGTGAAGGAGGGGGGCGCGTGCCGCGGTCAGGCTGGTGTCGCCGTTTCCTGATTCTCGCCGCGCAAGGCCCGCTCGATGTAGAGGCCGCGGCATTTCAGCCTTTGCAGCTTGCCGCTGGTGGTGCGCGGCAGGCTGCCGTTCGCGACGAAGACAATGGCGTGGGCGCCGAAGCCGAAGCGTTCGCGCAGCATGGCTTGCAGTTCGGCGCGCAACGCGGGCTGCTCGTCTTCGCGCTCGAACTCGATCATCGCGATCAGGTTCTCGGTGCCCTGGGTTTCGTCGTAGACGCCGGTGGCGGCGATGGCGTTGCCGCCTGCCAGCAGCGGGTGGGTGGCCAGCGTGTCTTCTATTTCGTGGGGGAAATAGTTGCTGCCGCGGATGATGATGATTTCCTTTTGCCGGCCGAGCACGAACAGCTGGCCATCGGCGAGATAGCCGAGGTCGCCGGTGGCGAACCATTCGCCTGGCCGGTAAGGCTCGTTCTGCCCTTCGGCGGGAAGATAGCCGGACATCAGCGAACTGCCGCGCAGTTGGATCTCGCCGATCTTGCGCGCTTCGGCCTCGGCGCCGTTGGCGTCGACCACGCGCAGCGACATGCCGGGAATCGGCTTGCCCATCGCCAGCACCGTTTCCGCGGCGCGCGTCCGCGCGTCGGCGGGGCGGGCGACGGCCTCGGCGACGAGGGCGTCGGAATCGATCCGGTCGGGAATCAGATAGGAAAACGACTGGCGGTCGTAGCCGGCGGTGGCGTCATGCATGGTGGCGGCCAGCGTGGTTTCCGCCATGCCGTAGCAAGGCTGCAGCGCTGAACGCGACAGCCCGTGCGCTTCGAACACCCGGGAAAATTCCTGCAGGCAAGCCAGGTCGACCCGCTCGGCGCCGATGAAGATGTTGCGCAGGCAGGAGAGGTCGACGTCCTGCATGGACGCGGCGCGGTAGCGGCGCACGCAGTATTGCAGGCCGAAGGTGGGCGTGGCCGTGGTGGTGGCGCCGAAGGAGGCGATGCGCTTGAGCCAGCCCAGCGGGTTGCGGATGAAGCCGGACGGCTGCATCAGCAGCAGCGGCGCCTGGTAGTAAAGATTGGACAGCAGCGTGACCAGGCCCATGTCGTGGTAGAGCGGCAGCCAGCTGGCGGAGGCGTCGCCGCGCGCCGGATCGTAGCCGACGACGCCGCCGATGCCGCGCACATTGTCGATGACGTTGCGGTGGCTCAACACCACGGCTTTGGGGCGGCCGGTGGAGCCGGAGGTCAGCTGCACGTGGTGGGCGTCGTCCGGGCCGGCGCGGAAAGGCTGGATCGAACCGGCGGCCTCGGCTGCCAGCTCCACCTCCGCAGTGGAGAGCACGCGCACCGGCAGCCCGGCGAGTTGCTGCCGCAGGATGTCGGCCTGAGGCGGCACAGCGATCAGCAGGCGCGGCGAGAACAGCCGGCAGGCGAGATGAATCTGGTTGCGCGAAGAGTCGGCTTGCGTCCGGCCCGGCAGCGGCACGGTGCAGGGCAGGGCGCCCAGCAGCGCTAAGCCGGTTTGCAGCAGCAGGTGGTCGATGGAGGCGGGCAGCGCCAGGATGACGAGATCGTTGCGTGACGCGCCCAATTCGCGCAGAGCCGCGGCGACGGCCAGCGCGCGGCGGGCCAGATCGGCATGGGAGATTCGTTTTTCTTCGCCGTTTTCCTCAAATATGGCGATGTGTCGCTCTGCGCCAGACTGGGAATGTTCCAGCGCAGATAAAATAGCGTCCGTCATTGATGCGTGGGTCTGCAATTTCCGAATCTCCTGCAGTTCTACTAAACGTTATTCTTGCGTTACATCATGCGGATAAGGGTTTGATTTTATTTTTTATGAAATTAGCATTTCATTTTTTCGAAAATAATACGACCACGTTGCTTTGGTGTGAACCTGTTATCTAGGACAGGTTTTTGAGTATATTTTTGGGTTTATTTTTTTGAAAGTTTTGAATGAAAAACGAGAAGCTACATTTATCGTTAGCTAAATTCATGCCGAATTTTTAGCTGAAATAATCCAAAAATTGGCTGAAAAATTTACTCGATCTTGGATTTGTGATTGAAAGATATGGTTTGGGAGTTGAGGGGCGTGTTTTGATGCGTGATGGGTTGGAAGAGAGTAATGGCCTCTTCGATAGTCAGGCGCGGAGTGCTATGTAATTATTGGTAATGTTATCTAGGCTAATTGGAAGTGTTAGTTTTGTTCTGTGGCCTGTATTTTCCAGGCGCAGGGAAAATGGAAGTGCAGTGAAATATTAATAGCATTGTTATTAATGTTGGTGCGGACATCGGGTTGCTATTGGGATTGATGGACTGTCACAAATACTGGTGGACAGTTTCTGCGAAGCTTGATCTGCGCGGTCGGTTGCCGGCGGAGATCGTGGCGGCAAGCCGCCACTGTATGGGAATTCAGGCTCGAGGATTGCCTGGTGCGGCGTCGGCGCTCAAGCGAGCCATCATCAGGACGTTCTTATAGCGGCTATCGATGCGTACGGCGTTGCGCTTGCGGCCTTCCAGTTGGAAACCATGCTTTTCGTAAAGCTTGATCGCGTTGAGATTATCTTCATGCACGGTTAGCTCCAAACGGCGGAGGCCGCGCTGTTCCGCTAAGCGCAATGTGCTTTCCAGCAACCATCCGCCCAGGCCCATGCCGCGGTAGCGGGGAAGCAAGCCCATGCCCAATGTGCCGCCATGCTGACAACTGGGGAGGCGATGAGGGGTGACATCGCACCACCCGACGACCTGGTTGCCGTCCAGCAACAACAAATGCGGCGCTTGGCTGGCTAGTTGGCTGCGCACGTATTCCGCCGAGTCCGCTTGCGCGATTTCCAGAAATGGCATGTAGCGCCGCTCTCTGGCCACGCTGTCCGTCAACTGCCAGAATGCCTCGGCGCGCTCGGGGGTGAGCGGTTGCAGCGTGTATGGGGCGGTGTACGGGCTGGGCATGACGGCATCTCCTGAATCGGGTCCATCATTCTGCCGAAGCGAAAATGCCGATGCAATAATGCCTTGGGTCAGGCTGCCGCGCCGCCGCTGGCGATCACGCCGCGGCAGTGCGTTTCCAGCGCGCCGATCTCGTCCAGCACCGCGTCGATGTCGCGGCGCTGTTCTTCCAGCTGGCGGCGCCGGGCCAGCAGCAGGTCCAGCAGCTTCTGGGACTGGCTGGCTTCGTCGTGGGCCAGCTGGTACATGTCTATGATTTCGCGGATTTCCGCCAGCGACAGGCCGATGCGCTTGCCGCGCAGGATCAGCCTCAGCCGGGCGCGGTCGCGGCGGGTGAACAGGCGTTGGCGCCCGTCGCGCCGGGGCTCGATCAGTCCCTGTTCTTCATAGAAGCGGATGGTGCGCAGGGTGACGTCGAATTCGCGCGCCAGGTCGGAGATGGTGAATAGTTCGGCTTGGTTCATGGATTTCCTTACAGGCGCGATTGTAGCGTTTTTCCCACGCGGCTTGCTGAAAGCTTGATTTACGTTTACGTAATCGTCAATTGTTGCTTCAAGATTTTAAGGACATCGTTGCCGAAAAGCCGCCATGGCAAGCGCTGCGGCCAGTCATGATCGATACGTGGAATGAGTGTCCCGTTAGGCGAGGCGGGCCAGCAGGGTATTGACGAATGGGGGGCGCGTGGATTCAGTCATTTGTCTGGAGGCGCGTTTCCGGGCAGCGGGCCAATGTGTCGGATCATGGCGTGGAGTGAGGGGCACGGCTCGGCCATTTTGTTGAGTGAGCAGGTTGATGAAGGAGGCTTGCGCGCCTTGTTCTGAGCCAGGCGCCAGGCGTTCGCACCGCGTCAAGAATGCGGGACCGCAGAAGGCGTCCCGCATCTGGCGGATAGGAGGAGACGGCAGCTCAGACCGCCGTTGACGACTCCTGAGCGCTTTATCGCACTACCCATACTTGATTATCGTTGCCTGACATGCAATCCCATACCTGAACGTTGGTGCCGTTCGTGGTCCCGCCGCCGCTGACATCCAGGCACTTGCCGCCGACCCAGACAATCCTGCCGGGAAAGTTGGAGTCGGTCGACCATTGCTGATTGCGGTTGCCCGCTTGGCAATCCCAGATTTGGACATTGGTGCCGTTGGCGGTGCCTCCGCCGGAGACATCCAGGCATTTGCTGGTGCCTGCCCAAATGATTCTTCCTTGGCTGAGTATCCATTGCTGATTGCCGTTTCCGGGCTGGCATTGCCACATCTGGACATTGGTGCCATTGGCCGTGCCGCCTCCGCTGACATCCAGACAATTGCCGCCATGACCTATCACCGTGGCGGCATGCGCAGCGACGCTGAACAGGGATGCGCTCCCAAGTATGGCCAAGCCCATCAATACGGAGTGAGTCGTTTTCTTCATGTCAATCTCCAAATCAGAGAGTCAATCAGAATTCGTTAGCGGTCACATTTGATATCGAAATATCCGGCTTCGGTTTCCTGATATGGCTGGAGACGTGGAGCATGGGTGTTTCTTACTGCCGATGGCTGCCTATCGGCGCAACATGACTGCCAGAGCGAATGCTTTACTGCCACGTGAGTATGGAGTCTGATTCTGCTCATTCAAGTTGGTATGTTTACTGATATAAGTTATTGTTTTTAATGGTTAAGTCATTCGTGTTGTAGAAGAGAAAATGCATATGGAGAAAGCGGCGTTCAGGGAGTCGCGGCTGATATCGGATAGCTAGTGGCGTTGTGTCGCAATGGGGGAGAATCCTGTGTCTCTGGCAAGCAACTGAGGCATTGCGGAGGGTCGCCAGGGCTGATGGGTGGCAAAATGCAATGTCTTCGCGGGGAGCGGCGCGTGCGAGTCGCTTGGGCACAGTGAAGACGCGGCGTGAAATCATCACTGTTCTTTTTGCCAGGGATGGATCACCCATTGCAAGACTCATCGCGATATCGAGCTTGTCGGCTGTTTCCCCGATGCCTGCCATCGGCAAAATCCAGAAATGCCTGATGTGGAGGACGATGGTGGAAAAGTTGAGTCTGAACGACGCCAGGATGGCCTGATCGAGGACAAGAACGCTAGTCGAAATGCGAGGCCGCCGCCGCGCTTTTGGCTTACAATGCCGCCAGACCAGATACATCCAGAGGAATCACACCATGACCGCAACCGTTTTCAATGATGCAGACCTGACCCGTCTCGAAACCCTGCTGACTCCGCTGTCGGCCAGCGGCAGCACCATGCGCCCGGACGAGGTGCAGGGCTTCTTCTCCGCCCTGGTCAGCGGTCCGGACGCGGTGGACACTGACTTCTGGCTGCCGGAAGTGCTGGGCGATGCGCCGGCTTTCGAAAACCAGGCCGACGAAGTCGAGCTGAAGGCCCTGCTGCAGAAACTGTTCGACGCCACCCGCGACGCGCTGGCGGCGGGCGAGGAGCTGGACCTGATCCTGTACGCCGAGGAAGACAGCGGCGAAGAGGGCGAGCCGGACTACTGGCCGTGGGCCAACGCCTACCTGTACGCGCTGGATCTGGTCGACACCGACTGGTTCGAAGTGGCGGAAGAGGATGAGGGCTTCGAAAGCCTGATGATGCCGATGCTGGTGCTGGGCGGCGCCTTCGAGGACGAGGAAGGCGGCGAAGATCTGCTGACTTTCACCGACGAAGAAGTCGACGGCTACAAAGGCGAGCTGAGCGACGCGCTGGCCGCGGTGTTCGCTTACTGGCGCGCCAAGGATCAGGCGCCCACCACCGTTCGCCGCGAAGGCGACAAGGTGGGCCGCAACGATCAGTGCCCGTGCGGCAGCGGCAAGAAATACAAGGCCTGCTGCGGCGCCAACTGAGGCGGCAGTCGGTGCCATGGAAAAAGCGGACTTCGGTCCGTTTTTTTGTTTGCGCCCGCGCGCATCTCGGCGCTGCGGGTATCGCGCTAGCCTGAAGCCTGAGCGGGTGATAGAACGAATCATGGTGGGCCTGGGAGGCGGCGATGGATTGGAAAACTTGGCTTTGCGGCGGTGTGGCCGCGCTGGCCGCCGCAACCGCGCTGGGCGCGGAGGTGGCATCGATGCGGATTCTGCGTCCGGAAGGCGCGCGCGATTATCTGCGGGTGACGCCGCATCCCTTGCCGGCAGGCAAGCGTCCGCTGGTGATTCTGCTGCATGGGCACGGAGGTTCGGCGCGCCAGCTGCTGGGCCTGGAGGCGGGCGCGGCGCCGTTGTCGCAATGGATGGAGATATCCGACCGCGAAGGCTTGCTGCTGGCGGTTCCCGACGGCGCGCGGGGCGGCGACGGAAAGCAGGGCTGGCATGATTGCCGGGCCGACGCCGCTAGGAACTCGCAGACCGACGACGTCGGCCTGGTCGCCGCCATCATCCGGCGCGAGGTTGCCGAGCGCGGCGCCGATCCGGCGCGCGTGTACGCGATGGGCATGTCGAATGGCGGCATGATGGTCTTCCGGCTGGCCAGCGAGTTGGGCGATGGCCTGGCGGCTTTCGCCACCGCCGGCGCGTCGATGGCGCGCAGCAGCGGCTGCGCCGCGCCCAGCCATCCCTTGTCCGCGCTGATCATTGCCGGCACTGCGGACCCGGTGGTGCCCTATGCAGGCGGGCAGGTTCGCCTGTTCGACGAAAAAGGGCGTGGCGAGGTGATGCCGGTGGCGGACAGCGCCGCGTTCTGGCGCCGGCTGGACGATCTGCCGGACATCCCGCATGTCACTGCGCAGTTGCCGCATGCCAGCGCCGGCGACCCGACCCGGGCCACGCTGACGCAGTGGGGAGAAGATGGCCCGGGGCGCAGAGTGCTGCTGCTGACCATCAGCGGCGGCGGCCATGTCGAACCCAGCGTGGCTCATCGGGTCGGCGCGTTATACACGCATCTGCTGGGGCATCAGAATGGCGATGTGGAGTCGGCGGAGCTAGCCTGGAAGCTGTTTCGCGACCAGAGAAAACCGTGAGTTCATCGCCGCCGGAGGCCCGCGGCCTTGAGATTCGAGAGGCGGGGCTAGACAGCCAGCAGCCGTTCCTCGAACAGCTGCTGGGTCAGCAGAAGCAGGCCCTGCAGCTGGTCGGCGACGACGGGCGTATAGACGTTCAACTGGCGCAGCACCTGGCAGGTTTCCTGATAGCCGCGCTCCAGTCCGGAGCGAGCCAGCGGAGCGAACGCCTGCAGGAGAGCCTGAGAGGATAGGTCTTCGCGCTGCCGGCGATAAAGCTCCAGCAGGATTTCCATGCCCAGCAGCAGGCGCTGGCTGTGGCTGCCGCCGGTCAGTTCGTTTTCCGGCGGCAGCACTGGTTCGATGTCCAGGCCGGCCAAGCGGGAGATTTGATCCATGGCCGCGCTGAACAGCAGCTCGGCGGCTTGCGCGCCCTGGCTGAGGCTGATGTCGGCGCTGTCCTCTCTCGCGGGCTTGCCGCCGTGCTGGCCGGTCCGGTGTGAGACAGCGAACGGCTCATGATTGCCGGCCGGCCGCGGCTGCACGCCGCGGATCGGTTGCACGGCGATATCGTTATCCTCCGCCATCGCCGTCTCCCGCAGGCTCAGCTAGCGCTGGCCTGGCTGGTTCCCGTCCCGGACGAGGCCGATTGGGCGCTGGAGGACAGGTTGCTTTTCAGGAAGGCGTCCAGGCCTTTTTCGACCAGATCCTTGGTCTTTTCCACCCCGCTTTGCACGTCGCCGTTGAATACCTTGAGGCTTTTGAGGATGTCGGTGGCTTCGCCGTAACCCTGTTCGAAGCCCTGGCGGATCAGGTTGACGAAGTTTTTGGCCTGGTCGTCGGCGCTGAGTTCAGGATGCTGTTGCTGGTACAGCGCGAACATGCTGGTGGCGCCGTCCAGGATGCGCTTGGAGGTGGCTTCCGGCGAGTTGTCGTCGCTCTGGCCGTCCTGCTGGATGGAAATGCTCAGCTGGGTGCTGCTGACTTGCAGCGACCCGCTGCCCTGATTTTGCTGAGAGCCGTCCTGGTTGGAGAAGTCGGCGTTCAGAATCTGGGTGATATTGGTGATCGACGCACGGAACAGCAGAGTTTGAGACTGCTTGCCGCTGCTGATCGACACATCCAGCGACTGCACCAGCACCGAATTGAGCTGGTTGCGGGAGTTTTGGGCGCTGTAGGCGGAACTCTGGGCCGGGAGCGCGCTGCCGGCCTGGCCGGGCTGATTGTTGTTCAGAGAGGATATCGACATCACGGACTCCTGTCGGCGCGTCGTTATTTGGCTGGCGCACGCTTGTGGTGGTTGAGAGGACAACTCCAGTATGCCCCGATATCGGCAATCCGGCCGAAAACTTGGGGGCGAGGTGGGCAAGTAATTGATTTTGCTGATCAAAATGACACAGGCCGCGCCTGGGCGCGGCCTGGAGGGCAGCGATGCGTCGATGCTTAGAAGACGAAGTGCTCCTCGTCCAGCGCCATCAGCGGCTTGGCGCCGGTCTTGATGCTGGCTTTCAGCGCTTCGGCCTCCGGCAGCAGTTTGGCGTAGTAGAAGCGGGCGGTGGTGATCTTGGCGTTGTAGAACGCGTCGTCGCCCTGGCCCAGCTTGGCGAACGACACTTCGGCCATGCGCGCCCACAGCCAAGCATAGGTCAGGTGGCCGATCAGGCGCAAGTAGTCGGAAGCGGCCGCGCCGGCCTCATCCTTGTCTTGAAGGCTGGCCATGCCCACGCCCATGGTCAGTTCGCCCACTTCCTTCATCAGCCTGGCGAGAGGATTGGCGAATTCGCCCAGTTGGGGGTGGCCTTCGTGCTGCTGGCAGAACTGGTGGATCAGCTTGGTGAATTTGCGCAGTTTGGCGCCCTGGTCCAGCAACACCTTGCGGCCCAGCAGGTCGATCGCCTGGATGCCGTTGGTGCCCTCGTAGATTTGCGAGATGCGGGCATCGCGCACCAGTTGCTCCATGCCCCATTCGCGGATGTAGCCGTGGCCGCCGAACACCTGCACGCCGAGGTTGGCCGCGGCGAAGCCGTTGTCGGTCATGAAAGCCTTGGCCACCGGGGTCAGCAGCGCGACTAGGTCGGCGGCGTCGGCGCGGACGGCTGCGTCCGGATGCTTGTCCTCGATGTCCAGCTGCAGAGCCAGGAGGCCGGCCAGCGCGCGGCCGGCTTCGGTGTAGGCCTTCTGCGTCAGCAGCATGCGGCGCACATCCGGGTGGACGATGATGGGGTCGGCGGCCTTGTCCGGGCATTTCGCGCCGTTCAAGGCGCGCATCTGCAGCCGCTCGCGGGCATAGGCCAGCGCGCCCTGGAACGAGGCTTCGCCCAGGCCCAGGCCCTGCATGCCGCAGCCGAGGCGGGCGGCGTTCATCATGGTGAACATGCAGGACAGGCCCTTGTTGGCTTCGCCGATCAGCCAGCCCTTGGCGCCGTCCAGGTTGATCACCGCGGTGGCGTTGGCCTTGATGCCCATCTTGTGTTCCAGGCTGCCGCAGGCGACGGCGTTGCGGCTGCCGTCCTTCAGGTATTTGGGCACGATGAACAACGAGATGCCCTTCACGTCCTTGGGCGCGTCCGGCAGGCGTGCCAGCACCAAGTGGATGATGTTGTCGGACAGGTCGTGCTCGCCGGCGGAGATGAAGATCTTGGTGCCGCTGATGAGGTAGCTGCCATCGGTTTGAGGCTCGGCTTTGGATTTCAGCAGGCCTAGGTCGGTGCCGCAGTGCGGCTCGGTCAGGCACATGGTGCCGGTCCAGCTGCCGTCCACCAGCTTGGGCAGGTAGGTCGCCTTCTGCTCGTCGGTGCCGTGGGCGTGGATGGCGGAATAGGCGCCGTGCGACAGGCCCGGGTACATCGACCACGCCACGTTGGCCGAGCATTGCATCTCCATGATGGGAAAACCCAGGCTTTTGGGCAGGCCTTGGCCGCCGTAGGCCGGATTGCAGTCCAGCGCCGGGAAGCCCAGCTCGCAATACTGCTTGTACGCTTCCTTGAAGCCGGCCGGAGTGGTGACAGACTTGGTGGCGCTGTCATAGTGACAGCCTTCCTCGTCACCCTGGCGGTTCAGCGGCGCGAGTTCGGATTCGCAGAATTGGGCCGCTTGTTCCAGGTAGGCGCTGAAGATGTCCTGGGTGGCTTCTTCATATCCCGGCAATGTGGGGATGATGTCCTGCACCTTGATCAACTCGTTGAGAACGAAATCAAAATCGCGCAGAGGGGCTTTGTAAGCGGGCATTCGGTTTCTCCAGTTGGTTGGCGCCGCCTGGTGCGTGCCAGGGCGATACGTTGTTATGATGAGACCCTGTGTAGGCTGGGGTATTCATTCAAACGATTGTTTAAATTATTCCCGGGATTTTGACAACTAAATCGCGCTCGCGCCTTGGCGGGGGTGTGGTTTAACGGCAACGCGACGGCAAGAAATGGAATGACCTGGCTTAAACGCAAAATGCGCCGCTTTTCCGCGGCGCGGCACAATTGGTTCGCGCGCCCCGGCATGCGGCGGCTGGCGCCGTATCTGGATCGGCCGGCCTATTGGTCGTTCAACCGCCGCAAGGTGGCGATGGGCGTGGCGGTGGGGCTGTATTCGGGCGTGATGCCGGGCTTCACGCAAAAGGCCACGGCGCTGGCGCTGGCCTTGTTGCTGCGGGTGAACATTCCGGCGGCGATGGTGGTTTCGCTGTACAGCAATCCGCTGACCGTGCTGCCGCTGTACTATCTGGCCTATCGCTATGGACGATGGCTGCTGGGCTCGGACGCGGCGGCTACAATGACGGCGCCCCCGGGTTTGCTCGCGCTGGGGCCGGCGGCCTGGGCGCGGCAGACGCTGGGGTGGCTGATTGATTTGGGCTGGCCGCTGCTGGTGGGCATGCCGGCATTGGGGGCGACCCTGGGCGCGGCGGGCTATCTGGCCACCCGGGTATTATGGCGCTGGGCGGTGGTCAGCGCATGGAACGATAGAAAGGCGAAGTGTGGATCTCGTTGAAAAACGGTTGTCGTCGGAACTGGTCTACCAGGGCGGATTTATCAATGTGCGCAAGGACCGGGTAGCCCTGCCGGATGGCAACGAATCCTCGCGCGAATACATTCTTCATCCCGGCGCTGTGGCCGTGCTGGCGATCACGCCGGAGGGCGAGCTGGTGCTCGAGCGGCAATACCGTTATCCGGCCGGCCGCGAGTTCATCGAGATACCGGCCGGCAAGATCGACCCGGACGAAGCGCCGGAGCAGACCGCCCGGCGCGAGCTGCTTGAGGAGACCGGCTACCGGGCCGGCCGTTGGACTTATCTGGGCACCGCCCATCCCTGCATCGGATACTCCAACGAAAAAATCAGCTATTACCTCGCGCAAGAACTTATGCTTAGCGAAAGGCAACTGGACGCCGGCGAGTTTCTGGAAGTGCTGACCGTGCCTCTGGACGCCGCGATGAACATGGCGCTGACCGGCGAAATTTGCGACAGCAAATCCATCGTCGGCCTGCACTGGCTGGCGGCTTACCTGGGCGGGAGGATGCGGGGTGTCGAGATTTGACGCGTATTACGACCGGCGGCGAGGCCGCCGGGTCAGCATGGGGTGCAAGGCCCGCATCAAGTCGCTCTTGAGCGGGCAGACGTTCTACGGGGAGTGCGTGGACTTGTCGGTGGACGGCATGGCCCTGCGCTCGTCCTTCGTGCCGCAATTCGGCGAACGGCTCAGCGTGATCGTGCTGGTGCCAGGCGTCGGCGCCACTTCGGGCAAGCCGTTCGAGGCCGAGGTGGAGGTCAAGCGCTGCAATGAAGTGCAGCGCGGACTGATTTATGAAATAGGCGTGCGCATCCTGGTGCGAAAAACCTGAGCGGCGAGATATTCATCGCTTTCCCGCACTAATTTCAGTAGGCATTACAAGAATTTACTAAGCTTCATCTATTGTTACAAAAATCCGCAATTAAAAAAATCCATTGATTCAAAGACTTCCCCCACACAATGTTCTCGGCACTGCCTGAACCCGGTTCAGACCGGCTTTTGTCCGGTTGATTGGCGCTGCTATGCTATACCCAAAATAGAACCGGAGACACAGTCAGTACTCTAATTCAGCAAGGGGAAAGGCAGATTGCGAGTTGCAGCGCGCCCAGCCCCTGCTACCAGCCAGGAGAGAGTCATGCACCCGGATATCTTCAGTCACTACGCAGTGCGATACGACAAGACCCGCGAGGAGGAGTACACGATCCAGGAGTACCTGGAGCTGTGCAAGAAAGATCCGGGAGGCTACGCCACGGCGGCCGAACGCATGCTGACCGCCATCGGCGAGCCCGAGTTGGTGGATACCCGCCACGATTCGCGGCTGTCTCGCATTTTCTCCAACAAAGTCATCAAGGTTTACCCGGCATTCCGTGACTTCTACGGCACGGAGGAGGTGATCGAGCAGGTGGTCGCCTACTTCCGCCACGCGGCCCAGGGGCTGGAAGAGAAAAAGCAGATCCTCTACCTGTTGGGGCCGGTGGGCGGCGGCAAATCGTCTATCGCCGAGAAGCTGAAAGAGCTGATGGAGCTGGTGCCGTTCTATTGCCTGAAGGGCAGTCCGGTCAACGAGTCTCCGTTATCCCTGTTCAGCTACGATGAGGACGGCTCCATTCTGGAGGAACAGTATGGAATCCCGCGCCGCTACCTGAAATCCATCCCCAGCCCCTGGGCGGTCAAGCGCCTGCACGAGTTCAACGGCGATATCGGGCAGTTCCGCGTGGTCAAGCGCTATCCGTCGGTGTTGCGCCAGGTGGCCGTAGCCAAGACCGAGCCGGGCGACGAGAACAACCAGGACATCAGTTCGCTGGTGGGCAAGGTGGACATCCGCAAGCTGGAAAAGTACGCCCAGGATGACCCGGACGCCTACAGCTACTCCGGCGGCTTGTGCCTGGCCAACCAGGGCCTGCTCGAGTTCGTCGAAATGTTCAAGGCGCCGATCAAGGTGCTGCACCCTTTGCTGACCGCTACTCAGGAAGGCAACTTCAAGGGAACGGAAGGGTTCGGCGCAATTCCCTTCGACGGCATCATTCTCGCGCACTCCAACGAGAGCGAGTGGAAGCAGTTCCGCAACAACAAGAACAACGAAGCCTTCCTCGACCGGATCTACATCGTCAAGGTGCCGTACTGCCTGCGCGTGGCCGAGGAAATCAAGATTTACGACAAGCTGATCCGCAACTCCTCGCTGGGCAAGGCACCATGCGCGCCGGGCACGCTGAAGATGATGGGCCAGTTCGCGGTGTTGTCGCGCTTGAAGGAGCCGGAAAATTCCAGCCTGTACAGCAAGATGCAGGTGTACGACGGCGAGAATCTGAAGGATACCGATCCCAAGGCCAAGTCGCTGCAGGAATACCGCGATTACGCCGGCGTGGACGAAGGCATGAGCGGTTTGTCGACGCGCTTCGCGTACAAGATTCTGTCCAAGGTGTTCAACTTCGACCACAGCGAGGTGGCCGCCAATCCGGTGCACTTGCTGTATGTAATAGAGCAGCAGGTCGAGCGCGAGCAATTCCCGGCTGAAACGGAACAGAAATACCTGACTTTCCTGAAGGAATATCTGGCGCCGAAATACGTTGAATTCATCGGCAAGGAAATTCAAACCGCCTATCTGGAAAGTTATTCCGAATACGGGCAGAACATTTTCGACCGATACGTGACTTTCGCTGATTACTGGATACAAGATCAGGAATATCGCGATCAGGATACCGGCGAAATTTTCGACCGCACGTCTCTTAATGCCGAACTGGAGAAAATCGAGAAGCCCGCGGGAATTTCCAATCCCAAGGATTTCCGCAACGAGATCGTAAACTTCGTTTTACGGGCCCGAGCCAACAACGGCGGCAAGAATCCCACCTGGACCAGCTACGAGAAGCTGCGCACGGTGATAGAGAAGAAGATGTTCTCCAACACCGAGGAGCTGCTGCCGGTGATCTCCTTCAACGCCAAAGCCAGTGCCGAGGATGCGAAGAAGCACGAGGACTTCGTCAATCGCATGGTGGAGAAGGGCTATACCGCGAAGCAGGTGCGGCTGCTGTGCGAGTGGTATCTGCGCGTGCGCAAATCCTCATAAGCCGCCCGAGCCGGCCCGGCCAGCGTGCCGGGCCTGCAGGAGGCGCCGGGTCCGCGCGGTCCGGCGACAAGGAGACACAACCGCGCGCGGCGATCGGTCACGGGTTCCGGCAAGGAAGCCGGTAGCCGCCAGCAGCGCGCCAGAGAGGTGGCGATGTCCCACATCATAGACAGACGCCTCAACGGCAAGAACAAGTCGGCGGTCAATCGCGAACGCTTTCTTCGCCGTTTCAAGGCGCAAATCAAGGAAGCCGTCTCCAAGGCGATCAAGGGGCGGAGCATCACCGATATCGAGAGCGGGGAAAAGGTATCCATCCCGGTGAAGGACATTTCCGAGCCCAACTTCCATCATGGAAAGGGCGGCGTTTGGGAAAACGTCCACCCAGGCAATGAGGAGTTCATCAAGGGGGATCGCATGCCGCGGCCCCAGGGCGGCGCCGGCGGCGGCGGCAGCAAGGCCAGCCAGGACGGCGAGGGCGAGGACGATTTCGTGTTCCAGCTGTCGCGCGAGGAATTCATGAACGTGTTCTTCGACGACCTGGCCCTGCCCAACCTGGTCAAGACGCAGCTGATGGGCATCGAGGAAATGAAAACGGTGCGCGCCGGCTATACCAACGACGGCACCCCCACCAATATCAACATCGTTCGTTCGCTGCGCGGCGCGCTGGCGCGGCGGGTGGCGATGGCCGCGCCGACGCTCAGCAGCATAGACGAGGCGGAAGAGGAGCTCGATACCTTGATCGAGTCCGATGACGACAACGCGATGGAGGTGAGGGACAGGCGGCAGCATATCCATCAGATGAAAGAGCGGCTGGCGAGCATTCCATGGATAGATCCGTTCGACCTGCGCTACAACAACCGTGTCAAGCAGCCCAAACCGACCAGCCAGGCGGTGATGTTCTGCATCATGGACGTGTCCGGCTCGATGGACGAGCAGAAGAAGGACATGGCCAAGCGCTTCTTCATCCTGCTGTACATGTTCCTGCAGCGGAATTACGAGAAGATCGAAGTCGTATTCATCCGCCACCATACCAGCGCGGTTGAGGTCAATGAGCAGGATTTCTTCCATTCCCGCGAGAGTGGCGGCACCGTGGTGTCGTCCGCATTGAACCTGATGAGCGACGTCATCCGCAAGCGCTATTCCAGCAGCGAGTGGAACATCTACGCCGCCCAGGCGTCCGACGGCGACAACTGGGACAGCGACTCTGCCAATTGCGGCCGCATCCTGGAAGAGAACCTGCTGCCGTACTGCCAGTATTTCGCCTACATCGAGATCACCGAAGGCGAGCCGCAGAACCTGTGGTACGAGTACCTGAAGGTCAAGGCGCAGTGTCCGCAGTTCGCGATGCAGAAAATCCGCTCCGCATCCGACATTTATCCGGTGTTCCGGGAGCTGTTCAAGCGCCAGCCGGCGAATGGGAGGGTGTCGGTATGAAACGGACGCGCAAGGGGGAGGGCACGGCGCCGATTTCCACCGGCTCGGAATGGACTTTCGACCTGGTCGGCGAATACGACCGCGCGATTCGAGAGATCGCCGTGGGAGAATTCAAGCTGGACGTGTATCCCAACCAGCTGGAAATCATCACCGCCGAGCAGATGATGGATGCCTACGCCTCGGTGGGCATGCCGGTCAATTACAACCACTGGAGCTACGGCAAGCACTTCGTCTCCACGGAGAAGAGCTACAAGCGCGGCCAGATGGGGCTGGCTTATGAAATCGTGATCAATTCCAACCCCTGCATCGCCTATCTGATGGAAGAGAACTCCATGATGATGCAGGCGCTGGTGATTGCCCACGCCGCCTATGGCCACAATAGCTTCTTCAAGGGCAACTACCTGTTCCGCTCCTGGACCGACGCCTCGGCCATCATCGATTACCTGGTGTTCGCCAAGAGTTACATCATGAAGTGCGAGGAGCGCTACGGCATCGACGAGGTGGAGGAGCTGCTGGATTCCTGCCACGCGTTGATGAATTACGGCGTCGACCGCTACAAGCGGCCGCAGAAGCTGTCGCTGGCCAAGGAGCAGGCGCGCCAGGAAGAGCGCGAGCATTATCTGCAGATGCAGGTGAACGACCTGTGGCGCACGATACCGAAGCGCGACAAGGATGGCGGCGACAAGATGCCGCCGCGCTTCCCGGCCGAGCCGCAGGAGAACATCCTGTACTTCATCGAGAAATCGGCGCCGCTGCTGGAGCCCTGGCAGCGCGAGGTGGTGCGCATCGTGCGCAAGGTGGCCCAGTACTTTTATCCGCAGCGGCAGACTCAGGTGATGAACGAGGGCTGGGCGACGTTCTGGCACTACACCATCATGAATCGTTTGTACGACAAAGGCCTGATCACCGACGGCTACATGCTGGAGTTCCTGCAGAGCCACACCAATGTGGTGTCTCAGCCGCCGGTCACCGCGCGCTGGTACAGCGGGATCAATCCCTATGCGCTGGGTTTCTCGATGTACCAGGACATCAAGCGCATCTGCGAGGAGCCGACCGATGAGGATAGGGCCTGGTTTCCGGATTTGGCCGGCAGCGATTGGCGGGAGTCGCTGGAGTTCGCGATGCGCAACTTCAAGGACGAAAGCTTCATCTCCCAATACCTGTCGCCCAAGCTGATCCGCGATTTCCGCCTCTTTTCGATCCGCGACGACGACCGCGACGACAAGCTGGAGATTTCCAGCATTCACGATGAGGAAGGATATCGGGACATCCGCGGCAAGCTGGCCGAGCAATACAATCTGGGCTCGCGCGAGCCGAATATCCAGGTGTGGTCGGTCAATATGCGCGGCGACCGCAGCCTGACGCTGCGCCATACCATGCACAACCGCCGGCCGCTGGAGGAACAGAGCGCGCAGGAAGTGCTGAAGCATGTGTGCCGGCTATGGGGTTTCGACGTACGGCTGGAGAGCGTGGACATCAACGGCGAGGTCAAGCAAGTATACGAGGTGCAGGCGGTGAAAGAGACTGAAACAGCCTAAAGGCTTTGGATATGAAACGAAACGGACGGCGCGGGCGCGCCGTCCGTTTTCTTTTCCCGTTCGGTTGGGCCGGGAGGCCGGCCCGGGTGGGGATCAGGCAGTGCCGGCCACCGGCGATAGCCGGCAGTGGGAGCGGTCTTCGAAACTGTCGTTGGGTTCGCCCCAGGCCTGAGCGTACAACAGTTGGCCATTGGCTTCGACGCGGATGGTGATTTCCTGGCGGAAGTGCTCGCTCAGGCTGCGGGGTCCGCTGGCGAACACCACTTCCAGCACGCCGTGTCCGCCCTCCGCCTGGCGTATCGCCGGGTGGGCCAGCACATAGGGCAGCTCGTCCATCACCGGCCACAGGCACAGCGTGCCATCGGGCAGATAGCCGAGCAGGGTGGTTTCTCGATGCAGGATTTCGCCGTCGGTGCCGCTGGCCGTGTAGTGCAGCAGCAGCGCGCGCTGGCCGGGCAAGGCCTGCCAGTGCAGGCAGCCGGTGAAGGTCTGGTCTTCGTGGTTGATGCCTTCGCCACAGAACTGGTTGGGAAGCGATTGCAGAGCGGCTAGCAGCGGCATGACTTCTCTCTTCCGGTTGCGGATGCGAGATGGTCAGGATCGCAGGTTTGCCTGGCGAATGCAATACGGGTCAGGCTTGCGGGGGCGTTTGTCCGGGCATGGGGATGAAGGCGCGCCACGGTTGCTCGGGGTGGACCAATTCGGCCAGCCGCACGCCGTAGACGGCTTCCAACCGCTCGCGCTGCATCATCTCGCGGTTGTCGCCGCAGCCAGCCGCGCGGCCGTCGTTCAGCAGCAGCACCCTGTCAGCGTGGCGTAGCGCCAGGTTGAGGTCGTGCACGACCGCCAGCGCGCCGATGCCCAGTTCGCTGGCCAGCGCCCGGACCCGCGCCATCAGCGAGTCTGCCATCGCAAAATCCTGGGCTGCCGTGGGTTCGTCCAGCAGCAGATAGCGCTCGGGCCGCGGCGACAGCAGCAGCTGGCACAGCGCCCGCGCCAGTTGCAGTCTTTGCCGCTCTCCGCCGGAGAGGCGGGTCAGGTATCGATCGGCCAGGCCGGCGGCATCGCTGAGGCGCAGCGCCTCGGCCACGGCGGCGTCGACGCTTTGCCGTCCGGCTTCCGGGCGCAGGTAGGCGCCGGCGGCCACCAGCTCCGCCCCGCGCCAGCCGTCCGGGGTCATAGGGTGCTGTTCGACGACGGCGCGCCAACTGGCCAGCTCCGCGCTGCGCATCCGCGTCAGCGGCTGTCCTGCGAGCAGAATGCTCCCTTGGTCCGGCTGCCACAGGCCGGACAGCAGCTTGAGCAGGCTGCTTTTCCCGGCGCCGTTGGGTCCCAGCACGGCCAGCAGCTCGCCGGGGCGCAGCGTCAGGTCTATATCGGCCAGCAAGATTCGGCCGCCTTTGCTCAGCGACAGGCCGCGGGCTTCAAGCATGGCGAGGTCCTTGGCGGCGAAGCAGCCACAGGAAGAACGGCGCGCCCAGCAGGCTGGTGATCACGCCGACCGGCAATTCGGCCGGCGCCAGCAGCGAGCGGGCCAGCCAGTCGGCGCTGACGGTCAGCCAGGCGCCCAGCAGCGGGGAGACGGCGAGCAGCCGGCGGGAGTCGCTGCCGAGCAACTGGCGCGCCAGGTGCGGCGCCATCAGGCCGACGAAACCTATCATGCCGCAGCCGGATACCACCAGACCGGCCGCGAGCGCGGCCAGCAGCACGATGCGCCATTCCTGCCCGCGCACGGAAAAGCCCAGATGGAAGGCGGCGCTTTCCCCCAGCTGCAAGGCGTTCAGGAAGCGCCAGTGGCTGAATAGCGCGAGCCAGACCAGCGGCGCGGACACGGTCAGCGCCAGGGCCAGCGGCCACTCTGCGCTGGCGAAGCTGCCCATCAGCCAGAAGGTCACCACGCGCAGAGAGCCGTCCGGCAGCATGGTGATCAGCAAAGTCAGCAGGCTGCCGAGCAGGGTGCTGACCGCCAGCCCGCTGAGAATCAGGCGGTTGCCGTCCTTGTCGTCGCCCAATAGCCGGACCAGAAGCAGCGCGCCCAGGCCGCCGGCGAAGCCGGCCGCCGCCACGCCGTACAGGCCCGCACCCAGACTCAGGGCCAGGGCCGCGGCCAGGGCCGCGCCGCTGTTGATGCCGATCAGGCCGGGCTCGGCCAGCGGGTTGCGGAAGCGGGCCTGCACCGCGCAGCCGGCGCTGGCCAGCAGCGCGCCCGCAGAGGCGGCGGCCAGCAACCGCGGCAGGCGCAGTTCCAGCAGCAGCTGCCATTCCAGAGCCGGCTGCGGATCCAGAGTGAGCAGGCTGGCGGGCCTCAATTGGCTGTGGTACAGCAGGGATGCTAGAGCGGTGAGGCCGAGCAGGGGGAGCAGGATGAAGAGAAGAGAGCGGACGCGCATGGGTGGGAGAGGGAGGGGCGGAGGCCCCTCCGAATGTCAGCGCAGGCCGAGCACGTCCTGCATGTCGAACAGGCCGTGCGGTTTTTCGGACAGCCAGCGCGCGGCGCGCACCGCGCCGTTGGCGAAGGTGGCGCGGCTGGAGGCCTTGTGGCTGATTTCCACGCGTTCGCCCAGCGTGGCGAACAGCGCGGTGTGATCGCCGACGACGTCGCCGCCGCGCACGGTGGCGAAGCCTATCGCATGCGGATCGCGCTCGCCGGTCACGCCTTCCCGGCCGTAAACCGCGCATTGCTTCAGATCGCGGCCCAGCGCGTCGGCGATCACCTCACCCATGCGCAGCGCGGTGCCGGATGGCGCATCCACCTTGAAGCGGTGGTGGGCTTCGATGATTTCGATGTCGTAGTCCTCGTTCAGCACGCGGGCGGCCACATCCAGCAACTTGAAGGTGAGGTTGACGCCCACGCTGAAGTTGGATGCGAACACAATGCCGATCTTGTCCGCCGCGGCGCGGATGGCGGCTTTGCCGGCATCGTCGAAGCCGGTGGTGCCGATTACCATGCGCACGTCGCGCTCAGCGCAGGCCAGCATATGCTCCAGCGTGCCTTCGGGGCGGGTGAAATCTATCACCACGTCGGCACCGTCCAGAGCGGAGATGAAGTCGGAACTGATGGCGATGCCGCTGTTGCGACCGCAGAACAGGCCGGCATCCTGGCCGATAAAGCCGGAGTCGGCGCGGTCTATCGCCGCATGCAGGCGGACACCCGGCGCATTCAGCACCGATTCGATCAGCACGCGGCCCATCCGGCCGGACGCGCCGACGATCACGATGTTCTGGCCGCTCATGGCTTCTTGGTTTCCTGAGCGGGCGCGGACGCGTCCAGCTGCTTGGCCGGCGGCGCCGGCTGAGCATTGCCTTCGATGCGGTCCAGCACATCGCCCTTGAAATAGACGGTCAACAATTTATCGCTGGCGGGATCCACCTTGCTGCCTTTGACGTCGCTATACTTGTAGTCCCAGCGATCGGCATGGAAAGGATCGGTCAGCAGCGGGGTGCCCAGCAGGAAGCGCACCTGAGCGCGGGTCATGCCGGGCTTGAGCTTGGCGACGGCGTCCTGGGTCACGTAATTGCCTTGCTGGACTTCCACGCGGTGGCTCCAGTCGAGCGGATTCATCGAACTGCAGCCGGCGACTGCGATGACGGCGGCGAAAATCAGGGCGCGCATGGTACTCCGATTGACTCAAACGTTTATGAGGCTGTAATTAGGCAAAGCCGTCAAAAGGCTTTATCATGATTCGAAAACCGAGACACTTTATATCACGATGAGCAAAGCCAGTCACCTCAAAGATATCGGCCTGAAAGCCACCGGACCGCGTCTGAAAATCCTCGATCTGTTCGAGCAGGGCGACGCCGGCCACATGTCCGCCGAAGACGTCTATCGCAAGCTGCTTGCGGAAAACATCGACATCGGACTAGCCACCATTTACCGCGTGCTGACCCAGTTCGAACAGGCCGGCATTCTGGTGCGCCACCATTTTGAAACCGGCAAGGCTGTGTACGAGCTGAACCAGGGTGGCCATCACGATCACATGGTCTGCGTCAGCTGCAACAAGGTGGTGGAGTTCTTCGATCCTGAGATCGAGGCGCTTCAAGACCGGATCGCAGAACAGCATGGTTTCCGCATCGTCGAGCATGCGCTGTACATGTATGGCGAGTGCCCGGACTGCCTGGGCAAGAGCGGCCGCCGCGGATGATTCCCTGGCTCGGTCCCGAGCCTGTCTTCCCGCCGGTGTCGCAGGCCCTCAGTCATCCCAACGGCCTGCTGGCGGCCGGCGGCGACCTGTCGTCGCGCCGCATTCTCACGGCCTATTCCGAGGGCATTTTCCCCTGGTTTTCCGAAGGCGAACCGATATTGTGGTGGTCGCCCGCGCCCCGCATGGTGATGTTTCCCGATGAGCTCAAGGTCAGCCGTTCGCTGGCCAAAACGCTGCGCAATCTCGATTACGAGGTTCGCGTCGATGCCGCTTTCTTCGAAGTGATGCGCGCCTGTTCCGAGCCGCGGGCGGGGCAGGACGGCACCTGGATCGTGCCGGAAATGGTGGCTGCCTATTGCCGGTTGCATCAGTTGGGCTACGCCCACAGCTTTGAAACCTGGATGGATGGCGAGCTGGTCGGCGGGCTGTATGGCGTCTCCATCGGCCGCATGTTCTACGGCGAGTCGATGTTTTCGCGGCGGCGGGACGCGTCCAAGCTCGCCTTCGTCCATATGGTTCGGCATCTGCAAGCCCAGGGCGTGGCGATGATAGATTGCCAGATGCACACCGAGCATCTGGCCAGCCTCGGCGCGAGGCTGATATCGCGCGATGTTTTTCTTGCTACTCTGAAAGAGAGCATCCGGCATCCTCAGCCGGATCAGATGTGGGATTACCATTACCGCCATGAGTCATCGTGAAGCCGGCCAGGTCGCGGCCATCCATTTCTACGCCACTGCGCCATACCCGTGCAGCTATCTGTCCGGCCGACAGGCACGCTCTCAGGTGGCGATCCCGGCCGAGGCGATAGACAGCGGCGTCTATAGCCAGCTGGTCAGGCTGGGCTTTCGCCGCAGCGGCCTCTACACCTACCGCCCTTATTGCGATTCCTGCCAGGCCTGCATCCCGGTGCGGCTGCCGGTGGATCAGTTCCGGCCCAGCCGCACCCAGCGGCGGGTGTGGCGGCGCGGCGCCGAGATGAGCGCGCGCTGGCTGCCGCTGGGCTTCGACGCCGAGCATTACGCGCTGTATCGCTGGTATCAGCAGACCCGCCACGCGGGCGGCGGCATGTCGGACGACGACGCGCAGCAGTATTCCGAGTTCATCCTGAAAAGCGGGGTGGACAGCCATTTGGCCGAATTCCGGCTGGGCGGCCAGCTGAAGATGGTGAGCCTGGTGGATCGGCTGGTGGACGGCCTGTCAGCCGTTTACACCTTTTACGATCCGGAGGACAGCCAGTCCAGCCTGGGGGTCTACAACGTGTTGTGGCAGGTGGAGCAGGCGCGCCTGCTGGGACTGAGCTATGTCTATCTGGGCTACTGGATCGCAGACTGCCGCAAGATGGCGTACAAGTCCGGCTATCGGCCGCTGCAGATGCTGTACGGCGGCCGCTGGCAGGCGATGCCGGAGCGCGGCTGAGATGGATGCAAACGAAAACAGGCCCGAAAGGGCCTGTTTGCATTGAGGGGCGATGTCCGCTCAGTACGGCACGACGCGGTCGTTGCCGCCGCCGCTCAGCACTTTGACGCGCTGATTGGCGACGAAGGGGATGTCGGCTTCCTGGACGATGGAGATGGTGCGGCCGGTATCCAGCTTGACGGTGATTTCCAGCGCGTTCTTGGTCATCGCGCGTTGCGCGGCCTGGGTGCCGAAGCCGCCGGCCAGCGCGCCGACGATGCCGCCGGCGATCTGGCCCTTGCCGCCGCCGATATTGCTGCCGGCCAGGCCGCCCAGCGCGGCGCCGCCCAGAGTCAGCAATTCGTTGTTCTGGCCTTCCATTTTCACATTCTGCACCGACAGCACGGTGCCGAGCTGCACGGTCTGCGCCTGGCGCATCTGGCCTTTGGAGTAAACGGCTGCGGAATCGGATGTCGAGCAGCCGGCGAGCACGCCGACGCTCAGCAGGCTGACCAGGGTAATGCGGCTGATGGAAGAAATCATTTTTTCCTGCTCCATTCTTTCTATTTAGTTGCGAGCTTGTAGATATTGCGCCGCCGCCCGCGCGCATTCGCTGACCAGCTCCGGACCTCGATAGATCAGGCCGCTGTATAGCTGCACCAGGCTGGCGCCGGCATCCAGTTTTTCCACGGCGTCGTTGCCGGAAAGGATGCCGCCAACTCCTATGATAGGCAGAGCGCCGCCAAGTTCCTTGTGCAGTTTGCGTATGACTTCTGTTGAGCGGCTGCGAACCGGCGCGCCGGACAGGCCGCCGGCCTCGTTTTCCAGCGGATGGCCGGCCACTTCGCGGCGCGACAGCGTGGTGTTGGTGGCGATGACGCCGTCGATGCCGTTGCCGGTCAGCAGTCGGGCAATCTCGGCTATCTGCTCGTCGTCCAGGTCCGGCGCGATCTTCACCGCCAGCGGCACGTAGCGGCCATGCTTGTCGGCCAGCGCCTGTTGGCGCTGCTTCAGCGCGGCCAGCAGCCGGCCCAGCTCGTCGCCTTGCTGCAGTTGACGCAGGTTCTTGGTGTTGGGCGAGGAGATGTTGACGGTGACGTAGCTGGCGGCGGCGTAGACCTGATTCAGGCAGGCCAGGTAGTCGTCCACCGCGTTTTCTATCGGCGTGATCGCGTTCTTGCCGATGTTGATGCCGAGCACGCCCTTGAATTTGCAGCGGCGCACATTGTCCAGCAGCGCGGCGACGCCATAGTTGTTGAAGCCCATCCGGTTGATGATGGCCTCGTGTTCCGGCAGGCGGAATAGCCGCGGCCTGGGGTTGCCGTCTTGAGGGCGCGGGGTGACGGTGCCGATTTCGATGAAGCCGAAACCGAGCGCGGCCAGCGCGTCGATGTGGGCACCGTTTTTGTCCAGGCCGGCGGCGAGGCCGACGGCGTTCGGGAAGGTCAGGCCCATCGCCTGCACCGGCTGGCGCGCGGCGGGGGAGGCGGCCAGCGGCGTCAGGCGCAGCCGATGCGCGCGGTCGAGCATCTTCAATGTGTGCTCGTGGGCGGTCTCCGCGTCGAATTTGAACAGCAGCGGGCGCAGCAGCGGGTACAGCATGGCATTCTCCGGGCAGACAAATGCCCGGCATTATAACCGGGCATCGGGATCAGGCCAGCGGCAAATGCGCGGCTTACAAAATCCGGCAGGCCTCGTCGAAGTCGAAGCGAGGCGAGCGCGGGAACAGCTTGTCGGCCTCGCCGTAGCCCAGGTTGATCAGGAAGTTGGACTTGAAGCGGCCATCCGGGAAGAAGGCCGCGTCGACGGCGGCGTTGTCGAAACCGGACATCGGGCCGCAATCCAGGCCCAGCGCGCGGGCGGCCAGGATCAGGTAGGCGCCTTGCAGCGTGCCGTTGCGGAAGGCGGTGGTGTCGATCAGCGGCTGATTGCCCTCGAACCAGCTCCTGGCGTCCGCGTGCGGGAACAGTTGCGGGAGGTGTTCGTAGAAGCGGGTATCGTGGGCGACGATCACGCAGACCGGCGCGGCCAGGGTCTTGTCTACGTTGCCGGCGGCCAGGCAGGGCTTCAGCTTGGCCTTGGCTTCGTCGCTCTTGACGAACACCAGGCGGGCCGGCGAGCAGTTGGCGCTGGTCGGAGCCTGCTTCAGCAACTCATGCAGTTGATGCAGCAACTCGTCGCTCACCGGACGCGGTTGCCAGTGACTGTGGGTGCGGGCATTCAGGAACAGCTGTTCCAGCGTGGCGTGGGAGAGGGGAGTGCTCATGGTCTTACCTCGGTTGGGGTGGGGTGTTGTTGTTTGGCGTCTCCGGCGGAGGGCGCGGAGTTTTGAGGAGTTGCAGGTTCTTCGAAGGTGTTGGCCTGAACGGAGACGGTGACGCGGCGGTTGCGGGCGCGGCCGTCGGCGGTGGCGTTATCCGCAACCGGCAGATTGGCGCCATGGCCGACAGCCACCATGCGTTGCGCCGAGATGCCGTTTTCCTGAAACAGCCGCACCACGCCGCCGGCGCGCGCGGCCGACAGCTCCCAGTTGGACGGGAAGGCGGGCGTGCGGATCGGCGCGTCGTCGGTGAAGCCTTCCACTTTGATCGAGTTGTCCACATTCGACAGCAGCTTGGCCATATTGGACATCAGCGGCAGCGATTGCTGGTTCGGTTCGGCCTGGCCGATGGCGAACAGCGCGCTGTCGCGGATGTCGATATTGATCCCCTGGTCGGTCTGGGTGATGGTGACCTCGCCGCTCTGCACCAGCGGGCTCAAAACCTTGGCCAGGTTTTGCGTCAGCTGGCCCAGCTTGGCGGCCTCTTCCTCCTTGCGGCCGTGGGAGACGGCCTTGGCGATGGGCTTGGTCTTCGGAATCTCTATCATGGTGTTGGCGCCGCCGGTGGGCGGCGTCGATTGCACCGTGATCACCGTGCCGTTGCGGAAGGCGTCCATGATGGCGGACGACATCACGCGGTATTTGCCCTCGTTCAGCGAGGAGATCGCGTACATCACCACGAAGAAGGCGAACAGCAGCGTGATGAAGTCGGCGTAGGAAACCAGCCAGCGCTCGTGGTTCTCGTGCTCTTCTTCCTGTTTTCTGCGCCGCGATGCCATCTTCGCCTCCGCCTGATCAGAACAGCTGGGTGTCGAACAGCGATTTCACGCCGCCGGCGAATTCCACGCCGATGCGGCGCGCCACCCGGCTGGAGAAGTCGTCCTGCTGGGTGTAGTCCACAGTTTTTTCCGCCTTCACCATGTCGCGGGCCACCGAGGCCACGGTGCCGTAGCCGTCGGCCAAGCCCAGTGGAATGGCTTTTTCGCCCAGCCACACCATGCCGCTGAACATCTGCGGGTCTTTCTTCAGCCGGGGGCCGCGGCCGTTTTCCACCGCCTGGATGAACTGAGCGTGGATGTCGTCCAGCAGTTGCTGGCGGATGGCGTCGTGTTTGGGGTTGGGCGGGGAGAACGGGTCGCCCATCGCCTTGTTCTCGCCGGCGGTTTTCAGCCGGCGGTCTATGCCCAGCTTTTCCATCGCGCCGGTGAAGCCGAAGCCGTCGGACAGCACGCCGATGGAGCCGACGATGCTGGCCTTGTCGACGAAGATCTTGTCGGCGGCGGCGGCGATGTAGTAGCAGCCGGATGCGCAGACCTCGCTCACCACCACGTAGACCGGAATATCCGCGTGCTTTTTCTTCAGAAGCCGGATTTCATCGTAGACCATGCCCGACAGCACCGGGCTGCCGCCGGGGCTGTTGGCGTCGATGATCACGCCCTTGGTGTTCTTGTCGCGGAAGGCGTGATCCAGCGCCGAGATCATTTTTTTGCCGGTTTCATTCTCGCTGGTGATGGCGCCGTCCAGCTCGATCACTGCGGTGTGGCCGCCGCCGGCCAGGCCGACCGCGCTTTTTTCCTCGCTGCGCATGAACACGCTGGCGGCGATCATGCCGATGATGACCAACCAGGCCAGGCGGAAGAAGATTTTCCACTGCCGGCTGCGGCGCTGCTCCACCAGGGAGGCCGAGGCGAGCTTCTCCAGTAGTTGTCGTTCCCAGTTTTGGGTGTCGCTCATTTTTCGAATCTGCTCCAGGATAATCCCGTGAGTCTAGCAAAATTCAGGCTGCCATGACATTCAGCCAGACTTGGCCGTCTTCTTCGACGATATCCAGCGCCGTCAAGGATTGGCCGCGGCAGGGGCCCCAGGTGCAATAGCCGGTGTCGGGGCGGTAGCGCGCGCCGTGCATGCTGCAGATCAGGTAATGGCCGGAGAGATCGAATAGATTGCCGTCCTGCAGGTCCAGCTCCACCGGGATGTGGCGGCAGCGGTTCAGGTAGCCGTAAACCCGGCCGCGGTAGCGGATCACGAAGGCGGGCAGCGGATCGCCATCCGCCTGGGCGATCTCGAAGCGGCGGGCAAGGCCGCCGTCTTCCAGATCGGAGGAGCGGCAGATCAGCAGAGTCTGGGGAGCAGCCATGACGACAGCTCGGACAGCGAGTGGACGATGATGCGGGGCTCGCAGCTGATGAGCTCGGCGCTGTCGTGGGCGCCGTGGCTGATGCCGACGCCGTGGCTGCCGGCGTTTCGCGCCATCAGCAGGTCATGGCTGGTGTCGCCCACCATGACGGTGCGATCGAGCGCCACGCCGAACAGGTCGGTCAATTGCAGCAGCATGTCCGGGTGCGGCTTGGAGTGGCATTCGTCCACGGTGCGGGTGGCGTCGAACAGGTTTTTGATGCCGGCGGCCGCCAGCGCGCGGTCCAGGCCGGCGCGGCTGCTGCCTGTCGCGATGGCGACGAAAGCGCCGCAGGCGCGGATCGCCTCCAGCGTGTCGCGGGCGGCGTCGAACAGTGTGACGCGGTCGAGTCCGGACTGGTAATGGCGGCGAAAGGCGTCCACCAGTTCGGGCAAGCGGCCGGCTTGGTCCGGCGGGCAGAACTGCTGCATCGCCTCGGCCAGGCGCAGGCCGATCACGTGGCTGGCGGCCTCGCGGCCCGGCACCGGCAGGGCCAGGTCGCGGCAGGCCTGCTGGATGGCATTCACGATATGGGCGGTGGAGTCCATCAGGGTGCCGTCCCAGTCGAACACTACCAGATCGTATTCACGCATCAGCGCGGCTCCAGGGTTTTCAGGAATTTCTGCAGCTCCGGCGGCAGCGGGGCTTCCAGCTTGAGGGGCGCGCCGGTCAGCGGGTGCGGCAGCGTCAGGCTTCTGGCGTGCAGGAACATCCGCTTCAGTCCGCGCCGCGCCAGCTCCTTGTTCAGCGCGAAGTCGCCGTATTTTTCGTCGCCGGCTATCGCGCAGCCGTTGGCCTGCATGTGCACCCGGATCTGGTGGGTGCGGCCAGTGCGCAGATGCGCTTCGACCAAGGTAAATTCAGTGTAGCGCTGCTGGATGGCGAAGTTGGTGTGCGCGTATTGGCCGTCGTCGCCCTCGGCGACCTTCACCCGCCGCTCGCCGTCCGGAGTATGGAACTTGAACAGCGGCAGCTTCACCTGTTTGACGTTTTCCGGCCAGCGGCCGGCTGCCAACGCCAGGTAGCGCTTGTCCGGCACGTTGTCGCGCATCATGTCGTGAAGCTTGGTCAGCGCGGAGCGTTTCTTGGCCAGCATCAAGAGGCCTGATGTTTCGCGGTCCAGCCTGTGCACCAGTTCCAGGTAGCGCCATTCCGGGTGGGCGCGGCGCAATTGCTCGATCACGCCGAAGGACACGCCGCTGCCGCCGTGCACGGCCACGCCGGCGGGCTTGTCGATCACCAGCAGCGCGTCGTCTTCGTACACCACCGGGAAGGTGGCGGCGGGCACGTTTTTTTCCGCGCGCTCGGCGACGCGGATCGGCGGAATGCGCAATGTGTCGCCGGCCGCCACGCGGTAGCTGGCGTCGACGCGGCCCTTGTTCACCCGTACTTCGCCGGAGCGCAGAATGCGGTAGATATGGCTCTTGGGAACCCCTTTCAGCAGGCGTTGCAGGTAGTTGTCCAGCCGCTGGCCGGCATCTTCTGCGTCCACTTCAAGGAAGGTTACGGAATCTTTGCGAATGTCTGTCATATTGCTTATACTTATGGCGCTGCCTGCGGTGCGAATGCACCCAGAGCGGGCGGCGGTCGGAAACCAAGGTCACGGCCTGTTTAGCGTGATGCTGCTGCGGAAACCGAATAATGGCCGGCAGGGGCCAACTCCTGACCTGATGCCGTTTGCACAGCCGCAGCCAAGGTTAACTCGCTCACCGAAAAGTAGCGATGGTAATGCATTTATACGCATAACGCACTCACGAGTATTCCATCCCTTGATGCAAAGCCAGTCAGGGGATTTTGCAGCGAAGTTTGACCCGGCATGCCAGCCGTCCTGCAATGTTTGTCCCGCCTGGTAGGCGGGATCGGCGACAACGCCGATGCGCCGTTTGCGCACAGAATCGCTGGGCTGCATGTGACCAAAATCAGGAAGTCGGCTTTCATAGCAAATCAGCTTTTCTCGATCTTTACCTCGACACTTCTTTCGGAAAGCGCCCATTAATAGTCACTGGGCCGTCAAATACTGGCTGCATCCTTGCGTGAGTGCTGCGCAAGGAATGTAAATGAAACGTATGTTGTTCAATGCGACGCAAGCCGAAGAGCTGCGCGTCGCGATTGTCGACGGGCAGAAGCTCGTCGATCTCGATATCGAGACCGTAGGCAAGGAACAGCGCAAAGGCAATATCTACAAGGGTATCATCACCCGGATCGAGCCCTCGCTGGAAGCCTGCTTCGTCGATTACGGCACCGAGCGTCACGGCTTCCTGCCGTTCAAGGAAGTGTCCCGCTCCTATTTCCAGGGCTATGAGGGCGGCCGTCCGCGCATTCAGGACGTGCTGCGCGAAGGCATGGAAGTGGTGGTGCAGGTGGAGAAGGACGAGCGCGGCAACAAGGGAGCGGCGCTGACCACCTACATCAGCCTGGCCGGCCGCTACCTGGTGCTGATGCCGAACAACCCGCGCGGCGGCGGCGTGTCGCGCCGCATCGAGGGCGAAGAGCGCCAGGAACTGAAGGATCTGCTGTCGCAGCTGGAAGTGTCGCATGGCATGAGCCTGATCGCGCGCACCGCCGGCATCGGCCGCAATCTGGAAGAGCTGCAGTGGGACCTCGGTTACCTGATGCAGCTGTGGCGCGCCATCGAGGGCGCTGCCGGCGCGCAATCCGCGCCGTTCCTGATTCTGCAGGAAGGCAGTCTGGTGATCCGCGCGATCCGCGACTATTTCCATCCGGACATCGGCGAAGTGCTGATCGACACCGACGAAATCCACGATCAGGCCCGCCAGTTCATGAGCCATGTGATGCCGAACATGCTGTCGCGTGTGAAGGTGTACAAGGATCATGTGCCGCTGTTCTCCCGCTTCCAGATCGAGCACCAGATCGAAACCGCCTTCTCGCGCAGCGTGCAGCTGCCGTCCGGCGGCGCGATCGTGATCGACCATACCGAAGCGCTGGTCTCCATCGACGTGAACTCGGCTCGCGCCACCAAGGGCGCCGACATCGAGGAAACCGCGGTCAAGACCAACCTGGAAGCGGCGGAAGAGATCGCCCGCCAGCTGCGCTTGCGCGACTTGGGCGGCCTGGTGGTGATCGACTTCATCGACATGGAAAACCCGAAGAACCAGCGCGACGTGGAAAACCGCCTGCGCGACGTTCTGAAGCATGACCGCGCCCGCGTGCAGATGGGCAAGCTGTCCCGTTTCGGCCTGCTGGAACTGTCCCGCCAGCGCCTGCAGCCGTCCCTGGGCGAGACCAGCCACGAGCCATGTCCGCGCTGCCACGGCATCGGCTTCATCCGCGGCACCGAATCGTCGGCGCTGCACATCCTGCGCATCATCCAGGAAGAAGCGATGAAGGAAAACACCGGCGCGGTGCACGCGCAGGTGCCGGTCGACGTGGCCACCTTCCTGCTGAACGAGAAGCGCGCCGAGATCCACTCGATCGAAGAGCGCCTGGATGTCGACGTGGTGCTGATCCCGAACATCCATCTCGAAACCCCGCACTACAAGATCGTGCGCGTGCGCCACGACGACCTGGCCGAGCTGGGAGAAGCGCCGAGCTACAGCCGCGTCGAAGTGCAGGAAGAGGACGTGATCACCAATTTCGGCCAGGAAAAGCCGAAGGTGGAGCGTCAGGAGGCTGCGGTCAAGGGCATCACGCCGCAGCAGCCGGCCCCGAACGTGGAGGCCAAGCAGGCCAAGCCGGCCAAGCCCGCGGAGCAGGGCGGCCTGTTCGCCGGCATCGCGGCCTGGATCAAGAGCTTGTTCGCCGAGCCGGAAAAGGCGCCCGCGCAGGATGCCAAGAAAAAACCGGCGCCGGCCGCTTCGCGCAACAATGAGCAGCGCGGCAACCGCCAACGGCAGCAGGAGCGCCGCACCGGCGGCCAGGCCCGCCGCGAGCACGACCAGCGCCGTCATGTCCAGCAGGATGAGGGCAAGACCCGTCGCCAGGACGAGCGCAAGGATGGCGAACGCGTTGAGCGCGTAGAGCGCAAGGAAGCGCCGAGCCGCGAGCGTGAGGAGCGCAGCGAGCAGCCGCGCGAGCCGCGAGGCAACCGCCGCCGCGAGCCGCGTGAACCGCGCGAGCCCAAGGAAGTCCGCGAGCAGGCTCCGCGCGAAGAGCGCGTGAGCGAGAAGGCCGAGAAGCAGGACAAGCCGCAACAGGAGCCGCGTCGCCGCCAGGCGCCGGCAGCAGCTCCGGCTGAAGCCGTCGAAAAACCGGTGCAGGAAGAACTGCGTCTGGATGCCGAAGGCGAGCAAGCCGAGCAGGAGCGCGGCGAACGCCGCCGCCGCCGCAGCCGCCGCGATCGTCGCCGCGACAATCCGGAAGCTCAGCAGGACGGCGTTGCGGAAGCGGTTTCCGAGTCGCCGGCCGCGCCTGTCGCCGAAGCGGCGGGAGCCACTGTGGCCGCAGCCGTCGCAGCGGTAGTGGTAGAGTCGGCTGTGGAAGCAGTCGAGTCCAAGCCGCAGCTTGAGGTTGAAGCCAAGCCGGCGGTCGAGTCCGCTCCGGTCGAGCCGGTTGTCGCCGAGCAGCAAGCGCCGGTCGTCATCGTGGCCGAAGCTCAGCCTGAGGCTGTAGTGGTCGAGCCGGCGGTGGTTGTCGAAGCCGAGCAGGCTCCGGTTGCCGAGCCGGTGGCGGTGGCGGTGGAGCCGGTTGTCGAGGCGAAAGCCGAGGCTCAATCCGAGCTTGCCGCTCCGGAAGCGCTTGTTGTGGAAGAGGCCGCGCCAGTGGTGTTGGCGAAGGTGGAAGAGGCTCCGGTTGCGGAAGCGCCGGCGGTCAAGATCGAGGCGATTGCCGTCGAGTCGAAGCCGGTTGCTGTGGAGTCCAAGCCATTGGATCTGGGCGGCCTGGTGATGATCGCGACCAAGCCGGTGTCTCAGCAGCCCTCGGCGACGTCGGAGCCGGAGCTGCCGCAAGGCCCGCGCCGCCGCGATGTCGCCGCAGCTGACGCCGCGGTTGTAGAGCCGGTGCAACTGATGCAGGTCGAAACCCGCAACGGTTGAGCGTGATGCGGAGCGGAGAGGGCGGCGCCCTCTCCGCGGGCTTCATGTGTTGACAGCTGCGTTGATCTGAATTAGAATCGCTTTCTCTGATGTTCCCTGATAGCTCAGTTGGTAGAGCGACGGACTGTTAATCCGCAGGTCGCAGGTTCGAGCCCTGCTCGGGGAGCCAAGAATTCAAAAAAGCCCATGCGTTCGCGCATGGGCTTTTTGCGTTTCGCGCGGACTATCCGCTTGGCGCATGCGAGCCTGAATGGAAAGGGTCGCCGGCCGGATCGGCTGCGCCGGCGAAGCAAAGGCCGATGGGCGGAAGGGGCTGGGGATGTCCGGGCGCGATGACGATGGCCGGATTCATCAGGCCCGCAGCCAGCAGCCGGAGATCGAACAGCAGGTCCAGCGCATGCGCCATCGCTTGAGCGCGGCCGGCGAACGCGGCGTCCAGGTGGCTGAGAAAGTCGGCGTAGCATGCCGAAAAACGCGCCAGCAGCGCCTGCTCCGGGCTGCCGGGCGGGTAGTCGTCAAGACGGACATTGGCCGGCATCGGCCATACGCTGTCCGGATCAAAGCCGGGCGGGGAGTCTGACGCGGCGAAGGCGGCCAGCCCGTCGCAAAGCGGAGCATGATGGCTGGCCAATTCGTTGAGCGCGGCCAGCGCGTCGTCCAGCCCGCGGATGGCGGCGATCGGCGGGCCGGGGGGATAATCGAGCGCCTGGCTGCGCCTGGCGTCGAAATTCAGCTGTTTATGACATTGTTGGAACCCTTCCCGCAAGGAAAGGTAAAAGCCGGCCGATCCGGCATGTCTGTTTTCGCCATCGCGAGAGAGCGCGATCTGCGGCAGCAGAACATCGCGAAGCAGACGGGGGCTGAACGGTTCTATGCCCATGGCCGGCGCCTCCGGCGCCAGCGGCGGCGATGACGGGTAAGCCGGCGCAAAGCCGGGCAGCGCCACGCGCGGCTGTCCGCCGATGGCGATCTGCAGGTTGGCGGCCAGCGCCATCCGCCGCATCTGCGACGCGATCGCCTCCTCAAGCAGAATGGACAGCGCGCGGTTGGCCGCGGGCTTCAGCGACAGCCAAGCGGCGAGCAGGGGTGGGATCAGGCTATGTTCGCGCCGCAGCGCCTGCTGCAACAGGGAAGGGAGCCTGTCGGCGAAGGCAGGCTTTGTATGTCGCGGACGCCGGCCTGCTGCGCCGTTGCTTGCCGGAGGGGGCGGTGCGATACGCTCATGCCGGATTTTCCTTGAGAGAGGGACGCGCCGCTACTGGCGTCGCCAACGGAGGAAGCATGGCGGCGCGGTTTCCCCGCTGGGAACTGTTCTTTGGTGTAGACGGCGCTGCGCGCCCGATAGGCGCGGCATGGAATGTCGTTGGTATTTTTATGGGAGGGGGAACCAAACCGCCGCCATTCGCCCTAATATGTCGTTTTTGTTACGAGTCTTCGCGCCCGTGCGGCCGCGTTTCACTGCAAGCCGATGCCCCAAATCGAAATCCTGAATCAATCGTTGTTCCTGCTGATCAACGCTACGCCGGAAACCTCTCCGCTGGCCATCAAACTGGCCGCCTTTATCGCCCAGGACGTCATGCGCCTGCTGCCGCTGTGGCTGGCCGCGCTGTGGCTGTGGGGCCGGCCGGCTCTGCGCGACGTCATTCTGAAATCGGTGGCGCTGACGGTTGTGGCCTTGCTCGGGAATTGGCTGATCGGCCTGGCCTGGCCGCATCCGCGGCCGTTCGCCATCCCGCTTGGCCATACTTTCCTGCTGCATGATGCCACGCCGTCCTTCCCCAGCAATCACGGCACCATTTTCGCAATGATGGCTTTGTGCTGGTGCTTCAGCCCGGCGCGTGGCTGGGGCTGGTTGCTGGCGATCGCCGGCGCGGCGGTGGCCTGGTCAAGGGTATTCCTCGGCGTGCATTTCCCGCTGGACATGCTGGGCGCCTTGCTGGCATCCGTTTTCTGGTACGCTGCCTTGTCGCCGCTGTGGTCGCGCAAAGGCGAAGCCTTGACCGAGTCGCTGGAGTCGCTGTACCGCCAGTTGTTGGCCAAACCGATCGCCGCCGGGCTGATCAGGCGCTGAGCTCGCCTGGTGCTCCCGGCGACGCGCGATGCCGACGGGAGCTTTCGTGCCGCAATCTTCCACTCCGTTTTCCACTGCTCGCCCGGCCATGCCGCGCGGCGTCTGGGTTCTGGGCGTCGTCAGCCTGCTGATGGATGTTTCGTCCGAGTTGGCGCACAGCCTGCTGCCGCTGTTTCTGGCCGGCACCCTGGGCGTGCCGGTGCTGGCCATCGGCCTGATCGAGGGCGTGGCCGAGGCCACCTCGCTGATCTGCAAGGTGTTCTCTGGCACATTCAGCGACTGGTTGGGCAAACGCAAGCCCCTGCTTTTGCTGGGCTACGGCCTGGCGGCTTTCTCCAAACCGCTGTTTCCCCTAGCCGACTCCGCCTCCACCGTGCTGTTCGCGCGCTTTGTCGACCGCGTGGGCAAGGGCGTGCGCGGCGCGCCGCGCGACGCGTTGATCGCCGACATCACGCCGCCGGACATCCGCGGCGCGGCTTTCGGCCTGCGCCAGAGCATGGACACCGTCGGCGCGGTGCTTGGTCCGCTGCTGGCGATCGGCCTGATGCTTCTTTACCGCGACGATATCCGCAGCGCGCTATGGTGGTCGCTGCCGCCGGCGCTGCTGGCGGTGGCCGCCATCTGGCTGTGGGTGCGGGAGCCGGCAGAGCATGGCGAGGCGCGCGCGCCTGCCTTTCTGTTCAGCCGAGCTGTCTTTTCTCAATTTTCAGCAGGCTTCTGGGGCGTGGCCGGGCTGGGCGCGGTGTTCACGCTGGCGCGCTTCAGCGAGGCCTTCCTGGTGCTGCGCGGTGCGCAGCTGGGCTTGCCGCTGGCCTGGGCGCCGCTGACGATGGTGGCGATGTCGGCCAGCTACGCGCTCAGCGCCTATCCGCTGGGCTGGCTGTCGGACCATGTCAGCCGCGCGCGGCTGCTGCAGTTGTCCCTGCTGTTGCTGATAGCGGCCGATCTGGCGTTGGGAGCGGCCGCGGGGCCGGCGATGTTGCTGGCGGGCGCGCTGCTATGGGGCCTGCATCTGGGCTGCAGCCAGGGTTTGTTGTCGGCGCTGGTGGCCCAGACCGCGCCGCCTGGCCTGGCGGGATCGGCATTCGGCTTGTTCAACCTGATCTGCGGCGCGGCGACGCTGTTGGCCAGCGCGCTTGCCGGCGCTTTGTGGCAGGCCTGGGGCGCGGCTGCGGCCTTTCACGGCGGCGCGGCGTTCGCGGCGGCGGCCTTGCTGCTCGGCCTGGTTTTGCGCCCACTGAGACAGTTCTGATGTGGAGTGTTTTGACTGTGCGCACATTGCCTGTTTTTTAAGCGCACAAAACGACAAGTTGATGGTAAAGTAAATGTAAAGTTATTTGCTTATATCAATTTGTTATGTGTCGGCGGAGTGAGCATGTCTGAACGTGAAGTTAGGTTGTGGCCGGAATTCGTCAAGGCCCTGAAACAGGAAGTGGTGCCGGCCCTGGGCTGCACCGAGCCGATTTCGCTGGCGCTGGCCGCCGCGCTGGCGACCCGCGAGCTGGGCAAGGCGCCGGAGCGCATCGACGCCTGGGTATCGGCCAACCTGATGAAGAACGGCATGGGCGTGACCGTGCCCGGCACCGGCACCGTCGGCCTGCCGATCGCGGCCGCCGTCGGCGCGCTGGGCGGCGACCCGGACGCCAAGCTGGAAGTGCTGAAGAATCTGACCATCGAGCAGGTGGCCGCCGGCAAGCGGATGCTGGCAGACGGCAAGGTCAAGCTGGGCGTGGCCGCGGTGCCCAACATCCTGTACGCCGAGGCCTGTGTCTGGCATGGCGACGAGTGCGCGCGCGTCGCCATCGCCGACGCCCACACCAATGTGATCAAGATCGAGCTCAACGGCGAAGTGAAGCTGAAGCGCGAAGCCGCCGACGCCAAGCCGGTGGAAAGCTACGATCTGGGCGACGCCACCGCGCGCGACGTCTACGAGTTCGCGATGCGCGCGCCGCTGGACAGCATCGCCTTCATCCACGACGCGGCGGTGCTGAACAGCGCGCTGGCCGACGAGGGCATGAGCGGCAAGTACGGCCTGCACATCGGCGCCACGCTGCAGCGGCAGATCGAGGCCGGCCTGTTGTCCGAGGGCCTGCTGTCCAACATCCTCACCCGCACCACCGCCGCGTCCGACGCGCGCATGGGCGGCGCCACGCTGCCGGCGATGAGCAATTCCGGCTCCGGCAACCAAGGCATCGCCGCGACCATGCCGGTGGTGGCGGTCGCCGAGCACGTCAAGGCCGACCAGGAAACTCTGATCCGCGCGCTGGCGCTGTCGCACCTGATCGCCGTCTACATCCACACCCGCTTGCCGAAGCTGTCGGCGCTGTGCGCGGTCACCACCGCGTCGATGGGCGCGGCGGCCGGCATGGCCCAGCTGCTGAATGGCGGCTACCCGGCGGTCAGCATGGCGATCTCCAGCATGATCGGCGATCTGGCCGGCATGATCTGCGACGGCGCGTCCAATAGCTGCGCGATGAAGGTCTCCACCTCGGCCGGTTCCGGCTACAAGGCGGTGCTGATGGCGCTGGACGGCACCCGCGTCACCGGCAACGAGGGCATCGTCGCCCACGACGTGGACGTGTCCATCGCCAACCTGGGCAAGCTGGCTACCCAGGGCATGGCTCAGACCGACACCCAGATCCTGCAGATCATGATGGACAAGCGCTGAGCGCGGTTCAGCACGATGCGACAAGCCCGGCGACGCCGGGCTTTTTTCTTGCCGCGCGGCGGGTTTCAACGGGAAGCCAGGTATTGCGCCGGCGGCGCGCCCAGCGCGCGGCGGAACATGGCGATGAAGTTGCTGGGCGAGGCGTAGTCCAGCGCGTCCGACACTTGGGCGACGGTGCGGCCGGACGCCAGTTGTTCCATCGCCCATACCAGCTGCGCCTGCTGCCGCCAGCGGGTGAAGCTCATGCCGGTATCGGCCTGGATCAGCCGGCGCAGGCTGCGGCCGGACAGCGCGCCCCGCGCGGCCCATTCTTCCGCTGAATAGTTTGCGGCCGGGTCGGCCAGCATCGCGCTGGCGATCTTCTGCAGCCGCGGATCGGACGGCATCGGCAGATGCAGCGCTTCGCGGGCCGCTTGCCGGATCTCGTCGAGGATGACGGCGGCGATGCGCCGCTGTTCCGGCTGATGCGGCGCATCGGGCCGCCATGAGGCCGCCCGCCGCACCAGCTCCCGCAGCAGCGGCGAGATGGCCAGCACGCAGGGCTGGGACGGCAGCAGGCCGCAACAGCTGGGCAGCAGAAACACGCTCCAGCCGTTCAATGCGCCGCTGACGCGCACCCGGTGCGGCGTGTCCGGCGGCAGGTAACCGGCGCGGTGCGGCGGCAGCAGCCAGGAGCCGCGCGGCGTCTGGACGTGGATCAGCCCGTCGCTCACGCAAAACAGCTGGGCGCGAGCATGCCGGTGCCAGTCGTATTCGCGGGCGCCCAGCCGGTATTCGCGGCCGGCCTCGTCGCCGCCGTTGAGCGCGATCAGCTCCGGGCCTTCCAGCCATTCGCTGAAGTTGGTGGGAGTGGGGGTCGATTCCATGCTGGCCATTATTCACTATTTCTTGTCCAGATAGCGCTATATCGATGATTCCGACTGGCCCGACAATGATGGCGCGGGGCTTGGCGTGGCTTGCCGCCGCATTCATCTGAAACGGAGAGTCATCATGAGCAGCGTGATCATTGTCGGCGGCGGCATCGGCGGTCTATGTCTGGCGCAGGGGCTGGAGCGGGCGGGCATCGAGTTCGAGGTGCTGGAGGCGGATGCGGGACCGCAGGTCAGGGACCAGGGTTACCGCTTGCGGATAGACGCGATGGGCCAGCGCGCCTTGCGCCAGTGCCTGCCGCCGGAATTGTTCGAGTTGTTCCGCGCCAGCTGCGCGGTCAGCGGGCCGGCGCGCTTCGTCGATCCGCAGATGAATCCCTTGCCGGGCCGGCGGCCGGAGAGCTGGCGGAAAAACGCCGGCGCGGGCCAGGCAAACGGCGACTTGAGCGCGGATCGGCAGGTGTTGCGCGACATTCTGAGCCACGGCCTGGAGGCGCGCATCCGCTGGGGGCGGAGGGCGAGGAGATTTGAGCGTGGCGGCGATGGCGTCGTCGTGCACTGTGCCGACGGCGCTGAACACCAGGCGGATCTGGCCGTGGCCGCCGACGGCCTGCATTCGCCGCTGCGCCGGCAATGGCTGCCGCAGGCGGAGCCGGAAGCGATCGGCGCGCTGAATCTTTACGGCAAGGCCGCGCTGGGCGGCGTCGATCCAGCCTTGCTGGACGGTCCGACCGTGGTGTTCGCCGATGGCTTCACGCTGGTGATCGAGCCGATGCGTTTCCGCGCGCCGATGGAAACGCTGGCGGCGCTGCATGCGCCGGATTGCCGGCTGAGTCCGGCGGCGGACTACGTCTACTGGGCGCTGTTCGGCAGGATGGAGTGCCTGGGAGGGACATTCGAGGAAGCGGGCGGCAGCTTGCGCCGGCGCGTCGAGGACGCTGCGCGCGGCTTGCATCCGAGCCTGTCTGCCTTGCTGGCGAGGACCGAGCCGGAAACGATCAAGGGTCGGGAGGTGAGGATGGCGAGCCATGTGCCGATGTGGCCGACCGGGCGGCTGACCGCGCTGGGAGACGCCATCCACGCGATGAGTCCGGCCGGAGGCGTCGGCGCCAACACCGCGCTGGCCGACGCGGCGATGCTGGCGGCCTGCCTGGCCGAAGGCGATGTCGGCCAGGCTGTCGCCCGTTACGAGGCCGAGATGCGGGGCCGGGCCGAGCAGGCGCTGGCGGCGACGCGCGCCGGGACCGAGCGCCTGCTGCGGCGCGCTTGAGTCTACTCCTGCGTCGCCGGGCTCAGCGCCTGGCGAACGCTCTGCTCGTTCAGCGCCGGCGCGCACAGCTCGATGAAGCGGTAGGCGTAGCTGCGCAGATAGTGGCCGCGGCGGATGGCGATGCGGCTGGTCTGCTGGCCGAACAGCGGCGGCCCGTCCACTACTTTGACGCCGGCGTCGCGGCGCGGATCCACGGCCATCGAGGCGACGATGCCGACGCCCAGCTCCAGCTCGACGTAGGTCTTGATCACGTCGGCGTCCAGCGCCGCCATCACGATGTCGGGCGCCAGGCCGGCCTCGGCGAAGGTGTTGTCTATCTTGGCCCGGCCGGTGAAGCCGTGGTGGTAGGTGACGATGGGGTGCTCGGCCAGCGCGTCCAGCGTCAGAGGCTCGCGGTGCAGCGGATGCTCGGGCGGGGCGATCACGCAGTGGTGCCAGCTGTAGTAGGGGAAGGACACCAGTTCCGACACCTCGGTCACCGCTTCGGTGGCGATGCCGATGTCGGCGTCGCCGGCCAGCAGCAGCCGCACCAGCTCTTCCGGGCTGGCCTGGTGCAGCACCAGGTGCACGCGGGGGAAGGCGCGCTTGAACTCGGTCACCACCTGCGGCAGCGCGTAGCGCGCCTGGGTGTGGGTGGTGGCGATGGTCAGCTGGCCTTCGTCGCGCAGGCTGAACTGCTGCGCCAGGCGTTTGATGTTGCCGGCGTCCAGCAGCATGCGCTCGACGATGGTCAGCAGCTCCTTGCCCGGATCGGTCAGGCCGAGGAAGCGCTTGCCCTTGCGGATGAACAGCTCCACGCCCAGTTCGTCCTCCAGGTCCTTGATGTGCTTGCTGACGCCGGATTGGGAGGTGAACAGCGCGTTGGCCACCTCGGTCAGATTGAAGCCCTGGCGCACAGTCTCGCGGATGATGCGCAGTTGCTGGAAGTTCATGCCTTTTCTCCTTCCGCGGCGAACACGCGTGCGGCGCGCGCCTGCAGCCGCACCGCCTGTCCGACGGCGAGATCGGCCAGCAGGGGCGCGTCGGCCGGCAGTTCGGCGTCGAAGGATTGGCCGGCCAGCTCGTCGCGGCCCTCCAGTTCGATGCGGGACAGCCCGCCCAGCGTCAGCACCCGCTGCACCCGCGCCGGCAGGCCGGCGCCGTGTTCCGGCAGAATGGCCAGCTCGTGCGGACGGATGAAGGCCTCCACCGGCTGGCCGTGCGGCAGCTGGTGGTCGGCGGCCAGCGTCTGCCCGCCGACGGCCACCGCGCCGGCGGCGCTGACGCCGCGGACGCGGTTGGCGCTGCCGAGGAAGCCGTAGACGAAGGCGCTGGCCGGTTGGCCGTACACTTCGGCCGGCGAGCCGATCTGCTCCACCTTGCCGTGGTTCATCAGCACCACCCGGTCCGCCACTTCCAGGGCTTCTTCCTGGTCGTGGGTGACGAAGATCGAGGTGATGTGCAGCTCGTCGTGCAGCTTGCGCAGCCAGCGACGCAATTCCTTGCGCACCTTGGCGTCCAGCGCGCCGAACGGCTCGTCCAGCAGCAGCACGCGCGGCTCCACCGCCAGCGCGCGGGCCAGGGCGATGCGCTGGCGCTGGCCGCCGGACAGCTGGGCCGGCAGGCGGTCGGCCAGCCAGTCCAGCTGCACCAGGTCCAGCAGCGCGTGCACCTTGCGCGCGATCTCGGCTTCGGACGGGCGCTCGCGGCGCGGCTTCATCCTGAGGCCGAAGGCGACGTTGTCGAACACGCTCATGTGGCGGAACAGCGCGTAGTGCTGGAACACGAAGCCCACCTGGCGCTCGCGCACGTGGGTGGCGGAGGCGTCCTGGCCGTCCAGCAGCACGCGGCCGGCATCGGCCTGCTCCAGGCCGGCGATGATGCGCAGCAGCGTGGTCTTGCCGCAGCCGGACGGGCCCAGCAATGCCACCAGCTCGCCGCCGGGGAAGTTGAGGCTGACGTCGTCCAGCGCGGCGAAGTCGCCGAAGGCCTTGCGGATGTTTTCTACTTGTATGCTCATCTCAGTTTTCCTTGACGCTGCGCCATTCCACCCAGCTCTTCAGCGCCAGCGTGACCAGGGCCAGCAAGGCCAGCAGGGACGCCACGGCGAAGGCCGCGGCGAAATTGTACTCGTTGTAGAGGATTTCCACGTGCAAAGGCAGGGTATTGGTTTCGCCGCGGATGTGGCCGGACACCACCGACACCGCGCCGAATTCGCCCATCGCCCGCGCGTTGCTGAGGATCACGCCATACAGCAGCGCCCAGCGCACATTGGGCAGGGTCACGTGCCACAACACTTGCCAGCCGCGCGCGCCCAGCACCACCGCGGCTTCCTCCTCCTCGCGGCCCTGGGCTTCCATCAGCGGGATCAGCTCGCGGGCGATGAAGGGCACGGTGACGAACAGCGTGGCCAGCACGATGCCGGGCACCGAGAAAATGATCTTGATCCCGTACTCGGCCAGCCACGGCCCCAGCCAGCCTTGCTGGCCGAACACCAGCACGAAGATCAGGCCTGCGACGACGGGCGACACCGAGAACGGCAGGTCGATCAGCGTGATCAGCAGCTGTTTGCCGCGGAAGTCGAAGCGGGTGGCCGCCCAGGCGGCGGCCACGCCGAAGGCCAGGTTCAGCGGCACCGATACCGCCGCCGCCAGCAGCGTCAGCCTCACCGCCGCCAGCGCGTCGGGCTCGGACAGCGCGGTCAGGTAGGTATCCCAGCCCTTGGCCAGCGCCTCGGCGAACACGACGATTAGCGGCAGCAACAGGAATACGGCGAAGAAGCCCAGCGATAGAGTCAGGATGGTCCATTTGACGGCGCGCGACTCGCGGGTGGCGGCGCGGGATTCCAGCTGCGCGGCCTTGTCCGCCGCCGGGCGCGGATGGGTGATGGCGGCGCTCATCGGGCGGCTCCCGCGCGGCCGTGGCGGCGCGCGCTCCAGAACTGCAGGCCGTTGATCGCCAGCAAGAGCAGGAAGGACGCGGCCAGCATCACGCTGGCGATGGCGGCCGCGCCGGCGTAGTCGAACTGCTCCAGCTTGCTGATGATCATCAGCGGCGTGATTTCCGACACCATGGGCACGTTGCCGGCGATGAAAATCACCGAGCCGTACTCGCCGACCGCGCGGGCGAAGGCCAGCGCGAAGCCGGTCAGCAGCGCCGGCTGCAGCGTGGGCAGGATCACGTGGCGGAAAATCTGCCAGCGGCGCGCGCCCAGGCAGGCGGCGGCTTCCTCCAGCTCGGACTCCAGGTCTTCCAGCACCGGCTGCACGGTGCGCACCACGAAGGGCAAGCCGATGAACACCAGCGCCACCAGCACGCCCAGCGGGCCGAAGGCCACCTTTACGCCCAGCGGCTCCAGGTATTGCCCCAGCCAGCCGTTGCCGGCGTAGAGCGCGGTCAGCGCGATGCCTGCCACTGCCGTCGGCAGCGCGAACGGCAAGTCCACCAGCGCGTCCACCAGGCGCTTGCCGGGAAAGTGGTAGCGCGTCAGCGACCAGGCCAGCAGCAGGCCGAACACGCTGTTGATGGCGGCGGCGGCCAGCGCCATGCCGAAGCTGAGCCGGTAGGACGCGAGCACGCGCGGCGAGGCGGCGGCCTGCCAGAAGCTTTCCAGCGGCTGGCCGGCGGCGCGCAAGGCCACCGCGGCCAGCGGAATCAGCACCAGCAGTGACAGATAGCTGACGGTGAATCCCAATGACAGGCTGAAGCCGGGCAGGACGCGGGGAGGGCGGGGTGGCGGGGCGAGTGTCGCTGACATCGTGGATTCCAATTCATATAACCGAATAAACGATATCTTCGAGGCTCTTATTCTGAAAATAAGTATTTCTTCGTTGCTTATTCGAAATTATGCAAAGTGGGCGAGGGGTGAAGGCTTGGTTTTGTTCTGTCCGGGCTGAATGGCTGTCGGTGCGACAATTCCACTTTCAGAGCGCGCCAGCAAAAAGGCGATGAGCGAGGTTTTAAGCCGCCGCTTGTTCGACGCCGCGCGACGGTAGCGCGCGGCTAGTTTCGGTGGCTCCTCGCTCAGCGCTTTTTGGTCGGGGTTTCGCGGGCTGCAGGGGCGGCCTGGGATCGCCTCTGCGTGCGAATCTTCGATTCGCTCAACAGGGCTGGCCGCACCGCCCCTGGCCCGTTTGGCGGGCGGAACCGCCACCTAAAACATTGTTCGCGCAGCGGACACATTTGCTTATGTAGAGGCAATAGAGATGGCTAAATAGAAACCGCCCGGTGTCGCGTCCGGGCGGTTTTGAATAGCGGGGAGCCTCAGCGCGCCACGATCTGGTCGAACACCCCGCCGTCGGCGAAGTGGGTTTTCTGCGCCTTCTGCCAGCCGCCGAAAGTCTGGTCGATGGTGAACAGCTTCACCTTGCTGAACTGGCCGGCGTATTTGGCCGCCACCTTGGCGTCGCGCGGGCGGTAGTAGTGTTTGGCGGCCAGGGTCTGGCCTTCGGGGCTATACAGGTATTTCAGATAGGCCTCGGCCACCTTGCGGGTGCCGCGCTTGTCCGCCACCTTGTCCACCACGCTGACCGGCGGCTCGGCCAGGATGGAGACGGACGGGGTGACGATATCGAACTTGTCGGGCCCCAGCTCCTTGGCGGCGAGGAAGGCTTCGTTCTCCCACGACAGCAGCACGTCGCCGATGCCGCGCTGGGTGAAGGTGATCAGCGAGCCGCGCGCGCCGGAGTCCAGCACCTTGACGTTGCCGTACAGCTTCTTGACGAAGTCCTTGGCCTTGGCGTCGTTGCCGCCGGGCTGCTTCAGCGCGTAGCCCCAGGCCGCCAGATAGTTCCAGCGCGCGCCGCCGCCGGTCTTCGGGTTCGGCGTCACCACTTCCACGCCGGATTTGACCAGATCGTTCCAGTCCTTGATGTGCTTGGGATTGCCCTTGCGCACCAGGAACACGATGGTGGACGAGTACGGCGAGGCGTTGTTGGGCAGCCGCTGCTGCCAGTTGGGCGCGATGGACTTGGCCTGGCTGGAGATCTCGTCGATGTCGTAGGCCAGCGCCAGCGTCACCACGTCGGCGTCCAGGCCGTCTATCACCGAGCGCGCCTGCTTGCCGGAGCCGCCGTGGGACTGCTTGACGGTGACGGTTTCGCCGGTCTTGGCCTTCCAGTACTTGGCGAAGGCGGCGTTGTAGTCCTGGTAGAGCTCGCGCGTCGGATCGTAGGAGACGTTGAGCAAGGTCACGTCGGCGAAGGCGGAGGCGCTGCCGGCGAGCAGCAGGGCGATGGCGAGGTGGTGCAGGGGGCGCATGGCTTTGTTTCCCGTGATGATGAATGTTCTGATGGGGAGCACTGTAGGCAGGCCTTTCCGCAGCCGGGAAGCAAGAAAATCTGCAATCGATATCGAAAATACGGCAAAAGCCATCATTCCGGAAAAACAGATAGGCTTATCGGCAAATCGTATATGACCTTGTCACGGCCGGGGCTATAGTGGCGCCAATTCCACCACCCGGGGTCAGGCCATGAAACGATTCAAGCCCGTCAAAACCCTGCCAGCCGGCTTTGCGCCCGCCACGCTGGCCGCCTGTCAGCAGTTGTTGCAGCAGGAGGGCGTGCAGATCAGGCTGCAGTGGAATGAACAGGAAGTCTTCGCCAGCTTCGACGGCTGGTGGCTGTGCAGCAGCTTCATTCCGCAGGCCAAGGTCAGGGACGGCCGTTGCCAGCTGCAGCAGTACGCGGCGCGGCTGCGCATCTTCGGCCAGTTCGGCCAGGCGCTGCCGGCCAATTGGCTGTTCGCGATGAATTACGGCGAGACCAAGGCGGTGGCGCTGCTCAAGCTGATCCGGGTGCTGCACGTGCTCAACCATCTGGGGCGCAATGGCCGCCACCTGCCGCTGCGGATAGACGTCGACCCGCGCATCTGCCACGCCTACAGCGACCGCATCGTCGACTTCACCGCCCGCCTGCTGGAAACGCTGGAGTTTCCGGCCAACCTGTCGCAGATGCTGCTGTTCCTGGACGAGCGCACCGGCGAGCTGGGACTGTCGCTGCTGAGGCGCTACCGCCAGCACGGCCACCGGCTGGCGCTGGGCGACTTCGGCGCCGGCGGGCAGGATCTGTTGCGGCTGTGGCGGCTGGAGCCGGACGGATTGGCGCTGGCCCCGCGTTTCATGAGCCGGGCGGTGATGTATCCCCGCGTGCGCGACCAGTTGCTGCAGCTGGCGCCGCAACTGGTGGAGCAGGGTTTCGCGCTGGCGGTGGAGGACATCGTCTGTCAGAACATGCTGGGCCTGGCGCAGCGGATGGGCGCCGAGCACTGTTCGGGCCCGCTGTTGTCGGAGCGGCTGAAGCGGCAGCGCGCGGCGCGCGAGGTGGCTTTGTCGGGTATCGCCTGTTAGGATGTTTGCATTTTTGACCATCCGGTCAATTGCATGATGCGATATCCGAGCAGAGGCGAAATGAAACAACTGGCAATGGCGATGATGTGCGCGTGGGGCTTGTCCGCCTGCGTGATCGGCAATACCGACGGCTACCGCGACGTGGCCCAGCTGCAGCGTATGACGGACCAGGCGCTGAAGACCTGCGGCCAGGGCAAGGTCAAGTCGGTAAGTTACGGCAGCTTCACCTGCGCGGCCGGCGACGCGATGGCGGCGAAGTAGCATGGCGGTTACCGATGCGAACGGCGGCCTGTCCATCCGCCTGTTGTGCGCTGCCGACGCCGACGTCTACCAGGCGATCCGCGTCGCGGCCGCCACCCATGATCCGGCGTCCATCCATGCCGACGCCGCCGAAGTCGCCGCGCTGGACCGGGACGCCATCCAGAGGCAGATAGCACCCGGCGACGCGCAGCGGGTTGTGGGCGCTTTCATCGCCGGCGAGCTGGTCGGCGTGGCCGCGCTGCGGCGCAACGTTCTGGCCAGAACCCGCCACCGCGCGGCGGTGCAGGGCGTGTTCACCCGGTCGGAATGCCGCGGCAGGGGCGTGGCGCGCAGTCTGATGCAGGCGGTGCTGGACGAGGCCGCCAAGCTGCCGGGGCTGGCGTCGCTGGAGCTGGCCGTCCATGCCGAAAACGCGCCGGCCAAGGCGCTTTACCAGGCCTTCGGCTTCCGCCGCGTGGGTTTGATTCCCGGCGCGGTGATGGTGGACGGCCGCAGCCTGGACGAAGTGCTGATGCAGCGCCCGCTGAACTTCTCATCTTCCGCCGCCGCGCCGGCTTTCATTCCAGATGGCGATGATTACGCCTTGATCGAGGCGGCGCCGGATGTCGACACTTATCGCCGCCTGCGGGCCGAATCCGGCCTCAGCCCCAAGACCGAGGAAGCCGCTCGCCGCGGCCTGGCCGGCACGCTGTTCGCGGTGCAGCTGCGCCACGGCGGCGAAACCATAGGGATGGGGCGGGTGATAGGCGACGGCGGCGGCTTTTACCAGGTGGTGGACATCGCCGTGCTGCCGGCGCACCAGGGCCGGGGGCTGGGCAAGCGCATCATGGCGGCGATCCGCGGCTACATCGACCGCGAACTGCCGGTCAGCGCCTACGTCAGCCTGATCGCCGACGGCGACGCCAGGCATCTGTACGCCCAGTTCGGCTTCGAGCCCACCGCGCCGCGCTCGGAAGGCATGGCGCTGTTCAAGCGTTGATCCGAAATCTGCCGTCTTGCCCATAGCCTGGACCGAATCATCTTGACGCCGGCGCGGGAATCTCCAAGCCGCCACCGGGGCGGCGTCGTTCTTTAGGCAAGGTCGTGCCAGTGACTCAATTGCATCTGGTGTTCGGTCCGCAAGGGGCCGGCAAATCCACTCACGCGCGCAAGCTGGCCGAGGCCGAGCAGGCGGTGCATCTGGCGATAGACGACTGGATGGGCCAGCTGTTCGGCCCCGACCTGCCGCAGCCGCTGGACTTCGGCGGGGTGATGGAACGGGTGGCGCGCTGCGAGCGGCGCATCTGGCTGACGGCGCTGGCCATCGTCCGCGGCGGCGGCCGCGTGGTGCAGGACCTCGGCTTCATGAAGGCCGCCGGCCGCGGCCGTTTCCTGGCGCTGGCCGACGAGCATGGCTTGAGCGCCAAGTGGCATTAAGTGACGGCGGCGCCGGATGTGCGCCGTCAGCGCGTGCTGCAGCGCAGTGCCGCGCGCGGCGATACTTTCTCCTTTGAAGTGACGCCGGCGATGTTCGACGCGATGGAGACGCAGTTCGAGCTGGCCACGGACGAGGCGCTGGCCCGCTCGGCGGTGATCGCCACCGGCTAGCCTGGCCGCATCCCCTCGTAACACAGGCGCGCGGCGGCCCGGACGCGGGCGCGCAGGGCCGCGTCGACGCCTGGCGTGGCCAGGCCCAGCGCCATTTGCCGCAGCGGTTCGGCGATGGCCATCGCCAGCAGCAGCTCGGCGCAGGTCGCCGGATCGTCCACTTTCAGCAGGCCGCGGCGCCGGCGTTCGGCGAGCCAGTCCGCCAGCAGCGACGCGCTGTGGCGGACGCCGTGCCCGGTATACGCCGCCAGCGCCTGCTCGCGGCCGGGAAAATCGTTGATCAGCAGCTTGAACATGCCCACCGCTTCCGCCGACAGCACCCGCTCGGCGATGGATAGCAGCAGCGTTTCCAGCGCCCGAGGCAGGTCGGCGCTGTCGTCTTGCGGCATATCAACCGCGAAGACCAGTCCCGCGGTCCAGTCGTCGACGATGGCCGCCAGCAGCCGCTCCCGGTTGTCGGCGAAACGGTACACCGTCTTTTTGGCCACGCCGGCGCGCTTGGCCACCGCCTCTATGCTTAATGCCCGGTAGCCGTCGCCCAGCAGCAGCTCGGTTGCGGCCTGCAATACCTGATGGCGCAGCGTCTGTTCCGGGGAGGCGGGACGGCCGCGCGGCCGAGGCGTTGGGGATGCGGAAAGGTCAGGTGGACTTGACATGGCTTCTCATGTTGCTGGAATATGGAAACGTTAATCGTTTCTTAATTGGCCGCGCATTCGCGGGGTCCAGACGATCAAACAGCGAGGAGTGTACTGTGAATGCTCAGAATCGGATATCCAGCCATGATGAACTGCTGTCGCCGCGCCCGTTGCCATTGGAAACCGGCATCCGCCGGCTGGACGACGGCCGGCTGCTGGTGGCGGTGAGAACCGAGCTGCCGGGTTGCGCCGGCCGGATGGTCGAATGGTGGTTCAAGTTCTTCGAAACCACCCAGCACATCCGCTGGTGGCACCCGCACGACCATCACCGGATGCATGGCTGGGACCAGCATTGGCGGCGGGGCGAGAGCTATGTCGGCGCCTGCGTGCGGGCGGAGGAGTCGCTGGGCGATTTTCCGCCGGTGGCGGCGGTGCTGAAGTTTCACGAGCCGGCGGATTTCTTCACGGCTGACGCGCTGGCGCAGGCGAGGCGCGAGCAGGCGGTGTCCGGGCTGGTGTGCGCGCGGATCGCTTTCGGCGACGAGCCCAGGCTGGCGGCCGACGGCGACCCGCTGGACGGCGAGATGATCCATCTGGCGCGCGACAAGCCGCAGGGCGCGGTGCTGCGCAGCCGCTTCGTGCTGGGCGGCGAATCGCCGGTGCCGGACGAGCTGGGCCTGGGCCTGATGCAGCACTGCTACAACGAGTTCAGCAGCCTGGCGCGTTTCCTGCCGTCGCTGTACTACGGCGAGCACGCCAACGGCGAGAAGGGGCCGTTGGCGTGGTGAGCGCGTAAGGGGGCTACGCGCCAGGGCGCGGCTTGGCCAGGTGGCCGGCCATCAGCGGCCACACCCAGTCGGCCGCGTCCAGGCTCCAGCCGCCGTCCTTGGCCGCCTCGTCCAGCTTCCGCAGCGCCAGGATGTCGGCCAGGTCCGGCAGGCGCGAGAAGGCGTCGGCCTCGTCCGCGCGCATCGGCCCGCCCTGGTAGCCCAGCGTGGCGGCGCTGGCCGGCGACAGCGCCGCCAGATACGCCGGGTCGACCGCGCACAGGTAGCGTTTGGCTTCGACGTGCATGCCCACCAGCCGCGCCAGCCGGGGCGAGAAGCCCAGCTGCAGCAGATAGTCGCGCGCCAGCTTGTCGTGGGCCATTACGCCGTAGTCGCCCATGGCCTGAGCGCCGTCGTGTTCCAGCAGATGGCCGATGTCGTGCAGGAAGGCTGCTAGCACCATCTCGTCGTCATGGCCCCAGTCGCGCGCCAGCGTGGCGGCCTGGATGGCGTGGTCGAACTGCGAGACGGCCTCGCCGTAATGGCGGGCGCCGTGTTCGCGGTACAGCTGCTGCAAAACAGCGATGGCGTCGAACATCAGAATACCCTCCCGCCCAGCTTCCACACGCTCCGCACCAGCGGCACATCGCCGCGCGCCGTCATCGCCACCAGATCGGCGCGTTGGCCGACGGCGATGTCGCCGCGGTCGGCGAGGCCCACCGCCCGCGCCGGATTCAGGCTGACGGCGGCGACGGCGCGCGGCAGGCCCCAGCCCGCCACGGCGTGCAGCAGCCAGGCGGCGTGCAGCAGGCTGGCCGGCACGTAGTCGGACGACAGGATGTCCAGCAGGTCGTGGCGAGCCAGCTCCAGCGCCGCCACATTGCCGGAGTGGGAGCCGCCGCGCACCACATTGGGCGCGCCCATCACCGTTTGCAGGCCGTGCGCGCGGGCGGCTTGGGCCGCTTCCAGCGTGGTGGGAAATTCCGAGATCGCGACGCCGTCCCGCAGCGCTTCCTCGATGTGGGCAGCGTCGGTGTCGTCGTGGCTGGCCAGCGCGATGCCGCGCGCCTGGGCCATTTCCACCACCGCCTGCTTGTGGCGGCCGGCGAATTCCGCCTGCTTGGCCTTGCGTTCCGCCACGGCGGCGAGGAAGGTCTCCTCGTCCCAGCCCACCTTTTTCTCGCCATAGTATTTTTTGTATTGCTCCAGGTCGCGGTACTGGCGCTGGCCCGGCGTATGGTCCATCACCGATACCAGTTTCACCGCCGGGTGGGCGATCAGCGGCGTCAATTCGTCCAGCAGTTGCGGGAAGGCCAATTCGCAGCGCAGGTGGAAGAAGTGCTCCGCCCGCAGCGCGCCTTCGTCCATGCCCTGGTTGATGGCGGCGAAGGCGCTGTGCAGCGTGTCCAGCCGCACCCTTTCGCCTTCCAGATCGCCCACCGCCAGCGCGTCCAGCACTGTGGTGATGCCGGCGGCCACGCATTGGGCGTCGTGGGTGATCACCGCCGGCAGAATCGGCCACAGCACGCCGTTGCGCGGCATCAGGTGTTTTTCCAGATTGTCGGTATGGATCTCCACCAGACCAGGCAGCAGCAGCGCGCCGGCCAGATTTTCGCCTTCGGTCAGCGGCTGTTCGTGGATGGCGGCGATCAGCCCGTCTTTAATTTCCAGCGCGCCATTGTCGATCACGCGGTCGGCCAGCACGATGCGGGCGTGGTTCAGAATCTGTTTCATGCTGCGATTTCCGTTTGTTGCGCCAGCGGTACCTGGAACACGCGGCTGGCGATGGCGTCGCGGGTGGGGGCGTCGTGGAAGATGCCGATCAGCGCCGCGCCGCGGGCAAGGGCTTCGCGCATCAGTTGTACCACCACGTCGCGGTTGGCGGCGTCGAGGGATGCCGTCGGCTCGTCCAGCAGCAGTATCGGCCGCGGCGCGATCATGCCGCGCGCGATGTTGACGCGCTGCTGCTCGCCGCCGGAGAAGGTGGCCGGCGGCAGGCTCCACAGCCGCTCGGCGATGTTCAGCCGCGCCAGCCATTCGCCGGCCGTCAGCCGCGCCTCGGCGTCGGCGGCGCCCCATTCGCGCAGCGGCTCGGCGACGATGTCCAGCGCCGACACCCGCGGGATCACCCGCAAAAACTGGCTGACATAGCCCAGCGTGCGGCGGCGCACGGCGGCGATCTCGTGCGGCAGCGCGCGGGCCATGTCCAGCCATGCGCCCTGGTGGAACACGCCGATGCGGCCGCTTTCCACCAGATAGTTGGCGTATAGCGCCTTCAGCAGCGTGCTCTTGCCGGCGCCGGACGGACCGGCCAGCGCCACGCATTCGCCGGCGGCCGCCTGCAACGAGACATCGGTCAACACCGGCAGCCGCAGCCCGCCTTGCTGGTGCAGGGTGAAGGTCTTGCTCAGATTTTGCGCGTCTATCAATAGATTCATGATTTCAGGCCTGCAGGATGGAGGACACCAGGAGCTGGCTGTACGGGTGTTGCGGGTCGTCGAGGATCTGGTCGGTCAGGCCGGCTTCGACCACGCGGCCCTTCTGCATCACCAGCGTGCGCTGCGCCAGCAGCCGCGCCACGCCCAGATCGTGCGTCACCATGATGACGGCGATGCCGGCGTCGCGCACCAGGCGGCGGGTCAGGTCGAGGAAGCGCGCCTGCACCGACACGTCCAGCCCGCCGGTGGGCTCGTCCATGAACACCAGCCGCGGCTGAGTCACCAGATTGCGGGCGATCTGCAGCCGCTGCTGCATGCCGCCGGAGAAGGCGGATGGCTTGTCGTCGAGACGCGCGCGGTCTATTTCGACCTTTTCCAGCCAGTCGCCGGCGGTCTGCCGCAGCCGGCCGTAATGGCGCTGACCCAGCGCCATCAGCCGCTCGCTGACGTTGGCGCCGGCGGAGACGCCCATGCGCAGGCCGTCGCGGGCGTGCTGGGTGACGAAGCCCCATTCGCTGCGCGCCAGGCGGCGGCGCTCGGCCTCGGGCAGGCAGGTCAGCTCGTGCCGCATGCCTTCGCGGTTGGCGAAGCGCACGCTGCCGGCGTCGGCGGCCAGTCGGCCGGCCAGGGTGGACAACAGCGTGGATTTGCCGGAGCCGGATTCGCCGACGATGCACAGCACCTCGCCCGGGTATAGCTCGAAATTGACGTCGAAGCAGCCCTGGCCGTTGCCGTAGTCCTTGCTCAGCCCGCTCACGGTAAGGATGGGCGCCATCATGCTTGTTTCTCCTGCTGGCAATAGTCGGTATCCGAGCAGACGAACATCCGGCTACCGGCGTCGTCGGTGACGATTTCGTCCAGATAGCTCGTGCGCGAGCCGCACAGCGCGCAGCCTTGCTCCCAGCTTTGCGCTGTAAACGGATGATCGTCGAAGGCCAGGCTCTCCACCTTGGTGTATGGCGGAATCGCGTACAGACGCTTTTCGCGGCCGGCGCCGAACAGCAGCAAGGCCGGGCTCATGTGGAGCTTGGGGTTGTCGAATTTGGGAATCGGAGACGGCGAGGCCAGGTAACGGTCGTTGACCATCACCGGGTAGTCGTAGCTGGTGGCGATATGGCCGAAACGGGCGATGTCCTCGTACAGCTTGACGTGCATCAGCCCGTATTCCTGATGCGCGTGCAGCTTGCGGGTTTCCACCTCGCTGGCTTCCAGCGTGCGCAGCGGCTCCGGCTCAGGCACCTGGAAGATCATGATCTGGCCAGGTTTCAGCGGCCTTTCCGGGATGCGGTGGCGGGTCTGGATCAGCGTCGCGTCGGCGGTGCGGGTGGTGGTGGCCACGCCGGCCACGCGGCCGAAGAAGCGGCGGATGTTGACGGCGTTGGTGGTGTCGTCGGCGCCCTGGTCGATGACCTTGAGCACGTCGTCGCGGCCGATCACGCTGGCCGTCACTTGGATGCCGCCGGTGCCCCAGCCGTAAGGCAGCGGCATTTCGCGGCTGCCGAACGGCACCTGGTAGCCGGGAATCGCCACGGCTTTGAGCAGGCCGCGGCGCAGCATGCGCTTGGTGTTTTCGTCGAGGAAACCGAAGTTGTAGCGGTCGTCAGTCATGGCGGGTCTCCTGGTCGGCGGCGGCGCGCAGCTGGCGGATCAGCGCCAGCTCGGCCTGGAAGTCCACGTAATGCGGCAGTTTCAGGTGCTGGACGAAGCCGGAGGCTTCGACATTGTCGCTGTGGTAGAGCACGAATTCGCCCTGCTGCGCTGGCGCGTGGGCGGTTTCGCCCAGCTCCTCGGCGCGCAGGCTGCGGTCCACCAGCGCCATCGCCATCGCTTTGCGCTCGGCCTCGCCGAAGCTCAGGCCGTAGCCGCGGGTGAATTGCGGCGGCGCGCTCTTGCTGCCGGCGAACTGGTTGATCATCTGGCATTCGGTCAGCGTGATCTCGCCGATATCGATCTCGAAACCCAGTTCCTCCGGGCAGACCGTCACGCTGACTTCGCCCATGCGGATTTCCCCTGCGAACGGGTGGCTCTCGGCGTAGCCGCGCTGGGTGGAGTAGGCGAGGCCCAGCAGCCAGCCTTCGTCGCCGCGCGCCAGGTTCTGCAGCCGCGCCGGGCGACCGGCCGGGAACATCAGCGGCTCGCGCGTCAGGTCCACCGGTTCCGGGTCGCCCTCGGGCGGCAGGTCGGCCTCGATCAAGCCTTCGCGGTCCAGCAGCTGCAGCACGCCGGGCAGCGCGTCCGGCAGCGGCTCGGCGGCCTGCTCCAGCTCGATCTTTGGCGCGGCTGCCGTCAGGCCGAAGTCCAGCAGGCGCTGGGTGTAGTCGGCGGTGGGGCCGAGGATCTGGCCGCCCGGCACGTCCTTGAAGGTGCCGGACACGCGGCGGCGCACGCGCATCGCGGCGGTGTTGAGCGGCAGCGTCTGGCCGAAGCGCGGCAGCGTGGTACGGAAGGCGCGCAGCAGGAACACGGCTTCTATGCTGTCGCCGCTGGCCTGTTTCAGCGCCAGCGCGGCCAGCTCTTCGTCGTACAGCGAGCCTTCCTGCATCACGCGGGCCACGGCCAGGCGCATTTGCTGGCGGATTTGGGCGATGCTCAGCTCCGGCGCGGCCTCGTCGCCGCGGCGCGCGGCGGCCAGCAAGTCCCAGGAGCGGGCGATGGCGGTTTCCCCGCCTTTGACGGCTACATACATCTCAACCCTCCCGGATGCGGACGCTGCGCGGCAGGCCGGCGACGTGGGTGTCGGAAATCAGCATGGCGTCCACGCCCAGCGGGAAGCGGGCGTGATTGCGCTGCCATTCGCGCCAGAAGTCTTTGGGCAGGCCGGCGGCGCCGAAACGGCGCGGCGCGGCGAAGCCGGGGCCGCTGCCTTCCACCTGGTCCGCGCCGAAACCATCCACTTCGATCAACAGCGTGGCCGAGCGGTCCGGGTATTCGGCGCTGCCGGCTTTCAAACTCATCAAATCCGGCAGCGGCATGCCGGCGGCGATGACGATAAAGTCGGCTTCTTCCGGCAGCTCGGCCACGCGGATGCCGGTGTGGAAGCGCAGGCTGGCGATGGTGTCGTCCGGCAGCGCCGGCAGCCAGACGCGCACATCCTGATCGGCCAAGGTGTAGAGCAGGGCGGCGGCGGAAGCTTTGAGGCCGGGCAGGGCCGGCGGCAATACCGGCAGCGCGCGCGGCAGCAGCGGCTCGGCCATCGCGCTCAATACGGCGCGGAAGGTCTGCTGGGCGTCATCCACCGGATGGGCAAAAGCGCTATGCATGGTCATTCCCCCCGCACCATGGTGAAGAATTCGACCTTGCTGGAGGCGGCCTCGCGCGAACGGGCGGCGCGGCGTTCGGCCAGTTCGTTCTCCAGCGGCGCGATCCACGCCAGCATCAGCTCGCCGTGGCGGGCAGGGTCTTGCAGCAACGCGTCGGCCTGGGCGATCAGCTCGGCGTGGCGGCCGTCGCCGCCGCGCACCCAGCCGTGGCCGACATGGCCGTCTATCTCGCAGCTGGCGCGGCTGACGCTGATCTCGCCGAGGTTGAAACGGGCGCCGGCGCCGCCACTGCGGCCTTGCAGCATCATCAGGCCGGTTTCTGCGCGGCGCAGCCAGCGCGGGTCGGCGGGCAGGGCCGGCGGCAGCAGGGCCAGCAACCGTTCGATGGGGCTGTTGGCCAGCGCGGAAAGCCAGCGCTGTCGGGTGGAGGTGTCCATCATCTGCCTCATGGTTCAAGAAAGATTCATATAAACGTATAGACGTATGAATGATAATGGCGGGCATCGAAGGACAAACAGCACGCGGCGATGAAGGTTTTGTGACGTTTTCAAGGCGGGCACAGACGATTGCTTTAGCGCTGCGGTGATCAACATGTTTTTTGAATCCGCTGCGCGGATGATGCTTTTCATAGCCGGGGCTGCCCGGCGGGCAGGGAGGGGATATTTGTGTGGCCAAATATCCCCTCCACCCCTAAAGGCCACCCCGCAAGCCTGGCCTGCGGCTTCCCGTCGGGTCCCGCCAGGCCCGAGGCGCGGCTGAACTCGCGATTTGCTAACGTCAAATCGCTCAGACAGGCAGCCGCTTAAAACCTCGGGCCTGCCACCCGACGGCAGGCTTGAAGGGATCTGGGCGCGTCGGCCCCGTGTTTGCTATTTGCAGATCCAGGCGAAAACGTCGTTTAAGAAACGCGAAAGGATAGGAATGATAGAGAGAGGCTCCGGCGTCGCCGTGTGGCGGCAGATAGAGGAGGCATTGGCGGCCGACATCGCCGGCGGCGCATTGCAGGCGGGCCAGCAACTGCCCACCGAACTGCAACTGGCGGACCGTTTCGGCGTCAACCGCCACACCATACGCCGCGCGGTGGCCACGCTGGTGGAGCGCGGCCTGCTGCGAGTGGAGCAGGGGCGCGGCACTTTCGTGCAGGACAATGCGATCGACTACGCGATCAGCAAGCGCACGCGCTTCTCGCAGAACATGGCGCGGCAGAACCTCAGCTCGGACATCGACATCCTGAACAGCGACACCGTGCCGGCCAACGCCGAGCTGTCGGAATTGCTGCAGGTGGTCGCGGGCGACACGCTGTACCGCATCAAGACCCTGAGCAAGGTAGAGGGACGGGTGGTGGATTACGCGACCATGTTCTTTCCCGCTTCCCGGTTCCCAGGCTTGCCGGAAGCGTATCTGAGGCATCGCTCGGTGACGCTCGCGCTGGCCGAGTGCGGCGTGGCCGACTACACCCGCCGCTTCACCCGCGTCACCGCCCGGCTGCCGGACGCGGAGACGGTCGATTATCTGGGCATTCCCAAGAACCGTCCTGTGCTGCATGTGAAGTCGCTGAACGTCGACGCGGCCGGCGCGCCGGTGCAGTACGGTGTCACCTGCTTCAACGGCGACCTGGTGCAATTGGTGATGGAGCAGGAATGACGCGCTACGCGATTTATTATGCGCCCAGGCCGGACAGCGAGCTGTGGCGCGCCGGCTGCCGCTGGCTGGGGAGAGATGCCTTGAGCGGCGGCGCCCTGACTCAGCCTGAGGTGCCGGGCATCGGGGCGGAGGGCCTGGCCGGCTTGACCGGCGAAGCCGCCCGCTACGGCTGGCACGCCACCTTGAAGGCGCCGTTCGTTTTGCGGCCGGACCTGGGCGAGGACGCGCTGTTGCGGCGGACCGCCGGGCTGGCGGCGGCGTTCCAGCCGTTCGCGCTGAATCTGGAGGTGGGCTGGCTGGATGACTTTCTCGCGCTGCGGCCGGCGGCGCCGCTGCCGCGGTTGGACGAGCTGGCCGCCGCCTGCGTGGCGGCGCTGGAGCCGCTGGCGGACCGGAGCGGCCCGGCCAAGTCCAGGCCGGGACTGAGTCCGCGGCAAGAGGAGCTGTGCCGGCGCTGGGGCTACCCATATGTGTTCGAGCAGTTCCGTTTCCACCTGACGCTTTCCGGCAGCCTGGCGCGCGGATCGCAAACGGCCGCCACGCTGGAGGCGGGCGCCAGGCGGCATTTCTCCGGCCTGGCCGCCGCGGCCGAGATCGAGGGCGTCGCGCTGTTCGTCGAGCGGACGCCGGGCGAGCCGTTCCGCTACCTGGCCCACTGCGGTTTTGACGGAGTGGTGGCGCGCCATGACTGTTGAGTCCGGAATCCTGTGGTATGTGATCGGCCCGTCAGGCGCCGGCAAGGACAGCCTGCTGGCCTATGCGCGGCAGCGGTTGCCGCAAGTCGCCGGCGTGATGTTCGCCCACCGCTACATCACCCGGCCGGCCGATGCGGGCGGCGAGAACCACGTGGCGTTGAGCGCGGAGGAGTTCGCTGCCCGCGAGGCGAGCGGCTGTTTCGCCTTGTGCTGGCGGCGGCACGGCCTGGCTTATGGATTGGGTGTGGAGGTAGCGATGTGGCTGGCGCAGGGCTTGGACGTGGTGGTGAACGGTTCGCGTTCGATGCTGCCGCTGGCGGCTGAGTGTTTTCCCACTTTGCGTCCGCTGTGGATCACCGCCAGCCCCGAGGTGCTGGCGGCGCGATTGGCCGGGCGCGGTCGGGAATCGGTCGAGGAAATCGCCCGCCGGCTGGTGGAGGCGGGCAGCTTTGCGCCGCCGCCCGCGTGCGAGGTGCTGTGGAACGACGGCGAGCTGGCCGAGGCCGGCGAGTGTTTGCTGGCCCTGCTGGCGCGCCAGCCGGTTTGATCAGCGGTCCACCACGAAGCGCCGAATCTGCGTTTGCAGCGTGGCGCTGACCTCCTGTAGTCGGCCGCTGCTGAGACTGGCATCCTGGCTGGCTTTGAGGCTTTCGTCGGCGGAGCGGGCGATGGCCGACACGCTGCCGGCGATGGACTGGCTTTCCCGCACCTGTTCCTCGATATCCGCCGCCAGCCGCTCCAGCTCGCCCACGGTGGCGGTGGCGCCGCGTTTCAGCTCGGTCAGCGGTTCGATGATTTCGCCTATCAGCGTCACGCCGCGCGCCATTTCACGCTGGCCCTGTTCGATGCGGCCCATCGCCTCGGACGTTTGGTTATCCATCGCGGCGATCACCTCGTTGATCTCCCGGGTAGCTTGGGCGGTGCGCGCGGCCAGATTGCGCACCTCGTCGGCCACCACGGCGAAGCCGCGGCCCATTTCGCCGGCGCGCGCCGCCTCGATGGCGGCGTTCAGCGCCAGCATATTGGTCTGTTCGGCGATGCTGGTGACGGCTTCAATCATGCCGTGCATGGAGTTGGCGCGCTGGCGCAGCGTGTCCACCGATTCGGCGCTGCCCTGGATTTTTCCGGCGATCAGGCCGATTTCGTGTGAGGCGGTTTCGATCAGTTTTTGCCCTTGATCGGCCAAATCGGCCGCGTTGCGGGCCTGGCGCCTGGCTTGGTCGGCGGTGGTCGCCGCGCGGTCCAGCTTGGCGGAGAAGGCTCCGACCACGCCATTGATCTGATGGATTTCAGCCTGTTGCCGCTCCACGCCGCCGGCCACTTCCGCCGCGCTGCCTCGGGTGGCGCTGGCGGTGTCCGCTACGATGTCCGCGCTGGCGCGCAGTTCGCGCACCAGAGCGGCCAGCTCGTCCTGCATCTGAGCCATCCGCCGCAGCATTTGCGCCGTTTCGTCGTTGCCGGCGGCGTGCACTTCGCTGCGCAGGTCGCCCTGGGCCATCGAACCCAGCACCGCCACACTGTGTTCCAGCGGCCGGGTGATGCTGCGGGTGACGCTCCAGGCCAGCAGGAGGCCGGCCAGCACGGCGGCGATGCAGCAGCCCAGCAATAAGCCGCGGGTGGCGCCCATCAGCGACAGCACATCGGCCATTTCCGCGTTCATATGGTTTTGCTGGGCCGCTGCTAACTCGGCGGTGGCTCCGAGCAGCGCTTGCAGCGCAGGGCGGGTCTGGCTGCCGTATTGCCGGGCCAGCGCGGCCGGATCATTGGCTTCCACCAGGTCCACCGTGTTGCTGAAGGCCTTGGAGTAGGCGGTCCGCAACTCGGCCAAACGTTGCAGCGCGCCGGCCTGCTCCCCGCTCCAGGGCAGGGCCTTCAGGCGCTGCAGCGCGGTGTTGGCCTTGTGGCTGGCCTCATCCATCGCCGCGTACAGCGGCACGCGCTGCGGCTGGTCCGGAGTGGAGACGATTTGCAGAAGCAGCAGCGCCGCGCTTTGCGAGTAGCGGTCCAGATCGGCGGCCGCCTGCTGTTTGCTGGCATCTTCGCTGACGATGACGCGGGTGGCCTGTTCGATGCGGGCCAGCCCGGCCCATACGCTGGAGGCGATTGCTAGCAGGAAAGCCAGCAGTACCATGAAGGAGACGGCCAGTCTGGGTCCTACCTTGATTTTTTGCAGTAGCCTCATGACAGAGATCTCGCGGATTGCAAAACGGTTGGTCGGGATGACGCCTGGAATATGACGGCGGCTCCGCCTGGCGCTTACAGGTGGATGGTGGCGCTGCCGCTGCTGCCGGTTTTCTTGACGCGGTACATCGCCTGGTCTGCCGCCTGCAGCAGGCTGTCCGGATTACTGTAGCCGTCGCCGATGGCGATGCCGATGGAGATGCCCAGCTGGCAGGAGTTGCCGGAGACCAGGAAGGGCGTGTCGAAGGCTTCCAGGCATTTGTCGGCCACGGTGCGGGCGATGTCCTCGGCCTTGTCGTCCAGATCGCTCAGCAACAGCACGAATTCGTCCCCGCCTATCCTGGCCAGGGTATCGCTCTGGCGCACGGTGCCGGACAGGCGCTGCGCGGCCTGCCACAGCACCTTGTCGCCGGCTTTGTGGCCCAGGGTGTCGTTGATCATCTTGAAACTGTCCAGATCCATGAACAGCAGCGCCAGGCGGGTCTCCCGGCGCTGGGCCTGGGCCAGCGCCACGTGCAGCCGGTCGGACAGCAGCAAGCGGTTGGGCAGGCCGGTCAGCGAGTCGTGGTGCGCCATCTGAGCCAGCTCCGTCTGCTTGTCTTCCAGCTTGCGCAGCAGGCGGTTGAAGGAGGCGATCAGATAGCCGACTTCGTCCTTGCGGTGTATCGGCAAGGGCTCCAGCGGCAATTCGCCCCGCGTCATGCGGTCGGCGTGGCGGGCGGCGCGGAACAGCGGACGCAGCACGATGTACATGCCGCCGCAAGCCAGCACCGAAAACACGACGAAGGCGATCAGCGCCTGGCGCAGCGTGAAGTGCTGCACCCGGGCTACGGTGGCGAAGGCGTCCCGGCCGGGCAGCTTGGCCACCACCAGCCAGCCGGTGCTGGGCACCTGCACGATGGCGCGGACTTCCTCCTCTCCCTGCGGCGTGGCCGCCACCGCCGCGCCGCGATAGCCGGCCATCGCCTGGTCGTGCAGCGGGTCGCGCCCGGGCTCAGGCATCGGCTGCAGCGTCAGCTCGCTTTGAGAGCCGGTGATGATCTGATGGTCGCGCGGGGAAATCAGCAGGAAGCTGTCGCGATGATCGCCGATTCGGGATTGCTGCAGCAAATCAAGGAAACCCGGCGCGGCGATGGCGGTGACGCCGACCAGCACCGCCGGCACTTCGCCGCTCACCTGCACCGGCGCCGACATCGGCAGCACCGGCACGCCCGAACTGCGGCCGGTTATCGCCTTGCCGATGTAGAACCGGCCTTGCAGGGATTGACGGATGTAGTCGCGGTCGCCGTAGTTGACCTGCATCCGGTGCGGCACTTCCGGGTAATCGGCGATCACGCGGCCGTCCGGCCGCACCACGAACAAGCCGATGGAGAACAGCGGTTGGTACTGGTAACGCTCCTTCAGCCAGGCGCGCAGTGCGTCTGGGCGGTCCAGCAGCTCGGGCGGCAGCGCGGTGGCCAGGCGGGACAGCAAAGCCTTGCGCTGCCTGATCTTGTCGTCGATGTCGTGGGCGACGTAGCCGGCCAGCGCCAGCTGCTGCTCGGACACGACCTGGCCCAGATCCTGCCGCAGAAAGGAGCCCAGCGCGTAGTAACGCGACAGCACGCCGAAGATCATGATGGCCAGGGACAGCGCCAACAGGCGGATGATGATGCTGTCCGACAGGCGTTTGGACTTCATGCCTGCTCAGCTCCGTTCGCTTGGGTTCCGCCCGGGCTCAGGCCGCCGCTTTCCTCGCGCAGGGTCAACCATCGCTCCTTCTCGAGGATCCAGGGCGAAGCGCTATTTCCTGAGAGCGGCAAATCTGCTGCGCCGTATGGCTTTGCGGGGTCGTATTCATCTGTCGTCGCCTGTGTCCAGTCCTCACTATAGATAAGAGCCGCGGGGCTTTCCGCCCGCATAGGTCTAGCGCGGCAAGACAAGCTTCATGCCGCATTCACCGGCCTGTCATCGCCGGCGCTTATCGTTGCGCTGTTTTGTTTCAATCAGTCCGATGTGCAAATAGATTTGTCTATACGTCTAACCCAAGGAGCATCGTCGATGAAAAAGCAGATGGCTGTCGCGGCCGCCCTGGCCGTATCCGGGCTGCTGTCCCCGCTGGCGCAGGCCAAGACCACGCTGACCGTCTACACCGCGCTGGAAGCGGACCAGGTGAAGGACTACAAGGAAGCGTTCGAGAAGGCCAATCCGGACATCGACATCCGCTGGGTGCGCGAATCCACCGGCGTGATCACCGCCCGGCTGCTGTCGGAGAAAAACCATCCCCAGGCTGATGTCGTGTGGGGCCTGGCCGCCACCAGCCTGATGATCCTGGACCAGCAGGGCATGCTGCAGGGCTACGCGCCCAAAGGCGTGGAGAAACTGAGCCCGCAGTTTGTCGACAAGGCCAAGCCGCCGAAGTGGACCGGCATGGACGTATGGGCGGCCACCATCTGTTTCAACACCGTGGAAGCGGCGAAAAAGAATCTGCCCAAGCCGGAAAACTGGACCGATTTGACCCGCCCGGTCTACAAGGGCCAGATCGTGATGCCGCATCCGGCCTCGTCCGGCACCGGTTACCTGGACGTGTCCGCCTGGCTGCAGACCATGGGCGAGAAGAAGGGCTGGGACTACATGGACAAGCTGCACGCCAATATGGCGCAGTACGTCCATTCAGGCTCCAAACCCTGCAAGATGGCCGCCGCCGGCGAGTATCCGATCGGCATCTCGTTTGAATACCGCGGCGCGCAGCTGAAGGAGAAGGGCGCGCCGATCGACCTGATCTATCCGAAGGAAGGCCTAGGCTGGGATCTGGAAGCCACCGCCATCGTCAAGGGCACCAAGAACCTGGACGCCGCCAGGAAGCTGGCCGACTTCTCGGTGAGCCTGCCGGCGATGAAGCTGTACGAGCAGAACTACGCGGTGCTGGCGATGCCGGGCGTGGCAAAGCAGAACCCCTTCATTCCGGTCGACTACTCGCAGCGGCTGTCCAAGAACAACTTCGGCTGGGCCGCCAAAAACCGCGACGCCATCCTGAAGGAATGGTCGCGCCGCTATGAGAGCAAGGCCGCGCCGAAAGAGTGAACGGTCGCCCCGCAGCCGCCCCCCATGCCGGGGGCGGTTTGTTTCACGCATAGTCTCAGGTCACTGGAGCACCCGATGAAACCGGTCGATAGCCTGTCCGGCTTGTCCGAGCATTTATCCGTCCATGCGCTCAGCCGCCGTTTCGGCGCCTTCACCGCTTTGGATCAAGCCTCGCTTTCCATCCGCAAGGGCGAGTTTGTCTGTCTGCTTGGCCCCTCCGGTTGCGGCAAGACCACGCTGCTGCGGCTGATCGCCGGGCTGGATCTGCCGGATGCCGGCACGATCCGCCTGTCCGGCCGCGACATCACCCGCGCGGCGCCGGCCAAGCGCGACTACGGCATCGTGTTCCAGAGTTACGCGCTGTTTCCCAATCTGACAGTGGCCGACAACATCGCCTACGGCCTGACGCCGCGCCGCGACAAGGCCGGCCATGCCCGCCGCGTGCGCGAGCTGCTGGACATCGTCGGCCTGCCGGGCTCGGAAGGCAAATACCCGTCGCAGCTGTCCGGCGGCCAGCAGCAGCGGGTGGCGCTGGCCCGCGCGCTGGCCACTTCGCCCGGCCTGTTGCTGCTGGACGAGCCGTTGTCGGCGCTGGACGCTCGGGTGCGCGACAAGCTGCGGGAGGAGCTGAAGGGCCTGCAGCGGCGGCTGGGCGTCACCACGCTGATGGTCACCCACGATCAGGAAGAAGCCCTGTCCATCGCCGACCGGGTGGTAGTGATGAACGCCGGCCGGATCGAGCAGGCCGGCACGCCGACCGAGATCTACCGCAGCCCGGCCAGCCGCTTCGTCGCCGAATTCGTCGGCGACGCCAACTGGCTGCCGGCCGAGCGCCGCGGCGGCCGGGAGGCGGCGGTCGGCGGCTGCGTGCTGAGCCTGACCCGGGATCTGCCCGATGCCGCGGGCTTGACGCTGTTCATCCGGCCGGAGGACGTCATCGTCAAGCCGCGCTGGGAACCGGCGGCCAACACTTTGCTGGCGCGGGTGGCGGATGTGTCTTTCGGCGGCGCGATGACGCGGCTGAGCTTGCGCCCGGAAGGCATGCCCGGCCTGATCCTGCGCGCCGAAGTATGCCCGTCGATGCTGAACCGCCAGTCGCTGGTGCCGGGCGAGATCGTGCCGGTGGAGCTGCCGGCGGCGCAACTGCGCGCCTATCCGGGAGAAGCAGCATGCTGAGCCTGGCGCGACGATGGCTGCCCGCCGCCCTGCGCGTGGATGGCGAACGCCTGGCCGGCGCCGCGCTGGCCTGGGCGCTGCTGGGATTGCTGGCGCTGGCGCTGGGCCTGCCGCTGTTGTTCATTCTCGGCAAATCGGTGCTGACCATGGACGGCGACTTCGCCGGACTCGGCAATTTCACAGAGGTGCTGGCTTCGCCCGGCCTGATGCGCGCGGCCGGCAACAGCCTGCTGCTGGCCTTGACGGTGTCGGCGCTGGTGGTGCCGGCGGCTTTCGCTTTCGCCTGGGCGCTGTGCCGCAGCCAGGCGCCGGGTCGGGGAGCGTTCCGCCAGATCGCGCTGCTGCCGCTATTGGCGCCGTCTCTGCTGCCGGCCATCTCGCTGGTTTACCTGTTTGGCAACCAGGGCCTGTTGAAAAGCTGGCTGGGCGGCGGATCGGTTTACGGTTTCTGGGGCATGGTCGCCGGCGAGGCGTTCTATGCCTTTCCCTATGCCTTCATGCTGCTTTCCACTTCCTTGTCCGTCGCCGACGCCCGCTTGTACGAGGCGGCGAGGGCGATGGGGGCCGGCGCGTGGCGGCGCTTCGCCACCATCACGCTGCCGGGCGCGCGCTACGGCCTGGCATCGTCGGCGCTGCTGGTGTTCACGCTGGTGCTCACCGATTTCGGCGTGCCCAAGGTGGTGGGCGGCGATTGCAATGTGCTGGCGGTGGAGGCGTTCAAGCAGGTGGTGGGGCAGCAGAACTTTCCGCGCGGCGCCGTGGTGGGGCTGATGCTGCTGTTGCCGGCCGTGCTGTCCTGCTTCATCGAGCGGGCGATGTCGCGCCGCCAGCGCGCGGCCTTGTCGGCGCGGTCTACGCCGTTTTCGCCGTCCACGGCCCCGGCGCGGGACGCGGCCGCGCTCGTCATGCTGGCGATCATGGCCATGCCGTTGCTGGCGCTGATGGGCGTCGGCGTGGGGGCTTCCTTCATCAAGTATTGGCCATACGACCTTAGCCTGACGCTGGCCCACTACCGTTTCGACCAAGTGGACGGCGGTGGCTGGGACGCGTATTTCAACAGCCTGGAAATGGCCGCGGCCACCGCGCTGATCGGCGCGACGCTGGCTTTTCTGGGCGCCTACTGCTGCGAGAAGCTGCCGGCCGCGCCGCTGGCGAGGGGCGCGCTGCGGTTGCTCGCGATGTTGCCGATGGCGGTGCCCGGCCTGGTGCTGGGCCTGGGCTACGTGTTCTTTTTCAACCACCCCGACAATCCGCTCAACGGCTTGTATGGCGGCCTGACGCTGATGACGGCCTGCACTGTCGTCCATTTCTACACCACCGCTCATCTGACCATCGCCACCGCGCTCAAGCAGATGGACGGCGAATTCGAAGCGGTGGCCGCCGCGCTGAAGGTGCCGTTCTGGATCACGCTGCGCCGGGTGACGCTGCCGGTTTGCCTGCCTGCGCTACTGGACGTGGCGCGTTTCCTGTTCGTGTCGGCGATGACCACGCTGTCGGCGCTGGTGTTCATCGCCGGGCCGGAGCGCAGCCTGGCGGCGGTGGCCATCGTGACCATGGACGACGCCGGCGACACCGCCGCCGCCGCCGCGATGGCGACGCTGATCGTGCTCAGCTCGGCGCTGGCCTCGCTGGCGGCGTCGCTGTTGTCGCGCCGGCTGGTGGGGCGCGGCCAGCCGTGGCGTCCGCGCTGACCGTTCACGCCGGCATGGCGCCGGCGTTCATGGGCAAGAGGGGAGTACGGCGTATTACTTAAGCGGCTTGCAATCGCTTTGCCTTGATTTGATGACGAACTATATCTGAAAGGCATGTCATCGCCGGCCCCGCCAGGCGGTCCGGTCGTCATCGTCAATCGCAGGGTCGCGCCATGTCCACTCCTTCATTCCTGTTGCCCGCCGCGCTGCTTATGGCGCTGCTCGCCGGCTGCGCCGGCAGCGTGGACAGCGGAAAATTCATCGCCTTGAGAGACGCCGCCGTCCAGGTGAATCGCGGCGCCCAGGCGAGCTTCGATCAATTGCAGCGCGACGCGCGCGACAGCGCGGTGCTTGGCTATCCGGACCGCAAGGTCGGCGCGCAGGGCTTCCCGCTGGTGAACGCGCAAGGCGAAAGCTACGATCTGAGCGCGCCGCTGTCCCGGGTGACTGCTACGCTGGACGCGCTCAGCTGCTACTCGGAAGCGCTGGCCAAACTGGCGGGCGGCGGCAAGATGGAGGACATAGACCGCGCGTCGCAGGATTTGGCGGCCAGCCTGCGCGGCCTGCCGGCCGGGACGTTGGACGCCCAGGCGGCGAATGGCGTCGCCATCGCGGTGGACGCGCTGGGCCAGGCCATGCTCGCGGCCCAACGCCGGGAGGGGCTGCGCGGCGTGATGGACCGCGCCCAGCCCGGCCTGGACGCGCTGGCGCAGATGATGGAGCGGGTGGACGAGGATTTGAAGCTCTATGTGCTCAATATCCGCTTGCGTTATCTGGGGCTGGTCAACCGCGATGGCGTGCGCCCGCCCTATCACAGCTGGGATCGTTACCGTTTCGACCAGCAGGTAGCCGCGCAACTGGCCGGCTACGACAGGCTGGAGCAGGCGCTGGCCTCCACCGACAAGGCGGTGAGGGACTTCCCGGAACTGCATCGCCAATTGCGGGCGAGCCTGGATCAGCCTGGCAAGCCGCTTGACCGGCTGCATGATTTCATCGCGGAGGCGCGCCGCCTGCGGGCGCTGTACCGCGACCTGCCGAATAGTTGACGAGGAGGCAAACCATGGATAGTCATGATCTGGCGGAGCTGCTGACCGGCCTGGCGTCGCGTCTGAACAACCTGATGGTGGACACTTCGGGCGCCGTCAGCCGTCAATGCTCCGATCTGCAGGAGACACTTACCGGCCAGGCGTTGGCGGCCATCGCCAAGGATCTGGACCATGCCACCGCCCAGTACGCCGCCGCGGTCAACGCGTTGACCGAAGCGACGCAGGAGGCCGACGCGGCCGCCGCGGCGCTGGATCAGACCGCGCGTTCGATCGAGGCTGTGGCCAAAGTGGTGAAGTTCGCCGGCCAGGCGTCCGCGCTGGCGGCGGGCGTGCTGGCCTGAGCCGAAGGGCGCGCGCGGGACGCAGAGGGCGGGCGTCGGCGCAGGGGAATTGTGAGTAGAGTTGTCCCGGGCTTGTAAAGCCGTAAGGCTGTCCGATAGTGAGATAAAGCCTGTCAGGCGAGCGATATCCGAGAGGATGCCGCCGGGGGGCGGAGCGGCGGCGACATTCTCCAGTTCCTGCTAAGGGGGCGGCCCTGAGGGCCGACTGATCATGATAGACACTTCGGAAGCCAAACTCGGATTGGGCAAGGGCAAACCGTCTTCTTCCGTTTGGTGGGCGTTGGCCGGCCTCGGCATCGCATTGTTCGGCCTGGGCGCCTCGCTGCTGCTGAACGAGATCCACACATCCCACTTTCAGTCGATGTTCTTCAGCCGCGCCGGCCGCCACGCCACTTTCGCGGTGGAGCAGGGGCCGAGCAAGGAAGTGCGCTTTCCCTCTCCCGGCGGCCCCTATGACCAGCGCATGGGCTATGTCGAGCTGCCGCGCTTCCTGCAGCGGCTGGGGCAGCGCGGCTACGCGATAGACGCCCAGGCCAGGCAGTCGCCCGATTTGATCAAGCTGACCGACCGAGGCGTCACCGGCCCGCTGTTGCCGCTGGGCCTGTTCCCGCCGTACCGCGAGAAGGACCAGGCCGGGCTGCTGGTGCGGGACGGCTACGGCAGGCCCATTTACCAGTCGCAGTATCCGCAGCGGATATACAGTAATTTCGAATCGCTGCCGAGGCTGCTGGTGGCCGGCCTGTTGTACATCGAAAACCATACCCTGCTGGACGATGGCAATCCGCAGCAGAACCCGGCCATCGAATGGTCGCGCTTCGGCAAGGCACTGGCCGACGAGAGCCTGCACCTGTTCCGACCCGGCTACCACTCGGCCGGCGCCAGCACCCTGGCCACCCAGATCGAGAAGTTCCGCCATTCCCCCGGCGGCCGCACCGGCTCGCCCAAGGAAAAGCTGCGCCAGATGTTGTCGGCCTCGGTGCGCGCCTACCACAACGGCGAGGACACCACCGCTTTCCGCCGCCAGCTGGTGGTGGAGTATCTGAACACGGTGCCGTTGGCGGCTCGCGCCGGTTTCGGTGAGATCTCCGGCATCGGCGACGGCATGTGGGCCTGGTATGGCCGCTCTTTCGACGAGATGAACCGCACGCTGGACAACGACTCTCCGCTGACGGTGGATGAGCAGGCCACCGTGTTCAAGGAGGCGTTCAGCCTGATGATTTCCCAGCGCGGCCCGTCCGCTTACCTGAATGGCGACATGAAGGTGCTGGAAGACCTGACCAATTCCTATCTGAGGCTGATGGCGCGGGACAAGGTGATTTCGCAGGAGCTGTGCGACGCGGCGCTGAAGGTGTCGCTGCGGCAGCAGAAGGAAAAAGTGAATCCGACGGTCAAGTCGCTGGTGGAGCGCAAGGGCGCCAACGCGGTGCGGATCAAGCTGGCCGGCATGCTGGGCATGCCCAGGCTGTATGATCTGGATCATGTCGACCTCGAGGTCAACAGCACGCTCGATTCGCAGCTGCAGCAGTCGGTCACCGACCACCTGATGAGGCTGCGCGACCCCGAGTACGCGAAGTCGGTGGGCCTGGGCGACAAGTTCCTGCTGCAGCAGGGCTCGCCGGAGGGCGTGACCTACAGCTTCACGCTGATCGAGCGCACGCCGTTCGGCAACAAGGTGCGGGTGCAGGCCGACAATTTCGACCAGCCTTTCGACATCAACGAGGGCACCAAGCTGGACCTGGGCTCCACCTCCAAGCTGCGCACGCTGGTCACCTATCTGGAAGTGATCGCCGATCTGCACCGGCAATACGCGGACTTGAGCCCTGAGGCGCTCGGCAAGATCAAATCGGGCGAGCATGAGTCGGTGCTGCGGCGCTGGGCGATAGACTATCTGCGCCAGAGCGACGACCGCAGCCTGCCGGCGATGCTGGCGGCCTCCCTGGAGCGCAAGTACAGCGCCAGCCCGGGAGAGAGCTTTTTCACCGGCGGCGGGCGCCACACCTTCGAGAATTTCGACAAGAACGACAATGGCCGCATCCTGAGCTTGCGCGAGGCGACCCAGCGCTCGGTGAACCTGGTCTACATCCGGGTGATGCGCGACATCGTCCGCTATTACATGTATCCGGCCGGTTACGACGATACCCTGATGGGCGACAAGGAGGACCCGCGCCGGCGCGAATACCTGCAGCGCTTCGCCGACAAGGAAGGCAAGACCTTCATGGCCGGCTTCTACCACAAGTACCGCGGCAAGGATGTGAGCCAGATCGACGCGCTGCTGGTGGAGAAGGCGCGGCGCAGTCCCAAGCGGCTGGCGGTGATCTTCCGCAGCATCCGCCCGACGGAAGACCAGCAGGCGATGGCGGCCTTCATCGCCAAGCACGCCAATCCGCCGGCCAAGCTGGAGCCTGCGACGCTGGCCAAGCTGTACGACGAGCTGGGCCCGGACCGCTTCAACCTGGCCGACCGGGGCTACTTGGCCGGGGTCCATCCGCTGGAATTGTGGATGGTCGCCTATTTGCACGCGCATCCCGACGCGGGCTGGAGCGAGATGGTCCAGGCCAGCGCCGCACAGCGCCAGGAAGTTTACCAGTGGCTGTTCAACAGCAAGCACAAGGGCGGCCAGGACAACCGCATCCGCCAGATCCAGGAAACCGACGCTTTCCGCAAGATACACGCGGCGTGGAAGCGGATGGGCTATCCCTTCGACTCCCTGGTGCCGTCCTACGCCACCGCGCTGGGGGCTTCGGCCGACCGGCCGGCGGCCCTGGCCGAGCTGATGGGCATCCTGTCCAATGACGGCGTGCGCCTGCCCACCGTCTACATCGACAAGATGCGCTTCGCCGAGGCCACGCCGTACGAGACTTCGCTGGCGCAGGCGCCGACGCGCGGGGTGAGGGTGTTGCCGCCGGAGATTCCGCAACTGGTGCGCCAGGTGCTGTCCGAAGTGGTGGACAAGGGCACTGCCCACCGGGTAGCCGGCGCCTTCGACCGCAAGAAGGGCGAGCACACGCTGATAGGCGGCAAGACCGGCACCGGCGACAACCGCTTCAAAACCTTCTCGCGCGGCGGCGGCTTGACCTCGGCGCGGGTGGTCAGCCGCTCCGGCGCCTTCGTGTTCTATATCGGCGACCATTACTTCGGCACCATCGTCGCCTACGTGGCCGGGCCCAAGGCGGCCGATTACCGGTTTACCAGCGCCTTGCCGGTGCAGGTGCTGAAAGTGCTGGCGCCGACCTTGCTGCCGCGCCTGGACTACACGCCGCTCGAAACCAGCCGCGGAGCGGACAGCGTGGCGGAAGGGACGCCGGACGCCGGCCTGCCGCCGGGCACGCCCCTGTGCCTGGTGCCCAGCATGGGCGGCGTGTGCCAGTTGCTTCAGCAGCCGGAAATGAAGCCGGGGCCGCCGGCGAGCCGGGATGAGGCCAGGAGGGGGGGCCGCGGGCTTGCGTGACGGCGGCGCAAATGATAAGTTAGGCGAACTATATCCGCCGTCAGGCGCAAGCCTGCGGCCGTAAGCGTTTACGTCAAGCAACGCACCCTAGCCACCCGGCCGTGGCGCGGTGCGTTGCCTTCTTGAAGCGACCGCCGCGCGGGCCGGGATCTGCGCGGAGACCGCTGTCCATGCCCGAAGTCCTGTCATTTTCTCAAGCTTACCGCCGCCTGTTGGCCAAGACGGCGGCGTTGTTCCTGTCTTATCTGGCGGTGGCGATGTCGCTTCCGGTCACCTCCATCTATGTGATCGACCAACTGCATTACGGCAACGCGCTGGGCGGGCTGGCGGTGGGCATCACCTTCTTTTCCACCATTCTGACCCGCGGCTATGCCGGGCGCCTGTGCGATCAGCAGGGCGGCAAGGCCTGCATGCGGCGCGGGCTGTACCTGTACATGCTGGCCGGCGCGGTTTGCCTGGCTTCGTCCTGGCTGGCCGACCAGCCGGTCCTGGCGCTGGGCGTGCTGTTGTCCGGGCGCTTGCTGTTGGGGCTGGGCGAGAGCCTGGCCATCGTCGGCATGGCGGCCTGGAGCATAGGCCTGATGGGGCCGGCCCATTCCGGCAAGGTGATGTCGCTGGTGGGCATGGGGATGTACGGCGCTTTCGCCGCCGGTGGGCCCTTGGGGCTGCTGCTGTTCCAGCAGGCGGGTTTCCGGCCGTTGATGGCGGCCTGCGCGTTGCTGCCGCTGGCCGGGCTGCTGCTGATCCGGCGGTTTCCGCGCATCGCGCCGCATGCCGGCCAGCGGGAGTCCTTCCTGCGCATCCTGGGGCGCATCGGCAAGCCGGGCGCGGCGGTCTTTCTGCAAGGGGTCGGCTTCGCCGGCCTGGGCGCCTTCTTCGCCTTGTATTTCTCCAGCCGCGGCTGGGCCTGGGGCAGCCTGGGCCTGACCGGTTTCGGCGTCGGCTTCGTGCTGGTGCGCGTGTTGTGCGGCCATCTGCCGGACCGCATCGGCGGCGCGAAGGTGGCGCTGGCCTCGCTGGCGGTGGAGGCCGTCGGCCAGTGGCTGATCTGGAGCGCGGCCACGCCGGCCGCCGCCCTGCTGGGGGCGCTGCTGACCGGCGTTGGTTGCTCCATGGTGTTTCCGGGCATGGGCGTGGAGGTGATCAAGCGCGTGCCCGCCCATCTGCGCGGCACCGCGCTGGGCGGCTTCGCGGCTTTCCAGGATATGGCCTATGGTTTGACGGGGCCGGTGGCCGGCTTGTTCGCCGACAGCTTCGGCTACGGCGCGGTGTTTCTGACCGGGGCCGTGGCGGCCATGCTGGGCATGGCCACGGTGGCGCTGATGCTGGCCGAGCGCGCGCCGGAGCCCGCGCGCGGCTAGCGGCGCCGGTTCAGCCGCCGGCGCGATGCCGGCGGCTGCTGCGGATGCGGCTCGGGAGAGACCGCAGATCCGCCCGCGGGGATAATCAGAACGGCTTGGTCGGCAGGTACTTGCCGTCCAGCGTGATCACCGCGCGTTGGCCGCCGTCCGGGTCTTCCACTTTCTTGATGTCCAGCTTGAAGTTGATCGCGCTGATGATGCCGTCGCCGAATTGCTCATGCACCAGCGCCTTCAGCGTGGTGCCGTAGATCTGCACCATTTCATAGAAGCGATAGATGGTGGGGTCGGTCGGCACGCCGCCCGGAATGCTGCCGCGCAGCGGGATGGTCTGCAGCAGCGCGACGGCGTCGTCGTCCAGTTCCAGACGGTCCGCCACCAGGCGGGCGGCCTCTTCCGGCAGCGCGTGCTGGCCCAGCAGCGCGGCGGTGGTGTAGGCGATGCTGAGGCCGGTGCCCTGGTTTATCTCCTCGAAGCTCAGGCGCTTACGCGCCTTGGCGGCGATGATGGCGTCGGTCAGGGCTTGGCGTGGGGCTTGCTGGCATTGGGATTGCATATTGATTCTCCTTGCTTGGGGTGGAGCGCGGCTGGGGACGCCATGAAAGGCCGGGCGCGCCGCCGCGCGGGGATGGTTTCGGTTCAGGGCTGGCGGACGGCGTCGTCCAGCATGGCCGCCGTCTGCGGGCAATCTCGCAGCGGCACGAAGCGGCCTTGCTCCGGATCCAGGGCCTGGATGTCGCCGCTGGCGATGTCGTACATCCAGCCGTGCAAGCGCAGCCGGCCCTGTCTCAGCGCCAGCGCCACTGCGGGATGGGTGCGCAGATTGGCCAGTTGGGCGATGACGTTCTCGCGGGCCATGGCATTCACTTTGGCGTCGTGGCCGGCGTGCTCGCCGGCGTCGCTGATCGCCTTGGCGCAGTCGGCGTGGCGCAGCCAGCCGGCGACGGCGGGCATGCCCGTCAGATCCTTGCCGCAGGCGACGGCCGTCATCGCGCCGCAGTCGGAATGGCCGCAGACCACGATGTCGGCCACGCCCAGCGCGGCGACCGCGTATTCCACGGAGGCGGACACGCCTCCCGGCTCCTGGCCGTAGCCGGGCACGATGTTGCCGGCGTTGCGGATGACGAACAGTTCGCCCGGTTCGCGCTGGGTCAGCAATTCCGGCACCACCCGGCTGTCGGAGCAGGCGATGAACAGCGTGGCGGGGGATTGCGAGCCGGCCAGCCGGCGGAACAGCTCGGCGCGTTCCGGATAGGCCTCGCGCTGGAATTTTAGGGTGCCGGCGATGATGTCCTGCATGGCGGTTCTCCGTGTGGTGAAACGATGAACGGATGATGCGCCGCTTTTATTATTGGGTCCAAGACTGGTAAATTATGACTTTCATAGGAATAGCCAATAGTTTGGACTCATGCTGCTACGACACATCCGCTACTTCCTCGCGGTAGCCGAACATCTCAATTTCACCCGCGCGGCCGAGGCGCTGCATGTTTCCCAGCCGACGCTGTCGCAGCAGATACGCCAGCTGGAAGAGGCGCTGGGCGCGGAATTGTTCGACCGGAGCGGCCGCCAGCTGCGGCTGACCGACGCCGGCGGCGCCTACCGGGTCTACGCCCGCCGCGCGCTGCGGGATCTGGAGGCCGGCCGGCGCGCCTTGCACGACGTGGCTTCGTTGCAGCGCGGGCAGCTGCGGCTGGCGATGACCCCTACCTTCGCCGCCTGGCTGGCTGGTCCGCTGCTGGCGCGCTTCCATCAGCGCCATCCCGGCATCGCGCTGATTGTGCGCGAGATGTCGCAAGAGGCGATGGAGGCCGGGGTGGCCGACGACGCTTTCGATATCGGCATCGGCTTCGCGCCCTCGGGCACGCTGGAGGTGGAGGCGGCACCCTTGCTGGACGAGCGTCTGGCGCTGGTGGCGGGAGAGGGGCACCCGCTGGCGGGGAGGAGGGACGCCTTGTCCCTGGCGGAACTGGAGGCCATGCCGCTGGTTTTGCTGAGCGCGGATTTCATCACGCGCCGCCATGTCGACGACTACTGCCTCCGCCACGGCATCCGGCCCAGGGCTGCGATCGAGGTGAACGGCATGGGCGCGGCGGTGGAGATCATCCGCCACGGCGGATTGGCCGGCATCCTGCCCGCGGCCGTCGCCGCCAGCCAGCCCGGGCTGGCGGTGCTGGCGCTGGAGCCGGCCTTGCCGGGGCGGCAGGCCGCGCTGTTGACCAAGCGGGACGGCTATCGCAGCGCCGCCGCCCGCGCCTTCGCGGAACTGGCGCGGAGCTTCGCGGACGCTACGGCGTAACGGCGCCGTCGCGGAAGGACGGCATGGAGCCGGCCAGCATCTCCAGCAGCCTGGCGGCTGCCGGGCTTTGCCGGCGGCCCTGATGGGTGATCAGATGCACTTCCGCCTGCTGCAGGTTGCGCTGTTCGATCGGAATGGCCAGCAATTGGCCGTTTTCCAGCTCGCGCCGGACTGCGAAGAGCGGCTGCACCGTCGCCGCCTGCCCGGTCAGCGCGTATTCAATCATCACCCGGTAGGAATTGGTGACGATGGCCGGTTCCAGCTGGCATTGTTCGGCTCTTTCCGCGTCGCGCAGGATTTGCCGCACGCCGAAGCTCACGTCCGGCAGCGCCAGCTTGTGCCGCGCCAGCTCTTCCAGGCTGATGGGGCGTTTCGCGCGCGCTAGCGGGTGATCGGGCGTGGCCACCGCGTACAGCGGCTGGACCGAGCTGCGATGCACCCTCAGCAAGGGATTGGGCGCGGTATAGAACACGATGCCGATATGCGCCCGGTCCTCCAGCACCGTACGCACGATGTCGTTGGTACCGCGGATATCGATACCCACCGTGATCTGCGGATAGCGCTGGGAAAACGGATGGATGGCGTCGATCAGATCGCTGATCACGCCGCCGCCGGTCACCACGGACACATGGCCGCGGTGTATGCCTTTCAATTCGCGTAGCGCCGTCATCACCGCTTCCTGCTCGCTCAGCTGCTTGTTGTGATAGTCCAGCAGCAGCCGGCCGGCTTCGGTCGGCTGGAAGCCGCGGCGGTGGCGTTCGAACAGCGTGGCGCCCAGCTCCATCTCCAGCTGGCGGATCTGCCGGCTGACCGCGGAAGCGGCGATGTCCATGTGGTCCGCCGCCGCGCGCACGCCGCCCAGCCGGGCCGCTTCGAAGAAGTAGCGGACGCGCTGATCATTGAACTCCATGTTTCATCCTGATTAGTTGTGTTGCCTTAAAGGCAACAAAGAAACCATTCTATGATGTTGGAGAATTGTTTGTCATTTGCTTACAATCCCCGCTCATAATGACAAGGTACTTTCGCGGTGTGGTTATTCAGTCCATTGGACTTGGCTGCCGCGAATCGGGAGAAGGGTATGCAGGCAGACAGGCAAGGCCGGTTGGGCGGATTCGCGATGCTGTCCGATGCCGCCGTGCAGGACATGGCGGCGTGGCGGCAGGATCTGCACCGCCATCCGGAAACCGCGTTCGACGAACACCGCACCGCGGGCAAGATCGCCGCTTTGCTGCGCGGCTTCGGGCTGGAGGTGGCGACCGGCATCGGCCGCACCGGCGTGGTGGGCACCTTGCGCGCCGGCGGCGGCGCGCGCTCCATCGGCCTGCGCGCCGACATGGACGCGCTGCATCTGCATGAAGAGGGCGACGCGCCTTACCGTTCGCTGCACGCCGGCCGCATGCACGCCTGCGGCCACGACGGCCACTGCGCGATGCTGCTGGGCGCAGCCAGGCATCTGGCCGAGAGCCGCGCGTTCGACGGCACCGTCCAGTTCATCTTCCAGCCGGCCGAGGAGAACGAGGGCGGCGGCCAGGAGATGCTGGAAGACGGCTTGTTCGAGCGCTTTCCTGTGGACGGCGTCTACGGCATGCACAACTGGCCCGGCCTGCCGCTGGGACAGATGGCCATGCATCCGGGCCCGATGATGATGGCCTTCGACCTGTTCGAGATCCGCTTGCGCGGCCAGGGCGGCCACGCCGCGATGCCGGAGCGCACCCGCGACGTGGTCGCGGCCCAGTCCCAGCTGGTGACGGCGCTGCAGAGCATCGTCAGCCGCAACGTCGATCCGCTGGATTGCGCGGTGCTGTCCGTCACCCAGGTGGAGGCGGGCTCCACCTGGAACATCATTCCCGAGCAGGCGCTGCTGCGCGGCACGGTCCGCTACGTCAATCCCACGGTGCAGGCGGTGATAGAGAGCCGGATGCGCGCGCTGGTCGACCACATCGCGCTGGCGATGGGCGTTGAGGCGGAGATGGACTACTGGTACCGCTATCCGGCCACCATCAACGCCGAGGCGGAAACCTGGCGGGCGGCCGACGTCGCCGCCGAGCTGCTGGGCGAGGCGAACGTGCGCACCAATATGCGGCCGTCGATGGCGTCCGAAGACTTCGCCTTCATGCTGCAGGAGCGTCCCGGCTGTTATGCCTGGCTGGGCGTGGACGGTCCGGCGCCCAGCGCGGGGCTGCACAGCCCGCATTACGATTTCAACGATCAGGCGCTGGCGATAGGCGCGGCGTACTGGATCAAGCTGGTGGAAACCACGTTGGCCCCCGCGGCCGCAAAACAATAACGGGAATAAAAGCATGGCGCATGCGGGTGTTGGGCAATTGCAGGGCGGCGGGGTGGCTGCGGGCGCGGGATTCAACCGTCTGGCCCACCTGATGGCGATAGGCATCGTGATCGTCGCCGAACTGATCTACGTGCAGAAGTTTTCGGTGGGCAAGGGCAGCATCATCCTGCTGCCGCTGCTGTATGCCTTCGTGCTGGGCATGATGTGCAACCCGGCTGTCAATCCGCTGGCCGGCCGCTGGGTGAGCCGCGACGTCAGCGCCACCCTGAGCCAGGTGATCATCATCGCGGTGCTGCCGCTGGTGGCCAAGCTGGCCACGCTGCTGGGGCCGCAGTTCCAGGCCATCGTCGCGGCGGGGCCGGTGCTGATCTTCCACGAGCTGGGCAATGTCGCCACCGCGCTGGTGGCGATGCCGGTGGCGGTGCTGCTGTTCCGCATGGGCCGCGAGGCGGTGGGGGCGACGTTTTCCATCGACCGCGAACCCAATATCGCGGTGATCTCCGAACGCTACGGCCTGCGCAGCCCGGAAGGCATGGGCGCGCTCAGCGTCTACGCGATCGGCACCATGTTCGGCACCATTTTCTTCTCGCTGATCGTGCCGGTGGTGCATTCCTGGAATCTGTTCAGCGACAAGGCGCTGGCCATCGCCTGCGGCGTCGGCAGCGGCAGCATGATGGCCGCCTGCGCCGGCACGCTGATCACCGCCTTGCCGGAGCAGAAGGACACGCTGATGGCGCTGGCGGCGGCCAGCAACCTGCTGACCACCACCACCGGCGTGCTGTTCGGCATCTACGTGGCGCTGCCGTTCGCCAATAAGCTGTACGCGCTGCTGAGCCGCCTGCGCGCGCCCCGGCCGCAAGCCGCCATCCGGATGGACGCCGCCGACGCCGAGCTGCTGAAATCGGAAGAGCCCGAGCTGGGGCTGGGCGCTTTCGCCGCCAACCTGCTGATGGCCGGCGCCATCATCGTGCTCAGCCATCTGATCGGCCCCAAGAAAGAGCTGGCCGCGGTGCTGCTGGGCGTGGCGATGGTGCTGGGTATCTGTTTCGCCAGCCGCCTGCTCAACCGCTGGCTGCCGCTGAAGATCCCGACGCTGATCTGGCTGTCCATCCTGGGCGTGCTGGCCAGCCTGCCGGGCCTGCCCGGCGGCGAGTGGCGCAACCAGTGCTTCAGCCAGGTGGACGTGCTGGCCTGCGCGACGCTGGTGCTGGCCTACGCCGGCCTGGCCGTGACCCGGCGCGAAGCGGCCATTTTCAAGCGCGACGGCCTGCGTCTGCTGGTGATCGCCATCCTGGTGTTCAGCGGCACCTTCCTGGGATCGGCCTTGGTCAGCGATATTCTGTTTTCGTTGAAATTTGGACACTGATTGCCAAATGATCGGCATAAAAGTCAGTAAAGTTGCCAAATTTAATGTAATAGCTTTGTGAACAATCAAGCTTTTCTTAATAAAAATTAAGTCAAGCAAGCTTGCTAAAGAATGCCTATGTGCTAAATTGTTATGAATGGAATGATCATGTTCATGACATTCAACCATCTACCCCTTTGCGGCCGCCTCGTGCGGCCTTTTTTCTTGTCGGCCGGCGCCGGCGACATCGGCTAGGGTTGAGCCACGCTTCGGCGCGGCAGGAAAATCTCCGCCACCATGCAGCGCGCGCCGCCGCCGCCCAGCCGCTCTATGGTGTCGATCGGCGCCAGCGCGATGCGGGCCTCGCTGGAGAGCAGGCCTTGCTGTTCCGCCGTCAGCGCCTCCCAGGCCTGGCGCGACAAGGCGAACACCGGCGCGCCGTCGGCGGCGGACAGCTCCAGCATATTGCCGGCGAAGCATTCCAGCTGGCGGTAGTCGATGTCGACGACGCGCTTGCCGCCTTGCTCCAGCGAATGGCGCAGCGCGCGGCGCTCGCCGGCGTCGGCCACCGATTCCAGGCAGACCACGGCCAGCGCGCGGCCCACGCTCATCATCACATTGGTGTGGAAGATGGGTTTGCCGGCGCGGTCGGCCGCGCCGAACCAGAACGGCCGATAGCCGATTTCCCGCTCCACCGCTTCCATCACCCGCTCGCTGCTGCGCGTCGAGCGGCAGACATAGGCGATGCGGGCCGAGTGGTCGAACACCATGGAGCCGGTGCCCTCGTGGTAATGGCCGTCGCGCTCGAAAGGGCTGAGGTCGACCGCGCGGCGCAAATCGAATTGTTTTCCGATGGCGTCCAGGATGTCCTGGCGCCGTTCCTGCCGGCGGTTTTCCGCCTCCATCGGGTAAATCAGCGCCCGGCCGTCGGCATGCAGGCTCAGCCAGTTGTTGGGAAAGATGGAGTCCGGCGTGTGGGGCTCATGGGTGTCATCCACCACCAGCACATTGACGCCGCAGTCGCGCAGCGCATCGACATAGGCGTCGAATTCGGCCAGCGCGGCGCGCTGCGCCTCGGCGGCGTCCCGTTCCCGGTTCTGGAAGGCGTTGCTGGCGGTGGTTTGCGGGTTGGACAGGAAGCGGACCGGCCGGATCATCAGAACGTCGCTGGTGGTTTGCATGCCTTTTCATCCTAGGGGAGGCGGTGGGTAAGGTGTCCGTCTTGACCTGCGGCTATCGATTGAGCCGGTATTGATGCGGATCAAGAATGGTCGATATTGTGCGCCTCCGGATTGTCGTCAAAAAGCTGGCAAACCTTACAGAATTTTCATATTGTTTTGCAAATTGATGGGTTTGATTGACGATTTGGCATGAACGATGCCGACAGGCAATTACTGGCGCTGCTGCGCGACGACGCGCGGATATCCGTCACCGCGTTGGCGGAGAAGTTGAGAGTGTCGCGGGCGACGGTGCAGCATCGCATCGCCAGGCTGGAAGAGAGCGGGGTGATCGTCGGCTACACGGTGAAAGTGAAGCCGGAGGCGGAAGCCAGGCGCATCCGGGCCTGGATGTGCATCGCGGTGGAGGGCAACAAGACCGCCGCGGTGATGCAGGCGCTGCGCGGCGATCCCAGCGCCCACGCCTTGCATTCCACCAACGGCCGCTGGGACATCCTGGCCGAGCTGCGCGCCGATTCGCTAGAGCAATTCGACCGGGTGCAGGGGCGCGTCAGGCTGATTCCGGGCATTTCCGCCAGCGAAACCAGCATTCTGCTGTCCACGCACAAGGCCTAGCGGCCGGTTACTTGGCCTGCGGCTTTTCCTGGTAGCAGGTGGTTTCCAGCAGGGTGGGCAACAGTTTGTCGGCGGCGTCGCGTCCCAGCGCGAATTGGACCTTGCCGGTGTTGATCACGGCCCTGACGACCGGAGCGCTGACGGGCACGTCGTTGATCACCACCACCATGCTTTGATTCAGGAAGTCGCCGGTGGCCTGCTGCAGGCGCGCGGCGGCCGCCTTATTGAGCGTGGCGCTCAGGGAGAGGTTGTCGCGCTGGATGTTCAGGCTGCTTTCGGTGAAGTCGCAGGCGGAATCCAGACGCAGGATGTTGCCGGTGATGACGGGCTTGCTTGGCGCATCGGCCATGGCCGCGGCGGAAACCAGCAGCGCGGCGGCGGGCAGGAGAAACTTCATCAGACGCTCCATGTTCAGGATGTGGCTCATCGCATTATGACCGAGGCCGCCGCCAGAGGTTGCGTGGACTTGCTGTCAGGCTCGCGGCCGCGACAAGCGCAGCCGGTCTCAGAGCCCCGCGTTGGCTATTCGGCATCCGAAGCCGGCTCGGCATCGCTTCTGCCCAGCTGCTGGCGGTACTGGCGCGGCGTCAGGCCGGTCAAGGCCTTGAACTGCCGGCTGAAGGCGCTGTGATCGGCATAGCCGCAGCGCAGCGCCACTTCGGTGATGGCCATGTCTTCATGCAGCAGCCGGTGCGCGTGTTCCAGCCTGGCCTTGTGTATCATCTGCCGCGGCGACAGGTGGAACACTTTTTTGCAGTAGCGCTCCAGCTGGGCGGCGGACATGCCGGCGATGCCGGTGAGCTCCGCCATGGTGACCGGCTGGCTGAAGTTGCGGCGGATGAATTCGTCCACCGCCACCAGGCGTTTGTACGCCGGGTGGGTCTTGCTGGCCGCTTGCAGGTCCAGCGAGATGCCGATCAGGCCGATGATCTCGTCCTGCCGGTCGCGCAACGGCCATTTGTAGGTCAGGCACCAGCCCGGCTCGCGGTTCTTGAACAGATGCAGTTCCAGCTGGCTCTCAAGCACCAGGCCGTCTTGCAGCACCTTGAGATCCTGCGCCGTATACGCCGGCCCCAGCTGGGCCGGGAACACTTCCGCGCTGGTCTTGCCCAGCAGCGGCCGCAAATCCTTCAGCCCGCAGCGCTGCACCAGCGTCTGGTTGGCGCAGAGATAGCGCGCTTGCCTGTCCTTGATGAAGATGGCCGCATTGGGGATGAGGTCCAGCACCGGCAGGAGCGGGGCGATGCCCGCCAGCAGCTGGTCTATCGTCGCCGGGCGGATTTCGTCCCGCCAGCGGGCGATTTTTTCCACGGTCTCGCTCGTCATCCCTTCCGCCTTTCTTGGCGCGCCAAGCGCCGCGCCTGGCCGTCGGCGTCCATCGCCGCCCCGCCATCCCGAATGCTCTGCCGCCCGGCCAAGCCTCAAGCCTATCCCGCTCGCCAGGCCCTCTTAAACGAAAACTATGCCGATTTCGTCATCGCAACTGATGATAACCATCAAGATTGTCGCCGACAACGCAGCCATGCTAGCGGGGTGGAAGCGAATACCGGCGCGGCGCGGAGATTCAATGGAATCAACGGCCTGCGAGACGACGGCGCGGTCGGTCGGACTGGATGGGGTTTGGAAATGGATACACGAATGAAACAGGTGGAGATCATCGATTCCCACACCGGGGGCGAACCCACCCGGCTGGTGCTGAGCGGATTCCCCGCATTGACGGGAGCCACCATGGCGGACAAACGCGATGCGTTGCGCGAACTGCACGATCCATGGCGCCGCGCCTGCCTGCTGGAGCCGCGCGGCAGCGATGTGCTGGTGGGCGCGCTGTATTGCGAGCCGGTTTCGCCCGACGCCGCCTGCGGGGTGATCTTCTTCAACAACACTGGCTACATCGGGATGTGCGGCCACGGCACCATAGGCCTGATCGCCTCCTTGCATTACCTGGGGCGCATCGCGCCCGGCAGCCACAAGATCGACACCCCGGTGGGGCCGGTGGACGCCGTCTTGCATGAGGACGGCACGGTGACGCTGCGCAATGTGCCGGCTTATCGCTACCGCCGGCAGGCGGCGGTGGAGGTGCCCGGCCATGGAACGGTGACCGGCGACATCGCCTGGGGCGGCAACTGGTTTTTCCTGGTGGCCGAGCATGGCCTGAGCGTGCGGCTGGACAATGTCGAGGCGCTGAGCGCGTTCAGCTGCGCCACGATGCAGGCGCTGGAGGCGCAGGGCGTCACCGGCGCCGACGGCGCGCGCATCGATCATGTGGAGCTGTTCGCCGACGACGAACACGCCGACAGCCGCAACTTCGTCATGTGCCCAGGCAAGGCCTACGACCGTTCCCCCTGCGGCACCGGCACCAGCGCCAAGCTGGCCTGCCTGGCCGCCGACGGGAAGCTGGCCGAAGGCGAAGAGTGGGTGCAGGCCGGCATCACCGGCAGCCGTTTCATCGGCCATTACCAGCGCGAAGGCGACTTCATCCGCCCCTACATCACCGGCCGCGCCCACATCACGGCGCGCGCCACATTGCTGATCGACGAACAAGACCCCTTCGCGTGGGGCATCTGAGCCCGCGCCTCTCATTACCTCTACCACCTGAATGAATGCCGCAAGGAGCAAAACAATGAGCGATAACATTTTCACCGGCTGCATCCCGGCGCTGATGACCCCGTGCACCGCCGATCGCCAGCCGGATTTTGACGCGCTGGTGGCCAAGGGCAAGGAGCTGGTGTCCCTGGGCATGAGCGCGGTGGTGTACTGCGGCTCCATGGGCGACTGGCCGCTGCTGAGCGAAGCCCAGCGCCAGGAGGGTGTGGCGCGGCTGGTGGCCGCCGGTGTGCCGACCATCGTGGGTACCGGCGCCGTCAACACCCGCGAGGCGGTTTCCCATGCCGCCCACGCCGCCAGGGTGGGCGCGCATGGCTTGATGGTGATCCCGCGGGTGCTGTCGCGCGGCGCGTCGCCGGCCGCGCAAAAGGCGCATTTCTCGGCCATTCTGGCCGCCGCGCCCAAGCTGCCGGCCGTGATCTACAACAGCCCCTACTATGGCTTCGCCACCCGCGCCGACCTGTTCTTCGAGCTGCGCCGCGCCTATCCCAACCTGATCGGCTTCAAGGAGTTCGGCGGCGCCGCCGACATGCGCTACGCCGCCGAGCACATCACCTCCCAGGATGACGAAGTCACGCTGATGGTGGGGGTGGACACCCAGGTGGTGCACGGCTTCGTCAATTGCAACGCCACCGGCGCCATCACCGGCATCGGCAACGCGCTGCCGCGCGAGGTGCTGCACCTGGTGGCGCTGAGCAAGGCGGCGGCCAGGGGCGATGCCGTCGCCCGCCGCCGCGCCGGCGAGCTGGAATCGGCGCTGGCCGTGTTGTCCTCCTTCGACGAAGGCTGCGACCTGGTGCTGTATTACAAGCACTTGATGGTGCTGAACGGCGACAAGGAATACGCGCTGCATTTCAACGAGACCGACGCGCTGAGCCCCGCCCAGCGCCGCTATTCCGAAACCCAGTACGCGCTGTTCCGCGAGTGGTACCGCAACTGGTCGGCCGAACTGAACGTCGCCTGAAGCTTAATCACACAGGAAACATGATGAATCTGACAGGCAAGATGCTCATCGGCGGGCAGGCCGTCGCCGGCCGCCGCGAGAGGATCCGGGCGATAGACCCGTCCACCGATCAAGCGCTGGAGCCGGGCTACCCCGGCGCGGACCGCGAACAGGTGGAGCAGGCCTGCGCATTGGCCTGGGACGCGTTTGACGCCTACCGCGAAACCGCGCCGGAAACGCGGGCGCGCTTTCTCGAAACCATCGCCGACGAGATGGAAGCGCTGGGCGATGCGCTGATAGAACGCGCGATGGCCGAAACCGGCCTGCCGCGCGCCCGCTTGCAGGGAGAGCGCGGCCGCGCCTGCGGCCAGCTGCGGCTGTTCGCCCGCACGCTGCGGGCCGGCGAGTGGCTGGACGCGCGGGTAGACCCGGCCATGCCGCAGCGCCAGCCGCTGCCGCGCGCCGATCTGCGCCAGCGCCAGGTGGCGCTGGGGCCGGTGGCGGTGTTCGGCGCCAGCAATTTCCCCTTGGCCTTCTCGGTGGCCGGCGGCGATACCGCTTCCGCGCTGGCGGCCGGCTGCCCGGTCATCGTCAAGGCCCATAGCGCCCATCCCGGCGTCAGCGAACTGGCGGGGCGGGCCATCGCGCGGGCGGCGGAGAAATGCGGGTTGCCGGCCGGCGTGTTCGCGCTGCTGTTCGGCGAAGGCCGCGAAGCGGGGCAGGCTTTGGTGGCCGATCCGCGCGTCAAGGCGGTGGGCTTCACCGGCTCGCGCGGCGGCGGCCTGGCCTTGTGCCGGCTGGCGCAAAACCGGCCGGAGCCGATTCCGGTTTATGCGGAAATGAGTTCCACCAATCCGGTGTTTCTGCTGCCGGCGGCGCTGCAGGCGCGCGGCGAGGCGCTGGCGCAGGGCTTTGTCGGCTCGCTGACGCTGGGCGCGGGGCAGTTCTGCACCAATCCCGGCTTGATCATCGCCGAGCAGGGCCCGGCGTTGGATGGCTTCATCGCCGCCGTGTCCGCTCTGCTGCGGCAGAGCCCGGCGCAGACCATGCTGACGCCCGGCATCTTCCACGCTTACCTGGCGGGCGTGGACGCGCTGTCCGGGCATGCGCGCCTGGCGGCCGCTGGCCTGCCGGTCACCGGGCCGAATCAGTGCCAGGCCCAGCTGTGGCTGGCCGACGCGCGGGACTATCTGGCCAACCCAGCGCTGCGGGCCGAAGTGTTCGGCGCCGCCTCCTTGATCGTGCAATGCAAGGACGCGCGGGAGTTCCGCCAACTTGCCGAGCAGCTGGAAGGCCAGCTCACCGCCACGCTGCAGCTGGACGAGGGCGATCTGGACCTGGCCCACGCGCTGCTGCCCACGCTGGAGCGCAAGGCTGGCCGCATTCTGGCGAACGGCTGGCCCACCGGCGTGGAAGTGTGCGACGCCATGGTGCATGGCGGGCCGTACCCGGCCACCTCGGACGCGCGGGCCACCTCGGTGGGCACGGCGGCCATCCAGCGCTTCCTGCGGCCGGTCTGCTATCAGGACTTTCCGGACGCGCTGCTGCCGCAGGCCTTGAAACAGGCCAATCCGTTGGCGCTGCGCCGCCTGCTGGACGGCGATCGGGAGGACTGAGCCATGGCGCCCGCTATTGCGCCCGGCGCGGCCGTCATCGTGGTGGGCGCCGGCGTGGTCGGCATCGCCGCCGCCTTGCAGCTGCGCCTGGCCGGTTTCGAAGTGACGCTGCTGGACCGCGGCGAGCCGGCGATGGAAACCAGCTACGGCAATGCCGGAGCTTTCGCCGTCAGCGACGTGATCCCGCTGGCCGAGCCCGGCGTGCTGCGCAAGGTGCCCGGCTGGATGCTGGACCCGCTGGGGCCGCTGGCCCTGCGCTGGCGCTACCTGCCCACGCTGGCTCCCTGGCTGCTGCGCTTTCTGGCTGCAAGCCGGCCGCGCCGCGTGGCCGAGCTGACGCAGGCGCTGGCCGCGTTGCTGGGCCGGGTCAATGACGACTACGCCGGACTGATCGCCCAAGCCGGCCTTGGCCATTTGTGGCGGCGGCACGGCAACCTGACGCTGTATCGCAGCCGGGAGGAGTTCGACGCAGCCGCGCCGGACTGGGACGCCAAGCGCCGCCATGGCGTGCAATGGCAGGCGCTGGACCGCGAGGCGCTGGTGGAAGAAGAGGGCGTTGTGGGCGAGGAATGGCGCTACGCGGTCAAGGTGCCGGCGTGGTCCCATGTGGACGACCCCTATGTCTTCAGCCGCGGCCTGTTCGACGCCTTTCTCCGCGAGGGCGGCCGCTTTGTCCGGGACGAGGCGCTGGCCACGGCGATGGAGGCCGGCCGCGTGGCCGGCGTGGAAACGGCGGGCAACGGCCGCCTGCGCGCCGACGCGGTGGTGATCGCCTGCGGCGTGTGGAGCGACCGCTTCGTCAAGCAGCATAAATACCGCGTGCCACTGGAAAGCGAGCGCGGCTATCACGTCAACCTGCCCAAGGCCGGGGTGGCGCTGCGCCACTTCATCCAGTGCGCCAGCGAGAGCTTCGTCATCCTGCCGATGGCCAACGGCGGCCTGCGCCTGGCCGGCACGGTGGAGCTGGCGCATCGCGACGCGCCGCCGGACTGGCGCCGCGCCCACATCCTGCTGGACAAGGCCAGGCGCATCGTCGGCGATTTCTCCACCGAAGACATGACAGTGTGGATGGGCAACCGCCCGTCGCTGCCGGACACCCTGCCCATCATCGGCCCGGCGCCGCAGCCGGGGCTGTGGTTCGCCACCGGCCACGGCCATCTGGGCCTGACGCTGGCGGCCACCACCGGCGCGCTGCTGCGCGACATGCTGCAGGGACGGCCGCCGGCGCTGGACATGCAGCCGTATCGGCTATCTCGTTTTTGACCCCGCCTCAGGCTGGCGTAGACCAGCCGCGGCGGGGGAGCGGTAGCAGGGTGGGCCGGGTGGCTTGCCCTGGTCAATGCAGCAATAAAGGAGACATCTCATGGCTTGGAACAAACTGTTTGCGGAAGTGAACTGGGTGGTGGCGCTGGGCGGCATGATGGCGCCGTTCGCCATGGCGGCGGCCCATGCCGATACCGTGGTCAAGATAGGCTTCGCCTCGCCGATGTCCGGCCCGCAGGCCCACTATGGCAAGGACAATGAAAACGCCGCCAAAATGGCGGTGGACGATGTCAACGCCAAGGGCCCGGTGGTGGGCGGGCAGAAGATCAAGTTCGAACTGGTGTCCGAGGACGACCAGGCCGACCCGCGCATCGGCACCCAGGCGGCGCAGCGGCTGGTGGACGCCGGGGTGAAGGCCGTCATCGGTCACTTCAACTCCGGCGTGTCCATCCCCGCCTCGCGCATTTACTCAGAAGCCGGCATCCCGCAATTGTCGGTGGCCACCAACCCGGCCTATACCCAGCAAGGCTACAAAACCACCTTCCGCCTGGTGGGCAGCGACAGCCAGATAGGCGGCGCGCTGGGGCAGTTCGCCGTCAAAACGATGAAGGCAAAGACCATTGTCGCCATCGACGACCGCACCGCCTACGGCCAAGGCATCGCCGACGAATTCGTCAAGGCAGTGGCGGCCAACGGCGGCAAGGTGACTCGCCGCGAGTTCACCACCGACAAAGCGACCGACTTCACCGCCATCCTCACCTCGCTCAAGGCCGTCAATCCGGACGTGGTGTTCTACGGCGGCGCCGACGCCCAGGCCGCGCCCATGGTCAAGCAGATGAAACGGCTAGGCCTCAAGGCCAGGCTGATGGGCGGGGACATGCTCAACACCCCCACCTTCATCCAGCTGGCCGGCGCGGACGCGGCCGGTCACTACTCGGCGGTGGCCGGCGGCGTGCTCGGTGCCCGTCCGGCGGGCAAGGCGTTTGAGCGCCGCTACAATGAACGCTTCCATCAAGACGTGGTGCTGCTGGGGCCGCAGTTCTACGACGGCGTGATGCTGGTGGCCGCAGCCATGAAACAGGCGGGCTCAGTGGAGCCGGCCAAATACCTGCCCAAGCTGGCCGCCATCCGCTACAGCGGCGTGACGGCGGACTTCGCCTTCGCGCCCAATGGCAATCTGTTGAAAGCGCCGGTCACGCTGTCCACGGTGAAAAACAACGCTTGGGCCGTGGAAACGGTGGTCCGCTGAGCGCGGCAAGGCAAGACGATATTTCATCGGGCGTACTCCTCTGCCTCTGGCCGGCTCTTTTTAAGAGGCCGGTTCTTTTTTTACTCGTCGGTTTGGTTTGGCGTCGGGAGACTTTATTGCACAAATCAGTTAAAGGTTGAGTGCAACCAATCCATATGCGGACTTATTCCATCCGTACCGTTTGCGGCGTGTCCGGAGCTGTAGCGCGATTCAGAATCGCTGCGCAGATTTCAAGCTCCACCACCTGTCGGTCAAAGTCCCGCGACTTCACGCGGTCTGCCAGCAACTTGAAGCAGTGCATCTTCTTGTCGACTGGGCTGCGCCGATGGTAGCCGCTCTACTTCCTCCCAAGCACCGTCGCAGATAC
>NZ_JZJL01000015.1 GCF_000971335.1 Chromobacterium vaccinii
ACATTGCTGAAACGGCACGGAATGGTACCGAGCCACTCCCGCACCGGGAACTGCTGGGATAATGCAGCAATGGAGAGCTTCTTCCGTTCATTGAAGTCGGAACGTGTTTATCTGACCCACTACCGGAGCTACGAGGAGGCGCGTACGGATGTGTTTGATTACATCCGCTTTTACAATCACCAACGACGTCATTCAACCCTGGGGTATCTGACCCCGGTTGAATTCGAACGCCGCCGTTCAGAGCTTAGTGCTTAACCCGCTGTCCACGGGGACCGGGACAGACCATATTGCCCACCACTTGTACTGCCGGCTTCGGCGCATCTTGTCCCAGGTTCTCTATGAGGTTTTGTTGGCGGCTCGCGGCTTTACGCGTGAGGTGAGTCTGAAGATGAGTCTTTCAGGGCACCGCCGCTCTGGAGGGGTAACGGGGAATGGCCAGATCGGTCGGCGCAACGTGGAACGATCGCTTTTCTCATTTGACTCAGGATTAAGTTTCAAGCCAGCGAGGGGAGTAATGGCGGCAGTGGCAGCGCGTTCAGACCTTGGGCGGGATGCAAGCCTTCACACGTCCGTGCCTCATGGCGGCCGGCTTGTCCGGGACATGGGGCAAGGCGCTGTTGGACCTGTAGAATCAATAGATTCAACGCTTCAGGGGCGGAGCGAAATATCCTTCCGTATCTCATGCCACGCCCCCAAGACGCTCATCATTTTCAGTTGCCCCTTCTTCCACGATAGCCAAACAGCAAGAAAGAGATGATCAGTACGGTAACGATCAGTCCGATAGGGCCAATGCCCCAGCCCATGCCCAGACCCCAATATAAGCCGCCGCCTCCACCAAACAGCAGCAAGAGCAAAATTGCAATAATGAGTAAGTCCATATTTTTCTCCCAGTAAGAAGCGAAACTTTGACCGTCAACTTTGGCGCGCACAGATTTGCCATTGTCTTGTGCTGGCGGCCACCGGTTAGTCGCTAGCGCGACATGATGGTCAGGTTGTTGTGAACCGCCCTGACCGATTTGACCTGTGTCGCCAGTTCTGTGGCGCGGTCGGATTCATTTTTGCTGTTGACGGTGCCGTTCAGATCAACGACGCCATGATCAGTCCGGACATTGATGGCCAGTCCTTTAACCCACTTGTCTTCGGCGAATGCTGTTTTGACCTTGACTGTGATGGCGGCATCATCCAAATATTGTCCTGGCGTGTCCGTCGAGGTGTCGTAGGCATAAGCAACTACGGGGCCAAGCAACACTCCCAACAAAAATAAGGTGCGGCTGAATTTGATATCCATGATTTCTCCATTTGCTTGGTTTCGGTCGAACGGGCATTGAACGAAGCCACATGCCAGTTCCGCTTGGCGGTTAAGGCGTTTTTAGCGTCTTTGCGATATCCTCTTTCGCATCGCCTACCGATGCCTGAACCGCGCCGACGTTTTTCTGGATGTTGCCTTTCACTTCCAGTTCCTTATTGCCGACGGCCTTGCCGACGACTTCCTTCACTTTGCCTTTAGCTTCTTCAATGCGCCCTTTTACCTGATCTTTATTGATGCCCATGATTCTCTCCTGAAAAGTCCAGCCGACTTAATGTCGACGCACGGCGACTGCCGTACACTCGCACAGTAAGTCATCGGCTGCGCCAGGTCTGTTCGTTGTCACACATATTTGGAAATGCCTGGATATTCTCGATGGATGGGGTCCCGATGAGCGGCATCCGGATCCGGTTTGCAGACCCGATAAGCATTTTGTGGGTAGGGCGCGGTGGCTTTACCGTCGGGGCGGGCCTGTTAATGCGGCGGGAATGTCCGACCATCCATTTCAACATTTACGCCCAGCCTCTGCGCCAACCCCCTGGCGCCTTGCCGCATTACCTCGTCGTGGTTCCAGCGGAACAGGCGGCAAGCCAGTGGCGCTAGCCAATTCATCCACCAGATAGTGGTATGGATGTGCCAGTCGTACCGTACGACGGTGCAGGCTTCATGGTTGGAAAAATGCCATATTCCCTTTCCTTCCACTGCGCCGCTGGCTTTTCCTTCCAAAACTCGGAAGGGCTCGATACGGGTTACCCGCATATTGAAGCTCAACCGGTATGGCAAGGCTCCTTTCCAGGTATAGCGGTGCAGCATGCCGACGCCATGCGCGTCGCCGCTTTCGATTTCGGCAACCTGTTTTGCGCTTTTCCACCATGAAGGCCAGGCATCCGCATGGAAAATCGCATCCCACACCGCAGGCAGCGGCGCGTGGATCCGCCATATGGTGGAAAACCGGTACTCAGCCATCTGGCCTCCCGCCGTTCATGGGGAGAAAACACACCATGTCGATTTCCATTCACCTGCAGCGAGAGGCCGAGACTGGCATCCAGCCAAATTTGCTGCGGTGAATCCCGGTCCGGCTGCGTCGTTTACGACCATGGGCACGGCAAACCGGCTATCTAGGAGCCTCCCTAAACTCCCCTGAAATCATGGAGCGACGCCAAGCATGGACCCGACCCCAGCGGTCATGCCCATCGCCAGCGCTCCCCAAAAGGTGACGCGCATGGCGCCGGCTGCGACCGGCGCGCCGCCCGCCCGCGCCGCCACTGCGCCCAGCAGCGCCAGAAACGCCAAGGACGCGGCTGATACGATGGGAATCAGGCTGGTGCCGCTGGACAATACCGCCACCGCGATCGGAAGCGCCGCCCCCATCGTGAAGCTGGCGGCAGAAGCCAGCGCCGCCTGCAACGGCCGAGCGCGCTGCGTCGCAAAAATGCCGAGCTCGTCGCGGGCATGCGCGCCCAACGCGTCATGCGCCATCAATTGCTCTGCGACCTGCCTGGCAAGCGCAGGATCCAGCCCACGGCGCACATAGATGGCGGCTAATTCCTTGTGTTCCGCCGCATTATTGGTCTGCAATTCCTTGCGCTCTTGTTCGAGCGCCACTTGCTCTGTGTCTTTCTGCGAGTGGACGGATACATATTCTCCGGTGGCCATCGACATCGCCCCGGCCACCAGGCCGGCGACGCCGGCAACCAGAATATTGCTGTGGTTCCCATGCGCGGCGGCCACCCCCACGATCAGGCTGGCGGTGGAGACAATGCCATCGTTTGCGCCTAGCACGGTTGCCCGCAGCCAGCCTATCCTGTCTGAGAGGTGTCGCTCCCTATGGCCTACATGCATGCTCAAGCTCCTGTGGCGCGCGTCCTGTCGTTTCGCCGCGACGCGTTGCGTGAAATCCGCCTTGCTTATGTTGTAGGCGGTGGCAGGCGCATTCGTTCTTGCGCATGTTCTCCAGGCATCCGGATGCCCCTTTTCGGCTGGGGAGGTGCGCTGGCGGGAAGATACCGTCCTTCCTGCACGATAGCGGCAGATCGGCTAGGCTTGCCGCCGGAACCGGTTGTTTACCATCTGGAGCGTTTGTTTTCGGTGTTGTTGATCAAGGAGGAGTATGGCATCGCTGAAGGGGGCGCTGGGCTTGGCCGCGGCATGCTGCTTGGCGCTGAAGTCTTTGGCCCTGCGGCCGAACCTCTGGGCCATCTGCTGGCCTGCGCGGCGCGACAGCGGATGACGGTTAGTGAAGTGCTGGAGATGCCTTTCCATCACTTGGTGATTGGGGCCGGATCGCTCCGCTTTGCGCGGAGCGATCGCTTCTTTCATTCGCCGCCATGGAACCCGCCGCGGTTGAAGCCAGTGGTGCGCCACCCTGATTCGGGATCAACGCCCAAGCCAGCTATCTAAGCCGTAGTGGTTTCGGCTGCGAGTTTAGGCCTTTGGCGGGGTGTAGCCTTCACGAGGCGGAGCCTCGTGACTGGCCGCCGGCTTGGCCGGGTCGCGGGGAGCGGCGTCGCTCGCCGGATTTGGGTGGCCTGTGGTTTGCGTCGGGGTGTTGCACCCCGGCAGGGGGGCGCCTACCGCCGGCTTCTTGTTCGGGTCGGCGCTCTTGGGGGGGTGTTCTGTTGATTGTACTTATCCATGGAAATCTCCTTGGGGACCAGCGCGCTGCAAAATTGCAGGGTGGGCAGACTCACTTTGATGGTTTGAGAGGCGGGTGTCGGTGCGTTAGCTAACAAAGATGTTGGCCTCAGCCGGCTGCGCTGAGGTGATATCCTTGCGTTAGGCGCGGTAGTGGTTGGATGGGAGTAACGGGGCTTCAGCGCGCAGGATGGCTGCCTATGCGCTCCGGGGGCGTTGGATTTCGCATACCCGTCCCCCGTATGTCTGTTGCTTGATCTCCGAAACCCGCGACTAATCGCTGTCCGTGGAGTCGGCGCGATGTCCCGTCAGGATCTTGTCTCGGTCTTGCAGCGATTCGCCAATGATCGTTTTGGCTCTTCCCTGTTCTATCATATTGTGGGTGTGCACAATCAACACCGTATTGCCGGTCTGAATGGCATCCATCACTAATTCGGAAAACCTGCCCTCCTTGCGCGCGGCGCCGGCTTTGGGGGAACAGGGCGCGGTCACACCGCTGATGGAGCCAAGCATGCCGCCCAAGCTGGCGAACCAGCCCAGCATCACAAGGGGGGCGACCGCCGGACTGCTGATAAACAGGGTGATGCCCTCGGCCATCAGAATCAATGTGCCGGCAACGCCCGCTCCGGCGCCTACCGCCGTGGCGATGGCGCCATCCACCAGAATGTTTTTGAGCACCTCATCGCGGCCATCGTCGGTGATGGCCTGCGGCGCTTGATGCAGGATATGCATCTGGTTGATGGCGATGCCGCTAGCGATCAGGCGCTGGCGAACTCCCTCAGCCTCTTCGTGGCTGGGGTAGATTACCGATACCGTGTGGTCCCTGTTGAGCGCATAGGGCGGGAACGATGCTTTGGCCTCCTTGGTAGCGGATGCTTTTGGATCAACGGGGGGGAGCATGATGTTCTCCTGATGCGTGGGGAGCGCCGCGCCATGTCGGGTTGCCTGTAAAAACGCAGGGGTAGGCATGCCAGGTGGTTGTTTCAACTATCCGCTTGCAGCTTTCGGGCCCAGACTGCCAGATTTTCCAGCAGCTCCTGCATTCGCTGCCGGCTGATTGCATCTACCAACAACTGGCTTTGCAGATTGAATGCCAGGGCAGCATGGCTGATCATGAGCTCCGGTTGAATCAACGCCCGTATGTTTAGCGTGACAAAGACCTGCCTAAGGCGGTGCCGGGCCCGAGTGGAACCGAACCATCCAGAGGCAGCTCGCATCGACTGCCGCCGGCTTGTCTGCCCAGGCGCTATCGCCAAAAGGCCTGGGGCGCAATCGATGGCGTTTTCAGCAAGCCGGATGGATCTGGCGTAGCGAAGCCAACGGCATCGATTGCGAGAATCTTTTTCTTGAAGGCCTGCACACTGGCGGTTGGCTGGGTTTCCGTATCCTGATTGGAGAGGCAGATATCTTGCAGGCCATAGATTCCCACTCAGGAAGGCAGCAAGCGCTGGGCGGCACCCCGCAGCGCTTGCTTGCATGAATTGCGACGCAGGCATGCCGAGAGCGTTTAGATTCGGGGTCATCCACGCTCTGCTTGCGGACGCTTAATTCTTGAAGCGGTCCTGCCATCTTGGCCCCTCGATGAGAAAACCGACCACATCCTTGATCAACCTGTCCTTGTGGCTGACCAGGAGGCCATGCGGCGCGCCATCGTATTCGATCATGGTTGCCTGGGCGATCGACTTGGCCGTCTTGCGGCTGCTCTTTTCTATGGGGACGATCTTATCGGCGTTGCCATGGATCACCAGCGTGGGCATGGTGAAGCTGGCGAGGTCCGGCCGGAAGTCAGTGCTGGAAAAAGCGTGGACGCAGGCCAGGGTTGGCTTCAGGCCAGCCTGCATGGCGACGACGCGCGACCACTCGATGGCCTCTTTGCTTGCCGGATGGGAAGTCAGGCCGATGCCGAAGAAATCCTTGAAAAAGCCGGTCCAGAACTGCGCGCGGTCGGTTTTGAGGTCGGCTTCTATTTGGTCGAATACATACTGCTCCACCCCGTCGGGATTCGTGTCGGTCTTGAGGATGAAAGGCAGGATGGAGGAGATCAGTACCGCCTGCGTCACCTGCTGGCCGCCATGGCGAGACAGGTAGCGGGCCACTTCGCCGCCGCCCATCGAAAAGCCCAGCAGCGCGGCGTCTTGGGCAAAGGTCTGCTCGATGACGGCGGCCATATCGTCGGCCAGCGTGTCGTAATCGTAGCCGCTCCAAGGCTGGTCTGAGTGGCCGAATCCCCGGCGGTCATATCGGATGGCGCGCATCCCCGCATCGGCGATGGCCATCGCCAGGTCATCGAAACTGTCGGCGGACAAGGGCCAGCCATGCGCCATGACGACAGGGCGGCCGGCTCCCCAGACTTTGACATGCAGCCTGACGCCGTCTTTGGTGATGATGTGGTTCATGATCTTCCCTTCGGATGGTGGCGGGGGCGGGCAGGTATGCCGATCGCAATCAGGTCTCGGCCTTTATTGTTTTAGTCTCGGCCTTACCCGCCGGTCTGTGCGTTGCCGCACGCAGTTGGCCAGCGGGATGGCCGGGGAGAGTAGTGCGTCGCGCCGCTCTGGGTGTGTTACCGAACAGACGGCATCCACTCGTCTGGCTAAGGTTGCCCTGAAACCGAGGGTTCCGTTTTCTGGAAGGCCGCGGCAAGGAGGCGAGCATGGATTACACAGAGCGGGATATTTATGGCATGTACCGGCCGAGGGAAAAGTTCGGCTCCTTGGCCGAGGCCGCGCCAGGACTGGTAGGCGCCGATGCCCTTCTCGGCAGCGATGTCTATAGCCAGAAGAATGAGTTTGTCGGCGTGGTCAAGGAGATCATGCTCGACATGCAAAGCGGCCGAGTCGCTCGTGTGGTGCTGTCCATCGGCCATCCCAGCATCAACGAGACGCTTTTCAATGCGCCATGGCGCGCCTTCATGTTCGACCCGGCTCACAAACGCTTCGTGCTGAATGTGGAGAAAATGAAACTCAGGCCCATTCCGGAGGGTAGCCGGAGGCGATCGCCAGATCAGGGTCTCCCCGTAAGCGATGGCGATTATGGCGGCGGGCTGGACTAAGTCTCGCTAACAAAACCCCTGATGCCGCGTTGCGCCGACTTGTCGTACTACTTGTACTGCCTGCGTCGGCGCGCCTTGCCTCAGACACTTCGCTGGGTTTTGTTAGCAGCGGCTCTAAGAGTCTTATTCAATGTCTGCTGCGCGTCGGCGATATGTCGTTAAAAACAGCTTCAGAATGTGCATGCATCCTCTATGTACATTCCGCTTCTTCAGCCGTTTTCGCCTTGGCTCGCGAGACCTTGAACAGGCTCTGAGGCCTGTTAATGCCGTTAAACGCGGCGAACTGCAGCTGCCAGGTGATTGAACATGAGCAAGCGGAAATCCACAGAGCGAGCCTCGCTGGGCGCCATTTCAGATGGATACGCCGGCGACGGCGGGGAGCTCCACCAATACGCGCAAGGGACGCACCCCGCGCTCAAGACCAATCAGGGGTTGTCTGTTTCAGACAACCAGAACTCATTGCGCGCCAATCTGCATGGCCCATCATTGCTGGAAGACTTCATCCTCCGCGAGAAGATCAACCATTTCGATCATGAGCGCATTCCCGAACGCATCGTTCATGCCCGCGGCACCGGGGCCCATGGCTACTTTGAATTGACCCACTCGCTTAAAGCCCATACCACGGCGAAGATCCTGACCGAACTCGGGGAGCGGACGCCGCTATTCGCCCGTATTTCCACCGTGGCCGGCGGCTCTGGTTCGGCGGACACGCCGCGGGATGTACGCGGCTTCGCCATCAAGTTCTACACACGGCAAGGCAATTGGGATCTGGTCGGCAACAATATTCCGGTTTTCTTCATTCAAGACGCGATCAAATTTCCCGACCTGGTCCATGCGATCAAGATGGAGCCGGATCGCGGCTTTCCGCAAGCGGCCACCGCGCACGACACTTTCTGGGATTTCATCTCGCTGACGCCAGAGTCCATGCACATGGTGATGTGGATCATGTCCGACCGCACGCTGCCGCGCTCGCTGCGCATGATAGAAGGCTTTGGCATCCACAGTTTTCGGCTGATCAATGCGGAAGGCCAGTCCACTTTCGTCAAGTTTCATTGGCGGCCCGCGCTAGGACTGCAATCGACCCTCTGGGACGAAGCCTGCAAGATCGCTGGGGCCGACCCCGATTTCCATCGCCGCGACTTGTTCGAGGCCATCCGCGCCGGCGGTTTCCCCGAGTGGGAATTCTCCGTGCAGTTGTTCACCCAGGAGCAGGCCGACCAATTTCCCTTCGATCACCTCGACGCCACCAAGCTGATTCCTGAAGAGCTGGTGCCGCTGCTGCCGATTGGCCGGCTGGTGCTCGATCGCTGGCCTGACAATTTTTTCGCCGAAACCGAACAGATTGCCTTCTGTCCATCGCATCTGGTGCCCGGAATCGACTTTTCTAATGATCCCTTATTGCAGGGACGGCTGTTTTCCTATCTGGATACTCAGCTGTCGCGGCTGGGATCGGTCAATTTTCATCAGCTTCCGGTCAATATGCCGCACTGCCCGTTTGCCAATCAGCAGCGCGATGGCCATATGCAAATGTCGGTGCCGCGCGGTCGGGTGGCGTATGAGCCCAGCACGCTGGAGAGCGACTCGGCGCGCGAGGTGTTCTCCACCGGGTTTCAGTCCGCAGAAATCAGTGAGTGTGGCGACAAAGGCAGACTTCGCGCCAGCAGTTTTGCCGACCACTACAGCCAGGCACGGCTGTTCTATCTCAGTCAGACCGATTATGAGCAGGCTCATATCGCTTCGGCTCTGGTGTTTGAGCTTTCCAAAGTCGAGCACTTGCATGTGCGCCAGGCGATGGTTGGGCATTTGCGCCACATTGATGAGGAATTGGCGCGGCGCGTGGCCGATGGCCTGGGCTTTATGGAATTGCCGGTGCCGCCGTTGGCGGAACCGGTTCGCGACTATGCGCCGTCCTCTGCCTTGCAGATCATAGGCAAGATGAAGCGCAGCCTGGAGGGGCGGTGTGTCGGGATGTTGGTGGCGAGCGGGAGCGATGCCGCCGCAGTCGACGCACTCAGCCTGGCAGTGAGGGAGGCCGGGGCCAGCATCAGGATCGTCGCGGTTACGGTCGGACTGGTTCCGCTTTCGAACGATTTTTTGTTGAAGGTGGATGGTCAATTGGCCGGTACGCCATCGGCGATTTTCGATGCCGTGGCCATTGTGCTGGCGGAGGACGCTGCGGAGAGGTTGGCGCAGGATGTTGCCGCCTTGGATTTTGTCCGAGATGCCATGGCTCATCTCAAGGCGTTGGCGGTCGATGGCGGCGGCCTGCGCTTGCTGCGGATGGCTGGAGTGGAGCTGGATGCTGGTGTCGTCGCTATCGACAATATTCCGGGCTTCATCGCGATGGCGAAGACGCGGCAATGGGCGCGTGAAAAGACGCTGCGCTTTTTGGCTTGAAACACGCGCGCAGCGATTGGGATGGGGCCGAAGTGCCTGTCATCGTGGATATTGGCGCGCCGACTCGTTATGGGATGGCCATGTTCGACATGGCCACAGGGCCGGCCTTGGATCGCGCGGCAGTTTCAGTGCTTGCAAGCCTGAACACCTACCCACGTCAACTCTTTGTTGGATAGCGTACCGACAAGGCTCGGCTGCATCGGCATGCTGTGGATGCCGACGTTTTGCAATATCGCGGGAGGCCGGCCTCATCGGAGCATGATCATGAACCCTCTTGAGCAGCAGGATACCGACAGCGACCTTTCTCGAAAGGCCGAGCAAGATAACAATCCCTTACCAGGCAAGCATTTACCCGAACGCAGATCGACACCGCGTCCCGAGGATCCTCTTTATTCCGACCCGCTGGCAAGCGACCCGAATGACGAACCGCTGGTGCATGATTTACAGGCCCATGAGGCTGATGGACCGTTAGCTGACTGATGATTGAGCGACGCTCGGGATGAGCGTCTGACGCGGCATGCGCATTGTAGAAGGCAGCAAATCAGCGGTACTGCGGTGAAATGATCAAAGCCCCCACGCCTGATTCGGTCTTCAATCCATGCCTGTGGGCTGAGTCACACCACCATGGAGAAGCACATGAAACTCTCTTCCAGAAATCTTGCGCTGAGCGCCGCCATCCCTCTGGCGATAATTGTGGGATGCGGTCAGGCGCGAGCCGACGCCCGTTCGCAGGAGGTTCTCGATGCGAGGCAGGAAGCCCAAATCGCGACGATATATGCCTTGAACCCCTATTTGCGCCACAACAACCTCAAGGTGGTAGTGGCGCAAGGCACCGCTACCTTGTCCGGCAACGTCGAGGACGATGTCAACCGCGATCTGGCAAAGGAGATCGCGTTGGGCGTCAGCGGGGTGACTCGGGTGGAAAACCAGATTGTGATCCAGAGCAATCAGGACCCTCAAGCCTCGGCCTATACCGGTGAGGCAATTGACGATAGCACCATTACCGCTTCGATCAAGTCCAAGCTGTACTGGAGCCAGCGTACGGAAAGGCTGCCGATCACGGTGAAAACGGAGCGGGGGCATGTCGTATTGCGGGGGACGGCAGACAGCCTGTCATCCCGGAATTTCGCCGGCCAATTGGCTTTGAGCACGCGCGGCGTGGAATCGGTCGACAATCAGCTGCAGGTCAATGGAAAGACGTCGGCAGCCGCGATTGATGATACCCAGGAGAGCGTACGCACCGAGCTGTCCGATAGCTGGATCACGACAAAGGTCAAGTCAACCTTTCTCTATTCCAACAATGTCGCCGGATCCAATATTGCCGTCAGTACGCTTCATGGCGTGGTGACCTTGCGAGGCATGGTGGAGACGGGGGCGGAGCGGGCGCTTGCCATTGAGCTGGCGCAGAATGTCCGTGGCGTTAAAAGTGTCAAGGCGGCCAATCTGGTTTTCAGCGCCACGGACCAATAGCTTGGGCTTTCATGTTGGCCAAGCTCAAGGATTTGGATGGATGGCGGGCATTCTGGCGCGCGGACCTGATCCGGCGCCGATGCCGATCGTTGTTGGGATGCCCGCCGGGGAGAGTGCCATGTTGGAAATGATCATTGTCTTGCTGTTGATCTTGTGGGCCTTGGGCTTGTTGACGGCCTTCACGATGGGCGGATTGATTCACATCCTTTTGTTGCTGGCAATCGTGGCGATACTGGTGCGCTTTATCCAGGGCAGGCCGCTATAGGTTGGAATGGACGCGTGGCGCATGAAGGAGCAGGTTATGCCGTATTGTGCTTTGCCGAGTCGGGCAAGGGTGACTGGCCTGGACGGCCCCGCATCGCGAGTCCGCGGCCATGAAGTTCCATGATTATTACGCAATCCTGGACATCCCGCGCGATTCCGCTCAGGAAGACGTCAAACGGGCGTATCGCAAGCTGGCGCGGAAATTCCATCCGGATGTGAGCAAGGCGCCGGATGCAGAGGCGCGTTTCAAGGAGTTGGGCGAGGCCTATGCGGTGCTGAAGGATCCCGAGAAACGGGCGGCCTACGATCTAATGGGCCGCGAATGGAAAGACGGGCAGGATTTCCAGCCACCGCCGGGTTGGGACGCTGGTTTCGAATTCAGCGGAGGCGACTTTGGCTCAGGGGCCGGCGCCGATCCTGGCGATGTGTTCGAGGCCCTGTTTGGCCGGGGCGCGCGCGGCGGGCCGCATCGTCATGCTCATGGCGCCGGTCAGGATCATCACGCCAAGGTGTTGATCGATCTGGAGGACGCTTACCGCGGCTGCGAGCGCAGCATGGAGTTGCGCATGCCGGTGCAGGATGCCCAAGGCCGCGTCGCGCTGCAGACGCGCACGCTGGCCGTCGCGATTCCCAAAGGCATACGCGCGGGCCAGCATCTTCGTCTGGCGGGCCAGGGAGGGCCGGCTCTGGGCGGTGGCCTCGCGGGAGACTTGTACCTGGAGATAGAATTCAAGCGCCATCCGCTGTTTCGGGCGGAGGGCCGGGATGTGTTTCTGGAGTTGCCGGTGTCGCCCTGGGAGGCGGCGCTGGGCGCCGTGGTGGAAACGCCAACGCCCGAAGGCCCGGTCCAGTTGAAGATTCCGCCGGGCGCGGCGGCGGGCAAGCAGTTGCGGATGAAGGGTCGCGGCATACCCGGCGCAACGCCCGGCGATTTATATGTGGCGTTGAAAATCGCCTTGCCTCCTGTTGTTGATGAGCGTGATCGCGCGGCCTACCAGGCGATGGCGGATGCCTTCGACTTCAACCCGCGCGATGCGCTGAAAGGACAGGCGTCATGAATCAGGATCCTCTCGCATTGCCCCAGGTTTTTGTGGTGGAAGAACAGGTGGAGCTGACGCTGCTTGAGCTCTGCCAGGCCAGCCATGCCGAAGAGACGCTTATCATCAGCTGGGTATTGGAAGGCGTGTTGAATCCGTGGGGAGACTCTCCGCAAAGTTGGCGTTTTCGCGGCGATGCGCTGCGGCGGGCGCGGACGGCCTGGCGTCTGTCACGCGATCTGGAGATCAATCCAGCCGGGGTGGCGTTGGCTCTGGATCTGCTGGATGAGCTGGCGACCTTGCGGGCCCGGCTGGACCGCGCCGGCATCCGGTGAGTTGGCTCACATGATCCGGAGGCCCAGCGCTATCCGGGAGAGGATTCTTTTGGGGACAAGCGAAGCATCGGTGGCATCGGCCACGGGAGCTTCCTCGCCAAGCCGTTCACTGCGGCGGCGCCGGGTTGGCGTTGAGGCCACAACGCTCGGCATCAGAGTCCTTTTGCATTGAACGGCTTCGCCGGGATACGCAGCGCCAATCGGCCCTAGCCGGGCATCAGCATGCGAACCACCGCCGCGCCCATCACCAGCGTTGCGATCCAGGCCAGGATGGTCAGGGGCTTGCTGGCAGTGAAGGAACCCATCACCGATTTTTTGGAAACTATGATGATGATCACCACCATCAGCGGCACGGCAACCACACCGTTGATGACGGCGCTCCAGAATAGCGCCCGCATTGGGCTGATCGGTGAATACTGGATGCCCAGCCCCAGCAGCATGCTGACGGCAATGATGCTGTAGAAGCCATGCGCGTCGCGCACCTTGCGCTCCAGCCCTTCCTTCCAGCCCATCACTTCGGATACCGCGTACGCTCCAGAGCCGGCCAGAACCGGCACGCCAATCAGACCCACGCCGATAATGCCCAAGGCAAACAGCAGGTAGGCGGCATCGCCAGCTAGCGGACGCAAGGCGTTGGCGGCTTGGCTGGCGGTATTGATATGGGTGATGCCTGCAGTATGCAACGTGACGGCCGTAGCCAACATGATGAAGTAAGCGGTGATGTCGGAGTAGAGCATGCCGCTCCAAGTGTCCCAGCGTATGCGGCGCAGCTCCGGCGCAGCGGCCCGCTTGTCCCGGATCAGCGCGATGCTGCCCTTGATGGCGAGCATTTCCTCAACCTCTTCCGATGCCTGCCAGAAAAACAGGTAAGGGCTGATGGTGGTGCCGAACACAGCCACCACCACCGCCGCGGCATTGGCGTCGGGTTTGAACCGGGGCCAGACTGTGCGTAGGGCGACCTCTCCCCATGGCACATGAACGGTGAACAGGATGGCCGTGTAGGCCAGCAGCGAGAGGGTAAGCCACTTGAGGAAAAAAACGTAGCGATGGTAGGGAATGAACATCTGTTGCAGCAGGATGCCAAATACGAAGCCGGCGGTCATCAGATGGCGGTTCAGGCCGGTGATCAGTTCCGAAACCTCTCCCATCGCGGCGACGTCGGCCGCAATGTTCAGAATGTTGGCGATCAACAGCAGCAGCACCACTACCCGCAGCACCATGGGCGGAAAGGCATCCTTGATGTTGGCTGCAAGGCCTTTGCCGGTGACGCGGCCGATATTGGCGCACATCGATTGCACGGCTGCCATCAGTGGAAAGGCAAGCGGCATGGTCCAAAGCATGTTGAGGCCGTATTGCGCGCCTGCCTGGGAGTAGGTGGCGATGCCGCTTGGGTCGTCGTCCGCCACGCCGGTGATCAACCCCGGGCCGATCCGTGCCAGCGGATGCGCCTTGATTCGGCGCCAGAAGAGCCGCAAAGTTTTTGTCAACGCCGCTTTCCTGTTTGTCATGGCGCCTTAAGCCTAATGGGAAACAAGCACCGGAATTTTTGCCGAAAGCAGCAGCGATTGCGTGGCGCCGCCAAAAATGAATTCCATCCACATCGGGTGCGAGTAGCCGCCCATGACAAGAAAATCATATGCGCCTTGTTCTATCTGATGCCGCAAAGTGTCATGGTCTTGGGCGCTGGTTATTAGCAGGCTATCTGCCCGGTGGGCTAGCCTGTGTCTGCCTAGATGTTCCCGTAGACGTTCGTCGTCTGCGTTGCAGGAAGTGGTCGAGGACAGGATTTTGATGATCTCGACCGAGCGTGCTCGGCATAAAAGCGGCAGGGCGTCGTGGAGTGCCCGCACCGCTTCTCGGCTGCCATCCCAGGCCAGCGCAATATGATCGAACGCTTTGATTGATGTCTCGGCAGGCACCACCAGAACCGGCCGGCCGCAACGCACCACGACGGTGTGGGCTATCGGCAGCGGGTGGCTTGCCGGCGTGCCTTGCCATTCGTATTGACCAAGGATGACCAGATCGGTGTAGCGGGCATGGTCGCAAATGCTTTGCGCGACATCGCCCTGAACCTCGGACCAGCCTGCATCGGCCAGATGTCCCAGGACGGCGCCCTCGAATGTATCCGCCGCCGCTTGAGACTCCACTGTCTGCATGGCGGAAAAATAGGCAGTCATGTCCGCGATGCCGGTGGGTCTGACGCGCGAGGGAACCTCTATTGGCGGCGTGACGTGAATTCCGCTGAGCTTGGCTCCGGTGCAGGCAGCCAGCTTGACCGCAAGCTGCACCCGGGTCCGACCCGCCAAGCTTCCGTCCACATGTACCAATAGATCGCGCAGCATGGCTGGGATTCCTGAATCAAAAAGGATTATATCCCTCGCATTCTGGACTTGTTGTTCCAGTCATGGAGGTCTGAAACGTAGAGAGTATGCGGCCGATTATTTCTTGAGGTCTTCTTTCAGCTTGCCCACGTCAGATTGGGCTTTGCCAAGGATTTTCTCCTGGCGGCCTCTTTCTTCAAGGCCCTTGTTGTGCACGACCTTGCCTGCGGCTTCCTTTACGGTGCCGGCAACTTCCTTGAGTTTTCCCTTGATCTGATCCTTGTTCATGGTTTTCTCCAGTCGGTTAAACTAGATTGCATGGCTGCGCGCGATAAGCGTTTCTCTGCAGCACGGCAGGAGAATAGGCTGTTGCCAAGAAAAAGTATGTGCGGCAGCGCACATATTTTCGGTGGGGATGATGTGGCCGATTTTGATTTCTCAGTAGATTGTTATGTACTGCCAAGGCTGAATCAGGGACGAATGGCTGGCGAGTGAAATTCGATTGCCGATGGATTGGCAGCATTCAGAGCCATGATTAAAACCATTGCTCCGGTGGCTGCATCATTGTCGTGCGGAGAATGCTGTCTGCATGAGATGCCTTGCTTGCGTGGCCCGGCGAAAATTTTTGACTGATTCAATTGCGAGTTAATTTAGGGGGCTATTGAATATTAACTTGGCAACAGAAAGATGGCCCAGTTAAAGATGCCGGAGTGCGAGCGGCGGGTTTTAAGTCGACATGGAGGATGCTGGTGTTCTTTTTGTTTGGGTGATTAGCCATGCGCGGGGCTGTCGATTGCTGAAATGTCAATTCCTCAGCATGAACATGCTCAACGCCGCGGGTATGCCGCGCCAGTTCAATGGCCAAGTTCCATTCCGCTTCGGTGTCGACGGTGCCGCTTAAAATGACAGTTCCACTCAGCGTGCTGACTTCAATATTTTCTTTGAAAATGCCGACGGAGTACAGGAAGGCGGTTTTGACTCGAGCCGTGATCCAGTTATCGGAAAGCGAGGCATTGATGCCGCCGTTTGGTTCTGTCTCGTACTCCCGGATCGCAGCGGCCTTGCCATTGACAACCAGCCGGTTGTCCACCGCGGCCACGCCGCGAGTGCTGAGCGCCAAAGTGCCGGCAAAAACTCTGGCGGCAGCCTTGTCGACGTTGCCTCTCAGGATGACTCGGCCCTGTTCGGTTTCCACCGCGATAGGCAAACCATCGGTTGTCTGGCTCCAATACAGCTTGGATCTGATTGTGAGGGTGATGGTGGCGTCGTCGATTGCGGTGCTTGCAGGAGCCAGGGGTTGCGTATTGAGATGGTCGCTGATCACGATGTTGCTTTTGACAATATTGATGCCGTTCACGCCACGCGCAATGTCCAATGCCAGATCGCGATTGATATCGTTTTCTACATCGCCGGATATGTGGGCCGTCCCCCGAGAAACAGACACCTTGAGCCTGCAGAAACGAAAATAGGGATTCAAGGCATATGTCTTGGCGATCTGAGCCTCTTGCCTGGCGTCCGCGAGGTTCTGCGGGGGGAGGGCGGCAATGGCGATATTGCTGCCCAGGCTCCAAACCAACAGGGATATCTTGGCAAGAGGAAGGGTATTTCTGCGACAGCGTTCCATCTGCGCCTCCCGATAGAGAAATGCGGCATATGCCAAAGGTGCGACGGATGTGTGCCCGCGGGTTATCCGTCCAAACCTGGGAAGCTTTGCTCCCGACTCAGTACTTTGGCAGAGGATAGCAACTGCTATTTTCACTGACCGACGTTTCGTACGAGGCCGGCGCCTTGGTGATTTGGGGGCGCGGGTCCGGGGCGCCAGCCGGGCGTGGCGGGCTCGGGGTTTCCATCTCGGGTTTCAGGTTCGCCGCTGAGGTTTTCTGCCTTTGGCCGACCTGTTTGACTGCATGGAGATGACTGGACGATGGATTGAGCTTGTTCATGGCGGACCTGCCTTTACAGTGCGCGGCGCCAAGCGGAATGGCCAAGCGGCCGACACTCATACTGTGGCGGTTCGAGGGAGCGGTTGTCGGTGCGCTACCGAGCGGATAGTCTGAATCTTGCATTGTGCCGCTCGCTTGACCTGTTGGACCGGCAGTTTGGTAGCCGCGGGCAGGTCACGCAGCATGCCAATCCTGTCTGCCTCTGGGCTAACTTCTGGCCGGGCGGAAATGCCAGTGGAGCGGGGCTGGCGGGTACTTGAAGGCTGTGTCCAAGTATGATGACATTGGGGAGTGGCTTGACTGAAGGAAGTTCAACTCTGGCGAACAGTCCTGCCGGCGGCAATCGCGAGAGGAAGGCTGGCCGACAAGGTCTGCGGCGGCAGGTTCGGTTAAGCGCCGCCGTCCCCAATCCTGCGACGCGACTCCTTGCCGTACGGCTTGTACTTGTATGTATCGGCGGGCCTTGGCTCGGTGCGCTACAAGGGTTTGCTGGCGGTCCCAAGTCGCTGAAATCAAATAATAAAGGGAAATTCATGTTAAGCGTCCGCGAGGTTCGCGATGGTGCAGATGTCAGTAAAGTGTCTTTGCCGGAGGAGAAGGCGCTACTTGAGGCCTTCAACCGGCTCACAATCCAGGCCCAGGCCGAGCGGTCCCCCACACTCGAAATGCGCTGCTCCTGGCTGAAAGCGCTGGAGCGTCTGATCCAGGAAAACCGCCAGGCGCTGGTGGATGCGGTCAATCTCGACTTCGGCCAGCGCAGCAGCGTGGAAACCCGCCTGGCCGAACTGTTCCCGTCTCTGGAGGGAGTGCGCCATGCCCGCCGCCATCTGAAAAATTGGATGAAGCCGCGCCGGCGCGGCGTTTCGTTCTGGTTCGCGCCTGCCAGCGCCAGCGTGCATCCCCAGCCGCTGGGCGTGGTGGGCGTGGTGGTGCCGTGGAATTACCCGCTGTTCCTGGCTTTCGGCCCGATCATCGCGGCGCTGGCGGCCGGCAACCGGGTAATGGTGAAGATGTCGGAATACACGCCCGCCACCGGGGAGCTGCTGCAGAGGCTGGCTCGCCAGCATTTCGGCGACGATCTGCTGGCTGTGGTGAATGGCGGGCCGGAGCTGGCCCAGGCTTTCGTCCGGCTGCCGTTCGACCATCTGTTGTTCACCGGCTCCACCACGGTGGGCCGCCACGTGATGCGCGCCGCGGCGGAAAACCTGACCCCGGTGACGCTGGAGCTGGGCGGCAAATCGCCGGCGCTGGTGGCGCGCGGCGCCAATCTCAAGCGCGCGGCGGAGGCCATTGTCGCCGGCAAGATGATGAACGCCGGCCAGACCTGCGTGGCGCCGGATTACGTGCTGGTCAACGACAAGGATTGCGCGTTGCTGCTGGACGAGGTGCGTGAGGCCGCCAAGCGCGCTTATCCCACCCTGGCGAGCAATCCCGATTACAGCGCCATCGTCAACGACAGGCATTACCAGCGTTTGCGGGGCTGGCTGGAGGGCGCGCGCGAGGCCGGCGCCCGCATCGACGAGATCAACCCGGCCGGCGAGGAGCTGGCCGCGGTCCGCAAGCTGCCGTTGACCCTGGTGCAGCGTTGCCCGGAGGATTGCGCGCTGATGCAGGAGGAAATCTTCGGCCCGATCCTGCCGGTGGTGGCCTACGACAAGTTCGACGAGGCGCTGGCTTATGTGAACGCCCGGCCGAGGCCGCTGGCGCTGTATCTGTTCGATGACGACCCATTGCGCATCGACCGGGTGCTGCAGGAGACGATTTCCGGCGGAGTCAGCATCAATGACACGCTGTTGCACGTGGTGCAGGAAGATCTGCCATTCGGCGGCGTAGGGCCATCCGGCATGGGCCATTACCACGGCCGCGAAGGCTTCCTGACCTTTTCCAAACTCAAGCCGGTATTCCGCCAGAGCCGTTTGTCCGGCGCCTGGCTGACGCGTCCGCCCTACGGCGCGGCGGTGGAATGGCTGCTGAAACTGATGCTGCGTTGATGGCCAGTCGTCGCCAATTTCTGCAGGCGGGCGCGCTGGGAAGCGCCGCCCTGTTGCTGGCGGGCTATTGGGCGGCGCCGGCGGCCGATCCTCGTCCCTCGGCAGGCGGAAAACTGGAATGGCTGACGCCGCTGGACGCGCAGATCGTCGCCGCGCTGGCGCCGGTGCTGCTGGGTTTGCCCGGTGTTCCCGCCTCCAGCGTGGCGGCGGGAGTGGATCGGGCCGTGGCGGGTCTGCCGTCCGCGACGCAGCGCGAAGTGCGCCAGCTGTTCGATCTCCTGGGCAACCGCTGGGCGCGGCGCTGGCTGGCCGGCGTGCGCTCTCCCTGGCAACTGGCCTCCTCGCAGGAATTGGCGCAATTCCTGCAGCGTTGGCGCGAGAGCCGCTTTGCCTTGCAATGCAGCGCCTACCAAGGCCTGCACCGGCTGATTCATGCCGGTTGGTACGGCAATCCGGCCAGCTGGGCCGCGCTGGGCTACCGGCAGCCTGCGGCGGTGATGGAGATGCTGCCTTGACCGGCAAGATACCCGATCCTGTCCGGGCGGGATTGGCAAGCGGCTGGAAGGTGTTCGATGGAGCCAGGCAAGACAAGGACCTGTCGCTGGAGGCCGATGTGGCGATCATCGGCAGCGGCGCCGGAGGCGGCATCGCGGCGGAGGTGCTCAGCCGGGCTGGGTTGAAGGTGTTGCTGCTGGAGGAGGGTGGATTATACAGCTCCAGCGACTTTCGCTTGCTGGAGGCCAAGGCCTATCCGGAGCTGTACCAGGAGTCCGCCAGCCGGCAGACGCTGGACAAGGGCATCACCGTCTTGCAGGGGCGGACGGTCGGGGGCGGCACCACGGTCAACTGGACCAGCAGCTTCCGGACGCCGCCGGACACCTTGCTGTGGTGGCAGGAAAGCCACGGGTTGGCGACCTTGTCGGCCGAAGGCATGCGCCCATGGTTCGACAAGGCGGAGCAGCGGCTGGGCATCGGGCCGTGGCAGGCCGAGCCCAACGGCAACAATCTGGTGCTGGAGCGCGGCTGCCAGGCGCTGGGCCTGCGGCACGCCCGGATCGCGCGCAATGTGAAGGGCTGCTGGAACCTGGGCTATTGCGGCATGGGCTGCCCCACCAACGCCAAGCAGTCGATGCTGGTCACCTGCATTCCCGATGCCTTGTCCCATGGAGCCAGACTGCTGTGCCGGGCGCGCGTGGACAAGCTGCTGGCGGACCCGGGCGGCAAGCGCATCGCGTCCATTCAGGGCAGCCTGCTCGGCGCCGACGGCAACACGCCGACCGGCCGCCGCTTCAGCGTGCGGGCGCGGCAGGTGGTGCTGGCCGCGGGCGCCATCGGCACGCCGGCCATCATGCTGCGCAGCGGCCTGGCGGATGCCGCCGGCCAGACCGGCAAGCGCACCTTTTTGCATCCGGTGGCGCTGAGCGCGGCGCTGATGCCGGAAATGGTGGAGCCTTACAATGGCGCGCCGCAAACGGTTTACTCCGACCACTACATGCATACCCAGCCGCTGGACGGGCCGCTGGGCTTCAAGCTGGAAGTGCCGCCCATCCACCCCTTGCTCGCCAGCGTCACCTTTCCGGGCTTCGGCATCGAACAACTGCAGCTTTTGCAACAACTGCCGCATCTGCACGCGACATTGGCCTTGCTGCGCGACGGTTTTCATCCGGATAGCCGGGGCGGGGAGGTGAAGCTGCGCGGCGATGGTTCGCCGGTGCTGGATTACCCGCTCAACGACGTGATCTGGGATGGCGTGCGGCGCAGCTGGCTGGCGATGGCCGAGCTGCAGTTCGCCGCCGGCGCCAGCCTGGCGATGCCGCTGCATGAGCGCGCGCAACCGGTGTCGAGCTGGAGGCGGGCCAGGGAGATGATAGAAGGCTTGCCCTTGCAGGCGCTGCAGGCCAGGCTGGTCAGCGCCCACGTGATGGGCGGCATGGCGATGGGCGATGATCCCGGCCGATCGGTGCTGGACGACTGGGGCAATCACTGGGAATGGCAAAACCTCGCGGTGCTGGACGGTTCGATTTTTCCGACCAGCGTCGGCGCCAATCCCCAGCTGTCCATTTACGCTTTTTCCTGGCGAGCCGCCGATCGTTTGGCGAGGGAGCTGGCCAAGGGATGAGTCCGGCGGGCGCGTTTGCGTCCGCCGGCAGCTTGCTTTATCCGCGGGTTTCGTCCAGCGGCGGCGTTTCCGCGGCGGGAGCGGGCAGGAGGGGGGGCGGCACGAAGAAGCTCAGCGGCCGGCGCAGGAAACGCTTGGCCAGCATCGGGATCAAGGGCAGCAGCAGCGAACCGGACAGCTTGCGCGAGCGCAGCGCCACCCACAGCGCCAGGAAGAAGCTGACCCCCAGGTTGACGAGGCCGATCAATGCCACCCCGGCGCAACCCAGCAGCACGGCGGACAGCGGCACCTGGAAATCCAGCGACACGCTGGCGAAGGCCAGGTTGGCCGACGAGAACGTGATGTGGCGGATGTCCAGCGGCAGGCCCAGTATCGTGCCCACGGTGCCGGTGAGGCCCAGGAACATGCCGAAGTAGAAATTGCCGGCCAGCGCCCCCAGATTGTGCTCGATGTAGCTGCCCAGCCGCCAGGCGCGGTTTTCGCCCAGCAGTCGCTTGAGCAGGCGGTGATTGGCGATGCGTTCCGGTATGCGGCGGTAGATCGCCTTGTTGTCGTAGTAGCCGGCGATCAGGCCCGACAAGAACAGGAACACCCCGGCGATGGCGGCGTGCGGCAGCGCCAGGCTGTGCACCGGATCGATCTCGTGCAGCAGCTTTTGCGCCTTGGCCGCGTCCACCACCGGCGCGCCGAACAGCGCGTTCCAGGCCAGCGCGATCAGCGCCGCGGTGGGAATGGCCAGCAGCACGTTGCCCATGATGGCGACGAATTGCGTGCGCACCACCTTGACGATCAGCTCCGACAGCTCTTCCAGCTGCTTCTTGCGGCCGTATTGGGCTTGCAGCACGGCAGCCAGCCGGGCAGCCGTCATCGCCGGCTGCTTGGTGGCGATGGTGAAGTGCAGGATCTGCACGACGATGAAGCCGATCGCGTAATTGAGGCCGAAGGCGATGCCTTCCCACAGCAGCGGCAAGTGGCCGCGCGCCAGCATCAGCTTGATTAGCGCCATGAAGCCGACGAGCAGGCCGGCGCCCATCGCCGCCTTGCCCATCTGCGACCATTCCTTGCGGTCTTCTGCGATGTAGTGCTCGCCCTGGCGGCCGGCGTGCTCGGTCACCTGCAGGGCCAGCAGCTCGGTGTTGGACTTGAACAGATCCCGCAGACTGTACTTGCGGTTCTCCGCGCGGGCGAAATCCACCAGCAGCTGGAACAGCTGCGGGCGCTCGGCTGGGTTGTGTCCGGGCGACAGCAGTTCCAGCAGCGCGCGCAGCCGGGCGATGCTCTGCGCCAGCCGCAGGCCGTGATAGGTCAGGTTGACCGAGATGCCGTAACGGGCCGCGTTTTTGCGCACTTTGCCCAGGATGGCCTCGCACTGATCGAGGAGCACCAGCACCTGTTTTTCGTCCTCGGGCGGCTCGACGCCGTCGGTCAGCGCCTGGCGGTAGCCGTCGACATAGCGCTGCACCTCGGCGTTCAGATGCATGAAGGGGGATGCGAAGCGCCCCACCTCGGGGCAGACGCGCACCAGCTCAGGCTCCAGGCCGATGGCGGTGATGCGGGCGGACAGCACCTGCACCGACTCCAGCAACTGAAGCCGGGTCTGGCGCTCGCTGTCCTGCCGTGGCGCTTCCTGCCAGGCCATTGCCCGCCACAGCGCGTGCCAGGTGGCGTCGGGCACGGTTTCCAGCCACAGATAGTCCTGCTTGTCGCAGAACAGCAGGCCGAAGCGGTCGCGCAGCGAATCGGGATTGTAGGGCATGGGCAGCGCGCGTTCGCCCAAGCGGTGCAGCAGCGTGGTGCCGAAACCGTCGTTGGCCAGGATGCCGGCGTCGGTGTACAGCGGGATTTGCCGGCTTTCCGCCAGCAAGGTGCACAGTGCCTGGCGCAGGGCTTCGCGGAATTCGGCGTGATGCTCGAGCAGGAAGGACAAAGCCTGCAGATTGACGGTGGCTTGTTGGGCCGGCTGGCGGTCGCCGGGGCGCAGCGCGGCGATCAGCCCCGCCAGCGCTTCGGTCTGGCCGGGTGTTTCGCACAACTGGCGCAAAGAGGATTCCAGATCGGGAACGGTGTGTTCGGTCATGTTCTACCAGAGTGGTCGCGCGCTGGCGCGCGAATGGGAAAGAGTGTCGCCTGTATTTTAGGGCATGCGCGGCCGAAGAGGGCAAGATGCCCCGCCGGCGGGCCAATTGACACCTTACTGACCAGTAAGTAGAGTGGCCTGATGCATAATGGTTCCGACAGCAAGAACGACACCCGCAAGCGCATACTCGACCTGGCCGAGGAGCTGCTGCTGACGCGCGGCTTCAACGGCTTCAGCTACCAGCACATCAGCAGCGCGTTGGGCGTGCGCAACGCGGCCATCCACTACCACTTTCCCAAGAAAAGCGATCTGGGCGTGGCGCTGATCCAGCGTTACCGCCGCCGTTTCCAGCGTTTCATCGAGCAACAGGGAGAGTGGGACGCCGCCCGCCGGCTGGAGGCGTATTTCGGCTTGTCGGACCAATATTACCTGCAGCACAAACAGATCTGCCCCAGCGGCATCCTCAGCACCGAGTTCCAGACCCTGCCGGAAGACATGCGGCAAGAGGCCTCGGCCTTCATCGACGAGATGCGGCAATGGGCGGTGGCCATCGTCAGGCTGGGGCGGGACTCCGAGCGGATGACATACGCCGGGACGCCCGAGGCCGTCGGCATGATGCTGTTTTCCGCGCTGCAGGGCGGGCTGCAGCTGGCGCGCATCGACGATGGCGCGCTGCCGCTTTTGAAGAGCCAGGTCAGGACCACGCTGGGCATGCCCGAGGCGCAAGAATAAGCGGCCGGCGGCAAGCCGGGCGCAGACAACACGAGAACAACAAAGGGGGTAGCATGGAGTACAGAAAGAACAGCATGAGCCGGATCGCCGACAAGGTGGGCCGCTTGCCGGTGGGTTGGCGCCGGCCGGTGCTGTCGATGATGTTCGGCAAGATCGTTCCCTTCCTGTCCACCGCCGGGCTGCGGTTCGAAGAGGTTGGCCATGACAGGCTGACGGTATCGATCCGCAACCGCAAGAAGGTGCAGAACCACATTCGCGGCGTGCACGCGGCGGCGATGGCGCTGCTGGCCGAGACATCCACCGGTTTCGTGGTGGGCATGAACATGCCGGACGACAAGCTGATGCTGCTCAAGTCGATGAAAGTCAATTACGTCAAGCGTTCGCAGGGCGATATGAAGGCCGTTGCGACGCTGACGCCGCAGCAGATCCAGACCATGTACGAGCAGGAAAAGGGTGAGGTGCTGGTGGAGGTGCTGGTGACCGACGAGTCCGGCGAATCCCCCATCGTCTGTGAGATGCTGTGGGCCTGGGTTCCCAAGAAACGTCCGGAGGCTAAAGCGGCATGATCAATCTGCAAACCCTGTCAGCGGAGTTGGACGATAAGGTCGCTCTGCTGCGTTTCAACCGTCCCGACAAGGCCAATGCGCTGAACCTGCAGATGTGGCAGGATCTGCGCGCCGCGCTGGATTGGGCCGATGGCGAGTCCGGCGTCCGCGCCGTGGTGCTGGCCGGCAGCGGCAAACATTTCTGTTCCGGCATTGACCTGACGATGCTGGTGGGGTTGCAATCCAGCATCCAGGACGAGTGCGAAGGCCGCAAGCGCGACAAGCTGCGCCGCTTGATCCTGGACCTGCAGGACTGCGTGACCAGCCTGGAGCGCTGCCGCAAGCCGGTGATCGCCGCGATACACGGCGCCTGCCTGGGCGGCGGCCTGGACATAGCCCTGGCAGCGGATTTCCGCTTCGCCGCGGAAAGCGCGGTGTTCGGCGTGCGCGAGGTGGATCTGGGCATGGTGGCCGACGTCGGCTCGCTGCAGCGCCTGCCGCGCGTGGTGGGCGAGGGCGTGGCCCGCGAGCTGGCGCTGACCGGCCGCGACATGGTGGCCGAGGAGGCGCTGGAGGTCGGCCTGGTCAATCGGGTGCTGGCGGATGCCGACGCCGTATTGGCCGCTGCGCTGCAGAGCGCGAAGCTGATCGCGAGCAAGTCGCCGCTGGCCGTGCGCGGCAGCAAGGAAGTGATGAACTACAGCCGCGACCACAGCGTGGCGGACGGGCTGCAGTTCGTCGCCGGCTGGAACGCGGCGATGCTGATCTCGGAAGATATCCAGAAGGCCGGCATGGCCGCGATGATGAAGCAGCAGGTCAGCTTCCGGGACTGAGGCCGGAAAGAAGTCCTCGCCTTCCGGCAGAATGGTTTCCTGCCGGAAGGGAATCGTTTTCAAGGTGCCGGCTGGTCGCAGAGGCGCCGCATCAGCCATTCCAGCGGGCCATGGCGGAAGCGCTTGGACCATAGCCAGGCGAAGGCCACGGCGGCGGAGCAATACAGCGCCGCCGCCGCAGGCACCCGCTCGAGCTCGCCGCTGTCCAGCCATCCCATTTCCTCCAGAACGCCCATCCCGATCAGGATGTGGGCGATGTACAACGTCAGCGTTTGCCGGCCCGCAGCCAGCAGCGGCGCGAGCCGGGCAGCCAAGGCCGGGCGCGACGCCAGCGCCAGGCAGCCGCCTATTGCCGCGCTGGCGATGCCGCCTGCATTCAGCATGTACAGCGGCCCGGGCGGCAATGGCTTCGTTCCCAGAAACGGCGAAAGCCGAGCGGGCGACAAATCTTGCATCCAGGCCGACAGCAGGCCGCTGGCCAGCGCCAGAAGCGCGCCGCCCGCCATCAGTTTCCATTGCGTGTCAGAGCGGGCCAAGGATTGCCGCGACAGCCATAGCCCCCATATCGCAAAGCCCAGCCAAGGCAACACGGGATGCCAGCCATTGAGCAGCAGGTTGCGCGCGAAGCCAAGAGGCGTCCAGAAGCCTTCGTAGCTGAGGGTGTCCCAGTTCCAGCCATGCCCATAGTCCAGCGTTAGCTGCATGGTGAAGGCCGCCGCCAAGGTCAGGCACAGCGCTGCCAGCAGCCATCGCTCAGGCAGTTTCAGCAGCAGGCAGGCGGCGAAGAAATAGAAGGCGTAGTAATGGATGATGTCGGCGGGGAACAAGGTGAAGTTGAGCAGCCCGATCGCCAGCAGGAACACGGCGCGGCGGCAGGTCTGGCTTATGGCCTGGACGCGAGCCAGTCGCGCGGTGGCCAGGCCCAGGCCAATGCCGGCCAGGGTGACAAAGGTGGCGGCGGAGCGTCCCTCCAGCAGCGAGAGCCAGGGCGGCAGCGGGTCCTGGCGGGACGGGAAGGGCGCGATCGCCAGGCGGAAGTTGACCAGCACCATGCCGATCAGGGCCAGGCAACGGGCCAGGTCCAGGCCGTCCAGACGGTTGGGGCGCAGGCTCATCGTTTTCCACCCGCGGGCGACAACAGCTTGTCGATCAAGGCGGAGATGTCAGCGTCGTCCAGTTGGGCGCCCAGCAGGACGCGATTGACGGCGCAGCCTTCCAGCGCGTCCAGCAGCCAGTGGGCGCAGGCGGCAAAGGGCAGGCCATTGTCTATGTCTCCCTGTTCGGCGCCGCGGCGCAAGGCATCGGCCAAGGCGCTGGCCAGGCGACGGCGGTTGGCTGCGAACAGTCGGGCCAGTTCGGCGTCGCGCGCCGCTTCCGCCAGCACTTCGGCGGTCAGGCTGACGTCTTCCGGTCGCTCGCACAGCCGCAGATAGCGTTCGGCGAAATCCCGGACGGCGGGACTGGCTGGGTCCGCCGCCAGCGTGTCGATCAAGTTCTGTTTTTCCAGCGCTTCCATCGCGGCGATCTCCGCGATCAAGGCCTGTTTGTTCGGGAAGTGGTTGTACATATTGCCCAGGCTGACGCCGGCGGCGTCAGCGATGTCGCGCATGCCGGTCTGGTGGAAGCCTGAAGCGATGAAGCAGGCAAGCGCCGCCTCGACGATCTGTCCGCGGCGGTTTTCGGTTTGCTGCTGGCGCTTGGGCGTCATGCGGTTTCCTCTGTGGAAAGGTGACTTTCAATCATATAATGAACGAACGTTCATTCAATTTTTTGCATTAAAAATAGTGAGGATTGGCGGTTGCATGTGGCGGAAAAACAAAACAGGCGTCAGAGCGTCTGCGATGTGTGCTTGAGGTGAGGACATCCCGACGACAGCAGCATCTGGCCAGAGTTTTTCATGCAGAGGGAGCGAAGAAGGCCGCGCCAAATGCGGTGGGGACTTATTCTTGCAATATTGATCGTCAGTTTCGGTTGTCTGGCGAGGCAAATGAAAAGAGGCGCCGAAGCGCCTCTCTTACGTTGCGAAGCCGGGAGCTGTGTTTATTTAGCCTCGCCGCCGACGGTGGATACCACTTCCCACTTGCCGTTCTTCACTTGGTAGACGGTGACGGCGCCGTTCTTGATGTCGCCCTTGTCGTCGAAGGCGATCTTGCCGGTCACCCCCAGATAGTCGGTTTTGCCGACTTCAGGCAGGTAGGCTTTGGGGTCGTAGGACTTGGCGCGCTTCATCGCGTCCACCAGCACCATCACCGCGTCGTATTCGAAAGGCGCGTAGATCTGCACGTCGGTGTTGAATTCCTTCTTGAACTTCTCGTCGAAGGCCTTGAAGCCAGGCATCTTGTCGCGCGAGATGCCGCAGCTGGACGCATATTGGCCTTCGGACGCGTCGCCGGCCAGCTTGACGAATTCCGGAGTCTGCCAGCCGTCGCCGCCCATCAGCTTGGCCTTCAGGCCCAGGCGCTGCATTTGCTTGGCCAGCGGGCCGGCTTGAGCGTCCATGCCGCCGTAGAACACCAGATCCGGGTTGGAGGCCTTGATCGAAGTGAGGATGGCGTTGAAGTCGGTGGCGGTGTTGTTGGTGAACTCGCGCTTCACCACTTGGGCGCCCTTGGACTTGACCGCGCCTTCGAACTGGTCGGCCAGACCCTGGCCGTAGGCGGTGCGGTCGTCGATGATCGCGATTTTCTTGGCGTTCAGGGTGCCGGCTGCGAATTCGCCCAGCGCCTTGCCCTGCTGAACGTCGTTGGCGATCACGCGGAAGGTGGTCTTGAAGCCTTGCTTGGTGTAGTCCGGGTTGGTGGCGGATGGGGAAATCTGCGGGAGGCCGGCGTCGGAGTAGATCTTGGAGGCCGGGATGGTGGTGCCGGAGTTCAGGTGGCCGACCACGCCGACCACGCCGGCGTCCACCAGGCGCTGGGCGACCTGGGTGCCGATTTTCGGATCGCCCTGGTCATCCTCGGATACCAGTTCGAACTTGACCTTCTTGCCGCCGATTTCCACGCCCTTGGCGTTCAGGTCTTCGATGGCGAGCTTGGCACCGTATTCGTTGTCCTTGCCCAGGTGGGAGATCGGGCCGGACATCGGTGAGACTTGGCCGATCTTGACCACGGTTTCGCCGCCGGCTGCGGCTTGGCTGGGAGCGGAGGCGGGCTGGCTGCCCGTCGCCGGTTGTTCCTGCTTGCTGCAGGCGCTCATGGCGATGACGGCGGTGGCGATCAGGCTGTAGCGAGCGTATTTGTTCATTGAGAGTTCCCCTGAATCTTATCTGCGTAGACTTTGATGATCTCTTTGGTAAACCAACAACACCATTAAGAGGCTGTTGGTTGCGACTGATTATGGTGACCAGTTTGCGAGGGTGTCAATCTGGCCGGAAGCGCACTCAATGAATATAGGACCAAACTTGGCATTTTGCGGCAAACAAGTTGAAAACGGGCGTATGGCCATTCGGTCATACGCCCGTGTTTTCAGCTTATCCGGCTGATTTTAAAAGGTTTGTTCGGGGTGGTGGAAATCGGCGCGACTGATGTTGATGTCAGGTGGATGCCCCCATGTCATGCGCGCGAGTCGTTCTTTGGCGGCTATCTTCTGTCGGGATTTCTGTCCATCCGGCCAGATTGTTCCTGACGATCGTCGCAAGAGAGGTTATCCATTGCGGGTCTTCGTTCAGGCAGGAGATGTAGCGGAATTCGCCACCGCCGCTGCTCAAGAAGGTTTCCTTGCCCTCCATCGCGATTTCTTCCAGCGTTTCCAGGCAGTCGCCGACAAAACCGGGGCAGACGACGTCCACCTTGGCGGTGTTAGCTTTGCCCAGCTCCGCCAGCACTTCGCTGGTATACGGTTTCAGCCATTCGGTGCGGCCGAAGCGGCTCTGAAAACTGATGACGTATTGATCCGCCCGCAGCTGCAGCGCCTCCGCCAGCAGCCGCCCGGTTTTCTGGCATTCGCAATGGTAGGGGTCGCCCTTGTCGCGGGTGAAGCGCGGCACGCCGTGGAAACTCATCACCAGCTTGTCCGGCTGTTGGCCGTATTGCCAATGCTGGCGTATCTGGGCCGCCAGCGCGGCGATATAGCCGGGATCATCGTGGAAGTGCCGCACCGTGCGCACGTCCGGCATATTGCGCAGCCGGGTCAACGCGCGGAAGGCTTCGTCCAGGGCGGTGCCGCTGGAGGAGGCGGCGTATTGCGGATATAGCGGCAGCAGTAGCAGCCGCTCCACGCCTTGTTCCCGCATCTTGCCGATCACGCTTTCGATGGACGGATTGCCGTAGCGCATCGCGTAGTCGACCACCAGGTCGCGCAGGCCCATTTCGCCCAGTTGCCCCTTCAGCAGTTTGGCCTGGCTGCGGGTGTGGGTCAGCAGCGGCGAGCCTTCCTTGGTCCAGATGCTGGCGTATTTGCGGGCCGATTGCTTGGGGCGGGTGTTCAGGATGATGCCGTTGAGGATCAGCCACCAGGGCAGGCGCGGAATCTCGATCACGCGCGGATCGGACAGGAACTGCTTGAGGTAGGGCCGCAGCGCCTGGGCGGTGGGCGCGTCGGGCGTGCCCAGGTTGATCAGCAGCACGCCGGTCTTGGGCATGTAGTCGTGGCGGAACGAGGGTTCGGGCAGATAGCGGGGCATGGCCATCCTTTATTATGGGAAAGCGGGCGCCGCGGCAACGGCGCCCGTGGAGGTCTCAGTCTTCTCTGGCAGGCGCCAGCACGGTGCGGTTGCCGTTGCTTTCCATCGAGGACACCAGGCCGGCGGCCTCCATCTGCTCGATCAGCCGGGCCGCACGGTTGTAGCCGATGCGCAGGTGGCGCTGGACGGAGGAAATCGACGCCTTGCGGGTTTTCACCACGATGGCGACGGCTTCGTCGTACAGCGGATCGGATTCGCCGTCCGATTCGCCGTCCAGGCCTCCGGAGCTGGCGTTGTCGTCGCCGTCGGCCTGTCCGGTGAGGATGCCTTCGACGTAGTTCGGCTCGCCGGTGGTTTTCAGGAATTCCACCACGTGGTGCACTTCCTCGTCGGAGACGAAGGCGCCATGGACGCGGTTGGGGTAGCCGGTGCCCGGCGGCAGATAAAGCATGTCGCCCTGGCCCAGCAGCGCCTCCGCGCCCATCTGGTCCAGGATGGTGCGGCTGTCTATCTTGCTGGACACCTGGAAGGCGATCCGGGTCGGGATATTGGCCTTGATCAGGCCGGTGATCACGTCCACCGACGGCCGCTGGGTGGCCAGGATCAGGTGGATGCCGGCGGCGCGGGCCTTCTGCGCCAGGCGGGCGATCAGCTCCTCGATCTTCTTGCCGGCCACCATCATCAGGTCGGCCAGCTCGTCTATCACCACCACCACCAGCGGCAGAGTGTCGAGCGGCTCCGGCGTTTCCGGCGTCAGGCTGAACGGATTGGGGATCTTCTCGCCGGCTTTGTCGGCGTCCTTGATCTTCTGGTTGAAGCCGGCCAGGTTGCGCACGCCGAGCTTGGACATCAGCTTGTAGCGGCGCTCCATCTCGCCCACGCACCAGTTCAGCGCGTTGGCGGCCTGCTTCATGTCGGTGACCACCGGGGCCAGCAGGTGCGGAATGCCTTCATACACCGACAGTTCCAGCATTTTCGGGTCCACCATGATCAGCCGCACTTCCTGCGGCGTCGCCTTGTACAGCAGCGACAGGATCATCGCGTTGATCGCCACCGATTTGCCGGAGCCGGTGGTGCCGGCCACCAGCACGTGCGGCATCTTGGCCAGGTCGGCCGACACCGGCTGGCCGGCGATGTCCTTGCCCAGCGCCATGGTCAGGCGCGAGGCCATGTTCTGGTAGCCGTCCGAGCCGATGATCTCGGTCAGCTTCACGATCTGGCGCTTGGGATTGGGCAGCTCCAGGCCCATGTAGGTTTTGCCCGGAATGGTTTCCACCACGCGGATGGAAACCAGCGACAGCGCGCGCGCCAGGTCCTTCATCAGGTTGACGATCTGGGCGCCCTTGACGCCGACCGCGGGTTCGATCTCGTAACGGGTGATCACCGGGCCGGGATAGGCGGCGATCACCTTGACGTCCACGCCGAAGTCGGCCAGCTTGCGCTCGATCAGCCTGGACGTGTATTCCACCGTTTCCTGCGACACCGTTTCCAGCAGCTCCTTGGGCGTGTCCAGCAGGCTCAGGCCAGGCAGGGCGGCGTCTTTGGGATCGGCGAACAGCGACTGCTGAACCGGCTTCTGCGCCTTGGCCGACACCGGCACTTCCAGCACCGGCGGCTCAATGCGCACCGGCGCGGTTTCCTCGATCTTCTTCTTGGCGACCGACACCTTTTCCTCGCGCTTCTGCGCGGTTTCCTTGCCGATCTCGCGGTCTTTCTTCGCCTGCCAGCTTTGCCACAGGCCAATCACGCCTTCCTCCAGCCACGTGCCGATGCGCTCCATCAGATTGAGCCAGGACAGGCCGGTGAACAGCGAGAAGCCGATGGCGGACAGCACGCCCAACAGCAGGTAGGAGCCGGACAGGCCCAGGCCGTGGGCGATGCCCTTGCCGATGAAGTGGCCGAACATGCCGCCGGCGTCCAGCGGCAGCTTCAAGGCCTTGCCGTCCAGCACGATGGCTTCGAAGCTGGAGCTGGATACCAGCAACAGCACGAAGCCGCCGACGGCGGCGGCGGTGATGGGGTTGAACTTGAAGCCCAGGCTTTCGATGCGGCGGTAGCCCCAGCCTATCGCCACCAGGCAGAACACCACCAGCCACCAGGTGGAAAAGCCGAACACGTACAGCAGCATGTCCGACAGCCAGGCCCCGAACGCGCCGCCGTAATTGCGGACGGTGGGGTCGGAGGAGCTGTGCGACCAAGAGGAGTCGAGCGGGGAGTAGCTGGCAAGCACCAGCACAAGGTAGACAGCCGCCACCGCCATCAGCAGCCACCATGCTTCGCGAAGCAGGGAGACCAGTTGAGGCGGCAGCGGCGTCTGGTTGTTCTTGACTACGGCTTTGCGCTTGAAAAATCGCATTTTTTTCATATTTGGCTATGACAGCTGATGATTATAGCCTGATGCGAAGCTTTTCACCTTACCGAGGATACAGCGCGCCCAGCACGCGGGGGCCCTGCGCGCCGGTGACGGAGGGCAGGTTGCCGGCTTGGCGATGGTCGAAACGCCAGCCCAGCCAAGCGAAGGCGATCGCCTCGATCAGATGAGCGGGCAGTCCCAGCGCTTCGATCGCGCCCACTTGCTGCCCAGGCAGCAGGCGGGCTATCTCGGCCATCAGCGCGCCGTTGCGGGCGCCGCCGCCGCAGGCGTAGACCGCCTGGTTGCCGGGGCAGTGCTCAAGGATGGAGTCGGCGATGCCGCGGGCGCTGAAGGCCAGCAAGGTGGCTTGCACATCTTGGGCAGAAGGCGCGGACGATAGCGCGGCCAGCTTTCCGGCCAGCCATTCGTCATCGAACAGGTCGCGCCCGGTGCTTTTGGGCGGCGGCTGCGTCAGATAAGGCTCGGCCAGCATCGCGGCCAGCAATGGCGCGTGGACCGCTCCGCCGGCGGCCCAGCGGCCGTCGTCGTCGAAGGGCTGGCCGGTGTGGCGCAGGCACCATGCATCCATCAGCATATTGCCGGGTCCGCAGTCGAAGCCTATCGCCTCTTGGCCGGCATGCAGCCGGGCGATGTTGCTGATGCCGCCGATATTGAGGATCACCCGTTTTTCGTCCGGGCTGGAGAAAGCGCTTTGCTGAAAAGCGGGCACCAGCGGCGCGCCATGGCCGCCGGCGGCGACGTCGCGGCTGCGGAAGTCGGCGATCACGTCGATGCCGGACAGTTCGGCCAGCTTGGCCATATTGCCGATCTGAACCGTGTAGCCGTCGTGCGGCGCGTGGCGCACGGTCTGGCCGTGGCAGGCGATGGCGCGGATGTCGTTTGGATGGCGGCCCGACTTTGCCAGCAATTCGCCCGCGGCCTGGGCGTAGATCTCGGCCAATCGGTTGGCCAGCGTTTCCGCGCGGTGCAACTCGTCGTGGCCGCGCGGCTGCAGCGCCAGCACTGCGGACTTCACCTCCGCGGGGTAGGGGACGACATGATCGGCCAGCGGCCGGGGCCGGCCGGCGTCGTCGAAGCGCACCATCACGGCGTCTACGCCGTCCAGGCTGGTGCCGGACATCATTCCAATGTATAGGTCAGTCATCAATCGATCTGGGCAACGTTGACCGGGATGTTCTGCAGCAGATCAAGCCGCGCGCTCAGCACCTGTTTCTTGGCGTCGAATTGCGCGAGCTGGGTCTTGCTCAGGCCCGGGGTGGGCAGGGCGTTGGTGGCCGGGTCCACTGGCTGGTCGTTGACCCGCACCTCGAAGTGCAGGTGGGCGCCGGTGGAGCGGCCCGTGCTTCCAACATAGCCTATCACATCGCCGGCCTTTACCTTGCCGCCGGCCTGGATGCCCTTGCCGAAGGCGCGCATATGGGCGTACAGCGTGGTCAGCTTGGCGTTGTGGCGTATCATCACCACGTTGCCGTAGCCGTTCTCGCGCGCCACTTTGACCAGCTCGCCGTCGGCCGGCGCCACGATGGGCGTGCCGGCGCTGGCGGCGTAGTCGATGCCGGAATGCATGCGCAGGGAACGCAGGATGGGATGCATGCGCAGGCCGAAACCCGAGCTGATGCGGGCGCTGGCCACCGGCTGGCGGCTGAAGCCCTTCTTGACCGGCTTGCCTTCGCTGTCGTAGTAGGCGCCGCTTTCGCTGTCATGGGCGAAATAGAACGCTTGGTGCAGCTTGCCGGCGCGTTCGATAGACACCGCCAGCAGGTTGCCGCTGGCGATGGAGCTGCCGGCGTAGACCATGGTTTCGTAGACCAGATTGATGCGGTCGCCCGGCTTCAGACTGGAGAGTTCGAACTGGTCGGAGAACACTTCGGACAACTGGTTGCGGATGTCGGCCGGCACGCGGGCGGCGGCCAGCTCGGCGGCGGCGCCTCGCTTCAGCGTGATCGAGCGCACGGTTTCCACGCTCTCGGCGGCCACCGGATCGGCGCTGGCCTGCCACTTGCCGTCGCGCTTCTCCAGCGCCACCAACAGTTGCTCGCCGTTGTCGTCATCCTGCAGGAAGCGCAGGCCGAACAGCTCGCCGGCGTCGTTGGTCTGCACCGTCAGCGTGGCGCCGACTTTCAGCTTGAGCAGATCCTTGGCCACCGGGCTGGTATACAGGAAGGCGCGGGCTTCGTTGTCGCGCACGCCCAGGCGGTTCAGCACCCGGGCCACGGTGTCGCCGCGCTTGACCGCTTCGTCGCGCCAGTAGCGGGTCTGGCTGTCGGCGAAATGGAATTCCGGCAGCGCCAGCCGTTCGATCACTTGTTGCTGCCTAACCTGCTCGGGCAGGGTTTCCTTGGCGCCGTTGGCCACGGCGAAGGCGGTGGCCGTGCCCAGCAGCGGCAGGCAGGCGGCGATGCCGAGCCAGCTCAGGTGGTGGTTGACCAGCCGGCTGGCGCACTTTTGCGGGATGTGTAGCAGTTTGCGATAATCCATCACTTTTCCGGGCAGGCGCCGCCTGCCTATGCAAAATATTGATCCGATTCCAGCGCATGCATGCGCCAAAATCATGTTTGGTAGGCGGCTCGCGCGATAGTTCCGGCAAAAGACGTCAGTGTGCCGCAGAATGATGCTCGAGCCAAATGACCAGCGGCCAAAATGGCCGCCATTCCCAACCCATCTGGCAAGAATATGAAATTAACCCTGTTGTTACCCGGCCTATGCTGGCTGGACGCCCATGACGGCGCGGAGGTAGGCAAGGGGCTGAGTGTGCCGGCGTTGCAACAATTGCTGGGCAAGGGCATGCTGCAGCGGCGCGAGCAGAGCCACGCCGAATGCCTGGGCCGGCTATGGGGCGCGGCGCCGGCCGGTTTGGCGCGGATAGCCGCCGCCGAAGCCGGCCTGGACGCCGAAAGTGGCGACTGGCTGTTCGCCGATCCGGTGCATTTGAGGGTGGATCGCGACCGGGCGCTGCTGGCCGATGTGGGTGTGATGCAGGTGAGCCAGGACGAAGCCGTCAAGCTGACGGATGCCTTGAGCCGACACTTCGGCGAAGACGGATTGAGCTTCCACCCTGCGACGCCGGGGCGCTGGCTGTTGCGATCCGACAAACCGCTGCGCGCGCGCTTCACGCCGCTGTGGGATGTGGTGGGAGAGGACATCAACCGCCATCTGCCGCAAGGCGACGATGGCCTGGCCTGGAGCCGGATGCTGAACGAGCTGCAGATGCTGCTGTATACCCAGCCGATCAATGACGAGCGCGAAATGCGAGGCGAGCTGGCCGTCAACAGCGTGTGGCTGTGGGGCGAGGGCGAACCCGGCGCGTGGAGCGCGCCCGCGGCCAGACTGCTGGCCGATGACGAGGCGCTGCGCTTGCTGGCGGAGCGCTCGGGCATGGGCATCGACGCCGCGCCGTTCGCCTTTGGCGGCCTGGAACCTGGCGATGATTGCCTGCTGGCGCTGGACGCGCTGCAGGCCGCCGCGCAGTATCGCGACGCTTGGGGCTGGCGCGAAACGCTGGAGAGGCTGGAAGGCGACTGGTTCGCGCCCATGCTGTCCGCGCTGCGCCAGCGCAAGCTGGAGCAACTGACGCTGATCGCCACCGGCCCGGCCGGTTTCGAGCTGACGCTCAAACCGTCCGATCTGTGGAAGTTCTGGAAACGCGCGCTGCCGCTGGCGGCGCTGTACTAGAAGAAGATATGTCGCAAATCGTCACTCGAGAAGTGCCCGCCGAACTGCAGCATAAGCTGCTTGGCCAAGGGCTGACCGCGCTGCAGGCGCGGCTGTACGCCGCCCGCGGCATCGCCGACAGCGAAGAGCTGGATTACGGCCTGAAAGGCCTGCTGCCGTATCAAAACCTGAAGAACGCCGAAGCGATGGCCTGCCGGCTGGCCGACGCCATCGCCGCCAAACAGCGCCTGCTGGTGGTGGCCGATTACGACGCCGACGGCGCGACCGCCTGCGCGGTGGCGGTGAAGGGCTTGTCGATGCTGGGCGCCACCATCGGCTTCATCGTGCCCAATCGCTTCGAATACGGCTATGGCCTGACGCCGGAGATCGTCGAGCTGGCGGCGCAGAAGCGGCCTGACATCATCGTCACTGTCGACAACGGCATCGCCAGCGTGGCCGGGGTGGATGCCGCCAGGGCTCGCGGCATCGAGGTGCTGGTGACCGACCACCACCTGCCGGGCGACACCTTGCCGGATGCCTTGATCGTCAACCCGAACCAGCCCGGCTGCGAATTTCCGTCCAAGAATCTGGCCGGCGTCGGCGTGATGTTCTACGTGCTGATGGCCTTGCGGGTGGAGATGCGCCGGCGCGGCGTGTTCGACGAGCAGACCCAGCCCAATCTGGGCGTGCTGCTGGACCTGGTGGCGCTGGGCACGGTGGCCGATGTGGTGCGGCTGGACCGCAACAACCGCACCCTGGTAGAGAACGGCTTGAAACGGATGCGGGCCGGGCGGATGGCGCCGGGCATCGCCGCCTTGTTCCGCGTCGCCGGCCGCGCCCATTACAAAGCCAATACCTTCGATCTTGGCTTTACGCTGGGCCCGCGGCTCAACGCGGCCGGCCGGCTGGACGACATGAGCCTGGGCATCGCCTGCCTGTTGGCCAGCAATGAAGAGCAGGCGGTGCGGCTGGCGCAGGAGCTGGACAAGCTCAACCGCGAGCGGCGCGGCATCGAAGCCGGCATGCAGGACGAGGCGCTGGCGGCATTGTCCGGCATCGACGCCGGCAACCGCTACACGCTGACCCTGTACCGCGACGACTGGCACCAGGGCGTAGTGGGGATTGTGGCTTCCCGGTTGAAAGAGCGCTTCCACCGCCCCGTCATCGTATTCGCGCCCGGCGACGAGGGCGAGATCAAGGGCTCCGGCCGCTCGATTCCCGGTTTCCACCTGCGCGACGCGCTGGACCTGGTCTACAAGCGCCACCCGGGCCTGATCCTGAAGTTTGGCGGCCACGCGATGGCGGCCGGCCTGAGCCTGGATGAAAGCCGCTTCGCGGAGTTTCAGCAGGCATTCGAGGCGGTGGCGCGCGAGCTGATGGATGAGAAGCAACTGACCCGGATGATAGAAACCGACGGCAGCCTGCCGGCGCGGGACGTCAATCTGCAGCTGGCCGAGACGCTGGCGGCCGAGGTATGGGGGCAGGGCTTCCCGGTGCCGTACTTCCACGACCAGTTCATGGTGGTCAACCAGAAACTGGTGGGCGACAAGCACCTGAAGCTGCGCCTGGCACGCGAAGGCTGCGAATTCGACGCGATGCTGTTCAACCACGCCGACTGGCTGCCGGACCGCATCCAGGCGGTGTACCAGTTGATCGCCAATGAATGGCAGGGGCGCAAGGAGCTGCAGGTCTATCTGCAGCATTGGGCGGCCGCTTGAACGGCAAGGACGGGATCGCGCCGGCCAAATTGCTGGTCCTGACCGGCGGGCCCGGCGCGGGCAAGACGTCATTGCTGGCGACGCTGCAAGCCATGGGCTAGCCGGCGCTGGATGAAGCCGGACGGGCCATCATCCAGGACCAGCAGCGGATAGGCGGGAACGCGCTGCCCTGGACCGACCCGCGCGCGTTCGCGGAGCTGATGCTGAGCTGGGACATGAGGAATGTCCGCCTGGCGGAGCGGGAGGCAGGGCCGGTGTTTCTGGATCGCGGCATCCCGGACGTCATCGGCTATTTCGAGTTGTCGGGGGTTCCGGTTCCCGCCCATCTGGAAAAGGCGGCCGGCGTGTTTCGTTACGACAAGATTTTTTTGCTGCGTCCCTGGCCGGAGATTTTCGCGCAGGACGGCGAGCGCCGGCAGAGCCTGGAAGAGGCCGAGCGCACCTGCGAGGCGATGGAGCGGGTCTACGCCCGCTTGGGATACCGGCTGGCGGAAGTGCCGCGCGGTTCGCTGGAACAGCGGGCGGCTTTTGTAATCAATCAGATGGGCAAGTAGCGCGGCTCGCGCGCATGGGGTGTTTCGATGGAAATGTTGGTGATCGGCCTGTTGCTGGGCCTGTTGGGCGGCGGCGCCGCGGCTTGGGCCGCGCGCGGAAGAAGCGCCAGGGAATTGGACGCGCTGCGGCAACAGACTGCTGGATTGCAGGCGCAGCTGGATGCGCTGCGGCCGCAGTTGGAAGACGCGAGAGGCCGTGAGCTGGAAGCGAGCAGGGCCTTGCAGGCGCAAAGCCAGCAATTGGCCGACAGCCAGACCCAACTGGGCGCTTATGTCGCCCGCGCCCAGCGCGTGCCGGAGCTGGAAGGGCAACTGCAGGAGCGCGGCCAACAGCTGGATGGATTGCAGCTGGAGTTGCGCCGGCTGTCGTCGCAACTGGCGGCCAGCGAGGAGCAGGGGCGCTTGCTGGACGCCTTGCAGCAACGCAGCCAGAAGCAAGGGGAGGACATCGTGCGCCTGAGCGCGCGCGAGCAGGAGCTGGCCACGCAGCTGGACAATGAGCGCCGCCAGAGCCAGGAAAAACTGGCCCTGCTGATGGAGGCGCGCCAGACGCTTTCCGACCAGTTCAAGGCGCTGGCCGGCGACATCCTCGAGGAAAAATCCAAGCGCTTCACCGAACAGAACCAGCAAAATCTGGGCACGCTGCTGAATCCGCTGCACGAGCGCATCCAGAATTTCGGCAAGCTGGTGCAGGACACCTACGACAAGGACAGCAAGGAGCGGCTGACGCTGGAGACCGAGCTCAAGCGACTGCAGGAGCTGAACACCCGCCTGGGCGACGACGCCGTCGCGCTGACCAATGCCCTGACCGGCGCCAGCAGCAAGGCGCAGGGCACCTGGGGCGAAATGGTGTTGGAAAAAGTGCTGGAAACCTCCGGCCTGACCAAGGACCGCGAGTACCGGGTGCAGGTGTCCGACACGCTGGAAACCGACGACGGCGGCAAGCGCTATCAGCCGGACGTGGTGATAGACCTGCCGGAAGGCAAGCAGCTGGTGGTGGATTCCAAGGTGTCGCTGAATGCCTATGTCCGCTACACGGCGGCGGAAGACGACGCCGCGCGCGAGGCCGAGCTGAAAGGCCATATCGCCGCCATCCGCGCCCACATCCGTTCGCTGTCGGAAAAGCGTTACCAGGATCTGTACAAGCTGAACACGCTGGATTTCGTGTTCATGTTCATCCCGGTGGAGCCGGCCTATCTGCTGGCGGTGCAACACGACATGAGCCTGTTCAACGAGGCTTTCGAACGCCGCATCATGATTGTCGGCCCCAGCACGCTGTTGGCCACGCTGCGCACCGTCGCCAGCATCTGGCGCTACGAATACCAGAACCAGAACGCGCAGGAGATCGCGCGGCAGGGCGGGGCGATGTACGACAAGTTCGCCGGCTTCGTCGCCAATATGGAGAAGCTGGGCAAGCAGCTGGATACCAGCCGCGACACTTTCTCCGACGCGATGAAGCAGTTGTCCAGTGGGCGCGGCAACCTGATGGCCAGCGCGGAGAAGCTGCGCAAGCTTGGCATACGCAACAACAAGCAGCTATCGGCCCAGTTGCGGCTGGAGAGCGGCGAGGACGCCGACGAAGAACCGGTCGAGGAGTGATCTCGGGCAGAGCGGCGGCATCGAAAATACATTATCATGCCGCCTTCTTGTTTTTCACGTTGAAGACGGTCATGGGCAAAATCCGGGTAGGCTTGCTTTTCGGCGGACAGTCGTCTGAGCACGAGGTTTCTCTGCAATCGGCCAGGAATATCCTGGAAGCGATAGACGGCGAGCATTACGAAGTGTCGCTGATAGGCGTGGACAAGCGGGGGCGTTGGCATGTCAACCATTCGTCCAATTACCTGTTGAATGCGGACGACCCAGCACGCATCGCGCTGCGGGAGACAGGTGAAAACCTGGCCGTGGTGCTGGGCGAGCAATCAGGCCAATTGCGCGCGGCTGCCGACGCATCGCCGCTGGCGAAGCTCGACGTAGCTTTCCCCATCGTCCACGGCTCGTTGGGGGAGGATGGCTGTTTCCAAGGCCTGCTCCGGATGGCCAATATCCCTTTCGTCGGCGCCGGTGTGCTGGGGTCGGCCATCTGCATGGACAAAGATGTGGCCAAGCGGCTGCTGCGGGACGCTGGACTGCAAGTGGCACCCTTTGTCACATTGACTCGCGCCAAGGCTGCGCAGGCTGATCTTGCTGCCATCGTCGAGCAATTGGGATTGCCGCTGTTCGTCAAGCCTGCCAACCAGGGTTCTTCCGTGGGCGTGAGCAAAGTGAAGCGCGCCGAGGATTTGCGAGCCGCATTGGATGAGGCGCTGCGCTACGACCACAAGGTTCTGGTGGAGCAGGCGGTGATCGGCAGGGAAATCGAATGCGCAGTGCTTGGCAACGAATATCCCCAGGCCAGCGGTTGCGGCGAGATCGTGCTCAACGATGAATTCTATGCCTACGACACCAAGTATCTGAACGAAAGCGGCGCTCGCGTGGCTGTGCCAGCCGACATTCCGGACGATGCGTGCCAGCGCATTCGCGACATTGCCATTCAGGCCTTCCAAGCGCTGGAGTGCAGCGGCATGGCGCGGGTGGATGTATTCCTGACGCCTGGTGGCGAGGTGGTGATCAATGAGTTGAACACGCTGCCGGGCTTCACCAACATCAGCATGTATCCCAAACTCTGGCAGGCTGCGGGCATGTCGTATCGCGACCTGATCACGGCGTTGATCGGCCTGGCTTTGGAGAAAGGCCGTCTGGACGATAGCCTGATCCGCAGCCATATGTGAGTCTAGGCAAGACGTTTCTCAGCTAGCGCCGTGTCGTTGCGGCGCTGCTGCTTGTCGGGGAGTGGGGGCTATTGATTTTGTGGATTGACAGTTTGCGGATCGACAGCGCGTGTGGCGATGATGGATATGCCGGTTGGGCTGTAGCTGGCAAACCGGGTGCTGGCTGCCTTCATATGGCTGACCATGTCTGAAAAGTTCGCGCTGTTCACACCATTTGCTGGGTCCATATAGCTGCCATCATTGCGGGACAGCACCCAGTGGAGTCCAACCGGCACGCCGACCACGCTGACTGCTAGCGCCTCAATTTTGACTTGCCCCTCTGCAGGTTGTGGGGCTTCGTTTTCTATCGGGCAATTCATTCCTTCCAGGCCTTTTCTCGCATCAGGGTATATCCAGCTAAGCGCGCTAGAAAAAAATCCAGCTTCTTCCACTACGCGCATCTCCAGACCAAGCAACCGGCCGGCTGTCACGATGCCGTCAGGCATGGAATAGCCTGCCGTTGCGAGATTGTTCGGGTCTGCTTTGCTGGTCATGGCGTAAATGTCGCCTTCGCATCGAGCACCTACCTCCAGCGTATCTATGTTGAACTTCTCGGATGTCGACCCTTTTAGTAATGGAATGCTGGTAACGCCAAGCTCCTTTGCCGTGCATAGCAAGGCGACAGCACCGCACGAGTTGGTATACATCTGCATTCTGGAAGTTTGACCGGGAACCGCGGTAGGTTGAGGAGCATTGTTCTGCTGAGGGGCGGCCGTCTGAGTCGCCGTGTTGGGGGTGACAAGCATAGTCTTTGGGCGTAGTTGATGTAATTAAGTGGAAGTCACAGGATTTCATAATGCTTTGCCTTGTGCTTGCAGAAAGCGATCATGAACGCAGACTGCGGGTCAAATCAAAAACAGCCGATGACCGCCCACGCGAAAATCCCATACAGGCCGCCAGCTACCATCAGAGCACGGCCATCCACCGCGCCGCGCCGAAAATTCAACCAGAGAAAAGCGACAGCCAGCGCCGTGATCGCGCCCGCGGCAAGCAAGGGGCCATCAAACAGCCAAGGGGTGAACATCAGCCCCAGCGCGCTGGGAATGGTGGCTTGAATCATCATCGCGCCGGAAATATTGGCCAGCGCCAGCCGCTCCTTCCCTTGGCGCACCCAGATCAATGCGTTCATGATTTCCGGCAGCTCGGTCGCAACCGGGCTGAGCAACAAGGCAGTCAGATGCGGGGACCAGCCCATGGCCAGGCCAATGGCTTCAAGCTGGCCGACAAAGGTATGGGAAGCCAGGCCGATGACGCTCAAAGCCAGCAGAGTCTGGAGACAGGGCCAGGCCAGCGAGGTTTCGCCGGCGGAAGGGCGGATTTTCAACGGCTCTAGGTCTTCCTCGTCCGCCGCGGTTTCCGCATCTCGTATTTCACGCCAGACATAGACGACGTAAGCAGCCAAAAACGCCAAGCCAAGCCAGGGCTTGATGGCAAAAGCAAACAAGCCCAATCCAACCTTCAGCGCGAACACGGCAAAGAAAACAGCCTGATCCCGGCTGAGCCCGGCATGGTCAGCCTGCGTTTGTCCGGAAGAGCGTCCCAATCGTTTTCGGTTCAAGAGAAGGGCTAGCCCGACAACGGCGTAGGCTAGGGTGGCCAGAACCAACGGCCCGCCCATTGCCGCGCCGACGCCAAGGCTTTTCTGTTCAGGCGTGTTGCCGAATGCCACGGCCATCAGCGTTACCGCGCATTCCGGCAGCGCGGTCCCGAATGCCGCAAGCACCGAGCCTATGGCGGTGGCGCCCAAATTCAAGCGGCAGCCAAGCCATTCGACGCCATTGACGAAATACTCGCAGGCGACATAGATCGCGCTGGCGGACAGAAAAAACAGAACAAGCGTGACAAGCATGAAAGCGATCCGGCCGGGCAAGCGAATACCGATGGCGCGCGATGCGGCTTGCCCGGCTGGCAAACGCATCGCGGCCAAAGGTCTTGCCTGGCTTGCCTTGCTGAAAACAGCACAAAGGCAAACTGCCCACACCATGAGACATGCGATCTCAAGCTTGTTGACGCGGGCTTTCCGGACCGGCCGGAAATGGCTACTCCCCAATGACTGAGAGGGAGATGCTACCAGCTTTCATCAAGTAATCCTTGATGTGATTGTTCGTGGATTGTTACATGATTTTGGCGATTTTGCCTCTGCTTTTGATTGGCATGCGTTGGGGGTAGCGGATCAGCATGGCGCTTTCTTTTCGGCGCCACCGTTTTTTCATCCGGGGCGGCAGACGCTCTTGCGGCTGGAGGCTATTGTCACCAAGACACCACAGCGACAAAGCTGAATTCTCATTGTCATATTGCATGCAGATTGTGCGAGCGGCATTTGCGAAAAATGAGAATGGAGTGGGTTTGCAAGGGGTTTCTGGCCATGTTCGCGCTCAGATTTCCATCCAATACAAATCAGTGCATTTACATAGTTAGTTTTTTTACCTTTTTTTTGCAAATGATCATGCAATTATTTTCCAGTCGGATAATTGATCAATTTCTCATCAAGACCCATTGCTGGTTTGTTCATATATTCCAGCTAGGCGTGAATGACTGCCCGGCTGGTTTGGGTGTTGTTCATCGTTTCCATGAGTTATCGCGCTTATCCTGGGCGTGAATCTGGTTGAGCGCAGCCTGGAGTGCGGGCTGCGTGATGTGGCATTGAGTTGAGTGGTTCGACTAACACGAAATGGAATAGTTAGTATTTCTATTTCGCTTGCAATCTGATTTGCAGTCGATGTGTGCAACGACGCCTCAATATGGAAGACCAGCATGTTCTACGACTTCTATTTTCCGCTTGTTTCCGCGCTGTCCTCCCCATCCTTGCCGGAAGGCATGTGGGTCAAATTACGCAATGCCAGATTTCTTTCGGCCTCCATGGACTTGGTGCGCCACGTCCAGGATGGCGAGGGTGGGCAGGATGCCTCGTACTGGCTGCAACTGCACGCGGACCTGCAATTGGCTATGGGTTTGGAGTGCGATGCCGAAGAATCGTACCGGCAAGCCTGCCGGGCGATGCGAGCCTCAAAAGAGGAGATGCGGGCACTTTCCTCCCGCAATATGGGATGGCAGCAATTGTTTCGCCGCCGTTTCAGCACGGCTATCGGGTGCTTCACTCGGTTGGTCAACGAGCCGGACATCGATCCCCGCCGCAGGGTCGAGGGGATGTTCGGCATCATGAGCATCTTGTTCGAGCTGGGGCATCTGAACGATGCCGAGGATATGTTGAACGATATCGCCGCCAAGGCGGAGGAACTGCCGGCTTCCGATGAGGAGCGTTCGAACTGGCACGGCCTGATTCGGGCGATGTACGCGGACTTGGCGGTGCAGCGCATGCTGCGCCATGCCCCCCAGCTATCCGATCACATCTATTGGCATTCCGGAAGGCTGAACGATTTCATGGCCTTGCGTGACGCGCCGGAGGGCATTCCGCAGTGCGCGCGCGGCAGCAACGATATCGAGTTGCCGGTGCTGAGGGCGCGGCTGGACTTCAAGGAATCATTGAATCGCTTGGCCAATGGCAACAAAGAGGAGCGAGACAGGTTGCTGGCGCATCTAGATTGGGCTGACTCAAATAGTCTTAAAGCGTACCAGAATTCCCTGCGGCAGGAAATCGCGCTGGCCAGCTTGGTTGGCGATTACCCGCAGTTGGCGGAAATGGTGTTGCGGCCATTGAACGCCGACGCGCGCGCCGGAAGCGGCCATCGCCAACTGGAAACCTTGTACTGTCTGTCCAAGGTCAATCAGGCCCAAGGCTATACCGATCGCGCACGCCAGTTGTACAGCAAGTATGCGATGGCCGCGGCGCATTGCATTCGGGAGGGGGCGGGAGTGGTGGCGCAGAACGGTCCCAAGAACCATGGCCAGGGGGTCAGCAATGACATTACGGCGAGGCTGCCGGCCAAATATCGCCGCGCTTACCAATACCTGCTGGACAATTTGGAGCGCAGTGACCTTTCCATACGCGAGATCGCCGTGGAAATCGGCGTCACGGTTCGCGCTCTGCAAAATACTTTCCGCAGCAATCTGGGCTCCACGCCATCTGAAATCATTCGCCAGGAGCGGATGGTCAGAATACGGCGGGAGCTGCAAAGCGATGATTCAAAGGTGGGGCAGAAGGTGAGGGAGGTGGGCAACAAGTGGGGCGTGCCGAATCGATCCACCCTGCTGAATGCGTACAAACGGCAATTCAATGAAGCGCCATCCCAAACATTGAATCGGAAGTGAAGCTATTTTTTGGAGAGCGTTTATGTAACATGCTGAGTCTGAATTGACAAGTCGATACTGACCTAAATGACAGGTTATTTTTTGGGGTTGTTGTTTCGGTGATGGCTGTCCTTTCGAAAATGACATCGATATTTGGCATTTTGGATAATGCATGAAAAAACTCTTGCCATTAGTAATTATGCGACTTTATATTATGCCGACCAGTTCTTTTCATATGCCGTTCCAGATTGGATAGCCTTGGCATTTGAGCTGGGTCAAATGAAACGTTCTTTCCATACCATCAAATTGCCTGGCTTGGCCGCCGGCCTTCCATTTTCAGGGCCGGCGGCGACATCGCTTTTTCTTTATTCCTCGATTTTCTTTTGAGAGGGAATTGTCGCTTGAATGGCGATGGCTGGGTTCGCATTGCGCCGAAATAGATCAAGCGTTTGAATGAGGCTGCGAAGGACTGGCGGTGCCGATGGTGTCTCAGCAATAGAATTGCATTCGCAAAGAGGGTTGAAAGAATATGTCTCAAAAGCAAGACCACCTTGCGAGCCAGCAATTTATCTTTGGCGACTTTGTATTGCAAGCGGACGGCGTGTTGCTGCATCGTAATCTGCAAGTCGATATCCCACCGAAGGAACTGGCGGTTCTTACTGCGTTGCTGCAGGCCTCGGGCGCGCTGATAAGCAAGAACGAACTGCTGGAGAAAGTCTGGCTGGATGGGGATGTCGCGCAGGAGTCCTTATGCCGCTGCATCTACGCTTTGCGGCGTATTCTTTGCGAGAACAAAACCAACCGCTACATCGAAACCGTCTACGGCAAGGGTTACCGATTCTGCCGGCATGTGGCTTTCGTCTCCGCGCCGCCTCAGCAGGCTAGGCGCTACACCCTCGCTATCTTGCCTTTTCGCTCCGATGCGCCGCTGGAGGCAGAGGTCCTTCATACCGAGCTGGTGCAGCATCTTTCAGGCTATGCGCCGTCCCATCTTTCGGTCCTGCCGGCAAGCCTGACCCGGGACTGCCAGGACATGGACAAGATCATGTCCATGGTTGATCGATTGGCCCCCGATTACTATCTCGCCGGCCAGATCCATCGGCATGACGAAAGCTGTCGTTTGAACCTGGAGCTGGTACGGACCGAAGGACACCGGGTGCTGTTGCATGACAATGTGCAGTTGCCGCAGGACCTGCCTGCCGCCGCGCTCCGCGCCCACTTGGGGCGACTGGTGGTGCAATGCGTTCCGGCGCTGCAGGGCACGCCGGGCGAGGTGGCCGAATTCCGGTCGATGGAAGCCGCGATCGCCTATTTGAACGGCCGGAACGATCTTCAGCAATACACGCCGGCCAGCCTGAAAAGAGCATTGGCCCTGTTTTGCCAACAGGTCAGCGCCAGTTCGCGTGAAATCCAACCTTATTGCTGTCTGGCCGAGTGCTACCTGTCCATGGCCCAACTGGGCCTGTTCGATCAGGAGCAGGCGATCGAGCGGGCCTGGCAGCTGGTCAGCAAGGCGGTTGAGCTTAAGGCCGATCATCCTCAGGCGCTCAGCCTGCTGGCGAGAATCAGCAGCTTGCGCGGCCAGTCGGTCATCGCGGAGACGCTGTTCCGGCAGGCAAGGCTGCTGGCGCCGGATTCGATCGATATCTATTACCACTATGCCTGGCACCTGTTTCTGTGCGGCAAGCTGGAACAGGCCCAGCATGAGTTGGACTGCTGTCTGGGGCGAGATCCGTCGCGCATCGCCGCCAGCATTCTCAAGGTGTGGATCTCCTACTGCCAACACGATTTGGAAGAGGCCATCGCATTGGGAATGCGGCAGTTGAATCAGCATGGCCAGGACCATCCGGTGCTGCAAAGCAATCTTGGCCTTTTGCTGGCGGTGAAGGGCGACCTCGCCGCCGCGGCGGAACTGGCTCGCCGCGTCCGAGATTCCGGCAACGAGGTGGGCATGCTCGCCGCGCATAATCTGTATATCCGCAGCAGAGTGGAGGGGCCGTCGGCCATTCCCGCCATTCGTAGCTACCTGCGCGGCATCGACAGCCGGCATGTGCGTACCAGCCTGTTGCCGCTGGTTCTGGAAATCGATGGCGTGGAAGCGGCTCAGCTCTATTGGCAGACGCTGGAGAAGGAGGATTATGTGTGGCTCAGGGTTTGGCGTTTCGACCCGCGTTTGCAGCCGCTGTTTTCCGGCCGCAACATGGCGGTGTAGTTTCCGCGATTCATTCCGGCGGCAGGCTGTGTCCGTCATTGTCGTCAGTTCCCGTCATCAAGCTGGGCCGGTTTTGCCGGCCCAGCTGTTTTTATGCCGTTTACGATGCCAGGGCCGCCTGGCTCGAGTCCTTCTTTGCGCCTTGGCGGTCGGCGCCTAGCAGCAGGTAGGTGGCCGGCACCACGAACAGTGTGAACAAGGTGCCGATGGACAGGCCGGCGAAGATGACGATGCCCATCGCGTTGCGCCCCGCCGCGCCGGCGCCGGAGGCCAGCACCAGGGGCAGCACGCCCAGCGCCATCGCGGCCGTTGTCATCAGGATGGGGCGCAGCCGGATGCCCGCCGCCTCTTCCAGTGCTTCTCGTTTGCTCCGCCCCGCGCGTTGCAGCTCGTTCGCGTATTGCACGATCAGAATGCCGTGCTTGCTGATCAACCCCATCAGCGTGACCAGTCCCACCTGGGTGTAGATGTTGAGCGTGGCGAGGCCGACGTTGATGAAGACCATCGCGCCGAACAAGGCCATCGGCACCGATACCAGGATGACCATCGGGTCTCGGAAGCTTTCAAACTGCGCGGCCAGCACCAGATAGACGATGATTGCCGCCAGAAGCAGCACGATGACAAACCCGCCGGTTTCCTGCATGTACTGGCGGGATGGCCCGGAGTAGTCCACCGAGTAGCCGCTGGGCGCCACTTCAGCCAGCGTCTTGCGCATGAAGTCCAGCGCCTCGCCCTGTGAAAGGCCGATCAAGGGCACTCCGGACAGTGTGGCTGAGTTCTGTTGCTGGAAGCGGTAAATGGCGGCGGGCGCCACTTCCTGCTGCAGATGGGCGACAGAGGAGGCCGGGACGATGCCGCCGCCCGGCGTGCGCAGCTTGTAATCCAGAACCTGGGACGGATTCAGCCGGTCGCTTTGCTTCATTTGCGGAATCACCTTGTAGGAGCGGCCGTCGATGGAGAAGTAATTGACGTAGGCGCCGCCCAACGCCGCGCCCAGCGCCTGGCCGACATCGCTCTGGGTCATGCCCAGCATGGCGACTTTGTCGCGGTCTATGACCAGCGAGGATTGCGGCCGGTCCACCTTGAGGTCTGAGTCGACGAAGAAAAACCTCCCGCTCGCCTGAGCCTTGGTCAGCACGGCCTGCGCCACGCCGTTCAGCTTGTCCACCGGCTCGGCGGTGCGGATCACGAATTGCATCGGCAGCCCCTGGGCGCCGGGAAGGGAGGGGAGCTGGAACGCGGCGACCCGCGCGCCCGCCACGGCCGACCACTCCTTCTGCATTTCCTGCTGAAGCTTGGTGGCGCTCAGCTTGCGCTCGTCCCAGGGTTTCAGCAGCATGCCGCCTATGCTCTGATTGACGGTCGGCGTGCCGGTCATCTGGAACATCTGCGCGTACTCAGGCCGCTTTCTGGCGATTTCATACACCTGGTCGGCATAGGTCTGCATCTGCTGGATGGTGGCGTTGGGCGGGCCCTGGACATGCGCCAGCACGATGCCTTGATCTTCCTGAGGCGCCAGTTCCGACATCGCGGTCATGAACAGATAGATCAGGCCGCACAAGATCAGGCCGCCCATCGCCACCCATACCTGCCAGGTGTCCAGCGCGCTTTTCAGCATGCGCTCGTAGCGGTGCTGAATGCGCTCCATTCTCCGGTCCATGAAGCGGGCCAGCCGGCCGGGCTGGTGGCCGGCGCGCATCAGGCCTGCGCTCATCATCGGCGACAGCGTCAGCGCGATCACGCCCGATATCGTCACCGCTCCGGCCAGCGTGAAGGCGAATTCGGTGAATAACGCGCCGGTGAGGCCGCCCTGAAAGCCGATGGGCATGTAGGCGGCGATCAGCACCGCCGTCATGGCGACGACCGGGCCGGCCAGCTGCCGCGCGGCCAGCAGCGAGGCCTCCAGCGCCGACAGACCGTCTTCGCGCATGTGGCGGTCCACGTTTTCGATGACGATGATGGCGTCGTCCACCACCAGGCCGATGGCCAGCACCAGCGCCAGCAGGGTCAGCAGATTGATGGTGTAACCCAGCATCTGCATGATGATGAAGGTGCCGATCAGCGACAGCGGAATGGCGATCACCGGCACGATCACTGCGCGCATATTGCCCAGAAACAGGAAAACCACCGCCGACACGATGATGAACGCTTCGATCAACGTCTTCACCACTTCGTTGACCGAGATGTTGATGGCGTCGGTGGCGTCGAAGACGATGCTGCTCTTCAGGCCGGTGGGCATCTCTTTCTGCAGTTCGGGGAAGGCCGCGCGCACGCGTTTGGCCACGTCCAGCGCGTTGGCGCCCGGGGCGACCTTGACGCCGAGGAATACCGAACGCTTGCCGTCGAAAGACACGCTGGAGTCGTAGTTGTCGGCGCCCAGCACTACATTGGCCACGTCGGACAGACGCACCAGCGCGCCGTTCTCCTGCTTGATCACCAGTTTCTTGAATTCATCCACCGAGTGCAGCTCGGTGCCGGCGTTCAGATTGACGCTGACCATCTGGCCCTTGGTCGCGCCCAGCGTCGTCAAATAGTTGTTGCTGGCCAGCGCGGCGTAGACTTCGTTAGCGGTGACGTTGTGGGCGGCCAGCCGGGTGGAGTCCAGCCAGGCCCTCAGCGCGAACTGGCGGTCGCCCAGCATCTGGGTTTTCTGCACGCCTTCGATGGAGTCCAGCTTGGGTTTGACCACGCGCAGCAGGTAGTCGGTGATGTGGTTGCCCGGCAGCTCGTCGCTGTAAAAACCCAGATACATCGCATCGGTGGTCTGGCCTATCTGCACGTTCAGCGTAGGCTGCTGCGCTTGCTGCGGCAGCTGGTTCTTCATCGACTGGACCTGGGTGTTGATCTCGGTCAGCGCTTTGTTGGGGTCGTAGTTCAGCCGCAGCGTGGCGACGATAGTGGACATGCCGCTGGAGCTGGTGGACGAGATGTAGTCCACGCCCTGGGCCTGGGCGACGGCGCTTTCCAGCGGCTGGGTGATGAAGCCGGCCACTGTGTCTGCGCTGGCGCCGTAATAGGCGGTGCTGATGGTGACGATCGCATTTTCGGTCTTCGGGTATTCGCTGATTTTCAGCGAGGAGAACGCATGCAGCCCAAGCACCAGGATCAGCAGGTTGAGGGTAATGGCCAGCACCGGCCGGCGGATGAAGATATCGGTGAATTTCATCTGGCCGTCCTTATTGTTCCTGCGGAGCCGGATTGGCTTCGCTGGCGGGCTGGACTTGGTTGTCGACGACCAGCGCGGTGCCGTTCTTGAGCTTGAGCTGGCCGCTGGTCACCACCTGGTCGCCGGCCTGGATGCCTTTCAGGATGGCCACTTGGTCGCCGCGGGTGGAACCCGTGGTGACAAACACTTGCTCGGCCACCGGCAGCGTCTTACCGTCTTCGCCGGCCTTGGTTCCCGGCTTGACGATGAAGGCTGTGACGCCGTAGGCGTTGTAGGACAGCGCGGCCTGGGAGAGGGTCAGGTGGCGCTGACGGGCGCCGGCATCGATGCGGATATTGGCGTACATGCCAGGCAGCAGCTTCTGCTGGTGGTTGGCGAGCTGGGCCTCCACCCGTACCGAGCGGGTGGCATCGTCCACCTTGGGGCTGATGGAGGTGACCTTGCCGCCGAACCATTGCCCGGCGCGCGCGTTGGTTTCCACGTTGACGGTCTGGCCGGGCGAGAGCTGGCCTAATTGTTCTTGCGGCACGCTGAAGTCGACGAACAACGGGTCCAGCGCCTGCAGCGTGACGATGGCGTCGCCGGGCTTCAAGTATTGGCCCGGATTGACGGTGCGTATGCCCAGTTTGCCGGCGAAGGCTGCGCGTATCGTTTTCTTGTCCACCAGCGCCTGTTGCTGCCGGGCCAGCGCCTGCTTGCTTTTCAGGTCGGCCGCCGACGCATCCAGCGTGGCCTTGGGGATGGCCTTGATCTCGTATTGGGTGCGGTCGCGGTCATAGGCCGTCTTCGCCAGTTCGGCGGCGGCCTTGTGGGATTGCAGCAGCGCGATGTCGTCGGCGTCGTTCAGCTCCAGCAGCACTTGTCCGGCTTTCACCTCGTCCCCGGACTTGAAACGTACCTGACGGATCAGGCCTGCCACTTCCGTGGTGACGTCCACGCCCTGGGCGGCGCGGATGCTGCCCACCGCGTGGATTTGCGGCTGCCAGGTCTGGTAGCTGGCGCGGGCCGTGCTGACCGTGACCGGTTGCGCCGACATCTCGCCGACGAATTTGGCGATCATATAACCCTTGAGAAAATTGAATCCGACCAGCGCGCCGAACAGCAGCGCCAGACAGATCAGCATCACGATCATCCGCTTCCGCAGCGGGCGCGGAGTCGGCAGGGTGGTTGTGGTCATCGGGTATTCTCCTGTTGCGGCGGTGCGGCCGTTTTCTCGGTTTCGTCCTGACGCCAGCCGCCGCCCAGCGCCTGGAACAGCGCGGCGGTGTCGGCATAGCGAGCGGCCCGGGCCTGGGCCAGCGCGATGGTGGTCTGTTGGTATTGGCGTTGAGCATCCAGCAGCGACAGATAGCCGATGGCGCCCAGGCCGTATTGCTTGCGCGCAAGCTCAAGGGTGTCGCGGGCTGAGGACCAGGCCTGGGTTTGGGCGCGCAGGCCTGCCGCGTCGTTGTCCAGCGCGCGCAGCGCGTCGGCTACGTTCTGGAAGGCTGACAGCACGGTTTCGCGGTATTGGGCCTCGGCTTGTTCGTAGGCGGCTTCGGCTGCGCGCTTGCGCGAGCGCAGTTCCCCGCCGTGGAACAGCGGCTGGGCGAGTCCCGCGCCGAAGTTCCACACGGCCGCCGCCGGGGTGAGCAACTGCGATCCCGACCCCGCCTGACTGCCGTAGCCGGCGGACAAGGTCAGTTGCGGATAGAGCGCGGCGGCGGCCACGCCCACCTGGGCGCTGGCCTGACGCAACAAAGCCTCCGAGGCCAGAATGTCGGGACGCCGACGCGCCAGTTCGGACGGCACGCTGACGGGCAGGCTGTCCGGCAGCGTGAACATGTCCAGGTGGAAAGCCGGAAGTCCGCCTTCTCCAGGCAGGCGCCCGGACAAAGAGGCCAGCCGATGCCGGGTTTGAGCCAGGGATTGGCGCAGCGGCGCCAGCGAAGCTTCGGTCTGCGCCAGCTGGGTTTGCTGCGACAGCACGTCGGTGCGCGCCGCGCCGCCGGCGTCGAATTGCCGGCGCAGCACGTCCAGCTGGCTGGCCTGGTCGGCCGCGATGCGTTCGGTGGCCTCGATCTGCGCCCGCAGCGAGGCTTCCTGCACGGCGGAGGTGACCAGATTGGCGCTCAGCGCCAGGTAGGCCGCGCGCAGCTGGAAGCCTTGGTAATCCACGCTTGCCTGCAGCTTTTCCAATTCGCGGCGGGTCCCGCCGAACAGATCGAAGCGGTAGCTGACGTTGACCGAGGCGTTGTACAGGTTCAGCGCGCTGGCGAAGTCGGGTTGGCCGAACGGGATGCCGTTGATCTTTTGCCGCTGGGCGCCCAGTTGACCATCCACTCTGGGCAAGGACTGGCCGCCGCGTTCGGACTGATAGATTTCTCCAGCCTGGCGCAACGCCGCCTGCGCCGCGGCGATATTGGGGCTGCGCGCCAGCGCGTCGCGGATCAAGCCGTCCAGCGCTTCGCTGCGGAACAGTTTCCACCAGTCGGCGGGAATGTCCTCGCCAGCGGAAAACCGTTGAGCCAGGCCTCCCGGCCCCGGGCTGTCGACAGTCTGCGCGGGCAAGGCTGTTTCGGTGTAGCGGTCTGCCTGCGGCGTGGCGGGACGGCGGTATTCCGGACCGACGGCGCATGCCGACAGTGCGGCGGCGAGGGCCGCGGCGCAAATCAACCGCGGCGCGCGCGACGGGATCGTTCTGTCGGCGCGCGGCCGAAAACCTTCGATCATTCAGTCACCTCATGATGTTGCTATGCGTGAAGCCGGCTTCCGCCGCAAGCGCGGACGGGCGTGAGGATTTGCCAGGGCAGGCCGCTGATCTTGTCCGGCCTCTCCTCCGAGCCGGCGCCGGTTGGGCGATGGCTGACAGGCTGAAGGACAAACCGCAGGGGCGAAACAAGGACGGATTTCCGCTTCCGGCTTCCGGCGAAATCCCGCAGACGAAGCCGATTCGATGGCCGGCATGGTTTCGACCGTTGGAAACGCCACTCCCGGCATGCGGCTCAATATATCCCGGCTTTGTTTTTTCACTCCGGGCAATGGGAAGCGCGGCGGATGGAGGCGAAATATCGCGCATTCGCATTTGATTCCCCTGGTTCGCCTATCCGGATGGCGGGGGATGCCGCTTTGCTATAGTCGCCGGCAATCGATCCGTCGCGCCAATTGCGTCAGTAAAACCCATGCGCATGGCAAGCGGCTGAATGGATCGACGCCGGCCGGACCCGGTTTTATCGGGGAACGGCCGTGACAATTTGTCGCCATCGCTGCGATGCGAACGCTGAGCGCGCTTCGCATTCCTGAACATTGGGGTGTCCGTCGAAATGGCTGAGATTGAAAAGTTCAATAATGAACATTTGCAGGAGCTGGCCCAGTCCTATTTGCAGGCCGCGATCGCGGAATCGGCGGAGGCGGCGGCAGGCTCCTCGGCTTCATTCGATATTGCCGCGCCATTCGGCGAGTTGGGCCTGGATTCCTTTCGCATTCTGAAAGTCATCAAACGGCTGGAGTGCGATTTCGGCACCTTGCCGAAAACCCTGCTGTTCGAGCACTTCAATATCGAATTGCTGGCCGCTTATTTCGTCAGCCGTCACGCGGCGGCGCTGGCTGAAAAATGCGGCGCTTCTGTCGCTGCGCAGCCTGCCGCTGCGAGCGCGTTCCCGACCGCAAGCGCGGCGGCGCCGGCGATGCCGGCCGACAGCATACGCATGCTGGAAAAGAATCTGTCCGCGCATCCGGAATTGCAGGCGCGGATGGAAAAGCTGTTCGCCGAACACAAGAACGAAGGCAGCGTATCCCGCGGCACCCGCAACATCGCTCCCAATCTGTTCATCGGCGCGGCCCGCCGCGGCTATTTTCATTACGGCCGCTACAAGGAGCTGGTGATGGCCTACGCCTACACCGGCCCGGCGGAGCATTTCGCGGATCTTGCCGCCGAATTCCATCGCTACTGCGAATCGCGAGGCTACCAGCTGAACATGCTGACCGACGCGCCGGTGGAGACGGTGGGCGAGACGGCGTTCTCCTCCACGCCTTTCGGCGTGGTGCAGCGGGTGCTGGACATCGGTTCGTTCACTTTGGAAGGCGGCGCGATGCGCCGGCTGCGCTATCAGGTATCCAAATTCGAGAAGGCCGGCGAGGGGCGCACGGTCGAGTACCGCTGTGGAACGGACGCCAAGGTGGATGGCGAGATCGCGGCTGTCATTGATCGCTGGTGCGAAGCCAAGCCCATGGTCAATCCGCTGATCCGCATCGTGCGCGAGGAAATCCTGGCCGGCCGCCTGGATGCGCAGCATCGCTTGTTCCTGACCTATTTGGACGGCGCGCTGCAAAACGTGATCCTGATCTCGGCGATGAGCGCAGCCGAACATAAAGGCTACCTGATGGATCTGGAGTTCTATCCGAAGGACATGCCGCTGGGCGGCCTGGAATTCGCGATAGTCAATATCATCGGCGCTCTGGCGCAAGAAGGCTGCGACATGCTCAGCCTGGGCGGCACCTACGGCTGCCGGCTGGAGGGCAGCGGCAACGCCGATCCGGAGGTAGATCGCATCCTGGACGACTTGCACCGCCAGGGCATCTTCAACGACGAAGGCAATCTGCAATTCAAGAACAAGTTCCGTCCGGAAAACCGCACCATCTACCTGAGCCGTCCGGCTGACAGCGGCCGCGCCGACAATGTGATCGACATTATCTTGATGATCGCCGATCCGGAACGGGCCCAGACCCCGGACGACGAGAATCATAATCTGTCTGCGTCCGGCGCAAGCGAGGCGATGGCCCAGCCTGTCATCGCGATGGATCCGCCGGCCATCCGGCCTGCCGCAACGGAGGCCGAGGTGGCGGCCGGCACAGCGCCGCAGGGCGCGGCGCGGCTGGATGGCGAGCGGGTCCGCGCCCTGGAGGCTTGCGGCTTCAATCCGCACAATCTGGCGGCGGCGCAGGTGGAATTCGATCTGCGGACCGACTCGTGGGCGCAGCTGGAAACCCCGGCGGTGAGCCGCCGCATTGATTATCTTCGCGCCAAGTTGCAGCAACCGGCCAATATCGAAGCCGAACTGAAGCGGCTGCTGGGCTTCGAGTATTGTTTGCCGGCCGAGTCCGGCCGCGCCGCGGAGAGCTTGTTGTGCAAGGCATGGCCGAAACGCGGCCGCGTGTTGGAGAACCTGCTGTTTCCGTCGGGACTGTTCCACCAGATAGACCAGGGCTACGAACCCTGCGAGCTGCCGCACCCGGCGGCGCTGCAGCCGGATGCGGACGAGCCGTTCAAGGGCAATCTCGATTGGGACGCGCTACGCGCGCAGACGGCTGACCATGCCGGGGACATCGCCTTCGTCTGCGTGGAGGTGTGCAACAACGCCTGCGGCGGCCAGCCCGCCGCGCTGTCCCACTTGAAGAAGGTCAAGGAGCTGCTGTCGGCGCATGGCATCGCGCTGGTGATCGACGCCACCCGGGTGCTGGAAAACGCGTTATTGCTGATTCGGCGAGAAACTGGCCAGACCGGGCGCGATGTTTGGGAGCTGGCGCGCGAAATACTGGACTGCGCCGATATTGTCACAGCCTCGCTGGCCAAGGACTTTGGCGTCAACCGCGGCGGGGTGGTCGCGGTGAGGGACGCAGGCCTGTTTCGGCGACTGCAGGAGCAGCAGCGGCGCGATGGCGGCGGATTGGATGTGCTCGACAAAAAACTCGTCGGGCACGCGCTGGCGGAAAGCGATTGGGCATCCGCTCAGGCCGCGCGCCGCGTGGAGTCGTCCGAAAAACTGTGGCAGGCGCTGAAAAACGCCGGCGCGCCGATCATGTCGCCGGCCGGCGGCCATTGCGTGGTCGTCGATGTCGCGCGCATGCCTGAGTTTTCCGGCTTCGCCCATCCGCTGCCATCCTTCCTAGCCTGGTTGTATTTGAGCACGGGCATCCGCGCCGGCGCGCACAGCGCCGGCATGCGACAGAACGGGCCGCTGGGCGGCATGGTCAGGCTGGCTGTGCCCCTGGGGCTGAAAGCGGCGGAAATCGATGAACTGGCCGCGCGGCTGGCCCAGGCCTTCCGCGAGCGGGCGAATATTCCCGAGGTCGAGCCGGTCGGCGGCAAGCAGGCCGCCGCCGGCGACATGCATGCCGAGCATGGCCTGATCCGCTACCACCGCCTCCGCCCTGGCGCGGAATCGGCGGCGTCTGCGCCCGAAGCGCGCGCGGAGGCCTCATCGGCGATGGCGTCCGCACCGGTCGCCACGCGCGCCGCGGGCGATATCGCCGTGGTGGGCATGGCCGGACGCTATCCGCAGGCCGGTACGCTGGCCGAGTTCTGGGACAATCTGCGCGAGGGCCGCGACTGCGTGACCGAGATGCCGGCAGAGCGGCTGGCCCTGCGCGCCAGCCGCGTTTTCAACCGCGCCTACCACGGCGGCTTCATCGACGGCATCGACCGTTTCGATTCGCTGTTCTTCAACATTTCGCCGCGCGAAGCAGAAATGCTGGATCCTCAGGAACGGTTGTTCCTGGAGGTGGCCTGGGAGGCGGTGGAAGACGCCGGCTATTATCCGGAAATCCTCGGCGGGCCGGACGGCGGCCGCAAAGTGGGCGTCTTCGTCGGCGCGGTGTGGGCGATGTACCAGGTGGCCGGCGTGGAAGCCAAGCTGGCCGGCGCCGAGGTCCACCCCAATTCCTTCCAGTGGAGCATTGCCAACCGCGTGTCCTACTGGATGAACCTGAACGGGCCCAGCCTGTCGGTGGACACCGCCTGCTCGTCCAGCCTGACCGCCCTGCATCTGGCTTGCGAGGCGATACGCAACGGCGATTGCGCCAGCGCCATCGTCGGCGGCGTCAATTTGGATGCGCACCAGCACAAATTCGACATCAACCAGGCCGGCGGCGCCTTGTCCCCCGACGGCGTATGCCGCACCTTCGGCGCCGGAGCCAACGGCTATGTGGCCGGCGAAGGGGTGGGCGCGCTGTTGCTCAAACCGCTGGATCAGGCATTGCTTGACCGCGATCAGGTCTACGGCGTGATCCGCGCCTCCGCCGTCAACCACGGCGGGCGCTCCGGCGGCTACACCGTGCCGAATCCCAAGGCTCAGGGCGAATTGATCGCCGAGGCGCTGAGCCGCGCGCGCGTCGACGCATCCTCCATCGGCTACATCGAGGCGCACGGCACCGGCACGGAACTGGGCGATCCGGTGGAGATCGCCGGCCTCGGCCATGCCTTCGCCGGCCAGGCGGCCCAGAGCTGCGCGATAGGTTCGGTGAAAACCAATATCGGCCATCTGGAGGCCGCCGCGGGCGTGGCGGGCGTCAGCAAGGCGCTGCTGCAGATCAAGCACCGCCAGCTCGCGCCGTCGCTGCACGCCGAGACGCTGAACGCGCACATCGATTTCGCCGCGTCGCCATTCCAGGTGCAGCGCGAGCTGGCGCCGTGGCTGCCCAAAGACGGCGCGCCGCTGCGCGCCGGGGTCAGCTCCTTCGGCGCGGGCGGCGCCAACGCCCACGTGGTGCTGGAGCAGTATCCCGATGAGCCGACGCGGCCGGAAAGCGCCGGCCTGAGGGTATTCCCTCTGTCTGCCCGCAGCGAGGAACAGCTGCGGCAGATGGCCGGGCGGCTGGCCGCGCACCTGCGCCGCGGCGATGCCGGGCTCAACCTGTCCGACATCGCCTACACGCTGCAGCGCGGCCGCAAATCCTTCGATCATCGGCTGGCGGTGCTGGCTGACAGCGCGGCGTCTCTGGCGGACAAGCTGGAGGCTTTCACCTCCGGGCGAGCCGACCCGGACGCGCTGAGCGGCAACGCGCGCAGCGCCGAGGGCGTCGCTCGCCTGTTGAGCCGAAGGGAGACCGAGCAGCTGGTGGGCCTGCTGTCCGCAAGCCGGGACCCGCGCAAACTGGCGCAATTGTGGCTGGAGGGCCTGCTGCCGGATTGCCGCGGCATCGAAAGCGAGGGCCGCCGGGTGTCGCTGCCGACCTATCCTTTCGCCGACAAGCGGCACTGGATTTCCCGCGACAAATCCGCGGCGGCCGGCGCGCCGCAAGCCGCGCTGCATCCGCTGCTGGACAGCAACGAGTCCACCTTCGAGCGCCAGCTCTTCCGCAAGACCTTCCGCGCCGGCGAGTACTTCCTCGCCGACCACGTGGTGTCCGGCATTCCCACCTTGCCCGGCACCGCTTATCTGGAGCTGGCGCGCAAAGCCGGCGAATTGGCCGCGGGCCGTCCGGTGGCGCGGCTGCGCAACGTCACCTGGGTCAGCCCGCTGGCATTGGAAGACGGCGGCAGCCGCGAGGCTTTCGTCGAGTTGAAGCCTGACGGCGAGGCGGTGGCCTTCGAAGTGCGCGGCGGCGAGTCGCGCCAGCTGCATGCCCAGGGCCGCTTGTTCTACGCCGACGGCGGCGACGCGCCCGAGGAAAGGATAGATCTAGACGCCATCCGCGCCCGCTGCGGCCGGACGCTGGCCGCCGGCGAGGTGTACGCGGCTTTCGCCGCCGCCGGCATGGCCTACGGCCCCGGCTTCCGCGTGCTTTCCGAGGTGCGCTGCGGCGACAGCGAGGCGCTGGGCCGCTTGGAGCTGCCCGCAGTCTGCGCCGCCGACTTCGACAGCCTGCCGCTGCATCCCAGCTTGCTGGACGCGGCGATGCAGGCCGGCGTGGCGGCCTTGCTGGGCGCATCCGGAGAGGCGAGGGTGCCGTACTCGTTGGGCGAGGTGGAGATGCGCCGCCCGCTGTCGCGCGTTTGCTACAGCCACGTGGTTTACGGCAGCCGCGGCGCGTCAGGCGTCGCGCGCGACGAGGTGGCCATCGTCGACGAGGATGGCCGCGTGCTGGTGCGCATCCATGAAACCGTCGGCGTGCCCTTGGCCAGTGTGCACGACAAACCCGTCGTCCGGGCCGCGCCGGCCGAAGCGTTCGAGATGCTGCATTACGGCTGCGAGTGGCAGGCCGCACCGCTGGACGCGGAGCGCGCGGATGCCGTCCCCGGCCGGCTGGTGCTGTTCGACACCGATCGGGCGCTGTTCGAGGCATGCATCCGCCGCGGACTGAATGCCGCGCTGGTTCTGCGCGCCGACCGCTACGCCGAAGCCGGGGATCATGTCTACGAGGTGGATGCGTCCCGGCCGCAGGACATTGCCCGCGCGTTGGCCGCGCTGGCGGAGGCCGGCTGGCCTTTGGAAAGGATTTGCTACGCTTGGCCGGCGGGAGAGGCTGGCGATGAAGCCGGGTTGCGGCAGGCCCTGGACCGCGGCGTGGGCGGCATGCTGTGGCTGTGCCAGGCGCTGATCGAGCGCAAGCCCGCCGCCGCGCAACTGCTGTATCTGCATAAGGGCGATGGAACGCAGCCGCACAATGAGGGGATTCATGGCTTCGCCCGTTCGCTGGAGCTGGAAAACCCCAAGTTGTCCTGCAAGACGCTGCAATTGCCGGACGCGTTCGACGCCGACGAAACGTTAGCGGCGGCGATGGCGGAATTCAGCGCCGCCACGGCGGCGGACAAGGCCGTGCGTTACGCCGGCGGCGGCCGGCAGGCGCGCGTTCTGCGCCGCTTGTCGCTGGATGCGGCGGATGCCGGCCGTCCGGCATTGCGGCAGGGCGGCTCCTATCTGATCACCGGCGGCGCCGGCGGGCTGGGTCTGATCTTCGCCGGACATCTGGCGGAGCGCTGCCGCGCCAGGCTGACGCTGACAGGCCGTTCCGCGCCGACTCCAGAGTTGGAAGCCATGCTGGAAGCGCTGCGCGCCAAGGGGGGCGAGGCGTCATATCTGCAGGCCGATGTGGCGACCGAGGATGGCGCGCGCGCGGCGGTGGAGGCTGCCCGGGCCCGATTCGGCCGGCTGGACGGCATCCTGCACGGCGCGGGGGTGCTGCGTGATTCGCTGATGCGCAAGAAAACGCGGGAAGACATGGACGCGGTGCTCGCGCCCAAGGTTCTGGGCGCCTTCCATCTGGACCGCGCCGTCGGCGACGGCGAGCTGGACTTCTTCGCGATGTTCTCTTCGCTGGCGGCGATAGGCGGCAACGCCGGCCAGTGCGATTACGCGTTCGCCAACCACTATCTGGATGCCTTCGCCGCCTGGCGCGACGCGCAGCGGCAAGCCGGCCGGCGGCAGGGGCGCAGCCTGAGCCTGAATTGGCCGTTGTGGGCCGAGGGCGGCATGCGGCTGGACGAGCAGACCGAGAAAATGTTCCGCCACAACCTGGGCATGGAGCCGCTGGCGACTCAGGATGGCCTGGCGGCTTTCGAGACGGCGCTGGCGTCGCCGCGCCATCAGGTCGCGGTGGTCAGCGGCGTGCGCGACAAGCTGGAAAAGGCCTGGGGCCTGTCGCCGCGGGCGGCGGCGCCGACCCAGGCCGGCGGGGCGGATACGGGAGGCGGCGCGCTGCGGGCGGCGGTCGCTGAGAAACTGAAGTCGATCGTGACCGGGCTGTTGAAGCTGGGCGACGACGACTATTCGACCGACGCCATGCTGCTGGACCTGGGGTTCGACTCCATCGGCCTGACCGCTTTCGCCAACGCGCTCAACGAGGCGTATGGACTGGAAGTCAACCCGGTGCTGTTCTTCGAGCATCCGACGCCGGCCGGAGTGGCGGACGCGCTGTGCGGCGAACACGCCGCCGCCGCGCGCCGCATACACGGCGGCGCGGCGGCGGCCTCGCAGCCCGTCGCGGCCAAGCCTGCGGCGTTGCTCAGCGGCATCGACAAAGGCTGGCGCGCGCCCGCCGCGGACAGACCTGCCGGCGGCAACCGTTTCGCCCGGCAACCCATCGCCATTGTCGGCATCGCCGGGGTGATGCCGCAGTCGGAAAACCTGCAAGCCTTTTGGGACAGCCTCAGTCGAGAGCGCAACCTGGTCACGGAAATCCCGCGCGACCGCTGGATCTGGGAACACGTGCACGGCGAGCCGGTCAAGGACGCCAACAAGTCCTACTCGCGCTGGGGCGGCTTCATGAAAGAAGTGGACAAGTTCGATCCGCTGTTCTTCGGCATCACCCCGCGCGAAGCCGAGATGATGGACCCGCAGCAGCGCTTGCTGATCCAGACCGTGTGGGCGGCGGTAGAGGATGCCGGCCACAAGATGTCCGATCTGTCCGGCACCCGCACCGGCCTGTTCGTCGGCGCCTCCTCGCAGGATTACGTGGATGTGCTGGCCGACAGCGGCGCTTCGCTGGACGGCTATTCGGCCTCCGGCAATTCCCATTCCATCCTGGCCAACCGCATCTCCTTCCTGTTCAACCTGCGCGGACCGAGCGCGCCGTTGGACACCGCCTGCTCCAGTTCGCTGGTGGCCTTGCACCGGGCGATCGAGTCCATCCACACCGGCAGCAGCGAGATGGCCATCGTCGCGGGCGTGCAGGTGATGCTGACGCCCACCGCCCATATCTCGCTGAGCGCAGCCGGCATGCTGAGTCCGGAGGGCAAGTGCAAGACTTTCGACAAGTCCGCCGACGGCTATGTGCGCGGCGAGGGCGTGGGCGCGATGCTGATCAAGCCGCTGGACAAGGCGCTGGCCGACGGCGACCCGATCTACGCGGTGGTCAGATCCACATCGGAAAACCACGGCGGCCGCGTCAGCAATCTGACCGCGCCCAACCCCAAGGCGCAGATCGAACTGCTGACTGACGCCTACGATCAGGCCGGCATCGATCCCGCCACCGTCGGCTATATCGAATGCCACGGCACCGGCACCAGCCTGGGCGATCCCATAGAGATCCAGGCGCTGAAGAAATCCTTCGCCGATCTGTACGCGAAACACGGCCGCGCGGCGCCGGCCGCGCCGCACTGCGGCTTGAGCTCGGTGAAAACCAATATCGGCCACCTGGAGCCGGCGGCCGGCATGGCCGGCATGCTCAAAGCGCTGCTGGCGATGCGCAACCGGCAAATACCGGCGCTGCTGCATTTCGACGCGCTCAATCCCTACATCGATCTGGCCGGCAGCCCGTTCTACATCGTCGACAAGACCACGCCTTGGGCCGCGCCGCGGAATGCAAGCGGCGAGGCGCTGCCGCGGCGGGCCGGTGTCAGCGCCTTTGGCTGGGGGGGCGCCAATGCCCACGTGGTGCTTGAGGAGCACGTCCCGTCAGCTCGCCGTCCGGCGGCGGCGGGCCCGCAGTTGCTGGTGCTGTCGGCCAAGAACGATGAGCGGCTGCGCGCCAGCGCGGCGAATCTGGCCGTCTACCTGCGCCGGCATGATGTCGATTTGGCCGATCTGGCCTACACGCTGCAATTGGGCCGCGAAGAAATGGACGAACGGCTGGCGCTGGCCGCCTCGACCCGCGAGGAGTGGATCGCCGGCCTGGAGGCGTATGCGGGAGGGCGGGAGGCCGATGGCCTGCTGAGCGGCCGCGCGGCGCGCAAGCTGGCCGAAGAGGATGCGCTGCGTCCCGGCGGCGGCGACGACTTGCGCCGCCTGGCCGAAGCCTGGGTGGCGGGCCGCCGCGTCGAGTGGGCGGGACTGCATGCCGGCGCGGATCGCCGCCGGCTGAATCTGCCTGGCTATCCGTTCGCCCGAGAGCGCTATTGGATAGAGCCTGCCCCGCTCGAGCGCGGCGCGCCGGTATCGGTATTGCGCGGGGCGCAGGTGGGGCGCGTGCTGGCGCGTCCCGCATGGACGCCGCTTGCCGCGGCCGCCCGAAAGGCCGCGGGCGATTTCAGCCGCCGCGAGCTGCTGTTGTGCGGCCTGCCCGCGATCCATGCCGCCAGCCTGGCCGGCAAATTGGGTTGCGACGACGCTTCGCACGCGGCGATGCCGTCCGACGCCGGCTTGGCCGAGCGCTACCGCGCAGTCGCCGTGGATTGCTTCGAAAGGCTGCAGCGCCTGCTGCGAGCCAAACCGGCTGGGCGGATTCTGTTCCAGATCGTTGTCGCGGAAAGCGGAGACGGCGCGTTGCTGGCCGGCTTGGAAGGCCTGGTCCGCAGCGCCCGGCTGGAACATGGCGGCCTGGCGGCGCAACTGGTGCTGTTGGGCGATGCCTGCTCCGAGGCCGTTTTGGTCGAGAGGCTGAAGTTGGCGGCCGCCGCGCCGGACGAAGCCGTGCTGCGGTTCGCCGGCCGCGAGGCCGGCGTCAAGCGCTGGCATGAGGCGGATGCGCCCAAGCAGGCCGCGCCGGCCTTGCGCGCCGGCGGCGTCTACCTGATCACCGGCGGTTTGGGCGGACTGGGGCGCATCTTCGCCCGCGACATCCTGGCGCGGGCCGTTGACGCCATCGTGGTGCTGACCGGCCGCGGCGGCGAGGATGGAGAGAGGTTGGCCGAGCTGAAACGCCTGGCCGCGGAGGCTTCCGTCCCGCCGGCTCGCCTGGCCTACCTGCGGATGGACCCGGCGGATCCTGCCCAGGTCGAGGCCGCCATCGCTGAAACGCTGAACCGTTTCGGCGCGCTCAATGGCGTGATCCACAGCGCAGGCATGACCCGGGACGGGCTGATCGCCGGCAAAACCCGAGCGGATTTCGAGCGGGTGCTGGCGCCCAAGGTGGACGGCGCGGCGAACCTGGATGCCGCGACCAGCGAGCTGGATCTGGATTTTCTGGCGCTGTTCTCGTCGGCCAGCGCCGTTTTCGGCAACGCCGGCCAGGCCGACTACGCGGCGGCCAACGGTTTCCTCAATCAATTCGCCCATTGGCGCAACGGACAAGCGGCGGCCGGGCTGCGCAGCGGGCTGACGCTGTCGATCAACTGGCCGCTGTGGGAAGAGGGCGGCATGGGACTGCCGGCCAAGGCCCGGGTCCGCATGCTGGAAGCGACAGGCATGTTGCCGATGCGCAGCGAAACCGGCTTGGCGGCCTGGCATGACTGCCTGGCGGCCGGCGGCGGGCAGACGCTGGTGATGGAAGGACAGACGCCGCGGCTGAGACGGCTGCTGTCCGGCAACGAGGCGGACGGGGCCTCGCGGCCGTCCGCGCCCGCGCGCAGTCTGGCCGCCGACAAGCTGCGGCAGCTGGTGCTCGCCGATTTGCGTGGTTTTCTTGCAAAGGAAGTCTGATATGTCGCATCCGTCACGAATGAGCGCGCTCGACCGCCTGACCGGCCTGATCGAGACCACGTTGAAATTGCCGGCGGCGAAGGTGGACGCCGATGCGGCGCTGCCCGAGCTGGGCATCGACTCCATCATCATGATGGAGCTGATAGAGGGCATCGCCCGCGAGTTCGGCCTGGCGTTGGCGCCGGCCCAGTTCGCCGGCGTCGGCACGCTGCGCGAACTGGCGGCGCTGTTGGACGCCAACGCTCCGCAAAGCGAGCCGGATGCGGTCCGGTCCGCGCCGTCCGGCGCCGATCTGGCGGACTTCGTCAGCCGCCGCTACGGCATCCGTCTGGAGGGCGCGGCCGGCGCATCGGCCGAAGCCGTCGCCGACGCGCTGGTTTCCGGCCATGCCGACGCGCTGATCCGCCATTACGGCCTGGCCGGGGAGGAATCCGCCCCGGCTCCGGCTGGCGGCGACATCGCCTTGGTGGGCCTGAGCTGCTTGCTGCCCGACGCGCCGGACGCCGGCGCGTTCTGGCGCAATCTGATGGCGGGCAAGAACAGCGTCCGCCCGGTGCCTGAGTCCCGCTGGCGTTGGGAAGCGCATTACGCCGACGCGCCGTCGCCCGGCAAGACCCTGTCCAAATGGGGCGCGCTGGTGGACGGCGTCGATTGCTTCGACGCGGCTTTCTTCAATATTCCGCCGGCCGAGGCGCGGGCGATGGACCCTCAGCTGCGCCTGCTGCTGCAACAAGCCTACCGCGCGGTGGAGGATGCCGGGGTCGATATCCGCTCGCTGGCGGGTTCCCGTTGCGGGGTTTTCGTCGGCTACCAGTACTCGGAATACGAGCAGCTGCTGCGCGGCATGGATTTCCGCGCACTGGCGGACGGCCCGGTGTTCACCTCGTCCAGCCCCACTTATTACCTGGCCAACCGCCTCTCGCACGTCTTCGATCTCCGCGGCCCGAGCGAGGCGATCAATGTCAATTGCGCGTCGTCGGCGGTGGCGATCAACCGCGCTTATTACTCGCTGCTCAACGGCGAGTGCGACCTGGCCATCGTCGGCGGCGTTTCGCTCAATCTGGGCGCGGGCGATTACGTGGCGTCCTCGCAGTATGGACTGCTGTCGCCTGATGGCAGCAGCGGCGTGTTCGACAACGACGCCAGCGGCTTCACCCGGGGCGAGGGCGTGGGCGTGATCGTGCTGAAGCGGCTGGCCGACGCGCGTCGCGACGGCGACCGCGCCTATTGCCTGATCAAGTCCTGCCATCAGAACCACCGCGGCGGGGCGCGCAGCCTGTCCGAAGTGAAGCACGAGTCCATCACCGCCGCGCTGGCCGATTGCTACCGCAAGGCCGGCGTGGAGCCGGACTCGGTGCGCTACATCGAGGTGGATGGCTATGCGCGCAAATGGGCCGACTCCTTCGAGTTCGAGGGCGTCAAAAACGCGTTGGGACAGGCCATGGCGGGCAAGCGCTGCGCGCTGGGCAGCGTCAAGGGCAATATCGGCAACGTGGAAGCCGCCAGCGGCGTGGTCAACGTGATCAAGCTGGCGCTGTCGCTGCGCCACGGCCGCTTTCCGGCCACCATTTCGATGCGCAAGCTCAGCAGCTTCATCGATATCGCCAGCGAGGACCATCCGCTTTACATCGCTGACCGCGAAATCGTCCTGGACGATATCCGCGACGGCGACCAGCCGATCCGCGCCGGCGTCAACTCCTTCGCCGACAGCGGCAGCAATGTCCACATTTTGCTGGAAGAGTGCCTGGAAGCCCGCGAGCGCGAGGAAGATGCCGGCGAGCAGCTGTTCGTGCTGTCGGCCAGGACGCCGGAGCGGCTCGCCGCCTATCTGGACGCTTACCTTTCTTTCCTGGACGCGGAGGGCGCGCATGCCCGACTGGCCGACCTGGCCTACACCTCGCAGCTGGGGCGCGAGCCGATGGACGCGCGGCTGGCGGTGGACGCCGGCTCGATAGCCGAGCTGCGCGACAAGCTGGCATCGGCGGCGAAGAGCACAGAGCCGTCCGGCTTGGAGGCGCGCGGCATCTACTACGCCGCCGCCGATGCCGAGCGGCGCAATCCGCTGGCGGGCCTGATCGGCGGCGACATCGCCGCCATGCAGCTGGAACAGGCGCGGGATGGCGGCCGATGGGGGCATGTGGCGCGGTTGTGGGTGCATGGCGTGGAGATGCCTTGGCGCGCGTTGTGGCGCGGCCGCCGCGTTCAGCCGGTGTCGGCGCCGGGCTATCCCTTCGCCGGGACGCGGCACTGGCTGGGCGAGGATGAGGATGACGCGGCCCTTCCTTTGGCGCCGCAGGCCGCCGAGGCTCAGGCGCCGGACGATTGCGCCGGACTGGACGCCGCCGGCCGCGCCATCGTGCTGTTGAGGCGCGAAGCCGCCGTGAAGCTGGGTCTGGCCGTCGGCGACGTGGCGACCGACAAACCATTGATCGAGCTGGGGCTGGGCTCGGTGGAGATCATGGAGATGATGCAGCGGGTGGACGCGGAGATGGGCGTGGCCTTATCGCCGGCCGACATTTTCCGCTACCCGGGCATCGCGGCGTTGGCCAGCCGCATCGCCGCCCTCGCGGCGGAGCGCGAGCCGCGGACCGAGAATGGCGGCGAACGGCTGGTGCCGATGCGCGCCGGCGGCAGCCGGGAGCCCATCGTCGCCTTGCCCGGCGCGGGCGGCGGCGCGCTGTCCCTGCAACTGCTGAGCCGCGAGCTGGGCGATAGCCAGCCGTTCTACTGCGTGGAGCCCGCCGGCGGCGCATCCAGCGTGGAGGAGGCGGCCGCAGCCAATATCCGCCTGCTGGGCGACGCCGGCTTGCAGGGACCGTGCCGGCTGCTGGGTTATTCCAACGGCGGGGTGGTGGCCTATGAAATGGCGCGCCAGCTGCTGGCGATGGGGCGGCAGGTGTCGTCGGTGATTCTGCTCGACACCCTGCGCCCCGATCTGCGCGGCTACGGCATGGCGGCCATGATGGCCGAAGTGTTCCGCCATTTCTCCCGGACGCTGGGCGCCGAGATATCCGTGGATGCCGGCGAACTGGAAGCGCTGCCGGCCGGCGAGCGCGGCGTCAGGCTGCACGCCCTGCTGGGCGAAAAGGGCGTCCGGATTCCATTCGACGCTTTCCAGGCGACGCTGGACATCGCGGTGGCCAGCGAGGGAGCTTGCCGGGCCTACCGGCCGCAGCCGCTGCCGGACGGCGCGAGGCTGACGCTGCTGCGGGCAGGCGGCGGCTTCACCGGCGCGCCTGAGGATTATGGCTGGAGCGAGCTGGCGGCGGAGCGGTTCAGCGTGTTTGAGATCGCCGCCGATCATTTTTCCATCGTGACCGATCCTGCGGCGGTGGCCGAGGTGGCCAAGCGCATGCGGCAGCGCGACGCGAAGCCGGCCCGCAAGCCCGCCGCGCAGGGCGAGCTGGCCGTCAGCGGCTAGGGGGGCATCCATGAAGCATGAAGAATTCGACGTCATCGTCGTCGGCTCCGGCGTATGCGGCGCCACCATCGCCCGGGAAATGAGCCGGCAGGGACGCAAGGTGCTGATGCTGGAGAGGGGCGGCTCCGCGCCGGCCAGAGAAAGCCTGGCCGGCATCGCCGGCATCGCCGACGAAGTCCGGCTGGGCGAACGCAAGCTGGCCACGGTCAGGGCATTGACCACCGGCGGCTCCACTTCGATGTATTTCGCCGTCGCCAATATGCCGCCGCTGGAGCTGTTCCGCGCGCACGGCATCGAGCTGGCGGATGACCTGGAAGCGGTGCGCAGCGAATTGCCGATCGCCGCGCTGCCGGACAGGCTGCTGACGGCCAAAGCGCGCCGGCTGCGGGCCAGCGCCATCGAGCTGGGGCATGACTGGCGCAAGAACGAGATGCTGATAGACGCGTCGCGGTGCGACGCCGGCTACCGCTACGAAGCCAAATGGAAGGCGCTGGACTACGTCGAGGACGCGCTGGCGGCCGGCGCGACGCTGATCTCGCGCGCCATGGTGGTGCGCGTGCTGCGGGAAGGCGGCCGGGCGATAGGCGTGGAATACCGGCGGCGCAAGGGCTTCGGCTCCGAGCTGCGGCAGGCTTACGCCAAGAAAGTGGTGCTGGCGGCCGGCGAGCTGGCCACCCCGACAATGCTGCGGGACTGCGGCGTGGACGGCGTCGGCGCGCGGGGTTTCTTCTGCAATCCCGGTTACGGGGTTTACGGCCTGGTGCCGGGACTGGGGGGCGGCGAGGAGGGCTTCGTCGGCAGCATGAGCTGCCATCTGGACGACGGCATCGAGCTGGGCGACGCCAATGTGGCCCGCGTGCTGCACCGGCCGATGATGCTGGCGGCGCTGCGTTTCCGGCACCTGTTCTCCTACAGCGATTGCGTGGGCGTCGGCGTCAAGGTCAAGGATGGCCTGGGCGGCCGCCTGGAGGCGGACGGGCGCTTGCGCAAGAGCTTCGACCACGGCGACCAGGTCCGGCTGGACCGGGGGCGGCGCGAGGCGGTCCGCCTGCTGGAACGGGCGGGCGCCAAGCATATTTTCGACGTCGGATTGCGCGCCGCTGGACGCATCGGCGGTTTGATCCGCATCGGCGAGCACGTCGATGGCAAGCTGGAAACCTCGCTGCGCGGCCTGCACGTTTGCGACGGCTCCGTCATTCCCGACGACATGCGCGGCACGCCGACGGTTTCACTGATCTGCCTGGCGCGCCATCTGTCCCGGCACCTGCTGGCCGCGACCTGAACGCGGCTTTCATCCACCAACCTTCGGAATCGAGCAATGACATCAAGCAATCAGATGGCGACGGCCGCCCCGGCCCAGGCCAAGCCGCAACGGCGATGGCGCAAGCGCCTGTCGCGGGCGGGGCTGGTTCTGCTGGCGCTGGCCGTGGCCGCCCATTTCGCCTGGGTGTATTCGGGCTCCAACCGCTGGGAACCATCGCGGGATCAGGACGGGGTCCAGGTGTGGACCTTGAAGACGCCGGGCAGCGGCCTGGTGCTGGTGAAGGCGCACGCCCGCGTCAAATCCAGCCTCTCCGGCATGGTGAAGCTGCTGGAGGATCTGAGCAGCTGCGCCGAAGCCTATTGCTACGACGGCTCGGTGATAGAGCGCCTGCCGACGACGCCGGACCGCTACGCCGCGTATGTGCAGTTCAAGTTCGACATGCCCTTGTTGAAAACCCGCCAGTACGTGCTGCTGCAGGAACACTGGCAAGACCCGGTCAGCAAGCGGCTGGAGCTCAACATCATCGCCGCGCCCAACCGCATCCCGCGCGACGAGTGCTGCGTGCGCATCGCCCATCTGAGCAACCACTGGACCATCACGCCGCAGCCGGGCGGCTGGCTGGACATCGAGTTCACCCAGGACACAGACGTGGGCGGATTGCCGTACCCGCTGGTCAACCCGGCGCTGATCGAAAGCACCTACCAGATTCTCCACGGCATGCAAGGGCTGATGAATATGGAGAAGTATCGCAACGCGCGGGTCCCCGGCATCCGCGAACTGGACACTCCGAAAACGTGAGGATGTAGATGAGCAAGCTCGAAAACACTTTGTCGCCGGCCGCGATGCCGGCGCCCGCCAAGCGCGGTTCCCGCCTGCGCCGGCTGGGCAAGGCGCTGATCTACGCCGTGCCGGCGCTGGCGCTGCTGTCCGTGCTGGGCAACTGGCTGTGGATGCTGTCCGGCTCCAATCGCTGGGAGTTGCAGTCCGACGCCGACGGCGTGCAGGTCTACACCATGAAGACCCCGGGTTCGTCGGCGCTGCGCGTGCGCGGCATCACCACGATGAAGCAGTTCAGCCTCAGCAACCACATCGCGCCTTTCCTGGATGAAAGCATCCAGAACAACTGCGCCGAGTGGGTGCAGGGTTGCCTGGGCTATCGCATCGTCCAGCCATGGGACCCGCGCAGCGGGAGCATCGTCACATTGTGGTCGGTGGAGCTGTTTCCGCCGTTCACCCCGCGAGAAATGCTGCTGCTGGGCCAACTGAGGCAGGACCCGGCCACCGGCGTGGTCACGCTGGAGAACATCGCGGCGCCCAACAAACTGCCGCCCAACGAGAACCGGGTGCGGCTGGAGCACATGCACAACGTATTCCGTTACACCCCGCAGCAGGATGGCGCGGTCAAGGTGGAGGTGCTGTACGACATGGACATGGGCGGCGGCTTCCCGCAGTGGGCGCAGAACTTGATGGCGCCGATGGTGGTGAGGCAGATGCTGACCAAGGATATTCCCCGCCAACTGAATCAAGAGAAATACCGCAAGGCGAGGTTCGACTTCCTGTCCGACCGGACGCTGGCCAAGCATTGAGCGCGGCGGGGGGCGCGCCAAGGCGCGCCCGAGCGGGCGCTTGCGCGCCATGATTATGACAAATGACTGGAGGAGTGGCGATGCAAGAAACAGTCAAACCGGCCGTAGTGGTCAGCGGCGGTAGCCGCAGCCTGGGTCTGAAAATTTGCGAAAGCCTGCTGGCCGGCGGCTACCGGGTGGCGACGTTCAGCCGCAACGACACGGCGGAGTTGAGCCGGCTGCGGGATAGCGCCGCCGGCGATTTCCATTGGGAGGCCGCCGACGTGACCGACGCGCCGGCGCTGTCCCGTTTCCTCGGGCGCGCGCGGGAGAAGCTGGGCCCGCTGCGCGGCCTGGTCAACAACGCCGGCGTCTACCACGAAGGACTGTTGGCGATGAGCCGGCCGGACGACATCGCCCGCTTGCTGGAGGTGAACCTGGGCGGCGCGATCCGGCTGGCCCAGCTGTGCGCCAAGCAGATGATGGTGGGCGGCGGCGGGGCCATCGTCAACGTGTCCTCGGTGGCCGGCGTCCGTGGCTTCGAAGGCGTGGCGGCCTACAGCGCCACCAAGGCCGCGCTGGACGGGTTGACCCGCAGCCTGGCGCGGGAGCTGGGGCCGATGCGCATCCGAGTCAACGCGGTGGCGCCCGGGCTGATGGAGACGGAAATGGTGTCCGGCATGGTGGCGAGGCAAAAGGAGCAGCTCGTGCGGCAAACGCCGCTGGGCAGATTGACGACGGTGGACGACGCCGCCTCCGTCGTCCGGTTTCTGTTGTCGGACGAGGCAGGATTCGTCACGGGGCAGACGCTGATCGTGGATGGCGGTTTGACGACTTGACGGGAGATATCCAGATGCAACACGACGTTAGACAAGTGATTGAAAAGACGCTGCGCCTGGTGGCGGAGGAAAACCTGCTGAGCCTGCCGGCCTATGGAGACGACACCGAGCTGGTGGACGAGATGGGCTTTACCTCGGTGAGCATCGCCATGCTGTTGTTCCGGGTGGAGGTGGAACTGGGCGTGGACCCGTTCCTGGACGAGAACGTGCGCATCACCGACATCCGCACCGTCGGCGATCTCTGTCGCGTTTACTCGGACTGCCTGGCGGCGCAAGCGTAACCCGGCGGTCGCGCACCGCCCGTTTTCTCGAGAGATGAAGAGCACATGAACAAGGCTAGAGATGTTGCGGTGATCGGCATGGCCGGTCGTTTTCCGGGCGCGGACAATGTGTCCGAACTGTGGACCAAGCTGTGCGCGGGGCATCAAGGCATCCGCGACCTGTCGGACGAAACGCTGCGCCGCGCAGGCGTGAGCGAGGCGGAACTGGCCGACCCTAGTTATGTGAAGGCCTGCGCGCCGCTAGCCGACGCGGATCGCTTCGATCCGGGCTTTTTCAAGATCGCCCCGCGGGAGGCGGAGTTGATGGATCCGCAGGTCCGGCTGCTGTTGCAATGCGCGTGGGAGACGTTGGAAGACGCGGGCTACGCCGGAGCGGGGCCGCAGAATATCGGCGTGTTCGCCGGCGCCGGCGGCGTGGTCACCAGTTACTTCGCCAACTTCGTCAATCTCCATGATCGCATCGAGAAAATTTCGGCGGGCGCGACCCATATCAGCAACGACAAGGACTTTCTCTCCACCTATCTCTCGTACAAGCTCAATCTGACCGGACCGAGCATGACGGTGCAGACCGCCTGCTCGACCTCGCTGGTGGCGGTCCACCAGGCGCGGATGAGCCTGCTCAACGGCGAGTGTTCGATGGCGCTGGCCGGCGGCGTCAGCGTGCGGGTGCCGCTGGAGCACGGCTACCGCTACCGCGAGGGCTATATCTTCTCGAAAACCGGACGCATCCGCGCTTTCGACGCCGACGCCGACGGCGTGGTGTTCGGCAGCGGCCTGGGGCTGGTGTTGCTCAAGCGGCTGGACGAAGCGGTGCGCGACGGCGACCACATTTACTCGGTGATCAAAGGCTCGGCGATCGGCAACGACGGCAAGGCCAAGATGAGCTACGCCGCCAGCAGCGCCAGCGGGCAGATATCCTGCATCCGCGCCGCGCTGGACAACGCCGGAGTGAGCGCCGACAGCATAGGCCTGGTGGAAACCCACGGCACCGGCACCGCGATGGGCGATCCGGAGGAGGTCAAGGCGCTGTCCAGCGCCTTCAAGCGCGATACCGAGCGCAAGGGCTATTGCGCGCTGGGCGCGGCGAAGGCCAATCTGGGCCATCTGGAAGCCGCCGCCGGCGTGGTCGGCCTGATCAAGGCCGCGCTGGCTGTCCAGCGGGGCGTGATTCCGCCTGTCGTCAACTACGCCAAGCCCAATCCGCGGATACGCTTCGAAAACACGCCGTTCTACGTCGACGCCGAGGCGCGAGGCTGGCCGAAGCAGGATGGGCCGCGCCGCGCCGCCGTCAACGGATTGGGCGTGGGCGGCACCAACGCTTTCGTGGTGCTGGAGCAGCATCAGCCGTCCCGCCGCGTCCGCAAGGCTTCGGGCACGGTCGTGGCGCCCATCTCGGCGCGGACGGCGGAAAGCCTGCGCGCCTACGCGGGGCGGTTGGCTGACTTCCTCGGCCGCGAGGCCCCGGACCTGGGCGATCTGGCCTATACGCTGCAGACCGGCCGCCAGCACATGGCTTGCCGCGCGGCCTTCGTCGCGGACACTGCCGAGCAGCTGCGGGAGCAGTTGCAGGCCTATGCCGACGGCCATGAGCCGCTGGCCGCCGCCGGCGCGCCAGGCGAACTGGCCGCCTGGATGGCTGGAGGCGACGTCGACTGGAGCGCCGCGCGCGGCAAAGGCAAGCGCCTGCGCGTCAGTCTGCCCACCTATGTTTTCGCCCGCGAGCGCTATTGGCTGGAAGCCGAGGCCCGCGCCGGCGGAGGCGCGCTGCTGCATCCGTTGCTGCACGCCAACACCTCGGATCTGGACGAGCATCGTTACAGTTCGCTGTTCAGCGGCGAAGAGTTCTTCCTGCGCGACCACCGGGTGCGCGCGGAGGCGGAGGGAGAGGCCAGTCGGGTGTTGCCCGGCGTGGCCTATCTGGAAATGGCGCGCGCGGCGGCCGAGCGGACCGGCCTCGCCGACGGCGGCTGGACCCTGCGCGACATCGCGTGGCTGAGGCCGGCCGTGGTCGACCAGCCGCGCCGAGTCAATATCGCGCTGTTGCCGGACGGCGGCGGCATCGCTTTCGAAGCTTACGGCGAAGATGACGCCGCGCACTGCCAGGGCCGCGCGGAGGCGGCTGCGGGAGCGCCGCCGGCCAAGCTGGACGCCGCGGAATTGGAGGCCTCTCTGGACGGGGAGGCGCACGGCGCCGACGCGGTTTACGCCGCCTTCGATGCGATGGGGCTCGCCTATGGGCCGGCGCACCGGGCGATACGCGCGCTGCGCCGCGGCGAAAACGCCGCTCTGGCGCGCTTGTCGCTGCCGGCGTCCGCGCGCGACGGCGCGGGCGAATTCCTGCTGCATCCCAGCTTGCTGGACGGCGCGCTGCAGGCCGCCTCCACGCTGCTGTTCGATTTGGATGCGCCGCCGAGCGCGCCCGTCGTGCCGTTCGCGCTGGACCTCGTCCGGGTCTGGTCGGCCTGCCCGGCGGAGGAAACACTGGCGTGGGCGCGCGTGAACGAGTCGGGCAGCCTGGACATCGATCTGGCCGACGCTGACGGCAATGTCTGCGCGTCGCTGCGCGGCTTCGCCGCCCGCGCGCTGGACGGCGGCCGGCTAGGCGCCTTGTTGGCCACCGAAACCTGGGCCCGCCGCGAAGCCGGCGAAACGGCTTTTTCCGGCGAGAGAATCGCGGTTCTGTGCGGTCTGCCGGATGTGGATGCCGGCGCGCTGGGTTGCGAAACCCTGGCGCTGCCGATGCCGGGCGGCGATGCCGCCGAGCGCTACGCCAGCCTGTCGCTGGCTTGCTTCGGCCTGCTGCGCCAACGCCTGGCCGGCAAGCCGGAGCGGGAAACGCTGCTGCAGTTCGTCATGCCCGATGGCGACGAACCGAGCCTGATGGCCGGCATGGCCGGCATGCTGAAGACCGCCGCGCTGGAAAATCCTTTGCTGCGCGGCCAATTGATTTTCACCGATCTCGCCGGCGGCGAGGCAGCGTTGGCGGCGCGGCTGGCTGCCGACGCCGGATCGCCGGAGCAAACGCTCATCCGCCATGCGGGCGGCGAGCGCATGGCGGCCATTTGGGAGGTGCTGAACGATGCGCCGCAGGCCGGATCGGAGGACGCGCCTTTCAAGGCCGGCGGGGTTTATCTGATCACCGGCGGCCTGGGCGGCCTGGGCATGCTGTTCGCCCGCGAGATCGCCCGGAAGGCCGAAAGAGCCCGCATCGTGCTGACCGGCCGCGCGGGTGAGGAGGAAGTGGCTGCTTCTGAGGACAAGAGCCGCTTGCTGGCGGAGCTGGCCGAAGCGGGCTGCTCGGTGGAATATCGCCGGATGGACCCTGCCGACGCGGAGCGGACGCGGGAGGTGATCGCTGCCGTCGCGCGCGACTACGGCCGGCTCAACGGCGTGCTGCACAGCGCCGGCATGATAGACGATGGCTTTGTCCTGAAAAAAACGGATGAAAGCTTCCGCGCGGTGCTGGCGCCCAAGGTGGCCGGCGCTTTCAATCTGCACCGGGCGACGCTGGATCTGGACCTGGACTTCCTGGCGCTGTTCTCGTCGCTGACGTCCGCCCTCGGCAACCTGGGGCAGGCCGACTATGCGGCGGCCAACGGCTTCCTTGACCGTCTCGCCGCTTATCGCAACCGACTGGTCGAGGCCGGCGTTTGCCGCGGCCGCGCGCTGGCCATGCTGTGGCCCTTGTGGCGCGAGGGCGGCATGGCGGTATCCGGACAGGAAAGCCAGCGGCTGGCCGACGCCATGGGCATCCGGCCGATGGCCACGCAAACCGGCATGCGTCTGTTCGCCCGGGCGCTGGCGGGCGGTTTCGACCAGGCTCTGGCGATGGAAGGCGACCTCGCCGCGATGCGCCGCGTCTTGGGCGAACACGCCGCGCCCATGGAAACCGCGGCGGTTGCCGCGGACAGCGCGTCCGCGCCGGAGCTGGCGCGCCAGGCGGAAGCCTGGTTGTGCGGCCAATTGAGCGCCTTGCTGAAGCTGGACACGGTGGATCCGGCCGCGCCGCTGGATGCTTACGGCATGGACTCCATCCTGGCGCTGGACCTGACGCGGCATCTGGAGAAGTCGTTCGGCCAGTTGCCCAAGACGCTGTTTTTCGAATATTTGAACCTGCGCGACTTGGCAGGCTACTTCGCCCGCGCCCATGCCGGCAGGCTGACGCGGCTGCTGGGCGGCAAGGCAGAGGGGGGCTCCGCGGCAGCGCCCACCCCTGAGCTGGCGTTTTCCAATGCGCGCAGCCTGCGGGGGCAAGGCGCGCGCGCGCGCCGCTCCAGCGGGGAGGAGCCCATCGCCATCATCGGCCTCAGCGGGCGCTATCCCGGCGCGCGCGATGTCGGCGCGCTCTGGGAGGCCTTGCGCGAGGGGCGCGACTGCATCACCGAGGTGCCGCGCGAACGCTGGGACTGGCGCGAGTACTACAGCGAGGACAGGAGCAAGCCGGGCGCGCACTACAGCAAGTGGGGCGGCTTCATCGAGGGCGTGGACGAGTTCGACGCGCGCTTCTTCAATATCGCGCCGCCCGAGGCGGACAAGATGGACCCGCAGGAGCGGCTGTTCCTCGAACACGCCTGGATGGCAGTGGAAGACGCCGGCTATACCCGCGCGCGGCTGCGCGCGCCGGCCGGCGGCAAGCCGGCGCAGGCGGGCGTCTACGCCGGCGTGATGTACGGTGAATACCAGCTGTTGGGCGCCGAATCCAGTCTGCTTGGCCAGCGCATGGGCTTTGCCAGCAATCCGGCCAGCATCGCCAATCGCGTATCCTATTTCCTCGACCTGCGCGGCCCCAGCATGGTGGTGGACACCATGTGCTCGTCCTCTTTGACCGCCATCCATCTGGCCTGCCAGGATCTGCGGCTGGGCCGCATCGGCCTGGCCATCGCCGGCGGCGTCAATGTCACGGTACACCCCAACAAATATCTGATGCTGAGCGCCGGCCAGTTCATTTCCGGCGACGGCCATTGCCAGAGCTTCGGCGAGGGCGGCGACGGCTACATCCCGGGCGAAGGCGTCGGCGCGGTGGTGCTCAAGCGCCTGTCCGACGCCGAGCGCGACGGCGACCGCATCTATGGCGTGATCCGCGGCAGCGCGCTCAGCCACGGTGGCAAGACCAATGGCTACACCGTGCCCAATCCGCAGGCCCAGGCCGCCGCGATACGCCAGGCGATTGAGGAGGCTGGCGTCGACGCCAGGAATATCGGCTACATCGAGGCGCACGGCACCGGCACCAAGCTGGGCGACCCGATCGAGATCGCCGCTCTGGCCAAGGCGTTCGGCGAAAGCACAGGGGACACCGGCTTCTGCCGGATCGGCTCGGTGAAGTCCAACATCGGCCATTGCGAAGCCGCGGCCGGCATCGCCGGCCTGACCAAGGTGCTGCTGCAGATGCGGCACCTGAGCATCGCGCCGTCGCTGCATTCCAGCCGTCTGAATCCGCATATCGATTTCGCGTCCACGCCTTTCGTCGTCAACCAGACGCTGAGCGTCTGGGACGCGCCGGAGGCGGGCGGCCGCGCGCTGCCGCGCGTCGCGGGCATCTCCTCCTTCGGCGCGGGCGGCTCCAACGCCCATTTGGTGGTGGAGGAGCATGTGCCCGCAGTCCGCGCGCCGGCAGAGGCGATTCGCGCGCAGCCGGTGCCCTTGTCCGCCCGCACCGCCGATCAGCTGCGGCGGAAGGCCATCGATCTGCTGGCGATGCTGGACCGGGAAGCCGGCGGCGCGGACTTCCCGGCTATCGCCTCCACGCTGCGGCTCGGCCGCGAGCCCATGGCCGAGCGTCTGGGCGTGCTGGCCGCCGACGCCGCCGACCTGGCCGCCAAGCTGCGCGCCTTCGTCGATCACGGCCGCCTGGAGGCCGGCGTGTTCCGCGGCCGCGCCGCAACCGCGGCCGAGCCGCAGGCCGCGCTGTCGCCGGAGATGAGCGAGACCCAATGCGCGCGCGCGCTGGAGTTGTGGACTGCCGGCGCCGAGACCGATTGGCGCGCGCTGGAGCCGGTGTTTCCGCCGCCGGTCAGCCTGCCTGCGTACCCGTTCGCGCGGCAACGCCATTGGGTGGATGTGCCCAAGGGCCGGGTCGTCGTTCAGGATAGCCATCCGCTGCTGGGAGAGAACCGTTCCGGCTTCGACGGGCCGCGCTATGTATCGGCCTTTTCCGGCGAAGAGCCTTTCCTGGCCGGAGAGTCGGGACAGCGCGCATTGGGCGCGGCGGGCTGCCTGGAAATGGCCCGCGCCGCGTTCGAAGCGGTGATGAATCAGGAGGGGGCGGAGTGCCTGGAGCTGTCCGAGGTGGCCTGGGCTGTTCCCGGCGTCGGCGTTGAAGGCCGCGAGCTGGCGATTTCCCTGTTCGAGCGGAACGGCAATTCCGCCCGTTTCGAAATCCACCGCGCGGATGGGGACGAAGCCGTCCATTGCCAGGGCCGGCTGGCCTTCCGCCCCGCGGAGCAGGCCGCAAGGCTGGATCTGGCCGCGCTGCGCGCCGCAGCGGCAGGGCGCTTGCTGCCATTGCCGCCGATGGAAGGCGGCAATGGCCACGCCTTGCGCATCGCCCGGTTGGATCAGGCATTGCGGGCCGCCGGCGCGGTCATGCAGCCGGCCTGGCTGGCCGGCGCGCGTTTTCCAGGCGCTGTCGAGCAGGCGACTCATGCCTGGCTGCGGCCGGCGCAGGGGGCGCGCGCCGCGCTGGACATCGATCTTTGCGATGATGACGGCGCGGTGCTGGCGCAACTGAAAGGCCTCGCGTACCCGCACGGCGGCGCGGCCTTGGCGCCTGCGGCGGAAGCGGCGCTCGCCGACGCGCCGCTCAAGGTGGCGCTCGCGCTGCCCTCTGGTCCGGCCGGATCGCCCCGCAAGCCGTTGGGCATCCCGCTGGGCGAACCTATCGCCGCGGCGCTGGCTGCCGGATCAATGGCGGCGACGAAGCCGGCTGTCGCGCTGGGCGCAGCCGCCGCGCCGGCCGCTTCTTTGGCTCAACCCGAGCCCTTGGTCGATTTGTACCGGCATGGCGACGGCGTATATGAGCTGCGAATCGGCGCGCCGAATGCGTTGTCTGCTGTCTGCGCCGCTCAGTTGCGCGCCGCGCTGGACGCCGCGGCGGCCGATGCGGATGCGAAGGCGCTGATTTTGAGCGGTTCCGGAACGATCTTTCTGCAAGGCGGCGCAGACGCGCATGCCGAAGCGCTGCGGGCCGGCCTGTACCAGGCATTGCTGGACTTCCCGGCGCCGGTGATCGCCGCGATGCGCGGCGAAGCGATGGGCGCGGGTTTCCTGCTGGGCGCGCTGTGCGATTTCATGGTCTGCGCCGAGGCGTCGCGCTACGGCTTCATCGATTTCGAAGCCGGGCTGCATCCCGGCCATGCGCGCGGCTTGCTCGAGGCCCGATTCGGACGCGCGCGCGCTGCCGATCTGCTGTACCTGGAGCCGCGGCAGGCAGGCGAGCGGCTGCGGCGCAAGGGCTGGACCTGCCCGGTGCTGCCTGCGGCTGAAGTGGAAGAGCATGCGCGCAGCCTGGCCGGAGAACTGGCCCGCAAGCCGACCCAGTCGTTGCGCCTGCTGAAACGCCATCTGGCCCGGCCTCTGGCCGAGCCCGCGCTTGGGCTGGACACCGCGACGCCGGCGGCGCGCCGGAAACGCGCGCCGGAAGCGCGCCTGCCGGCGGCCGATTTCGAATGCCTGCAGTTGCGCGGCCATCCGGCCGGCGTGCTGGAGGCGTGCATACGCGTATTGGACGGCGGCATCGATATCCAGGCCTTGACCGGCGAACTGGAGAGGCTGGTCGATCTGGTCAACGCCGACGACGATTGCCGCAGCCTGGCGCTGATGAGCGAGCATCCGGGTTTCCTGCCGCTGGACGGCGCGCCGGAAGACGCCGCCGCCTCGCAGGCGCTGATGGCCGAGCTTGGCCGGCTGGAGCGGCCGCTGGTGGCCGCGCTGGACGCCGGCGCGCGCGGCGCCGCCTGGCTGGCCGCGCTCGGCGCGGATGTTTGCGTCTATCGAACCGATGGCCGCTATGCGATGGGGGGCTTGCTGAGCGACGCCGCGCAAGCGGCCTTGCGGCGACATTTCGACGATGAGCCGGCCTACCGTCTGCTGCTGGACGGCGGCGAATACGGCGGCGCCGAGCTGCTTGGGCGTTTCGGCGCGACGCAGGTATGCGAGCCGGGCAAGGTCGCGCAAGGCGCGCTGGCGCTGGCGGCGAATATGGCAATGCTGTCCCGCGAGGAACTGAGCGCCTGGCGCTTGGCCGGCGCGCAGCCGCCCCAGGCGTATGAGCCGGCGGGCGAAGACGAAGCGGCCGTGGCCGGCCCGGTCGCGCTGTCGTCCGGCGCGGTGAAGGCGGTCGCCCATCCGAATGGCGTGCTGGAAGTGCGCCTGGAGGACCGAGCGGCCAAGAATATGTTCTCCGACGCGGTCAGCGACGGGCTGCGGGAAGCGTTCGCCCATGTCGCGGCGAGCCGCGCCTACAAGGCGGTGGTGCTGACCGGCTACGACCAGTATTTCTCATCGGGCGGCACGCAGGAAACCTTGCTGGCGATACACGAGGGCAGCGTCCGCTTCAACGACAACCCGATTTTCCGGCTGCCGCTGGATTGCGAGATCCCGGTGATCGCCGCGATGCAGGGCCATGCGATAGGCGCCGGCTGGGCGCTGGGCATGTTCGCCGACTTCGCGCTGCTGGCCGAGGAGAGCCGTTACTACAGCCCTTACATGGGTTACGGCTTCACGCCCGGAGCCGGCGCGACCCTGGTATTCCCGCTGGAGGTTGGCCGCGATCTGGCTCTGGAATCGCTGATGACGGCCCGCGAGTATTCAGGCGCGGATCTGGCGCGGCGCGGCATGCCGCAACAAGCGCTGCCGCGCGGCGAGGTGCTGGCCGAGGCGCTGGCCCTGGCCGGCCGCATCGCGCGGCATCCGCGGTCCTTGCTGCTGGCGTGCAAGCGCCGCCGTTCCGCCCCTTTGCGCCGCGAGCTGGATGAGACCATCGCCCGGGAACTGGAAATGCACGAGCGCACCTTTGTCGGCCAGGCCGGCGCGCTGGCGCGGATTCAGGGCGGTTTCGGCGCGGGAACGGGGGCAGCCAAAGCCGCTGGCGCGGCGGCCCCGGCCCGCGACGCGGGCAAAGTGGCCGAGCGTCTGCGCAGCCTGTTGGCCCAGGAACTGAGAATGGACGAAGCGGAGATCGTCGACGACGAGCCCTTCGTATCGCTGGGACTGGATTCGATCACCGGCGTCACCTGGATACGACGGATCAACGAGGATTACGGCACCGACATCGAAGCCGTGCGCATCTACAGCTATCCGACATTGGCCCAGCTGGCGCGGCACGTGGCCGAAACCGCCCCGGACCGCGAGGAGGCGCAAGTCCCCGCGGCCGAGAACGCGCCGCAATTTGAGCGGATAGCGCTGCGCTCCCGACGCAGCCGGTCAGGCAAGCCGGCGGGCCGCGGCGGCGATGCGATCGCCGTGGTGGGCATGGCCGGGCGGTTCGCCGGCGCGGACGACCTGGACGCGTTCTGGCGCAATCTCGCCGAAGGACGGGACTGCGTGGAGGAAGTGCCGGCGGGGCGCTGGGACATGTCGCGCCATTACCAGCCGGGCGATGCCGCTCCGGGCAAGACCTACAGCAAGTGGATGGGCGCATTGGGCGGCTACGACTGCTTCGATCCGGCCTTCTTCAACCTGTCGCCGCGCGAGGCGCGCAGCATGGACCCGCAGCAGCGGGTGTTCCTGGAAACCTGCTGGCACGGCATCGAGCATGCGGGCTACGATCCGCGCAAGCTGTCCGGCAGCCGCTGCGGCGTTTTCGTCGGCTGCGCCGCCGGCGACTACCATCGCCTGTCCGAGCGCGAGCAGCTCAGCGGACCGGGCTTCACCGGCGCATCGCCGGCCATCCTTGCCGCGCGCATCTCCTATCTGCTGGACCTGCGCGGACCCAGCATGGCGATAGACACGGCCTGCTCGTCGTCGCTGGTGGCCATCGCCAGCGCCTGCGACAGCCTGGCTTCCGGCGCCAGCGATCTGGCCTTGGCCGGCGGGGTCAACGTGCTGGCCGGTCCGGCCATGCATATTATGACCTCGCAGATGGGCATGCTGTCGCCCAACGGCCGTTGCCGCACTTTCGACGAGGCCGCCGACGGCATCGCCATCGGCGAAGGCGTGGGCGTGGTGGTGCTGAAGCGTCTGGCCGACGCGGAACGCGACGGCGACCGCATCTACGGCGTGGTGCAGGGCTGGGGCGTCAACCAGGACGGCAAGACCAACGGCATCACCGCGCCCAGCGCCGAGGCGCAGACGCGGCTGCAGCGGGACGTTTACCAGCGTTTCGGCATCGACCCGTCCAGCATCGGCCTGATCGAGGCGCACGGCACCGGCACGCCCCTGGGCGATCCGATCGAAGTGGCGGCGCTGAAAGACGCGTTCGCGCCGGATGCCAGGGCGCAAGGCTTCTGCGCGCTGGGTTCGGTGAAGAGCAATATCGGGCACTGCCTGTCCGCCGCCGGCATTTCCGGTTTTCTCAAGCTGTTGATGGCGCTGACGCATCGCCAGTTGCCGCCGGCAGCCAACTTCTCCAGGCTGAATCCGCATATTTCCCTGCAGGGGTCGCCTTTCTACGTCAACGACAAGCTGCGCGACTGGGCGGCGCGGGACGGCCAGCCGCGCCGCGCCGCGATCAACGCCTTCGGCTTCAGCGGCACCAACGCTCACATCGTGCTGGCCGAGCATGCGCAGGCGGAAAACGACTCCGGCTGGAGCGGCGACGCGCTGCTGCCGCTGTCGGCCCGCACCCCGGAGCAGTTGCGGGAACAGGCGTGCCGGCTGCTGGCCTGGCTGGGCGAAAACACCGCTGATCTGGCTTGCCTTGCCGCCACGCTGCAGCTGGGCCGGACCGAGTTCGGCGAACGGCTGGCGCTGTTGGCCGGCTCCGCCGACGAACTGGCGGCGGGGCTGCGCGCCTTCCTGAATGGCGACGACACGGCCGGCGGCCGCGCTTTGCGGGGCAAGGCGGGCGGCAAGGGCGCGCTGTCGGGCATGGGCGGCGACGCCGACTTCCAGGCGATGGCCGCCAAGTGGATGGCGCGGCGCGAACTGGGCCGGCTGGCGGAATTGTGGGTCAAGGGCGTGGCGCTGGACTGGTCGCGGCTGTATCCGAACGGCGCGCCGCGCAAACTGGGTTTGCCGCCATATCCGTTCGCCCGCGAACGCTATTGGCTGGAAACAGAACAGCCTCCTGTTCCGGCGGCTATCGAGCCGGCCCGCATGCCTGCGCCGATTCCGGCCAAGGCTGCGGCCGCGCCTGCGGCATCCGCGCCGGACCTGTTGCGCCGCCAGTTGCGGGCCAGCCTGGCCGAGGTGCTGATGATGCGGCCGGACGAGTTGGACGACAGCCGCTCCTTCACCGAGCTGGGCCTGGACTCCATTCTGGGCGTGGAATGGATGAAGGCGATAAGCCGCGAGCACGGCGTCGCATTGTCGGCGACGCGCATTTACGATTACCCGAACCTGAAGGCGCTGGCCGCCTTCCTGCATCCGCAATTGGCTGGCGACAGCGTTCCCGAAGCCGTTCCGGCTGCTGCGCATGCCGTGGCAGCCGCAGTCGCCTCCGCGCCGGAGCGCGTCGACACGGCTGGATTGCAACAGGAGTTGAAAGCCAGCTTGGCTGAGGCGCTGCTGATGCAGCCGGGCGACATCGATGCCGGTCGCTCGTTCATGGAGCTGGGATTGGACTCCATCATCGGCGTCGAGTGGGTGAAGGCGCTCAACAGCCGCTACGGCGTATCGCTGTCGGCGACGCGCATCTACGACTATCCCGACTTGAAGGCTCTGGCCGCCTATCTGGCTGGACAGTTAGGCGCGGCGGCCCCGGTCGGAAATGCGCCAGCCGAGGCGGGGTTTCCTTTCCGCCAGCGCCGCGACGATAGTTTGCGGGACCTGTATTTCCACAGCGCGGACTGCGAGGGGGACTTCGCCGCCACGGGCGAGTGCGCAGTGTCCTGGCGCGTCAGCCCAGAAAGCAATGTCTGCCTGAGCGAGCACGTGGTGTTCGGCGAACATCTGCTGCCCACCGACGCGTATATCGAACTGGTGCTCAGCGCCCTGCGCAGCCACTTCGACGCGCCCGCCGTCAGGTTGGAGCGGATCGCCATCGCGAATCCGCTGCTGGGAAAACCCGGCTGCGAGCGCCACGCGCGCATTGTTTTCCGCCGCAGCGGCGATGGCCTGCAGTTCTTCGTGCGCTCAGGCGACTCGCTGGAAACCGCCGGAGACCGCCTGCACATGCAGGGCTTCATCGCGCCGGCCGAGACCGCGCCGATGCGGGTGGAGGACAACGGTTTCGCCGAATTGGCGACGCTCGACGCGGACGAAATTCCGACCAACGTCGGCGCCTGCTACGCGCCGCTGCGCTCGCTGACATTCGGGGAGGAGGCCGCGCGCGGCGAGATCCGCGTCGCCGACCATGGCTACCGTTTCTTGGCCAGTCCCTTCGCGCTGTACGGCGGCTTGTGCACGGTGATCAACCACGCGGGCCATCTGGCGGCGCGGCACTACGGCGCCAGCGACGACCAGTTCCTGCCGCACCGGATAGGCGCGGTGAGCGTGACCGGGGCGCTGAACGACCGCGAATACCGCTGCCTGGCGCGGCTGCGCGCGCGCGCGTTCGACGCTTTCGAGTTCGATTTCGTCCTGCTCGATGCGGCGGGCGAGGCTGTGGCTTCGATGGAGGCGATCAGCCTGCGGCGGGTATCGGCCCAGGCCTTGCGCGGCCGCGAATCTCCAGCGCTGCCGGCCGTTCCGGCGCAGACCGGATACACGGAGAAAATCGCCGTGATCGGCATGTCCTGCCGTTATCCGGGCAGCCCCGACGCCGACGCGTTCTGGCGCAATCTGAGCCAGGGCGTGGACAGCATCGGCGAGATTCCGGAAGCGCGCTGGGGCGAGCGCGCGGCCTGGTTCCACCCCGATCCGCGCCACCCGGGCACCTCTTACTCCAAATGGGCCGGCCTGCTGGATGGCATCGACCTGTTCGATCCGCTGTTTTTCGGCATCTCGCCGGCGGAGGCAGAGCTGATGGACCCGCAGCAGCGCATCTTCCTGGAGGAATGCTGGAAGACGATTGAAAGCGCCGGCTATGCGCCGGGCGCGATGTCGGGCGCGGACTGCGGCGTCTATGTGGGCTGCGCGTCCGGCGATTATGGGCGCGTGCTGCGCGATGCGGGACGGGACGGCGCGGGCGCGGCCTTCATGGGCACGTCCAGCGCGATACTGGCGGCCCGGATTTCCTACTATCTGAACCTCAAAGGCGCGGCCATCGCGGTGGACACCGCTTGCTCGTCATCGCTGGTGGCGGTGCACCTCGCCTGCGAAAGCATACGCAACGGCGAAAATGAGATGGCGCTCGCCGGCGGCATCAATCTGCTGACCACGCCGATAGGCCACGTGCTGACCTCACAGGTGGGCATGCCGTCAAAGGACGGCCGCTGCGCTGCCTTCGACGCCGAGGCCGGCGGCATCGTGTTCTCAGAGGGCTGCGGCGTGCTGCTGCTCAAATCGCTGTCCCGGGCGCTGGCCGACAACGACGAGATCCTCGGCGTGATCGAAGGCTCCGGCGTCAATCAGGACGGCAAGACCAACGGCATCACCGCGCCGAGCGCCAATGCGCAGGAGAGGCTGCTGCGCCAGGTGTACGGCCGTTTCGGCATCGATCCGCGCCGCATCGGCTACGTGGAGGCGCACGGCACGGCGACCCCGCTGGGCGACCCCATCGAAGTGGACGCGCTGAGCGCGGTGTTCCGCGCCGCCGGCGCGGGGGCGCAAGCCTGCGCGCTGGGCTCGGTGAAAAGCAATATCGGCCATGCCGGTTTCTCTGCCGGCGTGGCGGGCATGGTGAAGGCGCTGCTGTGCCTGCGCCACGGCAAGCTGGTGCCGTCGCTGCATTACCGGCAGCCGAACCCGCACATTGATTTCGCAGCTTCGCCGTTCTACGTCAACACGGCTTGCCGTGACTGGGACAGCGATGTTCCGCGCGTCGCGGCGGTCAGCTCGTTCGGTTTCAGCGGCACCAACGCCCACGTGGTGATTTCGGAATATCCGCAGGAGAAACCGGCCATGTCCGATGCGAGCGGCAGCCACGCGGTGGTGCTGTCGGCGCGCGGCGATGAGCAGCTGAGGCAGCAGGCCGAGGCGCTGCTGGCCTGGCTCGCGGATGGCGAGGCCGATCTGGCCCGCGTGGCGCATACCTTGCAGACCGGCCGCGACGCGATGCCGCGCCGGGCAGGTTTCGTCGCCGCTTCGGCCGCGCAGTTGCGCGAACAGCTGGCTGCCTATCTGGCAGGGCGGCGCATGGACGGCGTCCACTACAGTCCGACCGGGCTGGACGAGGACACGCTGAGCCTGTTCGCCGCCGACGAGGACATGCGCCGATTGACCGGCGAGTGGCTGGCGCGGCGCAACCTGCCCAAGTTGCTGAGCCTTTGGGTGCGCGGCGTGGATCTGGATTGGCGCGCGCTGCATCAAGGAGGCGCGCCTCGGAAACTGGCGCTGCCGACCTATCCCTTCGCCCGTGAAAGCCACTGGGTCCGCCCGGCGGCCAAAACGGAGGCAAAAGGCGGCGCGCTGCATCCGCTGCTGCACCGCAACGCGTCCAACTTGAATCAGCAGCGTTACCGCAGCCGCTTTCTGGGCGATGAATCCTTCCTGGCAGACCACCGCGTCAACGGCAAGCCGGTGTTGCCGGCTGCCGCCTATCTGGAAATGGCGCGCGCCGCAGTGGCCGACGCCCTGCCGCCGGAGGAAAGCCATCTGCGGCTGAGCTTGGCGCACGCGGTGTGGTCGCAGCCGCTGGCGGCGGACGCCGCGGTCGAGGCAATTGTCGATCTCACGTCCGCCGATGACGGCGCGATCGCGTTCGAGATCCGCAGCGAGGGTGCCGATGGCCTGGAAACGCTGCACTGCCGGGGGATGGCCGTGACGGAGGCGCAGACCCAGCCGCGGAGGCTGGACATGGAAAGCCTCCGCGCCGGCATGCGGCGCGGCGAACTGGGGCCGGACGAGCTGTATCCGCGCTTCGCCGCGATGGGCTTGGCCTACGGAGCGAGCTTTCAGGGCATCGCCGCGCTGCATCTGGGAGACGGCGAGGCGTTGGCCGAGCTGCGGCTGCCGGCCGGCGGCCCGGACTGCCCGCTGCCGCCTGGCATGCTGGACAGCGCGTTGCAAGGCGCCATCGAGCTGATCGCGGACAGGGCGGGAGAGAACGGCGCATGGCTGCCGTACGCGCTGGAGGCTATGCGAGTGATCAAAGGCTGCGAACGCGTGATGTTCGCCTGGCTGCGCCGCGTTTCGGTCGGCGCGGAAGGACGGCTATTCAAGTGTGATATCGATATGTGCGACAGGGATGGCGTCGTATGCGTGGAGATGCGCGGCTTCTCCGCCAGGCCGTTGGGCGGCGACGAACAGACCCGCGTCGCGGCCATCATCGCGCGCGTCCTCAACAACGAACTCTCCGCCGACCAGGCGGTTGAACTGACTGGGTTGGACTTATGAAGCAAGAGCTGGAACGTATCTATCGCGCGCTGGCGAGCGGCGAACTCTCGCAACAGGATGCCATGCTCCGGATCGCCACGCTTCGACGGAAGGGCGGCGAGGCGCTCGCCACGCTGCTGGCTTCGCCGCAGTGGGAAGCGGTCGTCGCGCCGGACGGGGTCGGGGAGGACGCGTGCGAGCGGCTGGTGCTGCTGCGCGGCTTCGGTCCCAAAGACGCCGAGGCGCTGTCTTCGCGACTGGCGCCGGCGACTTGCCGGGTGCTGGAGGGCGAGGGCTACGAAGCGCTGGCTCTGGGCGTTTTCGAGGCACTGCGGGGCCTGATGCGGGCCCGCCCCCAGTCTCCCGCCCGCCTGCAGCTGGTTGCGACCGGCGACGAGGCCGAATGGCTGATCGGCCTGGCCGGAATGTTCGAAACGGCCAGGCTGGAGAACCCGGCGGTCGCCGCCCAGCTGGTTCTGGTTTCCGCCGGCGTCGACGGGGCGGCTCTGGCCCGCGGGCTGCGCGCCGAATGGGGCGGATCGTCGGACGTCGCAGTCCGGCTGGATGGTTCCGGCAGGCTGGCGCGTCGTTGGCGCGTCATCGACGAGGCGCCGACTGCGCCGGACGCGCTCCGGCAAGGCGGGGTCTATTTGATAGCAGGCGGCCTGGGCGGGCTGGGGCGGCTGTTCGCCCGCGAGATGCTGAGCCGAGGCGCGGACGTCGCGGTCGTGCTGGCCGGCCGTTCCGAGCCGGAGCAGGCCCTGCTGGCCGAGCTGCAAGCTCTCGGCCGCGTGGAATACGCGCGAGCCGACATTTCCAATCCCGCCGAAACGGACGCGCTGGTGGCGGACATCCTGGCCCGCCACGGCAGGCTGGATGGCGTGATCCACAGCTCCGGCCTGTTGCGGGACGAATTCATCCTGAAGAAGACAGCGGATTCCTTCCGCGCCGTGCTGGCGCCCAAGGTGGCGGGCTGCCGCAACCTGGACCGCGCCACCCGCGCGCTGCCGCTGGACTTTTTCGTTTTGTTCTCATCCATCGCCTCCTGGGCGGGCAATCTCGGGCAGGCCGACTACGCCGTGGCCAATGGCTTTCTCGAGCAGTTCGCGGTCTACCGCAACCGTCTGGCGGCTGTTGGAGAGCGCTCCGGCCGAACGGCGGCCATCGCCTGGCCGCACTGGCTGGACGGCGGCATGCATGTGGACGCAGCGGACATGGACGCGCTGCGCAGGCGCACCGGCATGGGCTCATTGAGCGCGGAGGCAGGCATCCAGGCTTGGCGCCGCTGTTTGTCGCAGCCGCAGGGCGCGCTGATGGCGATGCACGGCGATCCCGCTGCGATGCGCAAGGCGCTGGAGCCGCGCGGACATGCCGCGCAGCCGATGGCGAAGACCTTGGCCGCGACGGCCGAGCCAGCCGATCTGGCGGCGCGCACGCGCGATTTCCTGCGCCGCGTGTTTGCCGGCGCGCTCAAGCTGCCGCCTGAGCGGATCGAGGGCCGGGCGGCGCTGGAAAAGTACGGCATCGATTCCATCCTGGCGATGAATGTGACCGGCGAGTTGGAAAAAACCTTCGGGACCCTCGCCAAGACGCTGTTCTTCGAGTACCGGACCCTGGATGAACTGGCCGATTATTTCCTGCAGGCGCAAAAACCGGCCTTGCTGGCTTTGTTCGCGCCTGAGGCGCAAGCGCCCGAGGCATCCGCGCCGATCATGCCGTCCGCCGCGCCCGCGATGGCGCGCCGCGGCCGGCCTCAGCGGTCGGCGGCGCCATCCATGCCCGCGTCGTCGGTGAACGAACCCATCGCGATCGTCGGCCTCAGCGGCCGTTATCCCGAAGCATGGGACCTGGCCGCGTATTGGCGCAATCTGAGCGAAGGCCGCGATTGCATCGTCGAAGTGCCGGCCTCTCGCTGGGACTGGCGCGAGCACTACAGCGAAGACCGGGGCGAAACCGGCCGCCATTACAGCAAATGGGGCGGTTTCATTGAAGGCGTGGACGAGTTCGATCCGCGCTTTTTCAATATTTCGCCCAAAGAAGCCGCCGGCATGGACCCGCAGGAGCGGCTATTCCTGCAGCACGCCTGGCAGGCCATCGAGGACGCCGGCCTGAACCGCGCGGCCTTGCAAGCCGCGACCGCGAACGGACGGGCGGGGCAGGCCGGCGTCTACGCCGGCGTGATGTACGGCGAATACAATCTGTCCGGCAGCCTGGCGAGCATCGCCAACCGGACCTCGTATTTTCTTGATCTGCATGGCCCCAGCCTGACGCTGGACACCATGTGCTCGTCGTCGCTGACCGCCATCCATCTGGCTTGCCAGGATTTGCGGCAGGGACGCATCGCGCTGGCGCTCGCAGGCGGCGTCAATGTCACGGTGCATCCCAACAAATACCTGATGCTGAGCGCCGGCCAGTTCATTTCCGGCGACGGCCATTGCCAGAGCTTCGGCGAGGGCGGCGACGGCTACATCCCGGGCGAGGGCGTGGGCGTGGCGGTGCTCAAACGCCTGTCCGACGCCGAGCGCGACGGCAACCACATCTACGGTCTGATCCGCGGCAGCGCGCTCAACCACGGCGGCAAGACCAACGGCTACACGGTGCCGAGTCCGCAGGCCCAGGCGGAAGTGATCCGCATGGCGTTGACGGAGGCCGGCGTGGCCGCGCGCGATGTAGGCTACATCGAGGCACACGGTACGGGCACCAAGCTGGGCGATCCGATCGAGATCGCCGCGTTGACCCGCGCCTTTCACGAGGGGCTGGAGCCTGACGAAAGGCAGACCGGCTTCTGCCGCATCGGTTCGGCCAAGTCCAACATCGGCCATTGCGAATCGGCGGCAGGCATCGCCGGCGTCACCAAGGTTCTGCTGCAGATGAAGCACGGCGCGATTGCGCCGTCTTTGCATTCCAGCCGGCTGAATCCGCATATCGATTTCGCGTCCACGCCTTTCGTCGTCAATCAGACGCTGAGCCCCTGGGCGCGCCCGACGCGCGATGGACGGGAACTGCCGCGCGTCGCCGGCGTGTCTTCCTTCGGCGCCGGGGGCTCCAACGCACACCTGATCATCGAGGAATATCATCCGGCCCGCGGTCCGCAAACCGCGGCAGAGTCGGTCTTCATCGCCCCCTTGTCGGCGCGCACGCCGGAGCATCTCCGCCAGCGCGCGCTCGACCTGCTGGAGCGATTGCGCGCTGGCGGCATCGATATCCGGGACCTGGTCCGGACGCTGCAGAGCGGCCGCGAGCCGATGATCGAGCGCGCGGCCTTCGTCGCGGCCTCGAGCAAGGAGCTGCAAGCGCAGCTGGAAGTTTTTATCCGCGACGGCCGCGCCACGTTCCGGGGCAGCGTCAAGTCGAGGGACATGCTGACGCTGGACGAGGCCGACACCCAGTCGCGAGCCGAAGCGGAGCATGCGATCGCCGCCGCAGACCTGAACAAGCTGGCGAAACTGTGGGCTCAAGGCCTGGATTGGGGTTGGGAGCGCTTGCGCGCGGACGGGGCGGGGCTGGTCAGCCTTCCCGGCTACCCTTTCGCCCGCGAGCGTTACTGGCAGGCTCCGGCGGCCATTCAACCCGCCCGCTCCGTCCTGCACCCGCTGGCGCACGCCAACGTCTCCAGCTTGGCCGAACAAGCCTATGAAACCCGCCTTTCCGGCGACGAGACTTTCCTCGAGACCGTTGGCGGCTTCACGCGGCTGCCGGCGCTGCTGATGCTGGAGATGGCGAGATTCGCGTTGGACGCCGCCTCGGAATCCCGGGGCGGCTGGGCGCTGAGCGATATCCGCTGGGGCGAGCCGGCGCGGACGGGACGCGAGCATGCCTTGCGCGCCGCCTTGCTGGCGCGCGACGACGAGCATGTCGACGTCGAGATCCATACCGGCGAGGCCGTGCATTGCCAGCTGCATGCCGAGCGGGCCGACGAGCCGCTGGCCGAGCGGCATGACCTGAGCCGCCTGCGGGCAGGAATGCGGGCCGCTGCGTCCGGCTTGTGGTCCGCAGAGGGACGTCGGCTGGCGGCGCTGCAGTCCGGCGACGAGGGCGGCGAGTGGACGCTGAGTCCCCGCGGCCTGCGGATGGCGGCATCGTTGCTGGACGAGATGGCCGGTCTGCGCGCCGAACCGCTCTCTCTTGCCGAGTTGCGGCTGTCCGGAGAGCCTGGCAAAGCGGCTTGGTTATATCTGCGCCAGGCAGAGGCCGACGTTTTCGATATCGATTTTTGCGACGCGGGCGGACAGGTTCTCGCCCGGCTGGCGGGCTTACGCCGCCGCGCCGCCGCGCCCGAGCTGGCCACGCAGGCAGAGGCGCCGCGCGCGGACGAGCCGCCGCGCCCCCCCCGCTCCTATGGTTTCGGCCCTGCCGGCGAGCCGCGGCAAGCCCGTCCTCGTCGCGCTCTCCGAGGCGGCGGAGCCTATCGCCGCGCCGCTGGCTGCCAAAGCGAGGCTGAGTCTGCCCGATGTTTCCGCTGCTGGCGCAGCAGGGGAAAGCGACCGGTTGCGCGACTTGGGCGACGGCATATTCCGTCTCGATGTGCCGGGCGGCGACCTGGCAGCCGGCTTGGCCTCGCTGCTCCGCGCGCTGGAGCAGGCCGGCCGGATGTCGTCGCTGAAGGCCTTGCTGCTGACCGGAGGCGATGAAAGCTGGCGCGGCGGGCGCGAAACCTGCGACGCGGCCATCGCATCCGGTCTGCCTCAGGCCGTCGCCCGCTTCCCGTTTCCGCTGATAGCCTCGCCTGCTGCCGGCGCCGTGGGCGCGGGCTGGCTGCTGTCCTTGCTGTGCGATTTCATGGTGTTGGCCGAGGATGCCGAGTACGGCTATGCCGATCCGGCCGCAGACCTGTTCCCGAGCGGAGCGGAAGATCGTCTGCTGCGCGCGCGGCTGGGGGAGGCGCTGGCCGAAGCCACGCTGTACCGCCGGCCTCTTGCGAGCGGCGCGCAGCTGGCGCGCATGGGGCTGGGGTGTCCGGTCGCGGCCCGTGGCGAAGCGGCGGAGCGCGCGCTGGCGCTGGCCCGCGATCTGGCGGACAAGCCGACCGAGGCCTTGCGCCTGCTGAAAGCCCATCTGGGGCGCAAGGTGGCGGCCCTGACCGCCGAGCTGGCGCCGGCCGGCCTGCCGGAAGCGGCGGCCAGCCCGGCTGAGGATGAGAGCCTGCGGCAGGGCGCGTTGCTGGTGGTGCCTGCCGCTTCAGGCAAAAAGTGGAGTCCAGCCGCGATGGCGGCGGAACTGCGCGCCGCCTATGCCCGGGCGGACATGCTGCCGGCTTGCCGTTCCATCGTGCTGTCCGGCATGCCGGCCGGGCTGTCCGGCGATGCCGGGCAATGGCCGGCGGCCGAGGCGGAAGTTTTGCGCGACGCCTTGCGCGCCAGCCCCTTGCCGCTGATCGTCGCCTGCGATGGTGATGCGACTGGACTGGCTTGGTGGCTGTGCCTGTGGTGCGACGCGGCGGTGTTTGTCGACGAAGGGCGCTACGGCTTCGCGGGCCTGGCTTCCGCGCCGGCATTGGAAGACGAAGCCGCGCGCCTGGCCGCTCTGCGGCTGGGCGGCAAGGCGGCGCGCGAATTGAGCCTGGATGCGGACAGCCGAAGCGGTTTGTCGCTGGGGCAGCTGTGCGGCGCGGCCGAGATCGCCGATGCCGCCGGCGCCTTGCCGCGCGCGTTGGCGCTCGCCTCGCAATGGCGGGGCTGGCCGCGCGGCTTGGCGCGGGACTGGAAGGCCCGCCGCAATGCGGAATTGAGCGCCTTGCCGCCGGTTGAGCCGGCAGGCGCCGCTCCGGCGCAAGCCGAATCTTTCGATTTGGATTTCGGTCCGGTGAGTCTGGAAATCTGCCCCGATGGCGTGGCCCTGGTGGCGATGTGCGAGCGCGAGGCGAAAAACATGTTCACCCCGGCGCTGGTGGACGGATTGAAACGGGCTTTCGCTCATGCCGCCGCCGCGCCCGCTTGCCGGGCCGTGGTGCTGACCGGCCATGACGGCTATTTCGCCACCGGCGGCACCCGTGAAACCCTGCAGGCTATCCAGAAAGGCCAAGCGCAGTTCACTGACGAAATGGCCTTCCAGCTGGCCCTGGCGTGTCCGCTGCCGGTGCTGTCGGCGATGCAGGGCCACGCGATAGGCGGCGGCTGGGCTTTCGGCATGTTCGCCGACCTGGCCTGGGCGGCGGAAGAGGCCCGCTATTTCAACCCCTATATGTCCTACGGCTTCACGCCGGGAGCCGGTTCCACCCTGATATTCCCGGAACGGCTGGGCCTGGATCTGGCGCGGGAAACGTTGCTGACGGCGCGCGAACAGTCAGGCGCCGATCTGGCCAGCCGCGGCATGCCGGCGCTGCCGCGCCGCGCCTTGCTGGACGCCGCGCTGGAGCGGGCCGCCCGCATCGCCAGCCAGCCGCGCGAGCGCCTGGTTCGTCTCAAGCGCTTGCTGGCGCAGCCGCTGCTGGCAGGCCGCGATGAGGCCTATCGCCTTGAGGTGGCCATGCATGAGGCCACTTTCGTGCGCAACGACGACACCTTGCGGCGCATAGAAAGCCGCTTTGCGGGAGAGCCGCCACAGGAGGTTCGCGTGGCCGGTTTGCCGGCAGTCGGCGCGGCGGACATCGTCGACGCCATGCGGGGGCTGCTGGCGCAGGAGCTGTTGCTGCGGGAAACCGAAATCGACGACGACGCGCCGTTCATCGAGCTGGGGCTGGACTCCATCACCGGCGTCACCTGGATACGGAAGATCAATGCCCGGTTCGGCACCGATATCGAAGCCACCCGCGTTTACAGCCACCCGACCCTGGCCGCCCTGGCCGGCCACCTTGCGGAGCTGCTCGCCGGCCGCGAGTCGAGTGGCGCGGCAACGGCTGTGGCCGTCGGTTCCGGCGGTTCAGGCGATGTGGCGGCGACGCTGCGCGAGCTGCTGGCGCGGGAGCTGCATCTGGGCCCGGACGAGATAGACGACGAGACCCCGTTCATCGAGCTGGGGCTGGACTCCATCACCGGCGTCACTTGGGTGCGCAGGATCAACGAGCGCTACGGCGTGGATATCGAGGCTACCCGCGTTTACAGCCACCCGACGCTGGCCGAGATGGCCAGGCTGGTGGCCGAAGCCATGCCGGGGCCGGTCCGGGACGTGCCGGTTTCGACGACCGGGAAAAAGCCGGCGGCGCCAACGCAGGAGGCCGCGCCGACGCTGGCTTCCTGGCGCAAGCCCGGCCGCGCGAAGGCCGCCGCCAAAGGCCGGCAAGCGCCGGAAGCCATCGCCGTGATCGGCATGGCCGGCCAATTTCCCAAGGCCGCGGACGTGGACGCTTTCTGGCGCAATATCGCGGAAGGCCGCGACTGCGTCGCCGCGGTGCCGGCGGAACGCTGGAGCCTGGCCGAACACTACCGGGAAGGCGCGCCGACGCCCGGCAAGACCAATAGCCGCTGGCTGGGCGCCTTGGACGGATACGACTGCTTCGATCCGCTGTTCTTCAGCATCTCTCCGACCGAAGCCGAGGCGATGGACCCGCAGCAACGCCTGTTCCTGCAGGCCGGCTGGCATTGCGTGGAAAACGCCGGCTACAGCGCGAGCGCATTGTCGGGCAGCCGCTGCGGGGTGTTTGTCGGTTGCGGCGCCAGCGACTACCTGATGCCGTCGGACGAGGCGCGGCTGAGCGCCCAGGGCTTCCTGGGCACGGCCAGCTCCATCCTGGCGGCCCGCATCGCCTACATGCTGAACCTGCGCGGCCCCAGCCTGGCGATAGACACCGCCTGCTCGTCGTCGCTGGTGGCTTTCGCCACCGCCTGCGATAGCTTGAACGCCGGCAATTGCGATCTGGCGCTGGCCGGCGGCGTCTATGTGATGGGCGGTCCGTCCATGCACGTGATGACTGCCCAGGCCGGCATGCTGTCTCCGGACGGACGCTGCCACGCTTTCGACCAGCGGGCCAACGGCTTCGTGCCGGGCGAGGGCGTTGGCGCTTTGCTGCTCAAGCGCCTGTCCGACGCCGAACGCGACGGCGACCGCATCCTGGCCGTGGTGCGCGGCTGGGGTGTGAATCAGGATGGCAAATCCAACGGGATCACCGCGCCCAACGAAGACGCGCAAAGCGAGCTGCTGCAGTCGGTTTACCGGCGTTTCGGCATCGACCCGGCTGAAATCGGCCTGATCGAGGCGCACGGCACCGGCACCAAGCTGGGCGATCCCATCGAGGTGGCCGGGCTGAAGGCGGCGTTCCGGCCGTTCACCGATCGCGCCGGCTACTGCGCGATCGGCTCGGTGAAGAGCAATATCGGCCATTGCCTGACCGCCGCCGGCGCGGCCGGCATGATCAAGCTGGTGCAGGCGCTGCGCCACCGCCAACTGCCGCCCACCATCCACTATCGCCAGCGCAATGAGCACATCCAACTGGACGGCAGTCCGTTCTACATCAACGACAGCCTGCGCCCGTGGCGCGGCGAGGATGGGCGGGCGAGGCTGG
>NZ_JZJL01000016.1 GCF_000971335.1 Chromobacterium vaccinii
CAGCGCGTGCGCCAGCGTCGCCACCGGCGCGTCGCCGGCGGCCAGCAGCTCGGCCAGCCGGTCGATCAGCTCGGGCTGGATCAGCGGCTCGTCGCCCTGCACATTGATCACCAGCGCGTCGGCCGGCAGCGCCAGCTTGGCGGCCACCTCGGCCAGGCGGTCGGTGCCGCTGGGGTGGTCTGCCCGCGTCAGCGCCGCCTCGACGCCGTGGGCGCCGGATCGCCGCCGCCGCGGTAGTGCGTCAGGCGGCCGCCCACGTTCACCCGGCCGCCGTCGCGCGCGGCGTAGCCCTGGTAGGCGCGGCTGCCGGAGAAGAACTGCCAGCCGCCCAGCCACTTGCGGTTCACCGGCTCGGCCTTGCCCTGGTGGATCAATGAAAAGTGGACATGAGGGCCGGTGGTGCTGCCGCCGCAGGGCAGGCCGTTGCCTGTCTTGCCCAGATAAGCGCCCTTGGCCACGCGCTGGCCGTCGGCCACCGTGTTGAGGTTGATCATGTGATAGTAGGTGGATGAGTAGCCGTTGTCGTGCACCAGCTTGACCAGCCCGCTGCCGTTGCGCAGGCAGCTCTTGTAGATCACGCCGGCTTGCGGTGCCAGCACCCGGCCGTCGCCGCCGGCGAAATCTATGGAGTCGTAGGGTTGGCTTTCGCCGCTGTAGCCGTGCGGGCCGCCGGTCATGCTCCAGGCAGCGCCTTCCTGCCAGGGCAGGCCCAGGCCGGTGGCGTCGGGCGCCAGCCGCTTGGCCCGAACGGTTTGGCTGCGCCAGGCGCGCCGCTCGTCGGCGCTCAGCCAATCATCCGGCGCGGCTTCCAGCAACGCGGCGAAGCTGTCTTCTCCTTCCAGCGCCAGTTGCCAGCCCTGATCCGTCTGCCGCGCCAGGAACAATCGGGACAGCGGCACCTGATCGGCATCCACGCCGGTCATCGTCGGCAGCGGCTGGGTGGCCGAGCCGATCACCCAGCGGCGGTCGGCGCTTTCCCGGTTTATCTCCACCAAGGGTTGCGGCAGACTCCCCTTAGCCAGCGGCAGAGGCGCCAGCCTCGCCAATGCATCGGCCGCGCGCTGGCGCAGCGCGGGATCTTGGGTCTCATGGGCGGCGTGGACAGACGCCGCGCCCAGGCAGATCAGTAGTACGGACAGGCATGAAATGGCGGGTTTCATCATCACGGACTCCTTTTCGTTCTGAACAGGAACAGCGTGATCGACCATATAGCGAGCGATTGTTATTTTCAGCTGTCCCTAAGAGAGGCGGGCAGCGGGGAACCTTTCGCGGGCATGAAAAACGGGAACCCTGGGGCTCCCGTGGGGTGCGCGCGGACCGCCGCTCAGCGTTGGCCGGCGTCCTGCAGGTTCTTGGGGCCGAAGGCGGAGGGCAGCAGCGCGTCCAGCGTAGTGTCGATGATGTCCTCGCCGTCGCAGATCGAGCGCACATGCATGGCGGGGCCGAACTCGTTCAGCACTTGGCGGCAGGCGCCGCAGGGGGAGGTGGGTTTATCGGTGGGGGTGTAGATGCAAACCGCCACCACGTCTTGCATGCCGTGATTGGCGCGGGCGGCGAAAACCGCGGTGCGTTCGGCGCAGTTGCTCAGGCCGAAGGAGGCGTTTTCCACATTGCAGCCGATGTGTATCTTGCCGTTGCCGTCCAGGATGGCGGCGCCGACGGCGAAGCGGCTATAGGGCGCGTAAGCCTGGCGGGCGGCCAATTGCGCGGCCATTTCCAGTTCGGCCCACTGTTCACTGCTGGGTGCGTGTTGCTTGCTGGTCATGCTGCCTCCATAAAACCAGGTCGGCGCCGGATGATGCGCCAGGGGCTTGGCCTTGTCAACGCGTCGGCCATGCCGTGCGGGTCAGGGGCCCTGCTGCGATTCTCCAACAGATGCATGATATGCCGCTTTGTCCTGGCGCAAGTGGCGGCCGCAGTAGTCCAGCATGGCCTCGGTCAGCGCCTGCGACAGCTCGGACTCCACCCGCCAGTGGTGCCAGTACAGCGGCAGGTCCATGTACTGGCCGGGGAACAGATCCACCAGCCGGCCGTCCTCCAGATCGCCGTCCAGCATCAGCTCCGGCAGCAGGCTGTAGGCGACGCCCTGGCGGGTGAGTTCGACGAAGCCCTGGGCCGAGGGCACGGTGAAGCTGGGAAAGCCGCCTTCGTAGCCGGCCGCCTGGCGCAGGAACTGCCCGTGCACCGCGTCCTTGCGGCTGAAGATGATGCTGGGCGCGCGAGCGAGCGCGGCGTGGTCCACCCCGTCCGGAAAATGGCGCGCGGCGAAGCGCGGCGTGGCCAGGCACAGGTAGCGCATCGCGCCCAGATAGTGCTGAACGCCGCTCTGGATCGGCACCGGACGGGTGCTGACGCAGCCCATCACGTGGCCGGTGCGCATCAGTTCGTGGGTGTGGTCCTGGTCGTCTAACACCACGTCCAGCAGCAGGTCGTGCGCTTCCAGCACCGGCGTCACCGCCTGCAGATACCAGGTGGCCAGGCTGTCGGCGTTGACGCCAACCGCCATCGTGGTGAACTCGCGCTGGCGCGGCGCCGGGCTGAGCTTCTGCAGCAGCTGGTTTTCCATCAGCAGCAGTTGCTGGTAGTGCCGCAGCAACTGGCGTCCTGCCTCGGTGGCTTCCGCCGGCGAGGTGCGGGTGAGCACCGGCTGACCAAGTTGTTCCTCCAGCTGGCGTATGCGTTGCGATACCGCCGACTGGGTCAGAAACAGCTTTTTGGCGGCCTTGTCGAAGCCGCCGGTTTCCGCCACCGCGGCCAGGGTTTGCAGTTGTCTGGGGTCGAACACTTTCGCTTTCCGTAGTCTTTCGACGATAAGAGATCGTTTAATAATGCGGCCGGACTTGCTTAAAAGCCAGCGCCGTGGCATGTTGCAGCCTTTGGCGGCCGGCCTTGTCTGATGCGGGTTTCAGACAGACCGCGCCAGTAGATACGGTACAAGAAATACCTGCTCCTGGGCAGGTGGGCGAGATAGTAGGGACGGCGGCCCGGCAGGCCGCGTCCCAGCCACGACAGGCGCAGAAAACAATGCATACGGATGAAATGGCACTCCTGGCGAATATGTGCCGCTTTATCGGAATCCGGACCGAACACCTGGCGCAGTTGCCGCGCCACGCAGATGCCGGCATGGCCCGCAGGGAACTGCTGGGCAAGGAGCTTTACTGGCATTTGCTGAAAAGCCCCGGCGAAGCGGAGCGCCTGCAGCGGCATCATGGCTGCTGCCAGGATGAGCTGGCGGCCATGCTGCTGGCGGAGTGGGACGCGCTTTTGAGGATGCCCTTGGATCAGGCCGTGGCAGCGGCTTTGGTCGAGCAGGGCGAACTGTATTGCCGGCTGGGCGTGAGCCTGGGCTGGCTGCAGGGCCTATACGAGCGCTGCCAGCCGCATTTGCTGGCCAGCCTGGAGCAGGCGGCGGGCTTGGACGCGGCGCGGCTGCTGCGCAAGCGCATCTTGCTGGACCAGATGCTGAAGACCCACGGCTACCAGCAGGCGCTGAAGCGCGAGGCTTCGCGCCATGGCGAGCACTTCCAGGCGATGTCCGGCCTGTACGCGACCCTCAGCGGCGTCAGCCTGGCGCTTGCCGACAGCGCCGATCGCCGCATCCTGCTGCAGACCGTCTGCGACGTCTGCGTGCGCGAGGCCGGTTTCGAACTGGCCTGGGTGGGGTTGCTGGACGCCGACGAGAAGCGGATGGAAGTGGCGGCGTTGTCCCGCGGCGAGCGAGCCTCCATGCCCGGCGAACTGCCGGCCCACGCCGAGGATGCGCAGGCTCCGGGCCTGGTGTCGCGCGCGCTGCGCAGCCGCGCGGCCCAGGTCAGCAATAATGCGCAATCCGATCCCGCGCTGAGACCCTGGCACGACGCGCTGAGCCGCCAAGGCATCCGCAGTCTGCTGGTGGTGCCGCTGCTGGTGCGCCAGCAGGTGGCGGGCGCGCTGGCGCTGCATGCCGGCGAAGAGGGTTTCTTCGACCAGTCCCGCCGCGCCTTGTTCGAACTGATGGCGCGCGAGGTCGGCCGCGGGCTGGAGCGCCACGACGCGCTGGAGCGCAGCCACCGCGCCGAAACCGAACTGGCCTTCCTGGCCCAGCACGACGCGCTGACCGGCCTGCCCAACCGCAGCCGCATGCAGGAGCTGATCGCCCGGCTGCTGAAGGCGCGCCGCGACGGCGGCCAGGTGGCGGTGCTGGCGATCGCGGTGGAAGGCTTCCACGACATCAACGCCCGTCTCGGTTACGAAGGCGGGGATCTGGTGCTGTGCGAGATGGCGCGCCGCCTGCGGCAGGCCATTTATCCGTTCGGCCACGTCGGCCGCGTCGGCGCCGCGCGCTTCGTCGCCTGCTCGGAACGCACCGACAGGCTGCAGGAGCTGGTGGACGAGCTGATGAGCCTGTTGCCGCAACCGGTGGACGCGATGGGCGCCCAGGTGGAGATACGCTGCAGCGTCGGCGTCGCGGTCAGCGGCGACGCGCTGTGCGACGCGGCCAACCTGCTGCGGCGAGCCGGCCTGGCGTTGAACCGGGCCAAGGACGAAGGCGGCGGCCATTCCCGCCATTACGACGCGGCGATGGACGAAGAGATTCACAAGCTGCACGCGCTGCGCAGCGCGTTCGCGCTGGCCATTCCGCGCGGCGAGCTGGCGCTGTACTACCAACCCAAGATCAATCTGCAGAACCACCGCATCGAAGGCGCGGAGGCATTGGTGCGCTGGGTGCGCAACGGCCGGCACGTGCCGCCGGGCGAGTTTTTCAACGCCATCGAGCATACCAATCTGATGCGCGAGCTGGACTGGTGGGTGCTGCGGGAGGCGGTGCGCCAGATGGGCGAATGGCGGCGGCGCGGCTTGTCATTGCCGGTCAGCGTCAACTTGTCGGCGGCCACGCTCAAGCACGAGGATTTCCTGTTCGGACTGGAGGCCTTGCTGGAGGCGAACCCGCTGCCGGCGGGCTTCTTGGAGCTGGAGGTGCTGGAGACTGTCACCCAGCAGGAGGCGGAGCAGATCACGGCCAAGCTGGAGCGTTGCCGCGACCTGGGCCTGTCCATCGCGCTGGACGACTTCGGCACCGGAGCATCGTCGCTGGTGCATCTGCAGCAGCTGCCGTTCGACACCATCAAGATCGACCAGCGCTTTGTCCGGCTGTTGCTGGACATGCCGGGCAACGAGGCCATCATTCGCAGCATGCTGTCCTTCGCCCACTACACCGGACGCAAGCTGGTGGTGGAGGGGGTGGAAAGCCGGGCGATCTGGAGCAGGCTGCGCGAGATAGGCTGCCACGACGGCCAAGGCTATGGCATTTCGCCGCCGCTGGCCGCGGGCGAGCTGCCGGAGTGGCTGAAGCAGTGGAGCAAGAATGCTGCTATTAATTCTTCTTATGTATCATGATTTTTATTAGTTTTACTTAATGAAATCCGGACGTTAATCTGCTTGCAAATAGTTTGGAGCAGGCAATGTTCAATTTCAGTGTTTTCCTTTCCGCGCTGGGCATCTCTTTCAGCCAGATCGTCGGCATCGGTCCGCAGAACGCCTATGTGCTGCGGCAGGGGATAGGGCGCAGCCATGTGCTGCCCATCGTCGCCATTTGCATCGTCGCCGATGTGCTGCTGATCGCCGCCGGCGTGCTAGGTGTGGGCAAGGTGGTGGCCGGCATCCCCGGCTTTGTCAGCGTGGTCACCTGGGCCGGCGCGGCCTTCATCCTGTGGCTGGGCTTCAAGTCCTTCCGCTCCGCGCTGAACGCGGGCGGCATGACGCTTGACGGCGGCGTGGAGCGTGACCGGAAGAGCGCCATCCGCACCATTCTGGTTGTGACCCTGCTCAATCCCTATGTCTGGCTGGACACCGTGGTGCTGATCGGCAGCGTGTCCTCGGTGTACGGCGAGCACGGCGCGCTGTCTTTCCTGATCGGCAGCCTCAGCGCCTCCGTGCTGTGGTTCGGCGCCATCGGCCTGTTCGCAGGCAAGCTGGCCCCGCTGTTCACCAAACCGTCCAGCTGGCGGGTGCTGGATTGCGTGATCGGCTTCGTGATGCTGTTCACCGCCTCGATGCTGATCTACAACTACGGCTTGTCGGCGCCGCTGCCGCTGTAACCGTCCAGAGTTTCCTTGAGCGCCTGCAAGGCCGGAAGCTCCAGCGCTTGCGCCGCGTAGCATAGCCCGACGCGGCGGGTCGGCGTGGCGCCTGCCAGCGGGATGGCTTTGAGGCCGGGGTGGTCGTCGGCCAGCGAGGCGGGCAGCAGCGCAACGCCCAGCCCCGCAGCCGCCATATGGGCGGCCAGCCTCAGGCTGCCGGCCCGCGCCGCCGCCAATGTGGGAGTCGCGCTGCCATGCAGATCCAGCAGCCGCTGGTGGCTGGGGTGGTCCGGACAGACTGTCCAGTCCGGCTCGTCCAGCAGCGCGATATCCACCTGATCGCGCGCCGCCAAAGGGTGGTCCGCCGGCACGGCCAGCACAAAATCCTCTTCCCACAGCGGCAGAAACAGTTCGTCTTCGCAGCGGCCGTCCTCGGCCGCCAGCCGCGCGTCGCCGCAGCATCCTTCCCGCACCTCCAGCAATATTGCCGGCTCGGCTCGCGCCGCGCGCGCCAGCAGCGCTTCCAACTGGCTGCGGCCCACATCCGCGTCCACGCCCAGGCATAGCGGCGCGCAATCGCGGCGCTGCCGGAACATCCTCGTCAAGGCGTCGGCCTGGGCCAGCATCCTGCGCGCTTGCGGGTAGAGCAGGCGCGCGTCTTCGCTGACGTCCACGCCGCGGGGCAGCCGTTCGAACAGGGTGACGCCCAGCGCGTCCTCCAACTGGCGTATGGTGACCGACAGAGTCGGCTGGGTGACGAATAGCCGTTGCGCCGCCAGCGTGACGCTGCGTTCCTCGAAAACGGCGACAAAGGCCTTCAATTGGCGAATATCCATAGAAACAATCTATATCAGGCAGAGGTTTTTATCATTTTTCAGCTTATTCCATGCTGAATATACTGCATGGCATCTGTTTCATATCGATAAATTTTATGGAAGGAGAGTGTCCATGAGCAAACCCCTGATCGTGATCACCGGAGCCAGCTCCGGCATCGGCGCCGCTGCGGCCAAGTTGTTTTCCCGGGCAGGCCATCCGCTGCTGCTGCTGGCGCGCCGCGTCGAAAAACTGGAAGCGTTGGAGCTGCCTGATACCCTGTGCCGCCGGGTGGACGTGACCGATCGCGCCCAGTTGCAAGCGGCGCTGGCCGAGGCCGAGGCGCGCTTCGGCCCAGCCGACGCCATCGTCAACAACGCCGGCGTGATGTTGCTGGGCGCGATGGCTCAGCAAGACCCGGACGAATGGCAGCGCATGCTGGACGTCAACGTCAAGGGCCTGCTCAACGGCATCCATGCGGTGCTGGCCGGCATGGCGGCTCGCGGCCGCGGCACCATCATCAACATCAGCTCCATCGCCGGGCGCAAGACCTTTCCCAACCACGTGGCCTATTGCGGGACGAAGTTCGCGGTGCACGCGATTTCGGAAAACCTGCGCGAGGAAGTGGCCGGCAGCGGCGTGCGCGTGATCACCATCGCGCCGGGCGCGGTGGAGACGGAGCTGCTGGGCCACACCACCGATGAGGCGATCAAGGCCGGCTACCAGGAGTGGAAGCAGCAGATGGGCGGGGTGTTGGAAGCGGACGACGTGGCCGAAGCCATCGCTTACGCCTACGGGCAACCGCAGCGCGTGTGCGTGCGCGAAATCGTGCTGGCGGCTACCGGGCAGCCGGCGTAAACATCCCGATCCGGCGATGCCGCGCGCGGTACGCCGGATCGGGCGGCGGACAGGGGAAAGGGCGGGCTGCGATGGCGGCTCGCCCTTTTACATGGATATTTTTATCACGAAACAAATGCATTTTAGCGTTAAAACAAAGACATAAAGTTAGAATATCAAATTGAAATTTTATAAATAATAATTCTTTCCAGAATGATTATTCATTTGCCATAAAAAAATCTCCGTGACGCAACACTCAAGGAGAAAGAGATCATGACAAGGAAAGTCATCACGCTGTGCGCGCTCGGCGCGGTTATCGCAGGCCAGATCGGCGCGGCCCTGGCCCTGCCGGTGAACAACAGCTACATCCAGTCCAGCGCCAACGAGATCCGGGGCTTCCTCGGCTCTTACGCGCGCCCGACGGTCTATGTGGACCAGAATGCCTGCGGCGAGCCGCAAACCAGCGCGATGGCGTGCGGCCCGTACACCATCAGCGTCGGCACCGGCTTCCTGCAGCAGCAGGAAAGCAGCTATGGCAACTACGTGGCCAAGTTCATCCTGGCGCACGAATGGGGCCATTCCGTCCAGTTCACCCGAGGCATCAACCGCCAGCCGCCGATGCAGGAGCTGCAGGCTGATTGCGTGGGCGGCACCTTCGCCAAGTACGCCGAGACCAATCTGCGCTATCCGAGCTTCATCGAGAACGCGGTGGCGTCGGCGCGCGACGCGGCCGACTACGCCGAGCACGGCACGCCGTCGCAGCGCGATTACTACTCGCGCTACGGCTACGCCAACGGCTTCAACGTCTGCATGACGCGGATCTGACGATGAAGAGGGCAACCTTGTTGATCGCAGCGGCCGCAGGGACGGCGGCCGTGGCGGCATGGCTATGGCTGCCCGCTCACTTCGCGATGGCGGGAGGCGCGGCCGGTCAGGCGCAGTCCGCCGCGGCGAAAGGGGCTGGGACGGAGAAGGGCGCGGCTTTGCCGGCTGCGAAGCCCGGCGCCGGCGGTTTCAGCTTCGCGGTGGGCGGCGATCCGTCCGCGCAGCAGCAGGCTGCCGCGGTTCGGCCGGAAACGCCGGCCGAGCGCGCGCGCAAGCAGCAGCTGCGCAAGCTGGGCTACATGATAGACGCGCGTTACTACCAGATGTCGCTGGCCGACCTGCGCATGGCCGCCAGTCGCGGCGATCCGCAGGCGCTGACGCATCTGGCCGAGCGCTATCTGTTCCAGCTGGACGGCCATCCGCGCGAGCCGGACTACGAGGCGGACTTCCGCTACCGCGAGGAGGCGCGCGAGGCGCTGCAGCAGGCCTATGCGCGCGGCAATCTGCACGCGGCGGCCATCATCTCGGAGAGTTATCTGCTGGACAAGCAACCGGAAGAGGCCGCCGCCTGGAACCTGGTGGCGCGCCGCTCCGGCGACACGCTCAGCGCCGACTGGCTGTTGAAGACCAAGGACTACCAGGCCTTGACCGAGCAGCAGAAGGCCAGCGCCGCGCAACGCGCCAACCAGTTGTGGCAATCGCTGCAGCGGCGCAAGGCCGCCGCCGGCTAGTTTGACGGGCGGGGCGCTTCAACGCGGCCTGTCGGGCCGCAGCGAGGCGCCGCGCACCTCGAACCTCACCGCCTGCACCGCCTTGCCGTCGCCGCCGCGCAGCTCCAGCCGGTGCCGGCCGGGCCAGGGAAACCAGGCCAGTTCCGCTCCGCTTCCCAATCGTTTGCCGTCCAGCCACCATTGCGGCTTGGCCACGCCGCGCGCGCGCAGCACCATGCGCTGGTTGGCGGGCGGGATGTCCGGATCGAGCGCGAAGATGCTGCCGTCCACCGGCGCGGCGATGCCCGGCGTCAGATCGGCGGCGGAGCCCTTCTGCGGAACGATCAGCGCGCGCTGGGTGCCGGCCAGGAACCACTCGGTCCGCGGCGCGGCGACATCGCCCTGGTAGCTTACCTTCTGACGCACCAGGCCGGCCGGCGGCGCGGGCGGCGGCAGAGGGGCGGCCGATTGCTGGGCGCGATCCAGCACGGCCTGCCATACCGGCGCCGCGCCGTGCATGCCGGACACGTCCCACATCGGCTCGCCGCTGGCGTTGCCCACCCAGGCCGCCACCGTGAAGCGGCGCGAGAAGCCCGCCGCCCAGTTGTCGCGCATGTCCTTGCTGGTGCCGGTCTTCACCGCGCTCCAGTAGCGGGTGGACAGCGCGCTTTCCAGGCCGAAGGTGAGCGCGCGCGCGGTGCGATCGGACAGGATGTCGGAGATGATGAAGCTGCTGGCGGGGTCGAGCAGACGCTCGGGCTTGGCTTTGGCGTCGGCCAGCGTCCAGCGCGGCGGGCTGGCCAGGCCTTGGTTGGCCAGCGTGCGATAGGCGTTGGCCAAGTCCAGCAGGCGGATGTCGGCCGCGCCCAGCGCCAGGCTGTAGCCGTAGTAGTCGCCGTCCTCGGTCAGGCTGGAGAAGCCCAGCTTGACCAGCCGGTCGCGCGCGGCGTTGGGGGTGACCATTTCTATCGTCCGCACCGCAGGGATGTTCAATGACGAGGCCAGCGCGGTGCGCACCGGCACCAGGCCCTTGAAATCCTTTGAGTAGTTTTGCGGCGCGTACAGGCCGCTGCCGGTTTGCAGATCCAGCGGGCTGTCGTCCAGCAACGAGGCGGCGGTCAGATAATGCTTTTCCAGCGCTTGCTGGTACAGGAAGGGCTTGAGCGTGGAGCCGGCCTGGCGCAGCGCGGTGACGCCGTCCACCTGGGCGGCGTTGGACAGGCCGCGGCCGCTGGAGCCCACCCAGGCCAGGATGTCGCCGCTCTGGTTGTCCAGCACCACCAGCGCGCCGTCCTGCACATTGCGCTGCGACAGCGCCGACAGATGGCGGCGCAGCGCGGCGGCGGCGAAGCGCTGCAGCGGCAGGTCCAGCGTGGTGGCCACCCTGCTGCCGGCGGTAAAGCGGCGCGCCTGCTGCAGCTTTTGCGCGAAGTGAGGCGCGTCCTGTTCGGCCAGCGGGTTGGCGGCGCGGCTGCGGGCCAGCGCCAGCGCGGCGCGCACGCCCAGCGCCGCGCAGTCCGGCTTGCGGCCCATGTCCTGCAGAATATGGCAGGCGCGGCCGGCCACCTTGTCCGGCGCGGCGTTCGGGGCGCGGATCAGCGCCACGGCGATCGCCGATTCTTCCAGGTTCAGTCCGGAAGGCAGCTTGCCGAACAGTGTGGATGACAGCGATGACAGGCCCACCAGCTCGCCGCGGAAGCCCACCAGGTTCAGGTAGGCCTCCAGGATTTCCGCCTTGGTCCAGTGCCGTTCCAGCCAGGCGGCGGACCAGGTCTGGCCCATTTTCTGCCACAGGCTGCGGCCGCCCTTGCTCACCTTCAGATCGTCGTCCAGCAGGCCGGCCAGCTGCATGGTCAGCGTGGACGCGCCGCGGGTGCGGGTATTCCACAGATTGGCCCAGGCCGCCGCCGCCACGCCGGACCAGTCCACGCCGCTGTGCTGGTAAAAGCGCTTGTCCTCGGACAGCACCAGGGCCTGGCGAAAGGCGGGCGAGGTGTCGGCCAGGCCGACCCACTCCTGCCGCCGCGCCTGCTTGTCGACGCGCAGCCGCTGCAGCGTCTGGCCGTGGCGGTCCAGCAGCGTCACGTCGGACGGTTGCCAGGCGGCTTTCACCTCTTTGAACGTGGGCTGAGCCCAGGCGGGGGCGGAGAGCAGGGTCAGGGCGATGATGAGGATGCTGGGTTTGGTCACTGCTGGTGCTTTTCTCAATTGCGGGCGGGCACTGGGTATTGGCGCAAAGGTTATGGCGCGGCGCATTCGGGGTTCATTGGCGTGAACTCTGCTGCTGGGCAGCGCTGGCGCGGCCTATCGCTTCTCTCAATGCGGCTGCCGTTTGAGCGAGTCCGTGATTTCTCGGTTCAGCGGGTTCGGTTGAGTAGAATTCTGAAAATGGACGATTTTTATCTCTGGGCACGACATGCATGTGAAAGTGGCCGAGCTCATTGAAGACGCCGCCGTTCTGGCAGAGGGTGATGCCGTCCGGGCGGTACAGCGACTTGATGGCCTTGGCGACGGATTGGGCCGCGTCCATGACTGCTTTGGTCAACTGCCCGTCCAGCTCTTCCAGTTCCACCGCATGCCGCTTGGGGAGGATCAGCGTATGCCCTTCACCGAAAGGATCGTGGTCAAGAAAGCACGTGACAAGGTCGTTTTCGTAAACTGTGTGTATGGTTTCTTTCCCATTCGCCAATCGGCACCCCAAACACTCCATCTTTTCTCCCATTATTTCTGAGCGATATCCATCCAGTCTGTGAGCGAATGCCGCCTCTCCCCGGAATGTCGAGGAGAGGCTGTCACGTCACTTCCCGTCACCCACCACTTTGAATGCCCCGTTCGGCGACATTCCGAACACGTCCGGCGCGTACATCGCTTCGACGCGGGTCGGCGGCAGCTTGAAGGTGCCGGGATTGTTCAGCCGCATCGTGTATTCCACTTTGAGCTCGCCGCGCGGCACGTAGCTGTAGTAGGCGCGGTAGCCGGCGAAGCGGCGTTCGATGTAGTCGGCGTAGTCGCCGCCGTTGCCGGACTTGGCGTCGATCGCCGAGTCGCGGCCCAGGCCGCCGCCCTGGATCGCGGCGCCGGCCGGGATCGGGTCGTCCACCACCACCCAGCTCATATCGCTCTGCGCCTGGATGGTCAGGGTCACTTTGACCACGTCGCCTGGCTGATATTGGCCGTCCACCTTCTGGCTCACCGGCGTCAGCGTCTTCTTGATGCTGTAGCCGGCGTAGCGCGGCCCCTTCAGCGGAATGGCGGCTTCGGCTTGAATAGTGGCCCACGGCGCGCCGGAACCAGCATGTTTGAGCTGCAGCTTGCCGCCGCTGGCGGGCCACGACAGCAGGCCCAGCTGTTTGACGCCTTCCTGCGGCCAGGCGAGGCTGAGGCTGGACTTGCCGAGGACGGCGCTGGTCTGTCCCGTCACCGCCACGGTTTCGAACTGGCGCGAGAACTGCGCGGTGGCCAGCGATCCCCACAGGTTGGCGGTAGTGGTGTCCCAATGGCCTTTTTGTTGGCGGCCGAGCAGGCCGGTCAGCAGGCGCGGCATGTCGGCCTGCCAGTCCGGCAGCTTGCGCGCGGCCAGCAGCAGCTTGGCGGCGTTGACGTCGCCGTTGCCCATCAGCCACCAGGCGTTGTCGTTGGCTTCGGTGCTGAAGCCCATCCGCGTGCCCTGGTAGGTCAGTCGGGCGCGCAGCAGGTTGGAGGCTTCCGAGATGCGGCCGGCGCGCTGCGGGATGTCCGCCGCGCGGCCCAGCAGCGACAGCCAGTCCACCAGCATGGCGGTGCCCATCTTCTGCGGGTTCAGGTCCAGCACGTCCAGCATCGCCGGGCGGAAGCGGCCGTAGCGCGACAGCGCGTCCATCGCCGCCAAGCGGCGCGCGTCGGCGTCCTGGCGGCTGCCGGGCAGGTCGCGTTTGAGCTTGCCTTCGACGAAGGCGGACAGGCCGTCAAGCATCTTGCCGCGCGGGCTTTCCGGGATATTCATGCCGGCCTCGCCGGCCACCGACAGCAGATAGCTGGTCAGCACGTCGCTGCCGCGGTCAGGCGTGCCTTCGCCCAGCGGGAAGTAGGCGGCCAGGCCGTTGCCGTCCAGATACAAGGGCAGCTCGCCCATCAGCTGGTTCCAGCGCTTGCCGTCGGCCAGGCCGATGGCGATGGAGCTGCGCTGTTCCAGGCAGGCGTAAGGGTAGTCCTCGAACCAACGGCGCACGCCGGGCAGGCTATTGCCTAGTTTGGCCTGCAGGCTGACGCGGATGCCGCCGCGGCCCGGCAGCGCGCCTGGCGGCGGGGCCACCGGGATGGACAGCTCGGGCGACACGCGTTGCAGAGTGGCCTGCTCCACCGTCACCGGCACTGCGGGGTCTATCTGCTGTTTGACCGCCAGCTTGTCGGCGGCCTTGCCGTCCATCTGCTGGGCGGCGAAGGTCCATTGGGCCTCCTTCAGGCCTTCCGGCACCGTCACGTTCCAGCTGACCAGGCGCGCCTCGCCCACCGGCAGGCTGATTTCCCTGGCCGGCAACGCCGGGAAGCCGGACGCGGCGGCGGATACCTTGACCTTCAGCGGCTTCTCGCCGCCGTTGCGCACGGTGACGCCGGCCTGCAACTGGTCGCCCTCGCGCGCCAGCGGCGGGATGCCGGGGCTCAGCTGCAGGTCTTGCGTCACATTGAAGCCGGATTCGCCGGTGCCGAACATGTCATTGCCGACGTCGGCTACCGCCACCAGGCGGAAGCGGGTGAGGGCGTCGTTGATCGGCACCTTGACGCGGGCGCTGCCGTTGGCGTCCAGCTTGAGGCTGGGCTGCCAGACCAGCAGGGTGTCCAGCAGCTCGCGCGTCGGCGCCTTGCCGCCGCCGCCGCCCGGCGGCAGCGATTTGCGGCCGTAGTGGCGCTTGCCCACCACCTCGAGCTGGGCGGTGGCGGTTTCCACGCCGTAGCTGTGGCGCTGGTACATCGCCTGCATCAGCTCCCAGCTGTGGTTGGGCTGCAGTTCCAGCAACGCTTCGTCGACGGCGGCGAAGGCCACTTCGGTGCCGGCCGGCGCCGGCTTGCCGTTCGGCAGCGTCACCTTGACGGCGACTTCGGCGGTCTCGCGGATGCCGTAGCTTTTCTTGGCTGGCGTGACTTCCACGCTCAGCCGCTTGGCGGCGTCGCCCACTTGTATCTCCGCCACGCCGTATTTGAAGGCGGGGCGCGACAGGTCCACCATCGCGGTCGGCGGCGCGTAATCGCCGCCTTCGTTCCAGTAGGCGTCCCACCATTCCGACGGGCTCTTCCAGCCCCAGGTGAAGAACGAGTACCACGGCACGTCGCGCACGCGGCCGCGCACGGCCAGCACCGACACGTAGACGTTGGGCGTCCAGTCGGGGCCGATTTTCAGTTCCACCGTCGGGTCCTTGCCTTCCAGCGCCACCACGCGGGTCTCCAGGATGCCTTCGCGCTCGATGGCCAGCCAGGCGGTGGCCTTGCGGAAGGGCATGCGCACCTGGAAGCGGGCGGTTTCGCCGGGCAGATAGCTGGTTTTCTCGGGCAGGATGTCGATGCGGTCATTGTTGTCGACGTCGAACCACAGTTCGTCGTGCTTGCTGACCCAGACCGATTGCGCGGCCTGGGCGGCGTTGCCCTGGTCATCCTTGGCTTCGGCGATCAGCTCCATGTCGCCGGCGTCCTTGAGGTTGATGTCGCAGAACACCAGGCCGCGGGCGTCGGTGGTGCCGCCGCACACCTTGCCCTTGTCGTCGGTTTCCTCGTTGTGGTCCCAGGCGTAGAAGCCGCCTACCAGCCGTTTGCGGCTGGACAGGTAGCGGTGCTCGCGCAGCGTGACCTTGACGTCTTTGTTGGCGATGGGCTTGCCGGCGGTGTCTAGCACCACGGCTTTCAATTGCAGCGCGCGGCCGGCGGTGATCCAGCTGTCCACGCTGACGCCCACCTGCAGCGCGGCCGGCCAGAGCGGTATGCGGCGGGTGATGGTCTGGGTTTCGCCGTTGGGATCGCGGTAGGCGGCTTCGGTCACCAGGTCGTAGCGGCGGTCCAGCTTGGGCAGCTTGTCGACGGTCGCCTTGCCGTTGCCGTTGGCGTCCAGCTTCAGCGCGGCCTTGTCCAGCACCACTTTTCCATCGAGCGAGCCGTCGCTGTTTTCGCGGCTGCGCTGCGGCGGCGAGAAGGTGAAGCCGTCGTAGGCCTTGATGCGGGTGTAGGCGTCGGCCAGCATCGCGCTGACCTCCACCGGCCAGTCCTTGGCCGGGCCGCCGTTGCCCCAGGACATCGATACGTTGAGCGGCACTTGCTTGGCGCCGATATTGGCGCCCTTGGCGGTGAAGATGCGGCCGGTCATCACCGGCAGGCGGAATTCCTCGACGCGGAAGCTGCCGCTGTGCAGCGAATAGCCGTCCAGTTCCGGGCTGGCGGGCTTGGCCTTGTCGTCCTGGCCGCGCGCGCCCTTGCGCTCCAGATACAGCGTGTACTCGCCGAGCTTGGCCTCCTTCGGCAGCGTGTAGCTGCTTTCGGCGTAGCGGCCGTTGCGCCAGGTCAGCGGCAGATTGATTTCATCGCCGCTGCCGTCATGGACGATGCGCAGCTGCTGCGGCAGCTGGCTGGGCTTCAGCTGGGCCAAGCCCTTGCCGGCCTGCACCCGCAACAGGTGCTTCATCGATACCGTTTCGCCGGCGCGGAACAGCGGGCGGTCCAGGATGGTATGGGCCAGGATGGACGGGCTGTCGTTCCATTGGGTGGGGAAGGGAAAGCGCCACGATTCGATGCCGCGGTTCCAGCCGGAGCGGACGAAGGACACGTCCTCGTTGCCCTGCGCGTCCTTGGCGCGGGCAGTGACGAACAAGCCGGAAAGTTCCTCGTCGGACGAGCATTCGCCGCCGTTCAGCTGCTTGTTGATGCTGGCGATGCCGTTCTTGTCGGCCTTGCCGGACCACAGCGCCTCGCCCTTGCAGTCGTAGACGTTGATTTGGGCGTCCGGCACCGGTTTGCCCTTGTCCAGCGTGGTCACCCACACCGAGGCGTTCTCACTGGAGCGCTTCAGGTGCACGGCCATATTGGTTACCAGGGCGGCGGTGCGCACGTACATCGGCTTGTCGGCGCCCAGCAGCGATTTGCCCAGCAAGCGGGACGATACTTCCACCACGTAGAGGCCGGGCTTGGGCAGCGGGATGCCCACCACCTCGAACGGCCATTTGCCGTTCTTGTCAGGCTGCGTCGGCAGTTTCAGCGGCGCGGCGTCGCGGTTCTTGGAGAGCAGCGATACGCGCCGGCTTTCAATGGTTTTGTCCTTGCCGGCCGGCAGATTGCTTTCATGGTAGCGCTGCACCTTGGCCAGCCATGCCATGATGTCGGCGTCGCGGGTGAGGCGCAGCGCCTGGCCGCCCAGTTGCACCGACTTGATGCGCAGATCGGCCTCCACGCCGCGCAGCGTGATCGGCAAGGCGGCGTCGGCGCCGGATTCGATGATGCCGAACGGCGCGGCGGAGAATTTGGCCAGCGGCGGGTAGTCGCCCAGCTTGAACGACAGCGGGAAGCGGCCGGCGTTGACCAGCGGCCGGCCGACTTCGTCGCGGAAGTCCTTGGGCAGGGTCAGCGTCAGCGCGCCAAGCGGCGGGAACGGCGGCGCGAAGCTGATGCTGTCCACCGGTTCGCCCTTGCTGCGCTCTTGCGCCTGCGGCTCGCGCTCGGCGCCGCCGCCGGACAGCCGCACCGCCATCGCCATTTTTTCCGGCACCGGCGAGCTGAAGTTCAGCGTGACGGGCTTGAACGGGATGCAGGCGCCCTTGGCGCTTTCGCGCTGGCAGCTCATGCTGGCGCTGAAGGCGGGGCGGACCTGGAAGTCCAGTTTGTCCGGCTGGCCGGCTCCGCGCAGGTGGACCAGCGACAGCTTGCTGTCCGGTGCCAGGCGCTGGTCGCAGCGCACGGTCAGCACCTGGGATGCCGACTTTTGCAGATCGAGATGCTTGAGCAGCGCAGCGCGCTCGGCGATGGCGAGCGTCCGCATCGGGGTGCGCTCGGGCAGGCTGGACGACTGGCAGTAGAGCGAGGACGGCGACACATTGGCTGCGTTGAATTTCAGCACGAAGACCTGGTCTTCCTCGATCCGCCCCTCGTCCGGCCAGCTGCGGCTGACGATGGGCAGACCGGTGAAGAAGCGGAAGGCCGGACCGCTGACCGCGTCTCCCCGCGCATCCTTCAGGCCGGGCTTCAGCGTGAAGCGGCAGTCGGTGTTGGCGGCGGGCGTCCCCGGCAGGTCCAGCGCCCAGGTCTTGTCGTCCACCCAGTGGCTCTTGCCTTTCAGGCCGCAGCTCCAGTCGAACGGCGCCGGCGCGGCGCTGTTGCCCAGCGCGATCATGCTGGCGGAGAAGGTGGCGCGCACCTGGCTGATTTCCTTCACTTCGCCCTGCGGACTGAAGGTGACCACGCCGGCGTGAGAGGCGGCGGGGGCGGCGAAAACGGCGAGCAGCAGGCTGCGGCGCAGCAGTGTCTTCATGGCGTCACCGAGGGAGGGTTGGGGCCGGGAGGCGCGGTTTCGGGCGGAAAGGCTCATTCTTTCAGGATATTTTCTCTGCTGGAAATGGCAATTTGCATGAAGCGGGATGATAGCAGATGGCGCCAGCCGCCGCGCGCGCGCCGGTAAAAACCTCTGCAATATCAAGCCGAAATCCTTTTGGGTTCGCGGCGCGGCGCGCGTCGGCGCCGCAGGCGGGCGGGACTCCCGGCCGAAGCCGGAGCGGCAGAGGGGCAGACAAGCCGGCCCTGCGTGCTATACTCTTTGCTTCGTTGGGTGCGTGGTGTAACTCCACGCAGCGCCGCTTCCAAGCCGTCCGGCGGGTGCCGGAAACCTGGCGGGAGTGGGCGTCGTACCGTCCCAGATGACTAAAACCTGTCACACTTAAGGAATCAACATGCAAGTACAGCTGGAAACTCTGAGCAATCTTGAACGCCGCATGAACATCGCCCTGCCGATGGCCGCCATTGAAACCCAGGTTGCCGAGCGCCTGAAGCGCGTGGCCCGCGGCGCCAAGATCCAAGGTTTCCGCCCGGGCAAGGCTCCGCTGAAGATCGTGGAAATGAACTACGGCGCCCAGGTGCGTGAAGAGGTGATGGGTGAGCAGGTTCAGCAAGGCTTCTACAAGGCCGTGACCGAACAAAGCCTGCGCGTTGCCGGCTACCCGCGTTTCGAGCCGGTTGCAGCCGGCGACGACAAGGAAAACTTCAAGTTCGCCGCCACTTTCGAAGTGTATCCGGAAGTGAAGGTCGGCGAGCTGGCCGGCAAGGAAATCGAAAAGCCGAACACCGTGGTCGGCGACGCCGAAATCGAAAAGACCATCGACATTCTGCGCAAGCAGCGCACCCGCTACAACCGCGTTGAGCGCGAAGCCGCCGAAGGCGACCGCGTGATCATCGACTTCAAGGGCACCATCGACGGCGTGGCCTTCGAAGGCGGCTCTTCCGAGAACTTCCCCTTCGTGCTGGGCCAGGGCCAGATGCTGGCCGAGTTCGAAGCCGGCGTCGTCGGCGCCAAGGAAGGCGACATCAAGAGCGTGGAAGTGAGCTTCCCCGAGGACTACCATGGCAAGGACGTGGCCGGCAAGAAAGCCGTGTTCGAGATCCTGGTGAAGAACGTGGCTGAAGCCACCCTGCCGGAAGTGAACGAAGAATTCGCCAAGATGCTGGGCATCGCCGAAGGCGACGTGGAAAAGATGCGCGGCGAAATCCGCAAGAACGTCGAGCGTGAAGTGAAGCGCCGCCTGCAAGCACGCATCAAGGAAAACGTGATGCAGGCGCTGATCGACGCCACCGAGCTGGAGCTGCCGAAAGCCCTGGTGAGCCTGGAAATCGGCCGTCTGGTCGAGCAGGCCCGCCGCGACATGCAGCAACGCGGCATGAACGTGAAAGACATGCCGTTCCCGCCGGAGCTGTTTGCCGCTCAGGCCGAACGTCGCGTGAAGCTGGGCCTGATCCTGTCGGAAATGGTTGAAGCCAACAAGCTGGAAGCCAAACCGGAACAGGTTCGCGGCATGATCACCGAATTCGCCGACAGCTACGAGCAGCCGGAAGACGTGCTGGCCTGGTACTACGAGAGCCAAGATCGTCTGGAGGGCCCGACTTCGATGGTTCTGGAAGACAACGTGGTTGAATTTGTGCTGTCTCAGGCCAATGTTGTAGCCAAGGACCTGTCCTTCGATGAACTGATGGGCAGCCAAGCCTGATAACAACTTTTGGAGTGGCCGATGAAATCTATGATGGAACCGCAAGGTCTGGGCTTGGTGCCCATGGTGGTGGAGCAGAGCGGTCGGGGCGAGCGCGCCTATGACATCTACTCTCGCCTGCTGAAGGAACGCATCGTCTTCCTGGTCGGTCCTGTCACCGACGAGTCGGCCAACCTGGTTGTGGCGCAGATGCTGTTCCTGGAGTCGGAAAATCCGGACAAGGACATCCATTTCTACATCAACTCGCCGGGCGGCTCGATTACCGCCGGCATGTCGATCTACGATACGATGAACTTCATCAAGCCGGATGTTTCGACGCTGTGCATCGGGCAGGCGGCCAGCATGGGCGCCTTCCTGTTGGCGGCGGGCGCCCATGGCAAGCGTTTCGCGCTGGAGAACAGCCGGGTTATGATTCACCAGCCGCTGCTGTACGGCGGCGGCCTGTCAGGCCAGGTGACCGACATCGAGATCCATGCCCGCGAGCTGGTCAAGGTGAAGGCAAAGATGAACGAGCTGCTGGCCAAGCACTCGGGCCAGGCGCTGGAGCGTGTGCAGTCCGACACCGAACGCGACAACTTCATGTCGGCGGAAGAGGCTCGTGCGTACGGCATGATCGATAAAGTGCTGTCTTCCCGTCGGGATGTGACGGTCTAAGTAGTGGAATTGGCTAATGGCTGACAAAAACAGCAACGAGAAGCTTCTCTACTGCTCTTTCTGCGGAAAGAGCCAGCATGAGGTGCAACGGCTGATCGCCGGACCGCAGGTATTCATTTGCAATGAATGCGTCGAGCTGTGCAACGACATCATCCGCGAGGAGCTGGAAAAAGGCGCTGGCGGAGAGGTGATCGGCGGCGCGTCCGGCGACCATCCCTTGCCGACGCCGCAGGAGATCCGCGCGGATCTGGACCAGTACATCATCGGCCAGGACTTCGCCAAGAAGACCCTGTCGGTGGCGGTGTACAACCACTACAAGCGGCTGTACAACAAGGGCGGCAAGGATGACGTCGAGCTGGCCAAGAGCAATATCCTCTTGATCGGCCCGACCGGCTCCGGCAAGACCCTGCTGGCCCAGTCGCTGGCGCGCCTGCTGGATGTGCCCTTCGTCATCGCCGACGCCACCACGCTGACCGAGGCGGGGTATGTGGGCGAGGATGTCGAGCACATCATCCAGAAGCTGCTGCAGAAGTGCGACTACGATGTTGAGAAGGCCCAGCGCGGCATCGTCTACATCGACGAGATCGACAAGATCTCGCGCAAGTCGGAAAACCCGTCCATCACCCGCGACGTATCGGGCGAGGGCGTGCAGCAGGCCTTGCTGAAGCTGATCGAGGGCACGGTGGCATCGGTGCCGCCGCAAGGCGGCCGCAAGCATCCGAACCAGGAGTTCATCCAGGTCGACACCACCAACATCCTGTTCGTCTGCGGCGGCGCTTTCGATGGTCTGGACAAGATCATCCGCCAGCGTTCCGAGAAGGGCGGCATCGGCTTCGGCGCCGAAGTCTCCTCCAAGGATGATGGCAAGAGTCTGACCAAGCTGTTCCAGGAGGTCGAGCCGCAGGACATCATCCGTTTCGGCCTGATTCCGGAGCTGATCGGCCGTCTGCCGGTGGTGGCCACGCTGGAGGAGCTGGACGAGGAGGCGCTGGTTTCCATTCTGACCCAGCCGAAGAACGCGCTGATCAAGCAATACCAGCGGCTGTTCTCGCTGGAGGCGGTGGAGCTGGAAGTGCGTCCGTCGGCGCTGCGAGTGATCGCCAAGCAGGCGCTCGCCCGCAAGACCGGCGCCCGTGGCCTGCGTTCCATTCTGGAGCGCGCGCTGCTGGACACCATGTACGAGCTGCCGTCGATGCAGGATGTGGAAAAGGTTGTAGTCGACGAGAAGGTGATCGAGAAGGGCGACAAGCCGCTTTTCATCTATCGCGAAGGCGGCGATGTGGCACAATCCGCCTGACGGCCTGGCCTGAATGACTGAACCGCCCGTCAGGGCGGTTTTTTATTTGTCACCGACGTAATCTGTTTTAGTATGGGGTGTTGATATTCTGGCCTTTCGCCCCATTTTCCAAGCATTGTTTCCCCAAGCTAAGGTTAGGTGATATGCCGCAACCCGCAGAAATCAGAGAAGAGACCACGCTGCCGCTGCTGCCGTTGCGCGATGTGGTGGTCTTTCCGCACATGGTCATTCCGCTGTTCGTCGGTCGGGCCAAGTCGATCCGTGCGCTGGAACTGGCGATGGACGAGGGCAAGCAGATCCTGCTGGTGGCCCAGCGCTCCGCCTCCAAGGACGAACCTTCCGCCGAAGATCTGTACAGCGTGGGCACCATCGCGGCCGTGCTGCAGATGCTCAAGCTGCCCGACGGCACGGTCAAGGTGCTGGTGGAGGGACGCCAGCGCGCCACCATCAAGGAAGTGGGCGAGGAGGACGGCTGCTTCGTCGCCGAGTTCACGCCGCTGTCCAGCGAACTGGAAGAATCCAACGAGACCGAGGCGATGCGCCGCGCGCTGCTCGCGCAGTTCGAGCAGTACGTCAAGCTGAACAAGAAGATTCCGCCCGAGGTGCTGAACTCGCTGGCCGGCATCGACCGCGCCGGCCGCATGGCCGACAGCATCATCGCCCACCTGCCGCTGAAGCTGGAGCAGAAGCAGGAAGTGCTGGAGATGTTCGACGTGCAGACCCGCCTCGAGCATCTGATGTCGCAACTGGAAGGCGAGATCGACATCCTGCAGGTGGAAAAGCGCATCCGCGGCCGCGTCAAGCGCCAGATGGAGAAGAGCCAGCGCGAGTACTACCTGAACGAGCAGGTCAAGGCCATCCAGAAAGAGCTGGGCGAGATGGACGAGGCCAGCGACCACGACGAGCTGGAGCGCCGCATCAAGGCCGCCGGCATGAGCAAGGAAGGCCGCGAGAAGGCATTGTCCGAGCTGAAGAAGCTGAAGATGATGTCGCCGATGTCGGCCGAGGCCACCGTGGTGCGCAATTACATCGACACGCTGCTCGAGCTGCCGTGGAAGAAAAAGACCAAGATCAGCAAGGACGTGGCCGCGGCCGATGCCGTGCTGGATGAGGATCACTTCGGTCTGGAGAAGGTCAAGGAACGCATTCTGGAGTACCTGGCGGTGCAGCAGCGCGTCGACCGCCTGAAGGCGCCTATCCTGTGCCTGGTGGGCCCTCCGGGCGTGGGCAAAACCTCGCTGGGGCAGTCCATCGCCCGCGCCACCAACCGCAAGTTCGTGCGGATGGCGCTGGGCGGCGTGCGCGACGAGTCCGAGATCCGGGGCCACCGCCGCACCTACATCGGCTCGATGCCGGGCAAGGTGCTGCAGAACATGGCCAAGATCGGCGTCAAGAACCCCCTGTTCCTGCTGGACGAAGTGGACAAGCTGGGCGCGGATTTCCGCGGCGATCCGTCGTCGGCGCTGCTGGAAGTGCTGGATCCGGAGCAGAACCACGCCTTCATCGACCACTACGCCGAAGTCGAATACGACCTGTCCGATGTGATGTTCGTCGCGACAGCCAACTCGCTGAACATCCCGCCGGCATTGCTCGACCGGATGGAAATCATTCGTCTTTCCGGCTATACCGAGGACGAAAAGGTGAACATCGCGCTGAAGTACCTGCTACCCAAGCAAGTGGAAGCCAATGGCGTGCGCGAGGGCGAGCTGGTGGTGCAGGAATCGGCGATCCGGGACATTGTCCGCTATTACACCCGCGAAGCCGGCGTCCGCAGCCTGGACCGCGAAGTGGCCAAAATTTGCCGCAAGGTAGTGACCGGCGCGTTGCTGAAACCGACCAAAACGGCCAAGGTGACGGTATCGGCCAAGAATCTGGACAAGTACCTGGGCGTGCGCCGCTTCGACTACGGCCTGGCCGAGGAGCAGAACCGCATCGGCCAGGTAACCGGCCTGGCGTGGACCGAGGTGGGGGGCGAGTTGCTGACCATCGAGGCGGTATCGCTGCCCGGCAAGGGCAATATCGTGCGCACCGGTCAGTTGGGCGAGGTGATGCAGGAGTCGATCACGGCAGCGATGAGCGTGGTGCGCAGCAGGGCCAGAAGCCTGGGCGTCAAACCGGACTTCTACGAGAAGAGCGACATGCACATCCACGTGCCGGAAGGCGCGACGCCGAAGGACGGCCCCAGCGCCGGCATCGCGATGACCACGGCCATCGTGTCGGTGCTGACCGGCATTCCGGTGCGCGCCGATGTGGCGATGACCGGCGAGATCACGCTGCGCGGCGAGGTGCTGCCGATCGGCGGCCTGAAGGAGAAGTTGCTGGCGGCGCACCGCGGCGGCATCCGCCACGTGCTGATCCCGAAGGGCAATGAAAAGGATCTGGTGGAGATTCCGGCCAACATCAAGCAGAAGCTGGAGATCCATCCGGTCAAGTGGATTGATGAGGTGCTGGCGCTCGCGCTGGAACGTCAACCGGAAGAACTGTCGCAAGAAGAACAATCTGGCGACATTCCGCCCGCTCAGGACGCCGGCAGCAATGTTCCGGTCCTGAAGCATTAAGAATCATGGTCTTACCGAAGCCGTGAATAAGCTGTGTTTTCGCGGCTTCCCGTTGTGCTTGCGAATTAGCAAAATGACCGTGGAAGCCGCTTGACACAAGGATTTCCGCCTTGCTATAAAGCAAGCGTTTTTATCTGAACTACGTAGACCGAGAACGACGAAAGGGGACTTACGTGAACAAGTCTGAACTGATTGACGCCATCGCGGCAGAAGCCGACATCTCCAAGGCTGCTGCTGCCAAGGCTCTGGACGGCATGGTTGCTGCCGTTACCTCCGCCTTGAAAAAAGGCGATACCGTGACCCTGGTGGGTTTCGGCACCTTCTACGTGGGCGAACGCGCTGAGCGCAGCGGCCGCAACCCGAAGACCGGCGCCACCATCAAGATCCCGGCGGCACGTTCTCCGAAGTTCCGCGCTGGCAAGGCACTGAAAGACGCGCTATAATTTGCCACTCCGCCGGGGCCTGATTTTCCAGGGTTCGGCGGAGCGCACGGGCGTTTAGCTCAGTTGGTAGAGCGTCTGCCTTACAAGCAGAATGTCGGCGGTTCGACTCCGTCAACGCCCACCAACGGCACGGAGTGGTAGTTCAGTTGGTCAGAATACCGGCCTGTCACGCCGGGGGTCGCGGGTTCGAGCCCCGTCCACTCCGCCAAATACACAAGAGAAGGTGAACCGTTTGCGTGTTCACCTTTTTTTTTACAGGGGTGGCCTTAGCCAATCGTCATGTTCGAGTTTGTCCAGAACAACAAAACCGTCATTCAAGTGATCCTGGGCGCTGTGGCCCTGACTTTCGTGGGCTTCGGCGTCGGCAGCTATTCCAGCGCCACCGACGATCCCTATCTGGTCAAGGTGGGCAAGACCAAGATCTACAAGCGAGATCTGGATCGCGCGCTGGAAGGCCAGCCTAGCGACCCCGCCGCCCGCCAGGCTGCGCTGGAAAACCTGATCCGCCAGGAGTTGCTGCTGGCCGAGGCCCGCGACCACGGCGTCGCCGTCAGCCCGGAACAGCTGCGCAAGGTGATCGCTTCCATTCCCGCCTTTCAGGAAAACGGCCAGTTCAGCTCCCAGCGCTACAGCGAATTCCTGAAGAGTCGCTATCCGAATCCGGAAGCCTTCGAGGCCGACATCAGCCGCGATATCCTGCTGCAAAGCCAGCTGAACAGCGTGGCCGGCACCCAGTTCGTGTCCAACACGGTGGTGGGCCGCGTGGCGGGGCTGCTGGGCGAGGGCCGCGAACTGCAGCAGTTGGTGTTGAAGCCGTCCGATTTCGGCTCCGAGGTGAAGACCGACGCCGCGGCGCTCAAAGCCTACTACGACGCCAACGCCAAGCGCTTCAAGCTGCCGGAGCAGGTGAAGCTGGATTACGTGGTGCTGTCCCAGGATGCTTTGGCTCAGGGCATCAAGGTCAGCGACGCCGACGTGCAGAAGTACTACGACCAGCACAAGGCCGACCTGGCCGGCGAACAGCGCCGGGCCTCCCACATTCTGCTGACGGTGGCCAAGGACGCCAAGCCGGAGCAGAAGGCCAAGGTCAAGGCTGAGGCTGAGGCCATCCTGAAGGATGTGCGCGCCAATCCGGCCAAGTTCGCCGAGCTGGCCAAGGCTAAGTCGCAGGATCCTGGCTCCGCGGAGAAGGGCGGCGACCTGGGCTTTTTCGGCCACGGTATGATGGTCAAGCCGTTCGACGACGCGGTGTTCAAGCTGAAGCCGGGCCAGATCAGCGACCTGGTGGAAACCGAGTACGGTTTCCACATCATTCGCCTGGACGCGGTCAAGTCGCAGAGCCTGGAAGACGTCAAGGGCGCGATCGTCGACAAGCTGCAGAAGCAGAAATCCGCCGCGCTGTTCCGCGAACAGGCCGACAAGCTGAACGAAGTCGCCTACCAGCAGGCCGACTCGCTGAAGGGCGTCGTCGACGCGCTGAAGCTGGAGGTCAAGCACTCCGACTGGATGCAGCGCAACCAGCCGTCGCAGGATGAGCTGCTGGGCAACGCCAAGCTGCTGTCCGCCGTGTTCAGCGACGATGTGCTGAAGAAAAAGCACAACAGCGAAGTGGTGGATATCGGCGGCAACCGCCTGGTGGTCGCCCGCATCGCCGAGCACCAGCCGGAGCGCCAGCAGCCGCTGGCCGACGTCAGCGACGCGATCCGCAAGGAGCTGGTGGAGCGGGAAGGCGCCAAGCTGGCCGACAAGAAAGGCCAGGCTCTGCTGGCCGAGCTGAAGGCAGGCAAGGGCGTGGATGCGCAGAAGTGGGGCCAGTCGGCCACAGTATCCCGCCGCGCCGCCGCCGGCATGCCGGCCGCTGATGTCCGCGCGGTGTTCGCCGTGGCCGGCAGCAAGCTGCCTGGTTTCGCGGGCGTGCGCCACGACACCGGCGAGTACGTGATCTACCGCGTCAACAAGGTGGTTCCGGCTCCGGCCGTCACCGACGCCGACCGCGCGCAGTTGGGCAATGTATTGGGCGAGCTGAGCGCCAACAGCCAGTTGGCCAGTTACCTGAAAGCTCTGCGGGAGAAGTATCCGGTCACCGCCGGCAAGCAGTCGCTGACCGACAACAACTGATCCGGCCCGCTTCGGACGCCAAGCCCCGCTAATGCGGGGCTTTTTGCTTTCAGCGCGGCGGATGGAGGTCGAAGCCGCGCGCCCGGGCTTCCTGACGCAGCGCGTCCAGCAGCAGCCGGGCCTTGCGCGGCATGCCGCGGCTGGCGAACACCGCATGCATCTGCGGATCGTCGCCGTGGCTGGATACGATGCGAAAATCCGGGCACAGCCGCACCAGCTCGCCGCGCGCGGCCAGCGGCTCCGCCAGCCAGTCTCCCAGCCGGGCGATGCCCATGCCGGCGCGGACGGCGTCCAGCACGCCGTTGCCGGAGTTGCTGCGATGCCAGGCATTCAGGTTGAGGCTGACGGTTTCATCCCTTGATACGAAATTCCAGGCTTTCAGCACCCGCGGCGCGCTATGGATCACCACCCGGTGCTGGGGCAGCTCGGCGGGATGGTCCGGCGCGCCGTGGCGGGCGACGTAGTCCGGGCTGGCGTACAGGTGGCGGCGGTAGTGCCACAAGGGATGGCCGATCAGCTCGCTGGAGGCGGGGAAGGCGCCGCGTATCGAGAAGTCCAGCTTGTCCCGTATCGGCTCCAGTATCGAATCGCTGTACAGCACTTCGAAGCGCAGGCCGGCGTGGGCATCGGCCAGGCTGGCCAGCACGGCAGGCAGCAGCTCGCGCCCCAGCGTTTCCGGCGCGGAGAAGCGCAGCAGGCCGCGCGGCGCGCCGGCCTGCTGGCTCAGCTCTTCCTCGGCCTGCTGCTGCAGGTCCAGCATCTGGCGGGCGGCGGGGTAGTAGGCTTCGCCGGCCATGGTCAGCTCCACCTGTTTGCTGGAGCGGGCCAGCAGCATCGCCCCCAGCTCCTCTTCCAGCGCCTGCAGCGCGCGGGTGGCGCTGCTGGGCGAGGTGCCCAGCTGGCGGGCGGCGGAGACGAAGCTTTTCTGCTCCACCACCGCGCAGAATATGCGGATTCCCCATAGCGGCTTCATTGCGGCTCCAATGTTGTGTTTTTCGCAATATTACATTGCAAGCATTGTTTCGGGCCAGCACGTACAATTTGCGTCGAGGAGGATGACAATGTTGTTGAGCTTGAGCTTTTTGTGCCTGATCGCCTTTTGCGCGGGCTTGGTGGACGCGGCCGTCGGCGGCGGCGGCCTGATCCAGATCCCCGGCCTGTTCAGCGCGCTGCCCAATGCGGCGCCGGCCACCATCTTCGGCACCAATAAACTGTCGGCGGCGGTGGGCACGCTGTCGGCGGCGCGTTCCTATCTGAGCCGGGTGCGGCTGCCGTGGCGGCTGGTGCTGCCGGCCGCCGCCACCGCCTTCGTGTTTTCGTTCGCCGGCGCGGCTGTCGTGTCGCAGATTCCCAAGGGTGTGATCCGGCCGCTGGTGCTGGCGCTGCTGCTGGTGATGGCGGTGTATACGTTGTGGAAGAAGGACTTCGGCAAGCTGCACAAGCCGGTGGCCATCGGCCGCCGGGAAATGGCGGTAGGCATGGCCATAGGCGGCGCCATCGGTTTCTACGACGGTCTGTTCGGCCCTGGCACCGGCAGCTTCCTGATGTTCCTGTTCATTCGCTTCTTCGCTTTCGATTTTCTGCACGCGTCGGCGGCGGCCAAGGTGGTGAACCTGGCCACCAATGTCGCGGCGTTGATCTTCTTCGTCGGCGCCGGCCACGTGCTGTATCAGCTCGCGCTGCCGATGGCGGCCGCCAATATGGCCGGCGCGATGGTCGGCACCCGGCTGGCGATGAAGAAGGGCGCCGGCTTCGTGCGGGTACTGTTCCTCGGCTTGACCAGCGTGCTGATCTGCAAGCTGGCCTGGGACATTTTCCACGGTTGAGCGTTTTGCCCGGGAGCGGCCGCTTTGAACTGAGGCGGCCGCTCCTTTATCATGTAGTCTGAATGACTACGCCACGGCCGTTTTCCATGCACCCATCCCGCTGTCCGCCGCCGGACGCCGCCACCGATCTGCTGCAACTGCCCAATGTCGGCCCGCGCGCCGCCGCCGATCTGCGGCTGCTGGGCCTGAGCCATCCGGCCGACCTGCGGGACCGCGATCCCCACCAGCTTTATCTGCAGCTGTGCGACGCCACCGGCCAGCGCCACGACCCCTGCGTGCTCGACGTGCTGATGTCGGTCTGCCACTACATGGACACCGGGGAGGCGCGCGCTTGGCCAAGCTTCACCGCGGAGCGCAAGCGCAAATGGACGGTGTGAGCAGGGAGGGGCGGCTGACGGCCTGCCACGATTGTGATCTGCTGCTGCGCCTGCCCGGCGCGCAAACCGGCCGCGTGCGCGTTTGCTGCCCGCGCTGCGGCGCCCAGCTGTACGAATGCTCGGATAGCGGCCCCGAGGTCGGCGTGGCGCTGCTGGCGGCCGGCGCGGTGATGTTCGCGATCTCAAACATCTACCCGGTGCTGGTGCTGGAGATCGCCGGCAACCGCAATGCCGCCACGCTGTGGCAGACCGCGCTGGCGCTGCATGGGCAGGGCATGCCGGAGGTGGCGCTGCTGGTGCTGTTCACCGGCATCGTGATGCCGGCGCTGGAATTGGCCAGCATGCTCTACCTGCAGCTGCCGCTGCTGTTCGGCCGCGCGCTGCCGGGTTTCCCGGCGATGATGCGGCTGCGCGGCCTCGCGCGGCCCTGGTGCATGGTGGAGGTGTTTTTGCTGGGCGTGCTGGTTTCGCTGGTGAAGCTGGTACATCTGGCCAGCGTGCAGCCGGGCATAGGCTTGTGGGCGTTTTTCGGCTTGATCGTGCTGATGGCGGCCAGCGCCAGCCGTTTCCGGCCGCATGAACTGTGGGAGCGCTATCGCTCATGCCGCATTATCCATTGAGCAGCGCGGCGTCGCGCAATCTGTGCCTGTGCCACGGCTGCGGGCTGCTGGTAAGGATCTCGACGTCCGAGGCCGTCGCCTGTCCGCGCTGCGCGGCTCCGCTGCATCTGCGGCGGCCGGCGGCGCTGCAGCGCTGCTGGGCCTTGCTGCTGGCGGCGATGATCAGCTATCTGCCGGCCAATCTGCTGCCCATCATGGAAACCACGGCGCTGACCGGCGTGCAGCGCGACACCATCATGAGCGGCGTGGTCTATCTGTGGAACAACGATTCCTGGCCGCTGGCGCTGGTGGTGTTCACCGCCAGCGTGCTGGTGCCGATGCTGAAAATACTGGCCTTGCTGCTGCTGTTATGCAGCGTGCAGTGGCGCTGGAGCTGGGCGCCGCGCCAGCGCACGCGGCTGTACCGGATGATAGAAGTGATCGGCCCGTGGTCGATGCTGGACATTTTCGTGGTGGCGCTGATGGTGGCGCTGGTGCAATGGCAGTCCTTGGCCAGCATCAAGGCCGGGCCAGGCGCGATCGCCTTCGGCGCGGTGGTGGTGCTGACCATGCTGGCCGCGATGAGTTTCGATCCCAGGATGATCTGGGACCCCGTAGAGGAACATGATGAGCAGTGAAAATCCGCAAAACCCTCCAGAGCCGGATCTGCCGCAGGCGGTGCCGGTGCGCCGCGGCCGCTGGGCGCCGTCGCTGGTCTGGCTGATTCCGGTCGTGGCGGCCTTGATAGGCGGCTGGCTGGCGGTGCACGCGGTGTTGTCGCGCGGCCCCACCATCACCATCTCCTTCCAGAACGCGGAGGGGATAGAAGCCGGCAAGACCCGGATCAAGTACAAGGACGTGGAGATCGGCGAGGTGACCTCAGTCCAACTCAGCCCCAACCGGCAGGCCATCGTCGCCACCGCGCAGCTTCGCAAGGAGGCCGCCGATTACCTGGCGGAGGACAGCCGTTTCTGGGTGGTGCGGCCGCGGGTGTCCGGCGGCGGCGTGTCCGGCCTGGGCACGGTGCTGTCCGGCTCCTACATCGGCATGGACATCGGCAAGAGCGAGGCGCGGAAGGCCGATTTCGTCGGCCTGGAGACGCCCCCCATCATCAACGCCGACCTGCCGGGCCAGACCTTCACGCTGCGCGCGGACAATCTGGGGTCGCTGAACACTGGCTCGCCGGTGTATTTCCGCCGGGTGCCGGTGGGACAAGTAGTCGGCTACGAGCTGGACCCCAAGGGCGGCTACGTCAAGGTGGCCGTCTTCATCAACGCGCCTTATGACCATTTCGTGTCCGCCAACAGCCGCTTCTGGCACGCCAGCGGCGTCGACGTGTCGCTGAGCGCCAACGGCCTCAACGTCAGCACCCAGTCGCTGGCGGCGATCGCGCTGGGCGGCATCGCCTTCGAGACGCCGCTGGCCGACAATGCCGGCATTCCGCTGTCGGACCGCAATTTCATCCTGCACGATACCCGCGACAGGGCGCTGCAGAATCCGGACCGCGAGATGCAGCCGTTCCGCCTGCGTTTCCGCCAGTCGCTGCGCGGGCTGAGCGTCGGCGCGCCCGTTGACTTCCGCGGCATCACGATAGGCGAAGTGACGGCGATAGGCGTGCAGTACGTGCAGGACCGCAAGGACTTCGACATGACGGTGGATATCCGCACCTATCCCAGCCGGCTGGACAGCCTGTCGCGCGGCGGCCGCATCACCGGCAAGCTGTCGCCGCAGGCGTTGGTGGCCAACGGCATGCGCGCCCAACTGCGCTCCGGCAACCTGATCACCGGCCAGTTGTACGTGGCGCTGGACTTCTTCCGCGACGCGCCGCCGGCCCGGCTGGTGGTGAAGGGCGGGGTGCCCGAGCTGCCGACCATTCCGGGCGACCTGGAAGAGCTGCAGCGGGTGTTGCAGCGCATCGTCAAGAAACTGGACGCGGTGCCGTTCGACAGCATAGGCAAGGAGGCCGACGCCTCGCTGAAATCGCTGCACCAGACGCTGGACAGCGTAAAGCGGCTCAGCGACGGCCTGAATAACCAGACGGTGCCGCAAGCGAGCAAGACGCTGGAGCAGTTGCAGCAGACGCTGGAGGCCACCCGCCAGACCATGCGCGCCGATTCGCCGCTGCAACAGGACATGCGCTCCGCCGCGCAGGAAGTGAAGGAGACCGCGCGCAGCTTCCGCGCGCTGGCCGATTATCTGGACCGCCATCCCGAGGCGCTGGTGCGCGGCAAGGAGGCGCAGCCATGATGATGAAAACGATGTTCGCCGCGGCCATGATCGCGGCGCTGGCGGGCTGCGCGTCGCCGCAGTCGCGCTTTTACGGGCTTGACGCGCCGGCCGCGCCGCAGGCGAAGGCGCAATTCGGCAAGCGGGTGCTGCTGGGGCCGGTGAGCCTGCCGGCGGCGCTGGATCGCCCCCAGCTGGTGATGGACATGGGCGGTGGCGAGCTGAAGCTGCAGGAGTTCGAACGCTGGAGCGCGCCGCTGGACCGGTTGCTGGCGCAACGGCTCAGCCAGGGCGTGGCGCGCGCCAGCGGCGTGGCCAGCGTCTATGCCTACCCGCAGCCGGGCATGGACGGCGGCGATCTGCGCATCGCCGTCGACGTGCGCGGCCTCAGCCTGAAGCCGGGCCAGGGCGCGGCGCTGGAGGCGGCGTGGCAGCTGCAGAGCGCGGCCGACGGCAAGATACTGGCCCGCGGCGGCTTCAGCCGCAGCCAGGCGGTGGCGTCTAGCGAGCCGGGCGCGCTGTTGGCCGGCTTGCAGACCTTGCTGGATGGCCTGGCCGCAGACATCGCCGCGCCGCTGGTCCAGCATCCGGAATGGTGGCGCGCGGGCTGATCTCCCCCATTGGGAGTAGCCGGCCCCGGCCGTAAGGGTTAATCCGCCTCGTCCGTTGGCAGGCTGATAATCCTGCGACAGACGAATACCAGCCCGCGCCGCCGTCGCTTATCGTGGCAACCATGACCACTCCATGGGTATGGCGCCATGACTTCCCCGACATTCAAACGCTACAGCGTGCTGGCCAGCAGCACGCTGGCCTTCACCCTCTGCTTCATGGTCTGGATGATGTTCGCGGTGCTGGGCATCCCGATCAAGCAGCAGCTGGGCCTCAATGAAACCGAATTCGGCATCCTGGCGGCGACGCCGGTGCTGACCGGCTCGCTGATCCGCGTGCCGCTGGGCATCTGGACCGACCGCTATGGCGGCCGCCCGGTATTGTTCGCGCTGATGCTCAGCTGCGTGATTCCCATCTACCTGATGCAATTCGCCAGCGCCTACTGGCAGTTCCTGCTGGCCGGCTTGTTCGTCGGTCTGGCCGGCGGCTCGTTCTCGGTCGGCACGCCCTATGTGGCGCGCTGGTTCCGCAAGGAGCAGCAGGGTCTGGCCATGGGCATCTTCGGCGCCGGCAACGCCGGTTCGGCCTTGACCAAGCTGGTGGCGCCGGCGCTGATCGTAGCCTGGGGCTGGCAGAGCGTGCCCACCGCGTACGCGCTGATCATGCTGGCCGCCGCCATCCTGTTCTGGCTGTTCTCATTCAGCGATCCGGCGCACAAGGCGCCGTCCACCATCACGCTGCGCCAGCAACTGGCGCTGATGAAGCACCCGGCGGTGCTGCGCTATTGCCAGTACTACTCGGTGGTGTTCGGCGGCTACGTGGCGCTGGCGCTGTGGATGACCAAGTACTACGTCGGCGAATACGGGCTGGACCTGAAGCACGCGGCGCTGCTGGCGGCCTGCTTCTCCCTGCCGGGAGGCGTGTTGCGCGCGGCGGGCGGTTATCTGTCCGACCGTTTCGGCCCCCACGTGGTCACCTGGGCGGTGATGTGGGTGTGCTGGGTGGCCTTCTTCCTGTTGTCCTATCCGCAGACCGAGATGCGCGTCGCCACGGTGAACGGGCCGATGAGCCTGCACATCGGCCTCAACGTTTACCTGTTCACCGGCCTGCTGTTCCTGGTGGGGGTGGCGATGGCCATCGGCAAGGCATCGGTGTTCAAGTTCATCGCCGACGAGTTCCCAGACTCCATCGGCGCGGTGTCCGGCGTGGTGGGCCTGTCCGGCGGCCTGGGCGGCTTCCTGCTGCCCATCCTGTTCGGCGTGCTGCTGGATCTGACCGGCGTCCGTTCCAGCGCCTTCATGCTGCTGTACGGCACGGTGTGCGTCAGCCTGGTGTGGATGCATTTTTCCTTCAAATCGGCGGCTAAGGCCAAGGCGCGCGCGGCCGCGCCGGTCCATCCCATTCCCTTGACGAGCGAGCGCGGCTGAACGCGGCGCGGGAGACATTCATGACTTATCTGATCAAACACTGGGAGCCGGAGTCGACCTCGTTCTGGCAGCAGAAAGGCCGCGCGGTGGCGCGGCGCAACCTGTGGATATCGATTCCGGCGCTGACGCTGGCTTTCGCGATCTGGCAGGTATGGAGCGTGGCGGTGCTGAACATGCCGAATATCGGCTTCGGCTACAGCCAGAACCAGCTGTTCTGGCTGGCGGCGCTGCCGGCCTTGTCCGGCGCCACGCTGCGCATCTTTTACTCCTTCATGGTGCCGGTGTTCGGCGGCCGCAAGTGGACGGCGATTTCCACCGCCAGCTTGCTGATTCCCGCGGTGGGCATCGGTTTCGCGGTGCAGGACCCCAGCACCAGCTATGTCACCATGGTGACGCTGGCGCTGTTGTGCGGCTTCGGCGGCGGCAACTTTAGCTCCAGCATGGCCAATATCAGCTTCTTCTTCCCCAAGGCGGAGAAGGGCACCGCTCTGGGCCTGAACGCCGGCCTGGGCAATCTGGGCGTGTCCATCGTGCAGTTCGTGGTGCCCATCGTCATCACCATGGGCCTGTTCGGCCAGCTGGGCGGCGATCCGCAGCATTGGGCGAAGGGCGCGCTGTCCAAGCAGATGTGGCTGCAGAACGCCGGCTTCGTCTGGGTGCCGTTCATCGCCGTGTCGGCGCTGGCGGCCTGGTTCGGCATGAACGACCTGGCCTCGGCCAAGTCTTCGTTCTCCGAGCAGGCGGTGATCTTCACCCGCAAGCATAACTGGCTGATGTGCTGGCTGTACGTGGGCACCTTCGGCTCCTTCATCGGCTTCTCCGCCGGCTTTCCGTTGCTGGTGAAAGGCCAGTTTCCCGAAATCGACCCCACCCGTTACGCCTTCCTCGGCCCCCTGGTCGGCGCGCTGACCCGTCCGCTGGGCGGCTGGCTGGCTGACAAGATAGGCGGCGCCAAGGTGACGCAGGCTGCGTTTTCGTTGATGGTACTGGGCGTGCTGGGCGTGATCTTCTTCCTGCCGCACGGCGGCCAGGGCGGCAGTTTCACCGGCTTCTTCGCGATGTTCCTGTGCCTGTTCGCGCTGACGGGGATCGGCAACGGCTCCACCTTCATGCAGGTGCCGGCTATTTTCCTGACGCTGCATCAGCGCATGGCTGGACCCGGCGAGGCGGCGCAGAAGCAGGCGACGCAAGACGCCACCCGCGAAGCGGCGGCGGTGCTGGGCTTCACCAGCGCCATTGGTGCCTACGGCGGCTTCTTCATTCCCAAGAGCTACGGCACCTCGATCGCGATGACCGGCGGCGTGGAGGCGGCGCTGTACGTGTTCATCGCCTTCTACCTGAGCTGCCTGGCGATCAACGGCTGGTACTACGCCCGCAAGAAGGCGGAGGTGCGCTGCTGAGCGGGCGGCGCTTGCTGGCCGGGCATTGCAGCCTATGGCTTGGATGGCATCGAAAGGGCGCCCGCGGGCGCCTTTTTCACGTCCGGCTTTCGTTCTACCACGGACTACTCCTTAAGGCTTAGCTGGCCCCCTCCCTCTGCCGGTGCCATTCACCCCTACTGGCCGATTGGGCCGCTTGCGGGCGGAAGGTAGGCTAAGAACCATCGCAACCAGTACCGGCAGCCGGGCGGCGGCGACGCAGAGCAGGGTTCCCCGGCGCGCATGGAGGCAAGATGAGCCATTTTCTCGACAGACTGAATTTCCTCGGCAAGGTGAAAAGCACCTTCGCCGACGGCCACGGCGCGGTGGTGAATGAAGACCGCGGCTGGGAAGACGCGTACCGCCAGCGCTGGCAGCACGACAAGATCGTTCGCTCCACCCACGGCGTCAACTGCACCGGCTCCTGCAGCTGGAAGGTGTATGTGAAGAGCGGCCTGATCACCTGGGAAACCCAGCAGACCGACTATCCGCGCACCCGCCCCGATCTGCCCAACCACGAACCGCGCGGCTGTCCGCGCGGCGCGTCTTACAGTTGGTACGTGTATTCCGCCCAGCGCGTCAAATATCCGATGCTGCGCGGCGAACTGGCCCGGATGTGGCGCGACGCGCGCAAGAGCCTGAGCCCGGTCGAGGCCTGGGAAAAGATCAGCCAGACGCCTGAGCTCGCCAAGCAATACAAGTCCGCGCGCGGCCAGGGCGGTTTCGTCCGCGCCAGCTGGGACGAGGCCAACGAGATCGTCGCCGCCGCCAACGCCTTCACCATCAAGAAATTCGGTCCGGACCGCGTGGTCGGCTTTTCGCCGATCCCGGCGATGTCCATGGTGTCCTACGCCGCCGGCAGCCGCTACCTCAGCCTGATCGGCGGCGTGCCGCTGTCGTTCTACGACTGGTATTGCGACCTGCCGCCGGCCAGCCCGCAGACCTGGGGCGAGCAGACCGACGTGGCCGAGTCCGCCGACTGGTACAACTCCACTTACCTGATGGTGTGGGGCTCCAACGTGCCGATGACCCGCACCCCGGACGCCCACTTCTACACCGAGGTGCGCTACAAGGGCACCAAGACGGTGGCGGTGTCGTCCGACTTCGGCGAAATGGCCAAGTTCGGCGACATCTGGCTGGCGCCCAAGCAGGGCACCGACGCCGCGCTGGCGATGGCGATGGGGCACGTGATCTTCAAGGAATTCCATCTCGACCAGCCGTCCGCCTACTTCACCGACTACATCCGCCGCTACACCGACATGCCGATGCTGGTGACGCTCAAGCGCGACGGCGAGCGCTGGCTGCCGGACTATTTCCTGCGCGCCTCGCATCTTGACGGCCAGTTGGGCGAGGACAACAACCCGGACTGGAAAACCCTGCTGATCGACGAGGCCAGCGGCGACATCGTCGCGCCCAATGGATCGATCGGCTTCCGCTGGGGCCAGGCCGAGGGCAAAACCGGCAAGTGGAATCTGGAGCAGAAGGCCGAGGGCGCGCGCGAGGTGTCGGGCCGCTTGTCGCTGATCGAGCATCGCGATGAAGTGGTCGGCGTCGGCTTCCCGTATTTCGGTTCCGAGCACGATGAATTGCTGACCCGCAATGTGCCGGCCAAGCGCGTCAAGCTTGCCGACGGCGGCGAGGCGCTGGTGGCCACGGTGTTCGACTTGATGGCCGCCAACTACGGCCTGGACCGCGGCCTGGGCGGAGGCAACCTCGCCATCGACTACATGGACGACGTACCGTACACGCCGGCCTGGCAGCAAAAACATACTGGCGTGAAGCCGGAGCTGGTGATCCAGGTGGCGCGCGAGTTCGCGAAGAACGCCGACCAGACCCAGGGCAAGTCGATGGTCATCGTCGGCGCGGCGCTGAACCACTGGTACCACATGGACATGACCTACCGCGGCATCATCAATATGCTGATGCTGTGCGGTTGCATCGGCCAGTCCGGCGGCGGCTGGTGCCACTACGTCGGCCAAGAAAAGCTGCGGCCGCAAACCGGCTGGGCGCCGCTGGCCTTCGCCGGCGACTGGAACCGCCCGGCGCGGCAGATGAACGGCACCAGCTTCTTCTACGCCCATACCAGCCAGTGGCGGCATGAAAAACTGGGCGTGGGCGAGATCCTGTGCCCGACCGCCGACGGCAAGATGGCGGACATGGCGCTGATCGACTACAACGCCAAGGCAGAGCGGATGGGCTGGCTGCCGTCCGCGCCGCAGCTGTCCGCCAACCCGCTGGACATCACCCGCGCCGCCGCCGAGGCGGGGCTGGACCCGGTCGCCTATACCGTGGATGGTTTGAAATCGGGCCGGCTGGACATGGCCTGCAACGATCCGGACAACCCGCAGAATTTCCCGCGCAACATGTTCGTGTGGCGCTCCAACATCCTGGGCAGCTCCGGCAAGGGCCACGAGTACTTCCTCAAATACCTGCTGGGCACCCAAAACGCGGTGCTGGGCTCGGAAGACGAATGCATCAAGCCGAGCGAAATCACCGTGCGTCCGGCCGCCGAGGGCAAGCTGGACCTGATGGTGGTGCTGGACTTCCGCATGTCCACCACCTGCCTGTACGGCGACATCGTGCTGCCCACCGCCACCTGGTACGAGAAGGACGACCTCAACACCTCAGACATGCACCCCTTCATCCATCCGCTGTCCGAGGCCGTGCAGCCCTTGTGGCAGGCCAGGAGCGATTGGGAAATCTACAAGGGCTTCGCCAAGAGCCTGTCCGAGATCGGCAAGGATTATCTGGGCACGCAGAAGGACCTGGTGCTGACGCCGCTGATGCACGACAGCCCGCAGGAATTGGGCCAGCCTTTCGACCCCAAGGACTGGAAGAAAGGCGAGTGCGAGCCGGCGCCGGGCAAGACCATGCCGGCGATGACGGTGGTGGAGCGCGACTACGGCGCGATCTACGACAAGTTCACCACCATCGGTCCGCTGCTGGAAAAGGCCGGCAATGGTGGCAAGGGCATAGGCTGGAAGACCGCGCACGAGGTGGACATTCTGCGCGGCCTGAACCAGGTGGCGCAATCGGGCGCCGGCAAGGGCCAGCCCCGCCTGGAGACCGCCATCGACGCCGCAGAGATGATTCTGACGCTGGCGCCGGAGACCAACGGCCATGTGGCGGTGAAAGCCTGGGACGCACTGTCCAAGATCACCGGCCGCGACCATACACACCTTGCCCGCCCGCGAGAGCATGACACCATCCGTTTCCGCGACGTGCAGGCGCAGCCGCGCAAGATCATTTCCTCGCCGACCTGGTCCGGCCTGGAAAGCGAGGAAGTCAGCTACAACGCGGGTTACACCAATGTCCACGAGCTGATTCCGTGGCGCACGCTGACTGGCCGCCAGCAGTTTTACCAGGACCACCAGTGGATGCGGGCTTTCGGCGAGGGATTATGTGTGTATAAGCCGGCGGTCGATCTGAAGACCACGCAGGCGGTGTTGGGCAAGCACGGCAACGGCAATCATGAGCTGGTGCTGAACTTCATCACCCCGCACCAGAAATGGGGCATACACAGCACCTATTCCGACAATCTGCGCATGCTGACGCTCAGCCGCGGCGGGCCCCACGTCTGGCTGTCCGAGATCGACGCCGCCAAGGCCGGCATCGCCGACAACGACTGGATCGAGGTGTTCAACGTCAACGGCACGCTGACTGCCCGCGCGGTGGTGTCGCAGCGGGTGCCGGAAGGCATGACGCTGATGTACCACGCCCAGGAGAAGATCGTGAACGTGCCGGGCGCCGAAGTGTCCGGCAAGCGCGGCGGCATTCACAACTCGGTGACCCGGACCGTGACCAAGCCCACCCACATGATAGGCGGCTACGCCCAGCTGTCTTGGGGCTTCAATTACTACGGCACGGTGGGCGCCAACCGCGACGAGTTCGTGGTGGTGCGCAAGATGGACAAAGTCGACTGGATGGACGTTCCGGCGGGAGAGAAGCAATGAAGATACGCGCGCAAATCGGCATGGTGCTGAACCTGGACAAGTGCATCGGTTGCCACACCTGTTCGGTCACCTGCAAGAACGTGTGGACCAGCCGCGACGGCATCGAGTACGCCTGGTTCAACAATGTGGAAACCAAGCCCGGCATCGGCTACCCCAAGGACTGGGAAAACCAGGACAAGTGGCAGGGCGGCTGGAAGCGGCGCAGCGACGGCAAGCTGGAGCCGCGCCAGGGCGGCAAGCTGAGGATTCTGGCCAATATTTTCGCCAACCCCAATCTGCCGGCCATCGACGACTACTACGAGCCGTTCACCTACGACTACGAGCATCTGCAGAACGCGCCGCGGATGCAGACGCCGCCGACCGCGCGGCCGGTGTCGGTGCTGACCGGCAAGAAGATGGACAAGATCGAGTGGGGCCCGAACTGGGAGGACGATCTGGGCGGCGAATTCTCCAAGCGTGCCAAGGACGCCTTGTTCGAAGGCATCCAGAAGGAGATGTACTCGGCCTTCGAGAACACCTTCATGATGTATCTGCCGCGGCTGTGCGAACACTGCCTGAACCCGGCCTGCGTCGCCTCCTGCCCGTCCGGTTCCATCTACAAGCGCGAGGACGACGGCATCGTGCTGATCGACCAGGACAAGTGCCGCGGTTGGCGGATGTGCGTGTCCGGCTGTCCGTACAAGAAGATTTATTACAACTGGACGTCCGGCAAGGCTGAGAAGTGCATCTTCTGCTACCCGCGCATCGAGTCCGGCCAGCCTACCGTGTGCTCGGAAACCTGCGTCGGCCGCATCCGCTACCTGGGCGTGCTGCTGTACGACGCCGACAAGATCGAACAGGCGGCGGCGGTGGAAAATCCGCAGGATCTGTACCAGTCGCAGCTGGACTTGTTCCTGGACCCGAACGACCCGGCCATCGCGGCCGAGGCGCTGAAGCAGGGCATCCCGCAAAGCTGGCTGGACGCCGCCCGCCGCTCGCCGGTGTACAAGATGGCGATGGAGTGGAAGGTGGCCTTCCCGCTGCACCCGGAATACCGGACGCTGCCGATGGTGTGGTACATCCCGCCGCTGTCGCCGATTCAGAGCGCGATGGAGAACGGCCTGATAGGCGAGGGCGGCATCATCCCGGACGTGCAGAGCCTGCGGATACCGATCAAGTACCTGGCCAACCTGCTGACGGCGGGCAAGGAAGAGCCGGTGGTCAAGGCGCTGGAAACCATGGTGGCGATGCGCCGCTACATGCGCAAGAAGAGCGTGGAGAAGGTCAGCGACGCGTCGACCTTGGCCGGCACCCACCTGAGCGCAAGCCAGGTGGAAGAGATGTACCAGGTGATGGCCATCGCCAATTACGAAGACCGCTTCGTGATTCCGTCCAGCCACAAGGAAATGGTGGAGGAGGCGTTCGAGGACAAGGCCAGCTGCGGCTTCAGCTTCGGCAACGGCTGCTCCGGCGGCGAGTCCGAGGCCAGCCTGTTCGGCAAGAAGAAGGCCACGCCCATCGTGTTCCACGACATGCGGCGCGACCGCAAGTCCAACGCCGGCAACTGAGGGAGACCATCATGCGCATTCACGCCATTCTGTCCGCTCTGTTGTGTTACCCGGAGGCCGAGCTGGTCGCCGCGGTGGACGAGATCCGCGCCGAGGCGGCCGAGCACCTGCAAACCGCCAGCCTGCTGGAGCCGCTGCTGCAGGCGCTGGAGAACGAGGACCTGATCGAGCTGCAGCAGCGTTACGTGCTTACCTTCGACCGCAACCCCTCGCACTCGCTGCACTTGTTCGAGCATATCCACGGCGAGGACCGCGCCCGCGGCCAGGCCATGGTGGACCTGCTGGAGGAATACCGCCGGCACGGCTTCGAGCCGGCCTGCAGCGAGCTGCCGGACTACCTGCCGCTGTTCCTGGAGTTTCTGGGGCAGTGCGACAAGGCCGAGTCCGAGCGGCTGCTGGGCGACGCGGTGCATGTGATCGGCCACGTCGCCGGCAGGCTGAACGAGGCGGAGTCGGCATACGCCGGCCTGTTCGACGCGCTGCTGACGCTGTCGTCGGTCAAGCCGGAGCCGCTGCAGGCGCCGCCTATCCGCGACATGGACGAGATGCTGGAAACCTTCGGCCCCGGCGCGGACGGCGTGGAGCCGCTGCTGCGCCCGGCGCCGCCGGCGATCGCCCCGGTCAATTTCTATCCACGCGGCGCAAGCGCCTGAAACCTTGCCCCCTCTCCGCTGAATGGGAGAGGGGCGGCGGGCGGCGCTGACGCCTCGCCATCGGGAGACAAACATGGACTACCTGCATAGATTCGTATTCGGCATCTATCCCTACATCGCGCTGGCCATCTTCCTGCTGGGCAGCCTGATCCGCTTCGAGCGCGAGCAGTACAGCTGGAAGAGCGAGTCGTCGCAACTGCTGTACCGCGGCCAGCTGCGCCTGGGCAATATTCTGTTCCACCTGGGCATCATCGGCCTGTTCTTCGGCCATCTGGCCGGCCTCTTGACGCCGTTGGCGGTGTGGGACGCGCTGGGCGTCACTCACAGCTTCAAGCAGGTGTTCGCGATGAGCGCCGGCGGCCTGATGGGCGGCCTGTGCCTGATCGGCATCGTGCTGCTGCTGCATCGCCGCTTCATGTGCGACCGCCTGGCGGCCAACACCACCTGGCGCGACAAGCTGGTGCTGCTGTGGATACTGGCCACGCTGTTGCTGGGCCTGTCCACCATCTTCGTGTCAGCCCAGCATCTGGATGGTCACGAAATGGTGCTGCTGATGAGCTGGGCGCAGCACATCGTTACCTTCCGCGGCGATGCGGCGGATTTCATCGTCTCCGCCTCGCCGGTGTTCAAGCTGCACCTGTTCATGGGCATGAGCCTGTTCGTGATCTTCCCCTTCACCCGGCTGGTGCATGTGTGGAGCGGCTTCGGCGCCGTGACCTACCTGGGACGCGCCTGGCAGTTGGTGCGCCCGCGCGGCTGAACGCCTGGGCATGAGAAACGCCGCGCATCCGGAGAGGGAGCGCGGCGTTTTCTTTGGGCGGACCACGTTATATTTCCCGTAGAGGTCCGTGGTGTTATCCGGGTAGATGCGGTGGATCGCCCCTGCGGGGCATCAACTCTACGCCTGTCGTAGGGCGGAATCGCGCCGTAGGCGTGAGTTCCGCCGGCGAGTGGCTGATATCCGGGGTACGCGGTTAGCTCAATTTATGGCCCTTAAGCGGCGTGCCGAAGGCACGTCCGCTTGAAGGAAGGGTTAGGCATCAACTCACTTTAGTACGAACGGCTCGACTGCCAGGCCGCCCGATTTGCTCGTGGTGTATAGGTCGACCAGAAATCGGTCGAAGTCTTCCTTCGTTTTGATCTGGAGGTACCTCGATCTGAGCATCAAGTATTTCTGTTCGCCAATGAATGGCCTCGCGATCTCCATCTTTTGATACGAGTAACTTTGAATCTTTTCCACGGTGGCCTGGCGCGCCATCATAAAAAACAGAAAGATCAGCATTGCGCCGCAGTAGGCAATGCCGAACCAACCCTTAAACTGCATAGTCATAGCGCGATGTAGAATTTCAATAAATCTACTTTCCTTCTTTGAACTGACGGCGTTCAGAAATAGCCAACTAAATACAAGCAATAGCAACACCACGCCCAAGCCCTCTGTGGAATTGGGGGTGAAGAGATTGGCTGCAGTTGTGTAAATCGAGTTCGAGTAGGTCTTTGAAGCATCGGATAGGGTAGAGGTAAGTGCGCTTGACAGATAGCCCAAGAATGGCGAGAGCACGCGCTCCCAAAAACCGCTTCCTATCGCGCCTAGCAGGATTGTTCCTAAGATGCCAAGAAGGACTTTGACTGCATTGCCGAATTTCATAGAAGGTTAATCCTTTGTAGGCGAAGGCGACCGCATTCTTGCCTGTAATGCCTGCTGTGCCTAGTGATGCCTAACGTAAAAAGTCACTGGCGGCCGGAGCGCGCAGCGTGGAGGCAGTCCAGTGGACTGCAGGGGGAGGAGCTGCACCCTGAGGACCTGACTGTTGCAGGGCCGTAGATGGATTAGGCAGATTACCGTTGTGGGGAGGCGGGGTCAGTATTGTTTGTCGAAATTTTTGACCAGTGCCCGGGTAAGAGGCGGTTAGCCTCTTTTACGAAATCATCCCTGTAGTTTGGGTCAGTAAAGCGCACAGTAAATTGATTATTATTTTTTGCCCAAGATGCTCTTGTTGTGCCACCCCATCCAATTTGTGGGTAGTCTCCTTTTTCAACACATTGAGCGATGGCGCGCAGGCAGTGCAATACAGTTGCATCTGAGGTGCTGCACGTAATACTGTAATGATACTTGACATGATTGGATGACATGAAATTCGCCTAATTTGTAATTGACCACCCGAATGTGGAGTGTAGGTTGCCAAATTTTGTCGCATAAAAAATATGCCGTCAAGATTTTAATATTGAAATCGGTATGGTATTGACCGGTTCGCTTCTTATGGTGGCTGAGCTTGGACGAAACACACTGCTTGCCAAGCATAGCCATTCAAATCTGAACTCATAGGAGGCGAGTAGCCAGATAGGACCATAGGTTGGGCTTAATTCTATTCAGATTAATCTACGGAATTAGAATTCAGGGTTGACCGGATGACAATCGGCAGTATTAATGAGTGCATCAAATAATTGGAGATTGTAGCGATCAGTCCGCAAGTGAGTCGGCACCGGATCTGTTGTTTGACTCGCATTAAAAACCACGCTGCCGGGTGACAAGGTTTCTAGCATTTGGTACCAGTGCCGTAGTGGCTTGCAGAGACGGACATTGGTTTCGAAGTTGCCGCGTCGCCGCGTTATATCGTTTGCCCTCTGCAGTCTGACTTCCTCTTCTGATCGTTCAAGAAATAAAATCTGGTCGGCAAAGCCAAGCCGCTTCTGGACGATAAGCTCGCGGCTGCTCTCGACAGTCGCCATCCATGCTTCGCGTGAGCCTTCACCGATCTGCCACAAGCACCATGAATAGTGGATTTTCAACGGGTCGGTGTCAAAGCATACGATTTTGTGCCCCTGTTCTAGAGCCAAGCCGAGCTGCCAACGCTCACTGTGACGCTCACTCCAGTACTGGCCCGCAGCAGTGACGCTGCTGTCCTCGGGGGGATTTCCGCTGATTTCATCGACGACCATGGGCCCATATCTTGATGCCCAGGTGGTTTTTCCGACGGCGCTGATTCCTTCGACAACGATAAGCATAAAATTTCCGGCTAACGTGTAATTTAGCCGCCCGAAATGTCGAGTAAAAATCCGAAAATCTTGGCGCATAAAAAATATGCCGTCAAGATTGCTTTGTTGAAATCCGAATGATGACGGCCGGGGCGTTTCTTGTGGAGCCTAAGGGTGGAAGAAACACGCCACTTGCCAGGCATGGTGATTCAACGCTGAGCTCATGGACAGCAGGTAGCCAAGCAGCGCGGGTTGGAGGGGGGCATACTCGCGACTAGTTGTCGGGCTTGTGTTGCGGTCTGCTGTTGCATTGTTCGCAGGCATGGCCCTTGGCCTGCTCTGCTGCGGCCGGCGCATGCTCCAGCATGGGAATGGGGCGCGCCATCGCAGCTAACACCCCGCCCGAGGCACGCTCAGACCTTATCCAACCCATGCTCCACGGCATAAACCGCCGCCTGCACCCGGCTGCTCAGCGACAGCTTGCGCAGGATGTTTTGCACGTGGACCTTGACCGTACTCTCAGCCAAGTCGAGTGCGCGGGCGATTTCCTTGTTGCTGGAGCCGCGGGCCAGCCAGCTCAGGGTTTCCCGCTCGCGCGGGGTCAGCGCGTCGGCCTCGCTGGCCTTGGCCGCCGGCTGGCGCAGGCGGGCCAGCAGCTTGGCGGTCATTTCCGGCGACAACACGCTGTCGCCGTCCACCGCGCGGCGAATGCTGTCCAGCAGGAAGTCGGCGTTGATGTTCTTCAGCAGGTAGCCGCGGGCGCCGCCGCGCATGCATTCGGCCAGATCGTCTCCGTCCTCGGACACGGTCAGCATCAGCACCGCGGCGTCGGGACAGCCGCTCAGTATCTGCGCCAGCGCTTCGCGGCCGTTCATCACCGGCATGTCCAGGTCCAGCAGCACCACGTCGGGCCGCAGCAGCTCGGCCTGCTTGACGCCGTCCAGCCCGTCGGCGGCTTCGCCGACCACCAGAAAGTCGTCCTGGCGCTGCAGCAGCGCCTTCAGGCCGCTGCGGAACAGCGTGTGGTCGTCGATCAGTAAAATGCGTATGGCTTGTGTCATGCGCTGGTGCGCTCCTCTTTGGGCAGGGTCAGCTCCACCGTGGTGCCTTGTTTCGGCGCGGAGCTGATCTGAATCTGGCTGTGTATGCGGTTGGCCCGCTCTTGCATGATGGACACGCCGACGTGGCGCGCGGATTTCGCCGCCAGCTGGCCGGAATCGAAGCCGCGGCCGTTGTCGCGGATGCGCATGCTGAAGCTGGCGGTGTTGTCGATTTCCACTTCCACCTCGCTGGCCTCGGCGTGCTTGCGGATATTGGACAGCGCTTCCTGCAGGATGAAGAACACCTGCAGCTGCTGTTGCGGGTCCAGCGGCTTGCCTTCTCCGCGCATTTCCAGCGCCACCGGCACCCGGGTCTGCTGTTCGAAGCGCTGCAGCAGGGTGCGCACCGCTTCCGGGAATTCCTGGCGGCTGATGCGGGTGCGGAAGTTGAGCAGCAGTTCCCTGACGTCTTCGTAGCACTCCTGCACGCCGGCGCGGATGAAAGCCAGGTTCTCGCGGGCCAGCTCTTCCTCGCGGGAATTCATCGCGTCTTCCAGCATCTGCGCCTGCAGATTGAGGAAGGACAGCGACTGGGCGATGCTGTCGTGCAGGCCCTGGGCCATCAGATTGCGCTCCTCGGAGACGGCGAACTGGCGCTCGCGCGCGCTCAGCCGCTGGTTTGCTATGGCGACGCCCAGATGCTGGCCCAGAGTTTCGATCAGCATTTGCTCCGGCATCGACAAGACGCGCTTCTGGCGGAAGTACAGTGTGAAGATGCCGACATCCTCGCGCTGGCTGCGGATGTGGAACACGGCGATGGAGGCGAAGCCTGCCCTGCCGCAGTGGCGGATGTCCTCGCCTTCCAGCTCGCCGATATGGCGCAGCACGGCGAATGGCTGCTGCGCGGCCTCGCCGCAGTGGCAGGCGTCGTCGGGGATGCATTCCTCGACCAGCGCCATCTCTTCCGGCAGCCCCTGCTGGGCGATCTGGTCCAGCTTGCCGCGCTCGGGGTCCACCAGCCTGGCGTTGGCCGCGTCGGCGCCGGTCAGCTGCATCAGCCGGCGGATGAAGCCGTGGCAGGTTTCGTCCAGCGCGCGCTGCTGGTGCAGGAAGGAAGTCATGTCGTACAGCGTTTTCAGCCTCAGGTTCTGTTCTTCCACTTCGCGGGTTTTCTGCTGGACCTTGCTTTCCAGGTTCTGGTACAGGTCCTGGGCCCGCTCGGCCATCTGGTTGAAGCCTTCGGCCAGCATGCCGAATTCGTCCTGCCGGTCCACCTTGACCCGCGTGTCCAGCTCGCCCTCGCGCAGGCGGCGCATCGCGTCGCTCAGGGTGTTGACCGGGTTGATCACCATCAGGAACAGCATGTAGGCCATGGTCACCGCGCCGGCCAGCGCCATCGCGATCAGCACCATCTGGAACATGCGCAGCAGATTGGTGTGGTTTTCGTTGTCGCGCTCCAGCAGGCTGACCAGGCTGTCTATCTCGGCGACGAAGGCGTGCAGCTGCTGGGTGGTGGGCTGGCTGCCGGCGGCCAGCAGCCGCGGGCGGATGTCGCTGCGCCAGCGTTGCTCCAGGCGTTGTTCCTGGGTGCGGATGTCGCGGTTGTCGGGCAGGAACAGCGGCCGGGCCGGATCGCCGTGCCTCAGCCGGGCCAGCGTCTGGTCGAAGCCGTCTATCTCGTCGCGCAGCAGGCGGTCTGGGGCCTGGGTGGACAGCAGGTAGGCGGCGCGGAAAGTGCGCATGCGCAGGCTGCCCACGTCGTTGATCGCGGCGGCGCCGCCTTCCAGCCGCCAGGATAGGGCCAGGGTGTAGCCTATCGAGACCAGCGCGATGGAGAGCGCCAGCAGCGACAGCACCAGCAATTTGCTGGCCAAGGTCTGGAAGCGGGGGGGCGCGAGGCGGATGTCGGGCATGGGCGTGATTCTGCTTTTGGCGGATGGCGAACTGCAGCGGCGGGCTGCACAATAGGCAGTCGCGGTTATGGTTTAAATATTGATTGTTTTAACATAGCTTTTATCGGCGTTCGAGACAATCCGCCAAAAGGAGAAGGCATGCAAGCGGTACTGGGCATATGCGGCTATTCGGGCAGCGGCAAGACCACTTTGCTGGAGGCCTTGCTGCCTTTGTTGACGCGGCGCGGGCTGAGGGTGTCGGTGATCAAGCACAGCCACCACGACGTGCAGCTGGATTCGCCCGGCAAGGATAGTTTCCGCCATCGCCAGGCCGGCGCCTGCGAGGTGATGATCGTGTCGCCGCACCGGGTGGGCGTGTTCGCCGAGACCCCGCGCGAGCTGACGCTGGACGAGCAGCTGGCGCGCCTGTCGCCGTGCGATCTGGTGCTGCTGGAGGGGCAGAAGAGCCTGGCGGTGCCCAAACTGGAAGTGTACCGGCCGGCGCTGGGCAAGCCGGCGCGCTACCTGGATGACCGGGATGTGATCGCGGTGGCCAGCGACGCGCCGCTGGCGGCGGCCATTCCGGTGCTGGATCTGAACGACGCGGACGGGGTGGCGCATTTCATTGCCGCCTGGCTGGCGGATAGGCGGTGATTCAGCCGCCGGTCTGCGACATGAAGCGCATCACCTTGGCCGGCGCTTCGCGGAAGTCGTGTTTTTCCGGCTTCAGCTCGATGGCGGCGCGGATGGCGGCTTCCAGCTCGGCGTCGCTGCAGCCGGCCCGCAGCAGCGGCCGCAACTCGAAGCGCTGCTCCTGGCCCAGACATAGATAGAGCGTGCCGTCGACAGACATCCGCAAGCGGTTGCAGCTGGCGCAGAAGTGCTGGCTGATCGGCGTGATCAGGCCCAATGTGAAGCGGCCGTCGCTTGATCCCCAATAGCGGGCGGGACCGCCGCCCAGGCTGACGCTGAGCTCGGACAGGCTGAAGCGGCGGCTCAGCCGCTCCAGTATCGGCGCCAGCTCGCTGCCGCGGGTGTCCCGGCCGCTGTCGCCCATCGGCATCGCCTCGATCAGGCGCAGGATGAAGCCGTGCTCGATGCAGAATTCCGCCATCGCTTCGATGTCGCCGTCGTTGACGCCGGCGATCGGCACCATATTGATCTTGATCCGCTCGAAGCCCGCCGCCTTGGCGGCGGATAGGCCGGCCAGGGCCTTGGGCAGGCTGTCGCTGCCGGTCAGCTGCGCCACGCAGTCGCGGCGCAACGAATCCAGGCTGACATTGAGCCGGCTCACGCCGGCGCGGCGCAGGTCCTCGGCATGGCGTTCCAACTGGGTGGCGTTGGTGGACAGCGAGAGATCGGAGAGGCCGGGCAGGGCGGATAGCCTGCCGGCCAGCAAGGGCAGATCGCGGCGCAGCAGCGGCTCGCCGCCGGTCAGGCGGATGCGGCGCGTGCCCAGGCGGACGAAGGCGGCGGCGACGCGTTCTATCTCGTCGAAACGGAGCCAGTGCGCGGGCTCTTCGAAGCCTTTGAAGCCCTTGGGCAGGCAATAGCTGCAGCGCAGGTCGCAGCGGTCGGTGACGGAAAGCCGCAGATAATCGATGGCGCGGCCGAAGCGGTCGGACAACATGGTGCATCCTTAGGGGACTGCCGATATGGTGGAAATTGTATGCGGGAAAGCGCCGCGAGGCAGTTGCCTAGAGGTGGGAGGCGGTCTAGCTATTTAGTCGTAGGGGGCGTGTGCTGGCTTGATTTGGCTCTGGAGAACGTAGTTTGCGCGATTTTGTTCTTTCTTGAACTTTTATTCCGCCCATGATTTTTTAATATGTAAAAGATTCCATTATTTGATTATTTATTGAAATAATACGTCTTTGAATTATTGTAAAATGGCACAAATTATTTACATTCGTCGCCATGCCCGCCATTCATTCCCAACGCAACGCTTACATCCTGCTGGTGCTGACCATGCTGATGTGGTCCACCAACTTCGTCATCGCCCGCGCGCTGCACACGCAGCTGGGGCCGTTCACGCTGGCTTTCGCCCGCTGGGGCATCGCCCTGGCCTGCGTGTTGCCGTTCGCCTTGCCCAGGCTGGGCCGCAACTGGAGCAAGCTGCGCGCGCAATGGCCGTTGCTGCTTGTCCTGGGCCTGTTCGGCATCGGCCTGACCAATACCTTCGTCTACTGGGCGGTGCAGACCACCACCGCCACTAACGCGGTGATCCTCAACAGCGCGACGCCGGTGATGGTGCTGCTGCTGGGCTCGCTGTATTTCCGCCAGCGCTTGAGCAGCCGGCAGTGGATGGGCATGACGCTGGCGCTGTGCGGCGCGCTGCTGATCGTGCTGAAGGGCAATCTGCTGGAGATCGGCGGCTTTCATTTCAGCGGCGGCGACCTGTTCGTGCTGGCCGGCGGCCTGAGCTGGGCCATCTACACGCTGGGCCTGCGCAAGCTGAAGCCGGGCATCGATCCCATGGTGCAGATGGCCGCGCTGCTGCTGGTGGGCGAGGCGGTGCTGCTGCCCTTGTTCCTGGGCGAGTTGTCGTCGCGCGGCCTGCCGACGCTGGACGCCGGCGCAGCAGCCAGTTTGCTGTATCTGGGCGCGCTGCCTTCCGTGGTGGCTTATCTGCTGTACAACCGCGCCATCGCGATGGTGGGCACCGCCAAGGCGGCCGCTTTCCTGTACCTGATGCCGGCTTTCGGCGCGATGCAATCGATCGCGCTGCTGGGCGAAGAGCTGCATTGGTATCACGCCGCCGGCCTGGCGGCGATTTTCGGCGGCATCGCGCTCAGTTCCCTGAGCCGCGGAACTGCCCGGGCGAGCGCCGGCGCGGCGCTGAGGGCGAAGGAGTCCTGATCCGGCAATCCGGTCAAAATGAAAAGGCGGCGCTTTTCAGCGCCGCCTTTTTCATGGCCGATAGCCGGTCGGGCTAGGTCAGGTACAGCAGCAGCGGCATGACACGCACCGTCAGCCAGGCCAGCGCGACCGGCAGGATCAGGCACAGCCCGCCCCAGAAGACCCAGGACGTCTCGCAGTCGGCGCGTCGGCGCATTTCCATCAATTGCAGCCGGTAGGCGAGATAGCTGATGACGGCGACCAGCGGCGACACCAGCACATAGGCGGCCATCGGCCGCCACTCCAGCCACGGCGACAGCGCCAGCACGCCGAGGTGCAGCGCCAGCTGGCTGGCGCACAGCGCGGCCAGCCGCAGGTCGCGGCCTGGGAAGCGCATCGCGCGCCGGTTCACTCGCATGTGGACCGCCGCCCACATCGCGGCGGCGATGCCCAGCCAGGCGTAGGGGTAGAACAGCGGCAATACCAGAGGTTCGATCGATACCGGCTCCGGATGGTGGTCCAGCAGTGCCGCCAGTATCAGGTAGGCGGCCAGGAAACAGGCGACGGCGGTGCCGTCGCGGCTGCGGACCAGCCGCCAGGCCATGTGCAGCGAAAACAGGATGAGGACGAGCAGCAGCAGGATTCCGACAGGCGTTGCCGTCATGCAGCCTCCAGCGCCGACAGCAGCGCGGCGGATAGCAGCTCGCCGATCTGGGCCAGGTACTGGGTGTGCATGTCGAAGGTGAAACGCTGGGAATCGTCGCTGGCCAGCACCAGGATGCCGAAGGGCTGGCCGCCGGCGTCCTTCAGCGCCACCTGGGCGAAAGACTGCAGCACCGGCGTGGCGGGGAACCAGCTCAGCACCTCGTCGTTGACGTAGGGGCCGCAATACGGCGCGACCAGATTGCGGGCCAGGCCCTGCACTTCGCTGCGGGCGTTGTAATGCTCGGCGTCCTTCTCCGCGGCGGGGTGCCACAGTTTCAACGCGGCGCGGTCCAGCTGGAATTCCTGGCGCAGGCTGCCTTTCAGCTCGGCGATCAGCTCGCCGGGGCCGCGCGCGGCCAGCAGGGCCAGCGTCAGGCGGTGCAGCCTGGCCAGCAGGAGGTCATTGTCCTGGCCGCGCTCGATCAGCTGCTGCAGCTGAGCCTCCAGCTGGCGGTTCTGGTCCTTCAGCTCCAGCATCTGGCGCTCGACGAAGGAGATCACGCGCTCGCCGTTCTGCGGCGCGGCCTGCAGGTTGTAGCGCGCGGCGTGCTGCTGCAGGAAGTCGGGATGCTCGTCGAGAAACGCCAGGACTTGTTCGCTGTGCATCTGCCTTGTCCTTTCCTTAATCTGGATGCGGAAATGGGTTGGTGTGGCTGCGGGGGTTAAAGTTCGATTTCGCCCTGGAAAACGGTGACGGCCGGGCCGGTCATGATCACCGGGCTGCTTTCGCCGGCCCATTCGATCACGATGTCGCCGCCGCGCGCGTGCACGGTGACGCGGGCGTCCAGCAGGCCCCAGCGGATGCCGCAGGCCACCGCCGCGCAGGCGCCGGTGCCGCAGGCCAGCGTTTCGCCGGCGCCGCGCTCGTAGACGCGCAGGCGGATTTCGCCGCGGTTGACGATCTGCATGAAGCCGGCGTTCACCCGTTGCGGGAAGGCGGGATGGCTCTCGATGCGCGGGCCGATCTCGGCCACCGGCGCGGCGTCCACGTCATCCACCAGTTGCACCGCGTGCGGATTGCCCATCGACGCGATGCCGATCTCGCAGGCGCGGTCGCCCAGGGGCAGGGTGTAGGCCGGCGCTTCGGCGTCGGCCAGGAAGGGAAGGTCGGCGGGCGAGAAGCGCGGCACGCCCATGTCGACGCGGGCCAGGCCGTCGCCCAGGTACTCCGGGGATATCACGCCGCGCGCGGTTTCCACTTCGATCCGGCTCTTGCCGGTCAGCCCCTGGTCGCGGACGAACTTGGCGAAACAGCGCGCGCCGTTGCCGCATTGCTCGACCTCGCCGCCGTCGTTGTTGAAGATGCGGTAGCGGAAGTCGTGGCCCGCTTCTCGCGCCGGCTCCACCAGCAGCAGCTGATCGAAGCCGATGCCCAACTGGCGGTTGCCGAGCAGGCGGATCTGCTCCGGGGCGAGGGACACGGTTTGGCGCACGCCGTCGATGACCATGAAGTCGTTGCCGAGGCCGTGCATCTTGCTGAATTTCAGTTTCATCGGTGTCGCGTGGCGATGCATTGTGGATGGGCCAGCTTAGCACAGCCGGGCGCGAGATACATCGGCCCGGCCGCGCGGCGGGCATCCTTCCTGACGTTGCATTGCGCCGGCTTGTCGCAGCCTGCGTCGGCGCGCCCAAGCCCGGGGCTTTGCCAGCGGCTCAGCCGCCCGCCAGCTGCCGTTGAGCCAGCGCCGCCAACTCGGCCAATTTGCCGCGCGGCATGCCGGCCGACAAGGCGTAGCCGCGGCCGCGCTCCCACCAGTAATAGACGTTGACCGGCCCCTGGCTGGCGAAGTGGAAGCCTTGCTCCGCTTGCGGCCGGGCGCCGTTGGCCACATAGAGCGTCACCCGCTGTCCGGAGGCGTCGTGGTACATCAACTGGGCCACCGGGCCTTGTTCGCCGGGCAGCAGGCGCCCGCCTATCAGCTCATAGCCGGCCTCGGCCAGCCGCGGGGGCGTGATCGGGCTGCGCATGCGGCGCGAAAGCCAGGCGACCATCTGCGTCTCCTGGTCCGCGCCGATCTCGACCGGGCGCTGGATGTCGGGACTGTAGACCACATGCGCCATCGCGGCCTGGCGCGGCAGGCTGTCCATCGCCAGGCTTGCGGCTGGCGCGGCGGGTTCGGTCTGATAGGCTTGCCGTCCGTACCAGCCGCCGCCCAGGCCCAGCGCGAACACCAGCCCGGCGGCCATGGCCTGGCTCAGCCACGGCGGAGAGAAGCGCCTGGCGGGCGGCCTGGCCGCGGCCAGCAGCCGGCTGGGCATGGGCTCACGCTCAGGCAGCGCCCACAGCTCGCGCAGCGCGTCGTCCTGGCCGCGCCATTGATCCAGCCGCTGGGCGGTGTCGGGATGCTTCTCCAGCCAGGCTTCCAGTTCCGCCGCCTGTCGCGGAGGCAATTCGCCGTCGAGATAGGCTTGCAGCGTTTCCTCGTTCGGTTCGGTCATGGCTCTGCGCCTCCATATTCAACCATCAATTGCCGCAGCCGTTCCCGTCCCCGGTGCAGGCGCGACATCACGGTGCCCACCGCCAGTCCCAGCGTTTTGGCCGCATCCAGGTAGCGCATCTCTTCCACCACCACGAGGAGCAGGACCTCTCTTTGCTCCTCGGGCAGCCGCGAGATGGCGCGGTCGAGGTCGCGCAGCCGGAGTTCCCGCTCATGGGCGGGCGGGACGGCCAGTTGCGTCCACTCTTCGCCGGACAGCTCGCAAGGCGGGCGGTTTCGCCGGACGTGGTCCACGTGCCGGTTGTGCATGATGCCGAACAGCCAGGGGCGGATGTCCGAGCCTGGCCGCCATTGCCGCCAGTTGCGCCAGGCCGATTCCAGCGTGTCCTGGACCAGATCGTCGGCGTGCGCCGCGTTCCGCTCCAGCACGCGGGCATAGCGGCGCAGCCGGGCGAGGTTGTCCAGCAGCAGTCGATGAAACTGCCGCTCCGGTTCTAATTCGCCGATGGCTTGAGCTCCCTGATGATACGGCGCGTCGCCAAGTCGAGCTCCGCTACGCTCAAGTCCTCGTTCAGCACCCAGGCCTTGCGGCTGTCCTTGCTGAAGGAGATGGCTTGGCGCGGGCCGGACAAGCCGCCGATCTGCGCGGCCGGCCGGAATGCCGGCAAGGCGACCTCGGTGAGCGAATCGCTCTTCAAATTGCCAGAGTACAGGACTTTCCCGTCGGGGCGCAGCGCGGCGCCGTAGGGCTCGCGGCCCACGGCGACGGTGGCCGTGATCTTGCCGGACCGGGTATCCACCCTGGCCAGGGTGTCGTCGCCGCTGTTGGCCGCGTACAGCGTGCCGCCGTCGGCGGACACCGAAATCGCGCGTATCTTGTTGAAGCCGCCGATTTCCCGGAGCACGGACAGGGACGAGGTATCCACCACGCTCAGCTTGTCGCTGCGGAAGTTGGTGACGTAGAGGTCGGCGCCGTCCGGCGACAGCTTGACGCCCTGGCGCGGGCCGGAAAAACCGGTGATCACCTTGCTGACCCGCCAGGCGTTCAAGTCCACCACGCTGACGGTATTGGATGCCTGATTGTTGACATAGAGGCGGGCGCCCTGGCGGTCGATGGCGCTGCCGAAGGCGCCGGGACCCAGAGCTAGGCTGGCCTCCAGCGTCAATGTGCCGGCATTCCATCGCTCCAGCAGGCCTTTGCTGCTGTCGGTGACATAGAAGCGGCGGCCATCCGGCGCGAACACGATGTTGCGGAGGGTGATGAAGCCGGACAGCGCGGCTTTGAGCCGTCCTTGCGCCAGGTCGTATACCTTCAGCTCGGCCGTCTGGCTATTGCCGGCTATCGCCAGGCTTTCATCGGGGCTGACCGCCAGCGTGTTGTTGCGGATGTCCGGATCGAAAGCCTGGGCGGCGGCGGAGATTTGCGCAAGTGCCCACAGCGCGGAGGCGGCCAAAAGGAAGGCGGTTTTTCGCATGCTGGTTTTCCTGGTTTGTTCAGAGGGGGTCAGGGCCGGGCCACTTGCCAGAGTTGCTTGAAGTTGTCGCCTTTGCGTTCGCCGGGCGCTTGGTCCTGAGAGAAACGGTAGAGCGGCTTGCCGCGCCACGACCATTGCCGCGAGCCGTCGTCGCGGTCAATCAGGCCCAGTTCGCCTTCGGGCTGGTCGTCCGCTTTGGCGGCCAGTGGCGGCCATAATGCCGCGCAGGGGCCATTGCAGGCGCTGCGGCCGTTTCCGGCCTGATCTTTCGCGAAAACATAGAGCGTCATGCCGGCGGGGTCGGTCAGCGCGCCTTCGCGGGTTGATATCGGGGACGGCGCGGCCTGGATCTGCGCGGCGGAGAGCGCGGCGAGCATGCCGCCTAGCAACAGGGTGCGTTTCATCGATGGCTCCTGGTCGTGTGGTAGGAAAGCGGGACGCTTGGTCCGCGCTTGCAAGGGGTATACGCAGGGATGCCGCCGATTATTCCCGGCAAGGAGAAATTTTTTTGATGGGGAGAGCTGGAGGGATGGCGGGGCCGCCGGGAGGCGGCCCGGAAATCAGGCGCGCAGCACGGTGCGCGCGCCCTGATAGCGCGGCGCGAAGTAGACGTTGTCCAGCCGCGCGACGCGTATGGTGCTGTTGGTGCGCGGGGCGTGGACGAACTTGCCGTCGCCGATGAAGATGCCCATGTGCGAGAACGGCCGGTTCATGGTGTTGAAGAACACCAGGTCGCCGACCTGCATCTGGCTGTCGGATATCGGCCGCGCGATGCCGGCGATCTGCGCGGCGTTGTGCGGCAGGCGGATGCCGACGGCGTTCTGGTAGATGTAGCTGACCATGCCGCTGCAATCGAGCCCCGCTTCCGGATTGCTGCCGCCGAACTGATAGCCGCCGTCCAGCAGGCCTATCGTGTACAGCAGAATCTCGCGGCCGTTGCCGTCGGCGGTGATGTTGGACAGCGAGGTGTCGCCGCCCGGCTTGCCCGGGCGCGGGCGCTGCTGGCTGGTCTTCACCGGCGTGGTGCCGCAGGCGGCGAGCAGGGCCGCCAGGCCTGCCAGCGCAGCGCCTTGAAGCAGGCGGCGGCGGCCGGCGCCGCCGTCATTCAGCTGGGTGTCTTCCATTGTCGCGTGGACTCCTGTCTTTCCATGCCGCGGAGGGGCTGTCCCCCTCGCATCGCGCGCCGCGGCGATTCGTCTGGCTCCCGCGCTTTGCGCGGGAAGGCTGCTTTGGGGGCAGTATAGCGCGAGCAGGGACGCCGGCCCCGGCTCCACTGTAAATGCGGGAGCGGATCGGGCTATGGCGGGCGGATGGGCGATGCGGGGTGAATGGCGCTCGGGTGGGCCGCGCCGGCATGCGGACGCCCGTGATTTTCCATGGATATCGCGCCTGCCCGGCTAAAATGGAAGCTCGATTCGACATCTTTCCGAGGGGGATGCGCCGTGAATATTGTAACGGTCTCCACAATCGTTTTGAGGATCGCGTCGCTGATGCGCCGCGCGTTGCCGCGGGCATTGGCGATCCTCATCGGGCTGGTCCCGCTTCATGCCCTGTCCGCTGAAATCGCCTACATCACCGCCAAGGCGGATCTGCCGTTCTGGAACACGGTCGGCAAGGGCGTGAAGGCGGTGGCGGAGGAGAATGGCTACGCGTTTTCGGAGCTGGACAGCAAGCTCAACGCGGAAATGCAGCTGAACAATGTCCGCCAGGCCATCGATCGCCATGTCGCGGGGATCGTGATTTCTCCGACCAACAGCAAATCGGCCGAGGAGGCGCTCACCCTGGCCCGGCGGGCCGGCATTCCGGTCGCCATCGCCGATATCGGCGCCAGCGGCGGCGATTACGTCAGCTTCGTCAAATCGGACAACTACCGCGGCGCATACGATGTGGGGGCGGAGTTGGCTAAGGCGCTTAAGGCGCGAAACTGGAGCGGCGGCGCTTACGGCATGGTCACCATCGAATTGTCCAGGAAGAACGGCCAGGACCGCACCAATGGATTCCGCGACGCGATGAAGGACGCCGGCTTTCCGCGGGAGATCGTGCTCAGGCAGATGAAGGATTACTCCGCCGAGGAGACTTACCGCTACGTTAAGGAAATGCTGGCCGCGCATCCGATGGCGCGGGGTTTCTTCATCGAAACCGATCAGCCGGTGGACGGGGCGATGCGGGCGATACGGGAGGCGGGCAAGGAAAAACAGGTGCTGCTGGTCTCCTTCGACGCGATGCCGGACGTGGTCCGCCTGCTCAAGAGCGATGCCTTGGTCGCCGTCGGCATGCAGCAACCTTATCTGATGGGCAGCTCCGCCGCCGGCGCGCTGGTTTCGCATTTGCATGGCCGCCCGCCGGCCAAGGAAATCCTGGTGCCCATCCTGGTGGCCACTCGCCGCAATGTCGACCAACTGATGCCGGTCGCCTCGAAAACGGTGTTCGGCAAACCGCTGAAGTGACCGGCCTCACGGCATCATTCGGGTCATTTCATTGTTGCGGATCAGATCGCGGATGGTGGCGTTGAACGACTGCTGCAGCGCGCGGCCGTCTTTCGACGCGCGGCTGAGCTCGAAGTGCAGGCCGGTGGGCGTGTCGCCGGGCAGGTCGGCGCGGCGGAGCGCCGGCCCGTTGAACAGATCGCGCAGCGTCGCATCGCGTTCCGACAGGCTGTCCACCACTTCGCGTATTTCGATGAAGACGTCGCAGCGGCCTTCGGTGACCTTGGCGATCGCGCTGCGCTCGTTTTTCGAGCCTATGTCCTGGCGCGAGGGGTCGATGCCGAACGCGTCCAGGCGGTTGCCGAACAGGCCGCACACGGTATAGCGCTTGAGATCGGACAGCGCGCGCAGCGGCGCGCCCTTCGGGTGCTTTCTGGCGGAATAGAAATACAGGTGATGGACTTCGGCGTAGGCGTCGGTGGCCAGGAAGCGTTTCTCGTCTAGCTCGCGGGAGGGAACGTCGATGGCGATGTCGATCTGGCCGTGGGCGACCATTTCGCGGCAACGCTTCCACGGCAATCTTTCGATGACCGCCGGCTCGCGCCCCGCCCGCCTCAGCGCGCGCTGCAACACGTTGATGGCGAGCCCGGTGTCCTGGGCGCCGCCGGCGAAGCCGGACGAGGAGGTGAATACATAGGGCGGGAAGTCCACGTCGGAAGCGCAGGCGAGCGGCGCGCCCTGGGCGGCGCCGGCAAGCATCGCCAGCGCGGCCGCGAGCCGCCAGCCTTGCCCATGCCGCGGTTTTCGGCTCTCGAGTGGCGCCACATGTCCTCCGCCCCGTGTCTGGTTGGGTCCTGGCGACGCAGGCCGCAGCGCGGCTTGGAGAGGCTGGATGGAGTCCGGGCGTCGCCTCTGCTCCTTCCGGTGTAGCCCATTCGCGGCCGGGCGGCAAAGCGCCGCCCGCCGCAGCGGAGCGGAGACTCAGCGGCCGCGTTGCTCCAGGTCTTCCCAGCGGGCCAGCTTTTCCAGCAGCAGCTCGTCGATTTCCTCAATGCGCTGTTGCCAGGCGATGGCCTCCTTGGGCGTGTCGCGGTAGCAGTTGGGATCAAGCAGGCGCTGGTTCAGCTCGGCCTGCTCCGTCTCCAGCGCGCCGATCTGGTCCGGCAACGCCGCCAGCTCGCGGGTTTCGTTGTAGGACAGCTTGTTGCGCGCGGCCTTGGGCTTGTCCTGGCGCGCGGGCGCGGCGGTCTGAGCGCTTTCCTTGGCCTTTTCGGCGGTAGTGAGCTCGGCCATGCGTTTCTTGGCGTCCAGCCAGTCCTGGTAGCCGCCCGGATACTCTTCCAGCCGGCCTTCGCCCTCGAAGGCGATCACCTGGGTGACCACGTTGTCGAGGAAGGCGCGGTCGTGGCTGACCAGAAACACGGTGCCCGAATACTGGGCGATCACGTCTTCCAGCAATTCCAGCGTGTCGATGTCGAGGTCGTTGGTCGGCTCGTCCAGCACCAGCACATTGGCCGGGCGGGTGAACAAGCGGGCCAGCAGCAGGCGGTTGCGTTCGCCGCCGGACAGCGAGCGCACCGGGCTCCTGGCGCGCTGCGGCGAGAACAGGAAGTCTTCCAGATAGCTCATCACGTGTTTCTTCACGCCGCCGATTTCGACGAAGTCGTTGCCCTGGCTGATCACGTCGGCCACGCTCATTTCCTCGTCCAGCTGCTCGCGGAACTGGTCGAAGTAGGCGATTTCCAGCTTGGTGCCTTGCTTGACCGAGCCGGAGTCGGGTTCGAGCTCGCCCAGGATCAGTTTGAGCAGCGTGGTCTTGCCGGCGCCGTTGGGCCCGATCAGGCCGATCTTGTCGCCGCGCAGGATGCGGCTGGTGAAGCCGCGGATCAGCTGCCTGCCGCCGAAGCCCTTGCCGACGTGTTCCAGCTCGGCCACCAGCTTGCCGGAGCGCTCGCCGGCGTCCAATTGGAAGTTCACCTTGCCGACGCGCTCGCGGCGGGCGGACCGCTCGCGGCGGATGGCCTCCAGCCGGCGCACGCGGCCTTCGTTGCGGGTGCGGCGCGCCTCGATGCCCTTGCGGATCCACACTTCTTCCTGAGCGTGGAATTTATCGAACACGCGATTCTGCTCTTCTTCGATGGCCAGCTCTTCCGCCTTGCGGGTCTGGTAGGCGGAGAAGCTGCCCGGGTAGCTGCGCAGGATGCCGCGGTCGAGTTCGATGATGCGGGTGGCGACGTTGTCGAGGAAGCGGCGGTCATGGGTGATCAGCAGCACGCTGCCCGAGAAGCCTTTGATCAGGCTTTCCAGCCATTCGATGGCGGAAACGTCCAGGTGGTTGGTCGGCTCGTCCAGCAGCAGCACGTCCGGTTTGGACGCCAGCGCGCGCGCCAGCGCCACACGTTTTTTCCAGCCGCCGGACAGCGCCGAGATGCGGGCGTCGGCGTCCAGGTCCAGGTGGCTCAGCGTGGACGAGATCAGCGCGTCGAATTGCCAGCCGCCGCGGGCTTCGAGCTCGTGCTGGATGGTTTCCATCCGCGCCAGCGCCTGCTCGTGGTCGGCGTCGGCCTGCGTCAGCTGCTGGGTGACCTTGTGATAGTCGGTCAGCAGCGCCTTCAATTCGCCCAGGCCCTCGGCCACCGCCTCGAAGACAGTGTGCTCGGGGTTGAATTCCGGTTCCTGCGGCACGTAGGCGACCTTGACGTCGCCCTTGGTGTTGATGCGGCCGTCGTCCAGCTGCACCGCGCCGGCGATGCCTTTCAGCAGCGACGACTTGCCCGCGCCGTTGCGGCCGATCAGGCCGACCGCCTCGCCCGGTTCCAGGGCGAAGTCTACGTTGTCCAGCAGCGCGTGGTGTCCGAAGGCGAGGCACGCCTTCTCGACGGTAATCAGGGCCATGTTCTGTGTGTCTTGCTAGATGGGAAAATACCGGCCAGTTTAACACGATGGCCCTGCCGGCGGACGGGTCGCCTGGCGGCTTCGGGGCTGATACAATGCGCGCCGAATCAACATTTGTCCGAAAGGTCCCGCCATGTATTTCGTCGACCGCGCCGTTGCCGTGATCAAACCGAAGCAACCGTTCCTGGATTGGCTGAACCAGCTGCCGGACACCGACATGATCGACCTGTCGCTGGACAGCCTGCGCAGCGACTGCACCGCCATCCTGCTGCCGGAGTTCATCGAGCCGGAAGAGGGCGTCGCCCATATCGACGAGATCAGCGAACAGCTGTTCAAGATGGAACTCGCGTCCTGGGACGAGGACGAAGCCCTGTGGCCCAAGGATTTGTCGCTGAAGGCGTTCTGGGAGTGGTTCGACGTGGAAATCCACTCCACGGTGATGGACAGCGTCGACGACGACATCACCAACAGCCCGGCCAGCGAGCTGTAAAACCCATGCGCGAACGGCCGCCGCTGCAACCCTTCTCGGTGCCGCTGCGGCCGTCGCGGTGGTGGCTGGCCTTGGTGTCGGCCGCTTTCGCCGGCTACGCGGCCGTCGTGGCCTGGCACCTGCCGGCGGCTTATCTGATCAGCGTGCCGGCCGCCGCCTGGCTGGCGCGGCGCGCGCTGCGCGCCGACGGATGGCTGCGGGGCGACGCGCCGGAGCGGCTGGAAATCGACCCGCGCGGCCGCTTGTTCCTGTGCCGCGGAGACGAGCGGCGCGAGGCGGAGGTGCAGGATGATTGCTTCGTCACGCCGCTGCTGACGGTGCTGAGCGCTAGGCAGGACGGCAGGCGCCGCAGCGTGATGCTGTGGCCGGATTCGGCCGGCGCCGAAGCGCGCCGCCTGCTCAGAGTTTACCTGCTGTGGTTCCATCTGCCGCAGCCTGAAGAAGAGACGGAAACCCACCGATGACGATGAAAAAGACGCTGGACGACTGGCTGAGCTGGCAGGAAAGCCTGCACACGGCGGCGATAGACATGGGCCTGGCCCGCGTGTCCCGGGTGCGCGACGCGATGGGCCTCAAGCCCGCCTGTCCGGTGATCATGGTGGCCGGCACCAACGGCAAGGGCTCCACCTGCGCGATGCTGTCCAGCATGTTCCGCGCCGCCGGCTTCAGGGTCGGCGCGTATACCTCGCCGCACATCCTGCGTTACAACGAGCGCATCGCCATCGATCTGAAGCCGGCCAGCGACGAGCGCATCATCGCCAGCTTCGAGGCGATAGACGCCGCGCGCGGCGACACCACGCTGACCTATTTCGAATTCGGCACACTGGCCGCGGTGCACAGCTTCGTCGCCGAAAAGGTGGACGTGATCATCCTGGAAGTGGGGCTGGGCGGCAGGCTGGACGCGGTCAACATCTTCGAGCCGGACGTCTCCGTCGTCGTCAGCGTGGACCTGGACCATCAGGCCATCCTGGGCGACAACCGCGAGGACATCGGCTTCGAAAAGGCCGGCATCTATCGCGCCGGCAAGCCGGCGATCTGCGTAGACCCCGAGCCGCCCACGCGGCTGCTGGACCACGCGGCAGCCATCGGCGCGGATCTGAAGCTGTACGGCCGCGACTTCGGCTACACCCGGATGGACAACCAGTGGTCGTTCCGCTGCGGCGACCATGCCCGCCACGCGCTGCCCATCCCGGCGCTGCGCGGCGCTTACCAGATGGTCAACGCCTGCGGCGCCCTGGCCGTGCTGGAGGCGATCCGCGACAAGCTGCCGGTTGGCATAGGCGCGATCAAGCAGGGTCTGGTGGAGGTGGAGTGGCCGGGCCGCTTCCAGGTGCTGCCGGGCCGCCCGGCGGTGGTGCTGGATGTCGGACACAACCCGCATGCGGTAAAGGCGATGGTGGCCGCGCTCAAGCAGCTGCCGTACGCGGAGAACCGCTACGCGGTGTTCTCGATGCTGGCGGACAAGGACATGGCGGCGGTGGTTGAGCTGGCGAAGGGCGAATTCGACCACTGGCTGGCCGCCGGGCTGGACATGCCGCGCGGCCAGAGCGGCGAAGCCATCGCCGCGGCGCTGAAAAATGCCGGCGTCGTGTCGGTGTCGGCTTTCGATACAGTCGCCCAAGCGTGGTCGGCAGCCTTATCGCGGGCCGGCGACAATGATAGAATCGTCGTTTTCGGATCATTCCACACCGTAGCGGAAGTGGAAGCGGCCCGGCGACACCCGGTTTGAGGAATGCATGGCACTGTCCAGCCACGATGAACTGATATTGCTGAGAAAGCGCGCCCGCCGCCGCCTGGTGGGCGCGGTGGTGCTGGTTTCCATCGCCACCGTCGTTTTGTGGAACGTGGTGGGCCATCTGCCGGAACAGCAGATGAAGCCCGAGTCCATCGAGATCATGGGCGGCGCGTCTGCGCCGGTGGCCGCTTCCGCGCCCGCCGCGGCCGCGAAGCCCGCCGCGTCGCAGGCGGTGGCGGACGCCGCCGTTCCGGCACCCGCGCCAGGCAACGCCACCGAGTTGCCGGCCAACCTGTCTTCCGTCATCGCGCCGCCGCCGGCGGAAACCGCCAAGCCAGCCGCGAAGCCGGCTCCGGCCGTGGCGGAAGCCGCGCCGAAACCGGAACCCAGGCCCGAACCGAAACCCAAGCCTGAGCCCAAACCGGAAAAACGCAAGGAAGAGCCCAAAGCCGAGAAGCCGCGCAAGGCCGATCCGGCGGCCATCCTGGAAGGCCGCGTCGATCCGGACAGCCATCAGGCCAAGGCTGAACCGGCCCATGGCAAGTCAGTGATCCAGCTGGCGGCACTGTCCGATCCGGCCAAGGTGGACGCGTTGCGCGGCAAGCTCTCCGCCATCGGCGTGACCGCCCACTTTTCCAAGGTGGAAACCAGCAAGGGCGAAGTGACCCGCGTCCGCGTCGGTCCGTTCGCCAGCCAGGCTGAGGCGCAGGCCGCGCTGCAGAAGCTGGCCAAGTCCGGCATCAACGGCATCATCATCAACAAGTAGCCGCCATGACCGTGTTCGACTATATCGCAATAGCCATCATCGCCGGATCGGTGCTGATGGCCCTGATGCGCGGTCTGATCGCCGAGGTGCTGTCGCTGGGCTCGTGGCTGATCGCCTTCTGGTGCGCGAAGCAGTTTTCGCCGCTGGCGATGGCCTTCCTGCCGGCCAGCCTGCAGAGCGAGGGTTTGCGCATGGTGGCCGGCTTTGTGCTGGTCTTTTTCCTGGTGTGGCTGGCCACCGCCTTGCTGCGGGTGACGCTGACCGGACTGATCGACAGCATAGGCCTGGGCGCGGTCAACCGGCTGCTGGGCGGCATGTTCGGCCTGGCGCGGGGCATGGTGCTGGTGACGGCGCTGGTGCTGTTGGGCGGATTGAGCAATCTGCCGCAGAAGCCTATGTGGAGGAACGCGGTGCTCGCGGCTCCATTCGAATCTCTGGCCTTGTCATTGAGGCCATGGTTGCCGCCAACGATGGCGGACAATTTGCACTACGACTCGCCCGGCGGCCTGCCGCCGGACAGTTAGGCGAGAGAGGCGGAATATCTTGATATCTTTACTTCAAGATTCCGCCTCTTTCTTTTGGGCTTTTCCTTTTCAGCAAGTTGGGATAGAGGGCATTAAAGATGTGTGGAATTCTAGGCGTGGTCGGTCAATCGCCGGTCAATCAGCTGCTGTACGACGGTTTGCAGGTGCTGCAACACCGCGGACAGGACGCGGCCGGTATCGTTACCGCCAATAGCAAGACCTTTCACATGCACAAGGGCAGCGGTATGGTGCGCGATGTGTTCCGCACCCGCAACATGCGTTCGCTGCTGGGCAACGCCGGCATCGCCCATGTGCGCTATCCGACGGCTGGCTCGGCTTCCTGCCTGGCGGAGGCCCAGCCGTTCTACGTCAACTCGCCTTTCGGCATCGTGCTGGCGCACAACGGCAACCTGACCAATACCGATGAGCTGAAGGCGGACATGTTCCGCAACGATCTGCGGCACATCAACACCAATTCCGACTCTGAAGTGCTGTTGAACGTGTTCGCCCACGAAGTGGCGCAACGGGTGACGGGCCATGAGCTGACGGTGGACGCTGTGTTCGGCGCGGTGGAAGCCGTGCACCGCCGCGTCAAGGGTGCCTACGCGGTGGTGGCGATGATCGCCGGCTTCGGTCTGGTGGCTTTCCGCGACCCCAACGGCATCCGTCCGCTGGTGATGGGCTGCACCGAGACCGACGGCAAGACCGAGTACATGTTCGCGTCGGAGTCGGTGGCGCTGGATTGTTCCGGTTTCAAGCTGCTGCGCGACGTGCAGCCGGGCGAGTGCGTATACGTGACCTTCGACGGCGACATGCACAGCCAGATCTGCGCCGAGAACACCCGCCTCGCGCCCTGCCTGTTTGAATACGTGTATTTCGCCCGTCCGGATTCGGTGATCGATGGCGTGTCGGTCTACCAGTCTCGCCTGAACATGGGCGAGATGCTGGCTGAGAAGATCCGCCGCGATCTGCCTGAATTGGACATCGACGTGGTGATCCCGATTCCCGATTCCAGCCGCCAGAGCGCGCTGCAGCTGGCCAATGCGATGGGGTTGCCGTACCGCGAGGGCTTCATCAAGAACCGCTATATCGGCCGCACCTTCATCATGCCGGGACAGGCGGTGCGCAAGAAATCGGTGCGTCAGAAGCTGAACCCGGTGCCGCTGGAGTTTTCCGGCCGCAATGTGCTGCTGGTGGACGACTCCATCGTCCGCGGCACCACGTCCAAGGAAATCGTGCAGATGGCGCGCGACTCCGGCGCCAAGAAGGTTTATTTCGCCTCCGCCGCGCCGGCGGTGCGTTTCCCCAATGTCTACGGCATCGACATGCCCACCCGGGCCGAGTTGCTGGCCACCGGCCGCGACGAGGCGGAGATCGCGCGCGAAATCGGCGCCGACGTGGTGATTTACCAGGATCTGGACGCGCTGCAAGACGCGGTGCGCAGCGTCAACCGCGAGCTGGGCCTGTTCGAGAGCTCCTGCTTCGACGGCCAATACATCACCGGCGACATCACCGAAGCCTATCTCGACGCCATCGAGTGCGCGCGGCTGGACTTGAAGGACAAGGGCGGCAGCGAGCAGATGATAGACCTCAACCTGAATGTGGCGGAGCAGAATCTGATCTGATCAGCCTTTAGGCCTGGACTATCTTGAAGAGTCCAGGCCGGCTCTGCGCCAAAGAGGGCGTTCCGGCATCGGGACGTCCTCTTTGTCTTTATGGAGCGCGCGAATCTTGTCCCGCTTGCTCGTCTTGCTGTGCCTGCTGTCCGCCTTGGCCGCCGCCGGCGAACGGCCGCTGGAGCTGGTCACGCTGCAATACCCGCCTTACCAGTATCAGGATGGAGCCGAGGTGAGGGGCGTCGCGGTGGACGTCGTGCGCGAGGCCTTCCGCAGGATGGGGCGCTCCGTCCATGTCGGCGTCTATCCCTGGGGACGCTCGCTGGCGATGGCGGAGTCGGGCCAGGCGGACGCCGTCTTCACGCTTTACAAGACGCCCGAGCGCGAGGCCCGGCTGGACTATTCCCGCCAGGTGCTGATGCCGCAGGAGGTGTCGCTGTTCGTGCTGCAGGATTCCCCGATCCGTTTCGACGGCCGATTGAGCCAATTGGCCGGCTATCGCTTCGGCGCGGTGAGGGCCGTCAGCTACGGCGCGGTCTTCGACGCGGCGGTGAGGCAGGGAGGCATCCGCATCGCGGAGATGGCCGCCAGCGGCGAGCAGAACCTGGACAAGCTGCTGGCGCGGCGTTTCGACATCCTGGTCAGCAACCGTCTGGGCGCCTGGGACATCATCCGGCGGCAGCATGCCGAGGCCCTGGTGCGCGAGCTGAAGCCGCCGGTCGAGCAAATTCCCAGCTACATCGCCTTCGCGCGCAAGCCTGAGCTGGCCGGCATGCGCGATCGTTTTGATGCCGCGCTGGAAACGATGAAGCGGGACGGCAGCTATGGCCGCCTGGTTTCGGCGGCAATGCCCTGAATTCCATAGTCTTTCTTGACAGTCTTGTCGGCGGAAACTTAAGTGAAACCATGCGTCAGCCGGTTCCGCTTGCAATCAAGCGCTTGGCGATGACAAACGGCGGGTCCGCGACGGGCGCCGCCGATTATAAGATTCCTCATTGGCGGGGGCATGGTTGAATGGGAAACAGGAGCAAGCCGCTGTTCATCTTCGCCGGACTGAGCCTGGCGGCGATGGCGGCGTTGGTGTGGGTGTCGCCTTGGCTGGGCTGGCTGATCCCCGTGCTGGGCGGCGGGGGGCTGCTGCTGGCCTGGGGCGGGGGCGACGCGCCCCAAGCGCTTGTTGAGGCGTCATCCGCCGCGCCGGCGGCGGACGATGACGAGAGCCTCGAACTGCTGCATCAGGTGATCGAGCGCTGGGAAGGCAATCTGCAATTGGTGATAGAGCAGTCGGTGAGCGGCGGCAACCAGCTGGCGGGCACGCTGACCGGCATCGCGGACGGACTGCACGCCACCATCGAAGCGGCGGGCTCGGCTTCCAGCGACATCGGCAACGCCAGCCTGGAGCAGATGGTGGCGGACGCCAGCCTGCGCAGCAAGGAAATCTCGTCGGTGCTGGCGGAGATCGTCGGCCACCGCCAGCAGCTGATCGAAGAGGTCACCCGCCTCGCCACCTATTCAAGCGAATTGCTGTCCATGGCCGATCAGGTGGGCCGCATCTCCAATCAAACCAATCTGCTGGCCTTGAACGCCAGCATAGAGGCCGCGCGCGCCGGCGAGTTCGGCCGCGGCTTCGCGGTGGTGGCGGACGAAGTGCGCAAGCTGTCGCAGCAATCGGAGCAGACTGGCAAGCAGATGTCGGAAAAAGTGGTGGAGATCAACGGCGCGCTGGAGCAGACCCGCCAGACCACCACCAGCCTGGGCGCGCAGGACGCGGACCGGGGCAATAACGCGCTGGGGCTGCTGGACGATTCGGTGCGGGATTTCAGCGCCGCCGCGGAGAAACTGGCTCAGATCAACCAAAGGATGCAGACCGAAGGCTCCCGCGTGGAGAAGGAGCTGCACGCTTCGCTGATCGCCTTGCAGTTCCAGGACCGGGTCAGCCAGATCGTCCAGCATGTCGCTCAGGATCTGAAACACATGCAGGCCCATCTGGAGGCGGTGCGCGAGGCGCGCCGGCGCGGGGAGAAAGCCCCCCGGGTCGAGCCCCGGGAATGGCTCAAGCGCCTCGAATCCACCTACACCACGCTGGAGCAGGCCGCGCTTCACAAGGGCGGCGGCGGCAAGCCCGCGGCGTCTAGCGGCGATGTCGATTTCTTCTGATGTTTGATCGAGTTTTTCGGACTTATCCCGGAGAGATTCATGCCTAGCAAATCCATTTTGATTGTTGACGACGCTGCCAGCATCCGCGCCACCGTCAGCATTGCGCTCAAGGGGGCGGGTTACGAGGTGATCGAGGCCTGCGACGGCAACGATGCGCTGGCCAAGCTGAACGGCGTCCGCGTCAATCTGGTCATTTCCGACGTCAATATGCCGGGCATGGACGGCATCACCCTGCTCAAGCGGCTGAAGGAGGGGGCGGCCACCCGTTTCCTGCCGGTGATCATGCTGACCACCGAAGGCAGCGACGACAAGAAAATGCAGGGCAAGGAGGCCGGCGCCAAGGCCTGGATCGTCAAGCCTTTCGACCCGGCCAAGCTGTTGGACGCCGTGTCCAAGCTGATTCAGCCCTGAACCGGAGCGCGCCATGGCCTTGCTGCTGCAACAGGATGGCGGAACGACGCGGGCGGCGCTGGACGGCGAGCTGACCATCTTCACCGCGGAGGAAATACAGGATGAGTTGCTTGGTCTGCTCAATCACGAGCGGGTGGAGCTTGACCTGTCCGGCGTCACGGAGTTGGACGGCTGCGGCGCGCAGTTGCTGAGCATCATGCTGGCGGAGGCCGCCAGGCTGGAGAAAACGGTGGCGATCGCGGCCGGCAACCCCTTGGTGGACGAAGTCGGCGCATGGCTGGGCTTCCTGCCGGTGGGCGGGAATGGGCAAGGAGAGGCGGGCGATGGATCTTAGCAAGGCCAAGGAAGTTTTCTTCGAAGAGTCGCGCGAGTTGTGCGATGGGCTGGAGTCGGCGTTGCTGGACCCGGTCGCCTATCCGCCGGGGGAGGAAACCTACAATCTGCTGTTCCGCACCGCGCACACCATCAAGGGCTCAGCCGGCATCTTCGGCCTGGACGCGCTGGTGCGCTTCGCGCATGTGATGGAAAACGTGCTGGAGCGGCTGCGCTCCGGCCAGGTTTCGCTGAGCGACGACCTGATCACCCTGCTGCTGGCCTGCAATGACCATCTGCGCCGGCTGCTGGACGCCAGCGCGGTCAGCGACGAAATGGCGCAGCGCGATCTGCCGGAAGGCGAACCCTTGCTGGCCGGCTTGAAGCGCTATCAGGAGGGCCGGGCGAATGAGGCGCCGGCCGAGAGCGCCGGCGCTACCGGAGCGGCGGAGGCGGGCGCGGGCGATGTCGAGACGGGCAGCCCGTATTGGCAGCTATCGTTGCGCTTTCACCCGGACACCTTCCGCCACGGCTTCGATCCGCTGTCTTTCCTGCGCTATCTGGGCAGCTTCAGCGTCTTGCGCGATGTGACCCCCGTCTGGCGAAACTGGCCGCCGCCGCAGCTGCTGGACGTGACCGAATGCTTCATCGGCTTCGATCTGGCCCTGGAAACGGACGAGGGCCGGCAGCGCATCGTCGACACTTTCGAGTTCATCGCCGAAGACAGCCATATCGGCATTCTGGTGCCGCGCGCGCCGCTGGCGGACTACCTGGCCGAAGCGGAGGCGCTGGGCGAGCCGCTGGAGGAACAGCTGCAGCGCTGGACCGCGCGCGGCGCGCTGACCGCGGACGAAGCGGACCGCCTGCGCAATGGCGACGTGACGGATCCGGCGGAGGATGCCGGATTGCCGGATGCGCCGGCGGCCGCGCCCCGGGAAGCGCCTCAGGCCGGATCGGCTCCGGCCAAGAGCGGGCGAGGCGACAGCTATATCCGCATCGAGGCCAGCAAGCTGGATCGGCTGATCAACCGCGTCGGCGAGCTGGTGATCGCGTCGGCGGGCACCAAGCTGATCGCCCAGAGCCGCGGCGACGGCGAGTTGCTGGAATCGGTGGCCGTGATCAACACCCTGGTGGAAAGCATACGCGACGACGCGCTGACGCTCCGCATGGTGCCGGTGGACGAGATATTCAGCCGCTTCCCGCGGATGGTGCGCGAAGTGTCCAAGCAACTGGGCAAGGCGATACAGCTGGAAATCAAGGGCGGCGACACCGAGATCGACAAGTCCATGGTGGAGAAGCTGAACGATCCCTTGATGCACATCGTCCGCAACGCGGTGGACCACGGGCTCGAGTCGGCGGAGAGGCGCCGAGCCGCCGGCAAGCCGGAGCAGGGCACCGTGACGCTGAACGCCTATCACGACGCCGGTTCGGTGGTGGTGGAAGTCAAGGACGACGGCGGCGGCATCAACCGCGAGAAAGTGCTGGCCAAGGCCATCGAGCGGGGACTGATTGCCGAGGGCCGGCTGCTGAGCGATCAGGAAACGCTGCAGCTGATCTTCCTGCCCGGCTTTTCGACCGCCGACGCGGTCAGCGACCTGTCCGGCCGCGGCGTCGGCATGGACGTGGTCAAGCGCAACATCGAGGCGCTGCGCGGCGAAATAGAAATCCAGTCCCAGCCCGGCATGGGCTCTACCTTCCGGCTGCGGCTGCCGCTGACGCTGGCCATCATCGACGGCTTCAGGGTAGAGGTGAACGAGTCGGCGCTGGTGATGCCGCTGGACATGATGATCGAGTGCGTGGACATGCCGGATGGGGCGATGAGCCACCATGCCCGCCAGATCAATCTGCGCGGCGACTGGCTGCCCTTCGTGTCCCTGCGCGAGCTGTTCGGCCTGCCGCCGTCCGATCATCCCGAGTACATCGTGATCGTCCACTACGGCGAATACCGGGCCGGCATCGTGGTGGACAAGCTGATGGGCGAGGTCCAGGCGGTGATCAAGCCGCTGGGCGAGATCTTCAAGTCGCTGCGCGGCATCAGCGGCTCCACCATTCTCGGCAACGGAAAGCCCGCGCTGGTGCTGGATATTCCGCAGCTGATACACCATGCCTGCCGGCGGGAGCGAAGGCTGATTCGGCAGAGCGCTGAGGCGCTGGTGGCGGAAAAACCGTAATCTCAACAGTAGCTTGTGATTGTTCTGATGGTTTCAGGAGACAGAGATGAACTGGTTCCACAATATGAAAGTGCACGTCAAGCTGGCCATAGGCTATGGACTCATCCTGGTGCTGATGGCTTCCATCCTGCTGGTGGGCTTGCGCAGCATGGCGGCGATGAACGAGAGCATTAATCAGATCGTCTCCGAGCGCTTCGTCAAAGTGGCGTTGGCCAGCGATATCATGGTCAATACGCTGAATAATGGCCGCTTTGTCCGGAATATGCTGCTGGAAACCGATCCGGCCACTGTACAGAAAATGCGGGCGCAGGTCGAAAAGCTGCGGGAGGACAATAAGGAACAGCTGGCTAAACTGGACAAGCTGGTGGAATCGCAGCAGGGGCGCGCCCTATTGGAGAAAGTGGTAGCCGCTCGGGATAATCTGGGCGGGAAGTACACCGAACTGTATGCCTTGATGGCCAAGGATCACCAACAAGCGGTCACTTATCTACTGAAAGATTTCGCTCCCGCCAACAATGCCTTGATCGCATCCCTCGAAGAAATGAATAGGCTGCAGGCGGAGCAGATGCAGAAGCAAGGCAAGGAGGACGCCGACACTGCCGCCAATTCCCGTAGCCTGATGGTGGGCATAGGCGTGGCGGCGCTGGTGGTCACGGTGCTGCTGGCGCTGGCCATCATCCGCAGCATTTTGCGGCAGTTGGGCGGCGACCCGTCCTACGCGATGCAGGTGGTGGCGCGCGTGGCGGACGGCGATTTGGCGGTGCCGATCAAGCTGCGCCCCAATGACGACAGCAGCCTGCTGTATTCGATCAAGGGCATGGCGCACCGCTTGTCCGACACGCTGGCCGAGGTGAGCTCGATGTCGGAGTCCATCGGCGCGGCGTCGGAAGAGGTGGCGTCCACCGCCAGCTCGCTGGCGCAGACGGCGTCGGAGCTGGCTTCCAGCGTCGAGGAAACCAGCGCCTCGGTGGAGGAAATGGCTTCCACCGTCACCCAGAACGCCGACAACGCCCGGGTCACCGAGGGCATCGCGTCCAAGTCGGCGGACAGCGCCACCGAGAGCGGCAAGGCGGTGGGCGACATGGTGCACGCGATGAAGGAGATCGCGTCGCGGATCACCGCGATCAACGATATCGCCAACAAGACCGACCTGCTGGCGATCAACGCCGCGATCGAGGCGGCGCGGGCCGGCGAGCACGGCAAGGGCTTCGCCACCGTGGCGGTGGAAGTGCGCAAGCTGGCGGAGCGCTCCCAGGTGGCGGCCAAGGAAATCGGCGACCTGGCGGGGCGTTCGGTCACAGTCGCGGAACGCTCCGGCGTATTGCTGCAGGAAATGCTGCCCGGCATAGACCAGACCGCCTCCCTGGTGCAGGAGATTTCCGCCGCCTCGCGGGAGCAGCGCACCGGCATCGACCAGATCAACACCGCGGTATCGCAGATCAGCACCGGCATGCAGTCATCGGCCTCGTCGGCGGAAGAGCTGAGCTCCACCTCGGAAGAGCTCAGCTCCGCCGCGATGCAGCTGCAGGACCTGATGCAGCAGTTCAAGCTGCGCAGCAGCCGCAATGCGCGCAAGAGCGTGATGATGCATTCCGGCGGACATGGTGGAAGCAGCCACAAGGCTGCGCCTGCGTCGTCCAACCGCGCCTTCGACGAAGACTTCGATGAAGAAGTGGACGACGGCAAGTTTTCCAAATACTGAGGAGCACGGGCATGAGCGAGCGTTCCGATCCGGCAGGCGCGGCGCAGGGCGGCAAGTTCCACTGCGTGACCTTCATCCTGGGCGAGGACCTGTTCGGCATCCAGATCAATTTCATCCGCGAGATCATCGAGCTTGACGGCATCACCCATGTGCCGATGATGCCCAGTTTCGTGCGCGGCATCATCAATCTGCGCGGGTCGGTGGTGCCGGTGATCGACCTGTCGATCCGTTTCGGCAGGGGGCTGACCGAGCTGAAGCCGTCCTCCTGCGTGGCCATCCTGTCCCTGCCGGGGCTGGAGGGCGGCTACAACGATGTGGGCATCCTGCTGGACGCGGTGTGCGAAGTGCTGGAGATACCGGATAGCGACATCGATCCTTCGCCTACTTTCGGGGTCAGCATCCGCGGCGATTTCATCCAGGGCATCGCCACCATCAACGAGCGTTTCGCCATCCTCCTCAATGTGCAGCAGGCCTTGTCGGTATCGGAATTGAGCGCGATGGCGGAGACCGTTTCCCTGCAGCATTTCAGCGACGACGCCGAGGTGGCCTGATGCCGGAGAGTCCGCATGCACACCGCTGATCCCGTGCTGAACGATGCGGAATTCGCCCGTTTCAAGCAATTCATCCTCAGCGAGGCCGGCATAGACCTGCCGGCCAGCAAGCGTTCGCTGGTGCAGTCCCGCTTGTCCAAGCGGCTGCGCCATCTGGGCCTGGACAGCTATTCGGCGTACTGGAAACTGTTGAGCGATCCGCGGGGCCAGGCGGAGCGGCAGCGGGCGGTGAACCTGCTGTCAACCAACGAAACCTACTTTTTCCGCGAGCCCCAGCATTTCCATTGGCTGGAACAGCAGGCGCAGGCGTTGCGGGATCAGCGGGCCGGCGCGGTGAAAGTCTGGTCCGCGGCCAGCTCCACCGGCGAAGAGCCTTACACCATCGCGATGGTGATGGCGGAAACCCTGGGCTTGGCCGGCAACTGGAAAGTCTGCGCCACCGACATAAACACCAAGGTGCTGGCCGCCGCCACGCGCGGAGTCTATCCGCTGGACAGGGTAAGGCACACGCCGCCCAGACTGTGGCAAAAGTACTTTCTGCGCGGGCACGACGAGTACGAGGGCATGGTGAAGGTGTCGCCGGAGCTGGCGCGCAGGGTGGAGTTCTCCAAGTTGAATCTGCTGCATTGCGACAAGTTCCAGCAGACGGATTTTGATATTGTTTTTTTGCGCAATGTGCTGATTTACTTCAATGAAGGCACCAAGCGCGATGTGCTGGCCCGGGTGTGCACCCGCATGCGCGACGGCGGACATCTGCTGATCGGCCATTCCGAATCGCTGCACAAGCTGGACCTGCCGCTGGTTCAGGAGGTGCCGTCGCGCTACCGTTTCGAAGCTGCCCGCCTCAAGAGTGGAGGTGCAAAATGAGCGTCTCTGTGCTGATCGTCGATGATTCCGCCGTGGTGCGCGAGGTATTGTCCCAAATGCTGTCATCGGCCCCGGACATCGAGGTGCTGGGCGCCGCGCCCGACCCGCTGTTCGCGATGAACCGGATGAAACTGCGCTGGCCCGATGTGATCGTGCTGGACATCGAGATGCCGCGGATGGACGGTTTGACCTTTCTGCGCAAGATCATGGACGAGCGTCCGACGCCGGTGATCATCTGCTCGTCGCTGACCGAGAAGGGCGCGCGCATCACGCTGGACGCGCTGTCGGCCGGCGCGGTGGCGGTGATCACCAAGCCGGCGCTCAATCAGCGCGCCTTTCTGTTGGAAGCGGCCAAGGAACTGGTGCAGGAGGTGCGCGACGCGGCGCGGGCGAAGATGGGGGTGGTGAAGCGCATTTCGCAGACTTCGGTAGCGCCGGCAGCCTCGCCGGCGCCCAAGCTGACTGCCGATGTGGTGCTGGAGGCGCCGTCCGGGCTGGAGAAGTACCGCACGACGGAGAAGATCATCGCGATAGGCACGTCCACCGGCGGCACCCAGGCGCTGGAATACCTGCTGCCGCGGCTGCCGGCCACTTGTCCCGGCGTGGCCGTGGTGCAGCACATGCCGGAGAAATTCACCGCCTCGTTCGCCCAGCGGCTGGATGGGTTGTGCCGGGTGGAGGTGAGGGAGGCGAAGAACGGCGATCGGCTGATTGCCGGCGTGGCGCTGATCGCGCCGGGCGGCAAGCATTTGCTGGTCAAGCGCAACGGCGCGCAATACGTGGCGGAGGTGAAGGATGGGCCGCTGGTGTCGCGCCACCGGCCGTCGGTGGATGTGCTGTTCCGCTCGGTGGCGGTCTGCGCCGGGGGCAACGCGGTGGGCGTGATCATGACGGGAATGGGAGACGACGGCGCGCGCGGCATGCGCGAGATGCATGACGCGGGGGCACGCACCATAGCCCAGGACGAGGAGTCCTGCGTGGTGTTCGGCATGCCGGCCGAGGCAATCAACCACGGCGGCGTGGATGAGGTGATGTCGCTGGAGCGCATCACCCACATGTTGGCGGGCATCAGGGGCTGATCATGGGATATCTGGACAAGTGGAAGAGCCTGTCGGTAATGGTGGTGGAAGACTCCGTCACGCAAAGGCTGCTGGCGGCTGGCCTTCTGAAAGACATGGGATTCTGCGTGGTCCACGAGGCCGAGAATGGCCTGGATGCGATGACCAAGCTGGCGGCGCTGGACCGGGTGGACCTGGTGGTGACCGATCTCAACATGCCCTATATGGACGGCGTCAAGCTGCTGGAGAGCATCGCCGGCAAGCTGAAGGGCAAGGTGCGTTTCGTCGCCGTGATGAGCGGCGTGCCGCGGGATGTGCTGGACACGGTGCAGGGCGTGGTGGATGCGTCCGAGCTGAATCTGCTGGCGGTATTTCCCAAGCCGCTCAGACAAGACGAACTGATCCGGGTGCTGGACGGCTACAACCCCGAATGGCCGGGTGCGAGCGACGCGATGAGCAAGCTCGACATCAGCGAGCAGGATGTCGCCGACGCCCTGAAGCAGCGCCAACTGGTGCCGTATTACCAGCCCAAGGTATCCATCAAGGATTGTTCCCTGTTCGGCATGGAAGCATTGGTGCGCTGGAATCATCCGCAGTACGGGGTGTTGCCGCCGGCGGCGTTTGTCCATCATCTGGAGGAGGGCGAGCTGGCCATCCGTTTCTTCTACCAGTTCTTGCGCGATGTTTGCGTCGATATAAGGCAGTTTCTGGCTTTGCATCCCGGCTTGCATGCGTCCATCAACCTGCCGGTGCCCTTGCTCAACGACGCCAACCTGGTGGACGAGATGACTTCCATTGTCCGATCCTGCGGCCAGCCCAGCGACAGCGTCGCGCTGGAAGTGACGGAAACGTCGTTGATGTCCAATCTGGCCGCCTCGCTCGGCACGCTGGCCAGGCTGCGTCTGAATGGCTTCGGTCTGGCGATGGACGATTACGGCACTGGCTATTCATCCATGAAACAATTATCTCGCAGCCCGTTCACCGAGTTGAAGATAGATCGGGAATTCGTCCACGACGCGGGCAGCAGCCCCAAGAAGCTCGCCATCCTGACCTCCGCGGTGGCGATGTGCCAGAAGCTGCAGTTGCTGTCGGTGGCGGAAGGCGTGGAGACGGAAGAAGATTGGCAACAATTGGCGGCGCTGGGTTGCGACGTGGCTCAGGGCTATTACCATAGCCATCCGCTGCCGTTCGACCAGTTCGTGCAGTGGATGCGGGACAACGGCCATATTTAGCGCCGTTGACAGACCGCTTTGGCGGCGGGCATGAAAAAGGGGCCCGAAAGGCCCCTTTGGATCGACAGCAGCGGAAATCAGGCGAAGTTCTTGGCCACGAAGTCCCAGTTCACCAGGGTCCAGAAGTGCTCCAGATAGTTCGGGCGGCTGTTGCGGTAGTCGATATAATACGCGTGCTCCCACACATCACAGGTCAGCAGCGGCTTCTTGTCGGTGGTCAGCGGGGTGGCGGCGTTGCTGGTGGATACCAGGTCCAGGCTGCCGTCGCTGTTCTTCACCAGCCAGGCCCAGCCGGAACCGAAGGTGCCGATGGCGGTCTGGGTGAAGGCCTTCTTGAACTCGTCGTAGGAGCCCCACTTGGCGTTGATGGCGTCAGCCAGCGCGCCGGACGGCTTGCGTTCCGCGCCGGAGGCGTTCGGGGCGAAGCCGAACCAGTAGAAAGTGTGGTTCCACACCTGAGCGGCGTTGTTGAAGATGCCGCCGGAGGATTTCTTGACGATCTCTTCCAGGGAGGCGTTTTCGAACTCGGTGCCCTTGATCAGATTGTTCAGGTTGGTGATGTAGGTCTGATGATGCTTGCCGTAGTGGAATTCCAGGGTTTCCTTGGAGATGTGCGGAGCCAGGGCATCCAGCGCGTACGGCAGTTCAGGCAGTTTGTGTTCCATTATGCTCTCCTTGTTGAGTAGAGTAATCCGCATAAGCGGTGGCTTTGATCGCAGTTTACTGGAATATGTTCTGCGTGGCCAATAGTTGACTAAAATGATAAGGATAAGTTTTTGCAATTTGATGTGATTGTCATCGGGGCCGGCGCGGCCGGCCTGATGTGCGCGGCGACGGCCGGCCAGCGCGGCCGCAGCGTGCTTTTGCTGGACCACGCGGCCAAGCTGGCGGAGAAAATCCGCATCTCTGGCGGCGGGCGCTGCAACTTCACCAACGTCAATGCCCGGTTCGACTGCTATCTGTCGGCCAACCCCAATTTCTGCCGTTCCGCGCTGGCTCAATACACGCCGCAGGACTTCATCGACATGGTGGAGCGCCACGGCATCGGCTACCACGAGAAAAAGCTGGGCCAGCTGTTCTGCGACGATGGCAGCGAGCGCATCATCGCCATGCTGGACGAGGAGTGCCGCAAGGGCGGCGCGGACCGCCGGATGGAGACCGCGATACAGGGCGTCTCCCGAACCGGGGAGGGCGGCTTCGTCGTTGAAACCAGCCGCGGGCGCTTTCAATCGCAGTCGCTGGTCGTCGCCTCGGGCGGCTTGTCGATTCCCCAGATCGGCGCGACGCCGTTCGGTTACCAGCTGGCTGAACAGTTCGGCCTGGAGGTGACGCCGCTGTCGCCGGCGCTGGTGCCGCTGACTTTCCATGTCGAGGATGCCGAGATCTTCACGCCGCTGGCCGGCGTGTCGGTGGATGTGGAGGCCAGGGCGGGCAAGGGGCGTTTCCGCGAGAACGTGTTGTTCACCCACAAGGGCGTGTCCGGCCCGGCCATCCTGCAGGTGTCGTCGTACTGGCAGCCCGGCATGGAGCTGCTGCTGGACCTGATGCCGGACGGCGACGCCGAGCGCTGGCTGGAGGAGAAGGGCGACAGCGAGCAGCTGATCGCCAATGCCTTGGCCGAACTGGGCTGGTCGCGCCGCTTCGCCGACGCTTGGCTGGACCGGGTAGGCCTGAACAAGCGCGCCAAGGACTTGGGGCCCAAGCAGCGGCGCCAATTGGCCGAGCAGCTGCACCGCTGGTGCGTGAAGCCCAACGGCACCCAGGGCTACAAGAAGGCCGAGGTGACGCTGGGCGGCGTGTCGACCAAGGCCTTGTCGTCCAAGGCCCTGATGGCGAACGACGTGCCCGGCCTGTTCTTCATCGGCGAAGTTGTGGACGTCACCGGCTGGCTGGGCGGCTATAACTTCCAGTGGGCATGGTCGTCCGGCTACGTCGCCGGGATGAACTGCTGAGCGGGCCCGGTTTGTTTCGGGTTAGAATTGCGTTTTGCCTTACGCGCGCCGCTTGCCGCGCGCCTTCCTCCGGGTCTACATGACAGAACAGTACGATAATTTTGACAGCGAGATGGCGTCCATCCGCACGCCGCCGCATTCGGTGGAGGCCGAACAGTCGGTGCTGGGCGGCTTGCTGCTGGACAACAGCGCCTGGGACAAGATCGCCGACGTGGTGTCCGAGGCCGACTTCTACCGCCACGACCACCGTCTGATCTACAAGCACATCGCCAAACTGGTGGAAATGGGGCGTCCGGCCGACGTGGTGACGGTGTCCGAGGCGCTGGACAAGAATGCTCAGTTGGTCGAGATCGGCGGTCTGGCCTACTTGGCGACGCTGGCGCAGAACACGCCATCGGCGGCCAACATCCGCCGCTACGCCGAGATCGTCCGCGAGCGCTCCGTCATGCGCCAGCTGGCGCAAGTCGGCACCGAAATCGCCGAGGCCGCTTACGCGCCAATGGGCCGCGACGCGGCGCAACTGCTGGACGAGGCCGAGGGCCGCGTGTTCCAGATCGCCGAATCCACCGCCAAGTCCAAGCAGGGCTTCCTGGAAATGCCGGGCCTGCTGAAAGAGGTAGTGGAACGGATCGACATGCTGTACAGCCGGGACAATCCGGACGAAGTGACCGGCGTGCCCACCGGCTTCTTCGATCTGGACGCCAAAACCTCAGGCCTGCAGCCGGGCGACCTGATCATCGTCGCCGGCCGCCCGTCCATGGGCAAGACCGCCTTCTCGATGAACATCGCCGAGCACGTGGCGGTGGAAACCCACCTGCCGGTGGCGGTGTTTTCGATGGAAATGGGCGGCTCGCAGTTGGTGATGCGTATGCTGGGCTCGGTCGGCCGGCTGGATCAGCATGTGCTGCGCACCGGCAAGCTGGGCGACGACGACTGGCAGAAACTGACCTACGCGATCGGCAAACTGTCCGACGCGCCGATGTACATCGATGAGACCGCGGCGCTGACCGCGCTGGAAGTGCGCGCCCGCGCGCGCCGGCTGGCCCGCCAGCACGGCGGCAAGCTGGGCCTGATCGTGATCGACTACCTGCAGTTGATGAGCGGCTCCGGCCGCGGCGACAACCGTACCGCCGAGCTTGGCGAAATCTCGCGGGGCCTGAAGGGCCTGGCCAAGGAGCTGCAGGTGCCGGTGATCGCGCTGTCGCAGCTGTCGCGGGCGGTGGAGCAGCGGCCGAACAAGAGGCCGATGATGTCCGACCTGCGGGAATCGGGCGCCATCGAGCAGGATGCCGACTTGATCATCTTCATGTACCGCGACGAGTACTACAATCCGGATTCGCCGGACAAGGGCCTGGCCGAGGCGATCATCGGCAAACACCGTAACGGCCCGACCGGCGCGGTGCGGCTGGCCTTCATCGGCCATTACGCCAAGTTCGACAACGCGGCCACCGTCGGCGCGGCCGGCTGGGCGGACAACGACGGCTAAGCGGATAACGGGACACAGTCATGAGCTTTTTCGACAAGCATGTATTCATCTGCTGCAACCAGCGCGCCGCCGGCGAAAGCTGCTGCAACAACTTCGGCTCCAGCGAACTGCTGGGCTATATGAAGGACAAGGTCAAGGCGCTGGGGCTGGCCGGCGAGGGCAAGATCCGCGTCAACAAGGCAGGCTGTCTGGGCCGCTGCGACGACGGCCCGGTGATGGTGGTTTATCCGCAGGAGACCTGGTACACCTTCGTGGACAAGAACGATATCGATGAAATCGTCAGCGAGCATATGGAGCATGGCCGCGTGGTGGAAAGGCTGAAGATCTGATGCTGAAGGCCATGAACAAGATCAGCGTCGCCGGCCCGGTGGGCGCGCTCGACACCATCCTCGTGCCGGCCCAGGGCGAAGCGACCGGCGTCGCCGTGATCTGCCACCCCAATCCGCTGCAGGGCGGCACCCACACCAACAAGGTGGTGCAGACCGCGGCCAAGGCCTTGTCGCAGCTGGGCTACGCCTGTTACTGCCCGAACCTGCGCGGCGTGGGCGACAGCGAGGGCGAGCACGATTACGGCAATGGCGAGGTGGACGACGCGATCGCCGTGGTCGAATACGCGAAGTCGCAACATCCCGGGCTGCCGCTGGCCTTGGCCGGCTTCTCCTTCGGCGGTTTCGTCGCCGCGCGCGCGCGCGACCGCATCGAGGCGGACAAGCTGCTGCTGATGGGCGTGGCGGTCGGCAAGTATCCGATCCCGACGCCGGCGGTGCCGGCCGACACGCTGGTGATCCACGGCGAAGAGGACGAGGTGATTCCGCTGTCCGCGGTGATGGAGTGGGCGCGGCCGCAGAACCTGCCGGTGCTGGTGTTTCCCGGCGCGGGCCACTTCTTCCACGGCCGGCTGGTGCAGCTGGCGCAGATGATTCAGAGGTGCTGGTAAGCGCCGGAACAAGCAGACCTTGGTCTGCTTTTTTTGTATCGATGGAAAGAAAACAATATGCAGAACATCGTAGATTTCGTGCTGGAAATCGACAAGCTCAAGCAAGTGACGCGCAAGACGCGCGTATTGAACAGCGACCGCTATGAAAACTCCGCCGAGCACAGCTGGCAGATCGCGCTGCTGGCGTCCTCGCTGGCGCCATACGCGGTAGAGGCGGTGGACATGGACCGCGTGGTGGCGATGCTGCTGGTGCACGATATCGGCGAAATCGAGACCGGCGACACCATCGTCTACGCCGAAGGCGGCTGGGAAGAGCGCAAGGCGCAGGAACTGGCTTGCGTCACCCGCATCTTCGGCATGCTGCCGACCGAGCAGGGGCAGCGCCTCCTCGCGCTGTGGAACGAGTTCGAAGCCGCCGAAACCGCCGAAGCCCGTTTCGCCCACGCGGCTGACCGCGCGATGCCGGTGTTGCTGAACCTGGCCAACAACGGGCAGAGCTGGCGCGAGAACGGGATCCGCCATCAGCAGGTGGTCGACCGCATCGGCCCTCCGGTTCGCCAGGGCTGTCCCGCCTTGTGGGATTATCTGGAAAGCCGCTTGGGGCAGGCCCGCGAGCGCGGCTGGCTGGCCTGAGGCCCGGCCGACATTGATGGTCTGAATCCGGCGCGCGGCAGTATGTCGCCGCCATGGCTGTGCTATACCTCAGATGCCGGGTGCGGAATCCGGCGCGTCCGCCATAGAGCATGCGCGGACGGGCAGACACCGGAACCGCAGCGCGGAGAACGTTGTTTATGCAGCCATCAGATTCGACGACCGACCATGGACTCGAATTCCTGTCCTCGCTGCCCCCTACGCGCGGGCAGTCGCGGCTGGCCATCGGCGTCATCGTGGTCTCGACGCTGGTTTTTCTCGCCATCCTGCCGTTCGCCAAAACCCAATTGCACAAGGTATGGGCGTTCATTCCTCTGTATCAGTCCGCACTGGCCGTCAATGACCTGATCACCGCGGTGCTGTTGTTCGGCCAGTTGGCCATTCTGCGGCTGCGCTCCCTGCAAATACTGGCGACGGCCTACCTGTTCACCGCGCTGATGGCGATGCTGCATGCGCTGAGTTTTCCCGGACTGTTCGCGGAGCATGGCTTGTTCGGCTCGGGGCCGCAGACCACGGCCTGGCTGTATATGTTCTGGCACAGCGGCTTTCCCCTGCTGGTGATTCTCTACTGCACCCTGAGCGGCGACGTGCGGGCTGGAACCGGCCGCGCCATCGCGTTGCCGGCTTCCCTGGCGTTCCTGTTGGTGGTCTTGCTGGGCGCGCTCGCCACCCAGGGCCATGATTTTCTGCCGGTGATCATGCAGGGCAGCCGCTATTCGCCGCTGATGTGGGGCGTGATCACCTGTGTTTGGGGCTTGTGCATGCTGGCTCTGGTCGCGGTGTCGCTGCGCCGGCCGCGCAGCATGCTGGACCTGTGGCTGATCGTGGTGATGGTCAGCTGGATACTCGACATCGCGCTGTCCGTGGTGTTCAACGCCGGCCGTTTCGATCTTGGCTTCTACGCCGGCCGCATTTACGGATTGATGGCGGCCAGTTTCGTGTTGATGGCGCTGTTGCTGGAGTACGGTCTGCTGTATGCGCGGCTGGTCGACAACTCGGCGCAGCTGCGCGAGGCCAAGCAGGCCGCCGAGCAAGCCACCCGGGCCAAATCATTGTTCCTGGCCAATATGAGCCACGAAATCCGCACGCCGATGAACGCGGTCATCGGCATGTCCTACCTGGCGCTGCGGACCGACCTGGACGATCAGCAGCGCAATTACATCGGCAAGATCCACAACGCCGGCACGTCGCTGCTGGGCATCATCAACGACATACTCGATTTTTCCAAGGTGGAAGCCGGCAGGCTGGAGCTGGAGTCACAGCCGTTCTGGCTGGACGACGTGCTGGACGGCGTGTCGGCGCTGGTGGCGCAGAAGGCGGAGGACAAGGGACTGGAGCTGCTGTTCGAAACCGCCAGCGACGTGCCGCAGGGCTTGCTGGGCGACGCGCTGCGCCTGGGACAGGTGCTGACCAATCTGACCGGCAACGCGATCAAGTTCACCGAGACGGGACAGGTGTCCATCATCATCGGCCTGACCGAGAGGATCGGCGACAAAGTGCAGTTGAAATTCTGCGTCCACGATACCGGCATAGGCATGAACGAAGAGCAGCAGAGCCGGCTGTTCCAGGCTTTCAGCCAGGCCGACGGCTCGACGACCCGCCGGTTCGGCGGCACCGGCCTGGGCCTGACCATCGCGAAGCGCCTGGTGGAGCTGATGGGCGGCGCCATGCTGGTGGAGTCCGCCCCTGGCTGGGGCAGCTCCTTCATTTTCAGTTGCTGGCTGAGCGTTTCGGCGGAAACGGATTCGCGCAGGCAATCCCTGCCCAAGGAGATCCGCGGATTGCGGGTATTGGTGGTGGACGACAACCAGTCCGCCGTCGACGTGCTGTGCGCGCAGCTGAAACAGCTGGGCTTCGAAGTTCAGGGATGCCTGAACGGCAACGAGGGACTGTCGCGGGTGAGGCAGGATTGCCTGCAAAAGCCGTTCGATGTTGTCTTCGTCGACTGGATGATGCAGGAAATGGACGGCGTGGAGACGGTGCGCCGGATGCGGCAGATCAGCCGCAAGATGCGCATCGTGATGGTGACGGCCTTTGGGCGCGACGATATTCGGCTGAAGGCGCGCGCGGCGGGCTGCGACGCCTTCATGGTCAAGCCGGTCAATCTGTCGCAATTGTTCGATGTGCTGTTGGAGGTGTTCGGTTTTGGCCGCAGCGGCGGGTTGCCGCTGTTCGACGAGGTTGACCAGCTTCCCCGTTTCGACGGCGCCCACCTGCTTCTGGTGGAGGACAACCACATCAACCAGCAGATCGCGATCGAGCTGCTGGAGGGGACGGGCGCCACAATCACGGTGGTGGGAAACGGGCAGGCGGCGCTGGACAAGCTGCTCGCTTACGGCCCCAAGGCTTTCGACGCGGTGCTGATGGACGTGCAGATGCCGGTGATGGACGGGATCGAAGCCACCAGCCGCATCCGGGCGCTGCCCGGATTCATCGATCTGCCCATCATCGCGATGACGGCCGATGCGCTGGTGGAAGAGCGGGAGCGCTGCCTGATGGCGGGCATGGTCGACCATGTCGCCAAGCCCATAGATCCGCATATCCTGTTTTCCACGCTGTCGCGCTGGGTGGGGAAAACCAGTGAGCCGCAGGTTCGGGGCGGGGCGGCTGTCGACAACACGCCGCTGCCGCAGATCGACGGGCTGGACCAGTCGGCCGGCTTGCGCCGGGTGGCCGGCAACCGCCAGCTTTATCTGCACCTGCTCAGGCAGTTTGTCGAGGAGGAGACCGGCGCGGCCGCCCGAGCCGGCGTGGCCCTGGATGAGGGCGACTTTCAGACTGCCGAGCGCATCGCGCACACGCTGAAAGGGGCGGCGGGCAGCATAGGCTTCGTCGATCTGCAAGGCGCGGCGATGCGGCTGGAGATGGCGATCCGAGCGCGCGAGGAGTGGCGGAGCCTGTTGGTGGAGCTGGAAATCGAGCTGGGACAGGTGGTGGCGGCCTTGCGCGCCGGCCTGGCGGAGCTCGGGCGTCCCGAGGCGGGCGCCAAAGCCGACGATGCGTTGCTTGAGCGGCTGGCGGCGTTGCTGGCGGTCGGGGATGGCGACGCGCTGGGATATTTTCTCGAACACGCTCCCCGCATCCGGGGCTGCTTCCCGGAAGGCGCTTGCGGGCCATTCGAACAAGCCTTGAACGGTTTTGATTTCGTATCCGCGTTGGGCGCCTTGCGTGAGCTGGCGCGGGCGTATGGCAAGAAGCTGCCGGAGGACTCGAGATGAGCGAAGCGAACCTGCCCGAGCGACAGACGGTGTTGCTGGTAGACGACAGCCCCGAGAGCCTGACGCAGATGTATGGTTTGCTGAAGCCGCACTATCGGACACTGATCGCGAACAGCGGCGAGCGCGCGTTGCAGATCGTCGAGGGCGATGTGTTGCCCGATCTGGTGCTGCTGGACGTGATGATGCCGGGATTGGGAGGGTTGGAGGTTTGCCGCCGGCTCAAGGCGGATTCCCGCACCGAGTCGATCCCGGTGATTTTCCTGACCGCGATGAGCGAGCACGAGGATGAGCAGGCCGGTTTCGACGCCGGCGCCGCGGACTACATCATCAAGCCGGTGTCGCCCCCCATCATGCTGGCCCGGGTGGGCACTCACTTGCGGGCCAAGGCGGTGGCTGATTTTCTGGAGGACAAGGCCGCTTTCCTGCAAGAAGAGGTGGAGAGGCGGACACGGGAAGTGCAGGTGATACAGGATGTCACCATCATGGCGCTGGCCTCGCTGGCGGAGACGCGCGACCACGAAACCGGCAACCATCTGCGCCGCACCCAGAACTATGTCCGCGCGCTGGCGCTGGAGTTGCGCAATCATCCGCGCTATCGGCCGCTGCTGGACGACGAAACGGTGCAGTTGCTGTACAAGTCGGCTCCGCTGCACGATATCGGCAAAGTGGGCATTCCCGACGACATTCTGCTGAAGCCGGGGCCGTTGACGCCTGAGGAATTCGAAGTGATGAAGACGCATACGGTGCTGGGGCGGGACACCATCGCCACCGCGGAGCGCATGCTGGACGCGCCCAGCAGTTTTCTGCGGTTGGCGCGGGAAATCGCGTATTGCCATCAGGAAAAGTGGGATGGCAGCGGCTATCCGCAAGGTTTGGCCGGCGAAGCCATTCCCTTGTCCGCCAGGTTGATGGCGGTGGCCGACGTGTACGACGCCTTGATTTCCCGGCGGGTGTACAAACCGTCGTTTTCGCATGAAAAGGCGGTGGAGATCATACGGGATGGCAGCGGCCGGCACTTCGATCCGGAGATGGTGAAGGCGTTTTTGCAGATTACGGAGAGCTTCCGCGAAATTGCCCTGCTTTATGCCGACTCCGACATGGGTGCCAAGTTGGCTGTCGAGCGCGGCTGAGCGTCGCGGCGCCATCGTTTCGATATCCGTCTGGCCGGATGCGGCGCGTCTAGCTCCTGCCACTGTCCGCTGCGTGTTGGCGATGCGACGTTGACAAGAGCTTCAGCATACCAATCTACGCTTCTTCAGCCATTTTCGCCCTGGCTTGCGATCCTCCGCTCAGGCTCCTAGCGGTGGTACTCCCCGGCGGCTTCCGGTTGGTAAGTGATTTCCAGCACGCTCAATTCGGTATGCCCGGACGGAGTCGGCCATTGGATGCTCTGGCCGACAGAGAGTCCAAGCAGCGCCGCGCCTATTGGCGCCAACACCGAAATTCGTCCCTGTTCGCTGTCCGCGTCCTTGGGGTAGACCAGGGTCAGCAGTTTTTCCTGCCCGTCTCCCAGACGAATGCGGACGGAGCTGTTCATCGTGACCACATTGGGCGGTATCGCCTGCGGATCCACGACGTCGGCGCGCTCCAGTTCGTCTTCCAGGCGGCCGGCAACCGGATGGTCGTGCTCGCAGCTCTCCAGCAGGACGGACAACCTGTCGTAGTCTAGGGAGGAAATGGTGATTGCCGGCGTGGTCGACATATAAGGCTCCTTGCAAATGGACAAAGGGCACCGCTTGCGGTGCCCGATGGACAAATCCCGTAGGGATTCAGTTGTCGATGATAATGGAATCAAAGGCCGGCAAACAAGAGAGATTTGGAATTATTTTTCTCTTTGCTCGGGGAACTTTTGCGTAAAGTTGCTCAGCCCAGCAGCGACAGCGCGGCTTGCGGCGCGACATTGGCCTGGCTCAGCGTGGCTGCTCCCGTGCGGCCCAGAATCTGCTGCGCAGTCAATTGCGCGGTCGCGGCGGCGAAGTCGGTATCGCTGATCCGGCTTTGCGCGGCCGTAGTGTTCAGTGTGGAGTTCTGCAGATTGTTGACCACAGTGTCGAAACTGTTGCTGACCGCTCCAAGCGTCGCGCGTTGCGACGAGATGGCGCTAAGGTCGTTGCCGGTGCTTTGCTGGGCAGCCAGCGCATTCGCCTGCGTGGTGATGTCTATGGTGTTGGTCGCGCCCAGGTTGGCGTTGTAGCCGTTCAAGCCGCCATTGGCCGGCGTATTGGTCAGATCGATGCCAGGCACCGTGATCTGATTGCTGCTGGTGCCATTGGGGCCGACCTGAAATGTGCTGGAGTTGCTGTTGTTCAGCAACTGGGTGCCGTTGAATTGCGTGCTCTGGATGATTTGCGAGTTGCTCTGGGTCAGCTGGTCAACCTGCTGCTGCAGCGCCTGGCGGTTGCTCGCGCTCAGCGCGCCGTTGCCGGCCTGGATCGCCAGGGTCTGGATCTGCTGGGTGTTGTCTTGCAGCTGGCTCAGCGCCGAGTCGGCGGTTTGCAGCATCGACACGCCGTCATTGGTGTTGTTGATCGCCTGATTGTTGCCGTTGATCTGCGCTTGAAGTTGCTGGGCGATGGCCAGGTTGGCGGCGTTGTCGGCCGCGCTGTTCAGCTTGGATCCTGAACTCAGCTGGGCGAGCACCTGTTTGGTGGCCTGCTGAGTCTTGTTCAGCTGGTACTGTCCGGCCAGCGAGGCCGAGTTGGTGTTGACAGTCAGCGCCATGGTGTTTCTCCGTCGCGAATCTATTGAATGCAATGATGCCTATCTAGTTTAGAAACAACGACTTGTTCGGGCAAGCGCCATTTCTTAACGATTGTGTCTAATTGCGGCGCTTTGACGGAGAGGCAACAAAAAAGCGCGTCCTGGACGCGCTTGGGCTTTGGCTGGCTGAATCTCAGCGGCGACGGCGTGTTTCCTCGTCGCGGATGCGGATGGGCACCAGCTTGGCTTGCTGTTGTACCGGGGCAGCCAGCAATTTGGCGACAGCGACCACCGCAACGGCAAGGGCCGCGATAAGAAGGATTTGCATGGTATGACTCCCCGTAACTTAATCTGAGGCCGGTTTCGGACTGGCGTTGTGGCCCCTCGACTTCATTCTGGGCTACAACATGCTCCCGACTCAAGGAAAAAGTTGTGAGTCAACGTTAAAATTTCAAGCGGGCGCGGCAGTTTTTTTCAAATCGCGCATCGCCTGATCCAGGCCGGACAGCGTCATCGGGTGCATTCTCTGGCCTATCAGCTGTCGGATCATGCCCACTGATTGCGTGTAATCCCAGTGTTCCCGCGTCAGCGGATTGATCCATGCCGCATGGCGGAAGTGCTCCAGCAGCCGTTTGAGCCAGACCTCGCCGGACTCTTCGTTCATATGCTCGACGCTGCCGCCGGGAAAGGTGATTTCGTAGGGGCTCATGCTGGCGTCGCCGACGAAGATCAGCTTGTAGTCGCGGGCGAAGGTGTGGATCAGGTCCCAGGTGGGGAAACGCTGGCTTTGCCTGCGGTTGTTGTCTTTCCACACCGATTCGTACACGCAGTTGTGGAAATAGAAGTACTCCAGGTGCTTGAATTCCGCCTTGACCGCGGAAAACAGCTCCTCGCATTCGCGAATGTGATCATCCATTGATCCGCCCACATCGAACAGCACCAGCACCTTGACGTTATTATGCTGCTCGCGCTGCATTTTCAGGTCCAGCATGCCGCCCTTGCGCGCGGTGGCGGCGATGGTGGCGTCCAGATCCAGGATTTCCTCGGCACCGTCGCGGGCGAACTCGCGCAGGCGGCGCAGCGCCAGCTTGATGTTGCGGGTGCCCAATTCCGCCTTGTCGTCGAAATTGCGGAACTCCCGCTGATCCCACACTTTCACCGCGCGGCGGTGGCGGGACTGGTTCTGGCCGATGCGCACGCCTTCGGGGTTATAGCCCCAGGCGCCGAAGGGGCTGGTTCCGCCGGTGCCTATCCACTTGTTGCCGCCCTGATGCCTTTCCTTCTGTTCTTCCAATCGCTGGCGCAGCGTCTCCATCAGCTTGTCCCAGCCCATGGATTCCAGCTTTTTCTTTTCTTCTTCGCTGAGATATTTCTCCGCCTGTTTGCGCAGCCAGTCTTCGGGGATGGCGCGTTGCAGGTCGTCCAGCGTCAGCGCCAAACCCTTGAAGTGATGGCCGAACACCTGATCGAAGCGGTCGTAGTGTTTTTCGTCCTTGACCAGCGCCGCGCGCGACAGGTAGTAGAACTCGTCGAGGCTGCCGAAGGCGACGTTGCGTTGCAGCGCTTCCAGCAATAGCAGGAATTCTTTCAGGGTGACTGGCAAGCCGGCGTTGCGCAAGGCATAGAAGAAATCGATTAGCATATTGGGTTTGCGAGGTGATGGCGGCAAATGGTAATCCGATAGCCATGCCAGAGTCGAGAGGCGAAGAGAGGGGAGGGGCCGGAGGCTGGCAGGGATGAGGGAGCGCAAGAAATATCGGTAGGGGTGCCTATCCTCTCAGGCATCCTCCGACTTGGCCAGAGCCGCGCGGCGTCTGGAGCGCCCACAGGCCTAGCGCATGGTGCTGAAGCTGCCATGGGGCTGTCGCGTCGTGTACGGCAGCAAGCGATCCGTTTCCTTTTTTACAACGGCATAGCACTCGCAACACAGCTGCTCCAGTTTGGGGCGGTCCTTCACGGTAATGTGGCCGCGGTTGTATTCGATCACGCCCTGTTTTTGCAACTTGCAGGCCGCTTCGGTTACGCCTTCCCGCCGTACGCCTAGCATATTGGCGATCAGCTCCTGGGTCATGGTCAGGTGGTTGCTGGGTAAACGGTCCAAGGAGAGCAGCAACCAGCGGCACAACTGCTGATCGATGGTGTGATGTCGATTGCAGACCGCTGTCTGCGCCATTTGCGTGATCAGGGCTTGGGTGTAACGCAGCATCAGCTGCAATAGTTCGCTGTGCCGATTGATTTCTTCCTTGAAGCGGGACGCTTGCAGGCGGTAGACCTTCCCTGCGCTCTGCACGATGGCGCGATTGGTGGTGCTTTCGCCACCCATGAACAGGGCCATGCCCACCATGCCTTCGTTGCCGACCACGGCGATTTCCGCCGATGCGCCGTTTCCCATCACATATAGCAGGGACACGATGGCGGTGGTCGGAAAATAGACATTGCGCAGGGTGTCGCCGGATTCATATAGAACCTTGCCCAATGGCAGCGACACCAGTTCCAAGTGCTGGACGAGCCGCTCCAAGGTGTCTTTTGGCAAGGACGCCAGAATATGGTTCTGTTGCAATGAGGGTAGTTCCATCACGGTATTTTCCATACAACCTCCTGGCGAAGCCGCTGTTTGCGGCGACGCGAAATGGGAGTGATTGTTTTGAGCTGCTTAGCGTGGAGATCATCCATGCGGCAAAGCGAACCCTATCTTTATCGCTGCGCATCCCAATCAAGCCGCTCAATGCCAGTCGGACAATGCCTCAGTGGGTGGCTGTGGACTGGATTTCCTACCAGGAACAAGTCCTACCGGCACGGAATTGCGTCAAGCGCATTTTTACGTCATCCCAATAACAAGCATTCACAGATTGGACATGAGAAGTGCATTGTGCGTTGCGGAATTAATTAAATGTACTGTAGTTCTCTGGTTTGTCCAACTATTTCGGCTGGTAAGCTTTTGTATTTGTTCGTGAAATCTGAGCATGCAAAGTATATCCTCATAACCGTTTGTGACCATGGGCGCTAATTTTAGCGACGCCCGGGGCTGGGAATGGTGGAACTGGTCAATAAACATAACATGTTGATGGTTTTAGGTTCTCCATTCCGCTTAGGTGCGCTTGCCCACAGTCAGCGCGATTTAGGCTGGATAGAATGTAGTTGCGATATTAGACCCGCTCAGCGCGGCTAACAAAACCACGTAGATAACCTTAGCCAAGGCGCGCCGACGCAGGCAATACACAGGTACGGCAAGGAGGCGCAAGGCAGAATCAGGAGTTTTGTCAGCGGCTCTAAAGGGATGAGTCTGTTTGTGTGTCCAATAGGGGAATGACCTGGAGGCATTTCCGTGTCCATCATCGAGAATCATTTAATCGGATTGCTGCCTAGCGATGACCGCATCCACTTGCTGGCGCATTGCGAGCCCGTGGAGTTGATTCTGGCGGAAGCGCTCTGCAAGCAGGGCGGCAGCGCTTCTTATGCCTATTTCCCGCGTCAAAGTTCCATTTCATTACTGGCCGAAGATCTAAATCATCATCAGCTTGAGATCGGCGTGGCCGGATGCGAAGGCATGTTGGGCGCGCACCTGGCATGGGGTACGGCAGTCGATCCTCTGCATGCCCTGGTACAAAGACCAGGCTTGGCCTGGAGAATTCGCGCCGAGGCGTTCCGCGGCGAACTGTCAAATAACAAGCCGCTGCAATTGGTGGTGCATCAATATCTTTCCGTACTGATGAGGCAATGGGCCTTGTCTGCAGTCTGCATGCGATTTCACCCTCTGGGTGGGCGCTTGGCATCCAGGCTTTTGATCGAGCACGACCATGTATGTGCGGATGATTTTCATGTCACGCATGAATTTCTCGCGCATATGCTGGGTGTGCGCCGCGTCAGCATAACCATGGCTGCCGGCGCGCTACAGAGCAGGGGGTTGATTGAATATCACCGCGGGCGGGTTGTTGTGCTTGATCGTGGCGGGCTTGAGGCTATGGCGTGTGTTTGTTATGCCGCTAACCGGCAAATCTACGCCGATACGCTGGGTGAATGGCGAATATCGCCTGCAATGAGCGTCCCCAGCGCCAAATCCTGTGATGCGGCGTGCGCTGCCGCGCGAAATTTGGACCATGCCGTGCTGGGCCCAGACTGAGATGGCGGTGGGCAGGCCAAGATGGCCTGCCACTGCCTGGCTGGGCTTGTGACGAAAGTTATCGCCAGGGGGCCGAATGCCGGACATCAGCGCTTGATGTGGGAAATCTTGGTGCCTTCAATGCTCAGACTGGCCATCAAGCCCTGTTGGTCAAAGATGAAGGCATAGGCATCGTTGCGCAAAGTCGTCGTGCTCAGATTTTTTGCGATCCCTTCATTGACTACGATCACGCTGGGGCCTGTGCCGATTTCCCATCCCATGGACTTCTTCAGATAGCGGACGGCTTTCTGGTTCATCAGGAAGACCACATAGCCGTAGGATTCGGCTCCGGCCTGCCAGCCCCAGGATGCGGTGACTGAGTTGTAGTAGCCGTTGGGGCGCCCCTCTTCCAGCAATACACCCTCGCCATATGCGCCGCCAAAGATCAACCCGGCTTTGATAATCTTCGGAAATACCAAAATGGCGGCGGCTTTTCGTGAAAGATTTTCGGCTACCGGGCTCTTTTGATACAGCATTTGCAGCGATTGCTGCGCGTCCTCATCCAGGTCTTGCGCCGATGCGGCAAAGGCGGAGCCGCTGGCAAAACACAGAACGAAGGCAGCAGCTGCCGGCAGAAATATTTTTTGCAAATTTCGTATGAGGTGGATCATGGCTGGACTCCTTGGAGTGGGTTTAAAAACTCACCTCTAATCCCATGGCGTGAAAACTTGACGCATTCATGCTCCGCCGTAGTCATGGTGAATTTCACCCCATTTTATCGGGGGGAGGGAGAGGGCTCTGTTCGTTGCCGTACATAGCATCTCGAATCGACGTTTGGATGCCTGCGATGGGAAGCGGCTGTCAGTCTTAGGCGTTGGCTATTTCGAAAAGTCCGCATCGCAGATGACGCGCGTTTAAGTGGCGCTCGTAAAATCCCTGATCGCGCGTTGCGCCTCAGACGCAATAGCTTGCTCGTGCGGCTTGGTTGAAAGCCGAGGTCGTTCGAGGGGTTCTGGTATGTGCGAAAGCGTACATACCGATGGTATTTATGGGGCTACCCTGGCCCAACCATGTTCAACATGGCGGGTGTAGCAGGCGAGTTGCAGAACGACATATGGATCTCCCATGGGTAGAGCAGTCTGGATCGCTTCTGAAAGGAGGCTGGGTCATGGCTTGGCAAAACGATATTGAACAATGGGCAAAGCAGATTCGGCAGAACAATCCTTTTGCGGCGCGTCTGGTGTGGGATGATCAGCAGATCGATTTTGGCGCTTTCGAACGCCCTCTGGTGACCATGTATGTCAGGGAGGCGTCAGCGTTGAGATACTTGTTATCGCCAAGCCTGGATGGCCTTGGCGAGGCCTATGTGCGTGGCGTTTTCGATGTGGACGGCGCGCTGGATGACGTCATCAACCTGGCCTACTCCCTGTCCCGCAGCCACAACAAGCGCTTCCAGACCATCGCCGGCTATTTCCGGCACTCGCGCAAGGCCGACAAGCAGGCCATCCAATTTCACTATGATGTGTCGGACGTGTTCTATGCCCTGTGGCTGGATCCGCAGATGATGTACTCCTGCGCTTATTTCGAAACTGGCTGCGAGAGCTTGGCGGACGCGCAGGTCAAGAAGATGGATCATATCCTGACCAAGCTGAGGCTGGCGCCCGGACAGACCTTTTTGGACATAGGTTGTGGTTGGGGAGGGCTGGCGATTCGCGCCGCGCAACGTTTTGGCGCGCGCTGCCTGGGAATCACGCTGTCGCGCAATCAATATGAAACTGCGACGGCCAGGGTGCGCGCGGCCGGCCTGCAAGACCGGGTCGAGATCCGGCTGCAGGACTATCGGGATGTTCAAGGCCAGTTCGACCGCATCGCCAGCGTAGGGATGTGCGAGCATGTGGGCGTCAAGGGCTTGCCGGATTACTTCAGACGTATTCACGGCTTGCTGTGTGATAACGGGATGGCGTTGAATCACGGCATCACCATGTCCAGCGCCGATAGTGTGGATGCGCCGTTCGGGGCTGGCCGCTTCATTGAAAAATACGTTTTCCCCGGTGGGGAGCTGCCGCATGTCGGAGAGGTGCTGCGTACCATGCAATTAGGCGGGCTGGAGGCTCTGGATGTGGAAAACTTACGTCGCCACTATGCGCAGACCTTGGCGTGCTGGGCGAAAAACTTTGAAAACCACAGCGAGGGCATCCGCCAGGAGGTGGGCGAGGAGAAGTTCCGTATCTGGCGCGTATACCTTGCGGGCTGCGCCTATGCCTTCCGGCATGATGTGGTGAGCATCTATCAGGTGCTGTGCCACAAGGCCGGCCGTCATGCCGATGGCCTGGAGTGGTCGCGGCGGTATATGTATGCCGGCCCCGAAGCGGGCTCGAAGCTCACTCCCTGAGCATGTGGGGCATGACGGATCGGAAACAAAATGCTTATTGGACGTTATTGACTTTCATGTAGTTGATGACAGCCCTGACTTCCTTGATCCCAAGCGCTAGATCCCCGGCTCGATCAATTTCAGCCTGGGTATCGACTTGTCCGCTCAGCATCACTCGGCCATTGTCGGTTTCCACCCGGATTTCATAGGATGTCAGCTCCGGATCGTGGAGAATGGCGGCTTTGACTTTGCCAGTAATCACCGCATCGGTCACATAACTGCTCACCTCCGTGCCTTGGGCGTAGGTATTGCCTGTGGCGGCAGAGAGGGGCGTATCAAGCTGCTCGGTTGCGTTGTTATTGCCATAAGCGTTGCCTGATATGGCGATCAAAGCGGCATAGGCAATGAGCAGCGTAATGCCTGTCGCGTGTTGAGTGGATTGGCTAAGCATGATTGGCTCCTTTTGCAAGGGAATTCAATGTCATGCAGAGGGTGGTGCTGAAGCCTCCACAGAGCATTGCCGTCAAAGAATGGCGGATCTTGCGCGAATGGTCTGTGCGCTGTAGCACGGTCATGGGCTGTTGCTCAAATCTAGCGGGCGAGACGTGGGCGCTAGCCCATCAAGGGAGGCGTTCAGCAGCCGTTCGTATGCCGATTTGATCTCGACGTAGCATTCGCAAGCGCGCTGCTTCAGGCCTGCCTTATCCAATGCGATGATGCGGCTATTTTCATAATGGATTAGTCCTGAGCGTTGCAAGCCCTGCGCGGAATCCATTACCTCCTCGCGTTCAGCCCCTAGTATGTCGCCAATTAAATCTTCCTTCAGTTCCAGCTCATTTCCAGGCTGTCTTTCCAGGCTCAGCAGCAGCCAGCGGCAGAGTTGTTGCTCCAGCGAGTGATGGTGTCTGCATGATGTGGTTTGCGCCATCTGGGTAATCAGGGCTTGCGTATAGCGCAGAAAAAGGGGCATGGATAAAGTGGAATTGCCAAACTCGTTTTTCAGCGCGCGGGATTCCAGCCGGAAACCATAGCCCGCGCTTTGCACCACGGCCCGGCTAGGGATGGGTTCTCCTCCGACCATAAGAGAAATGCCAGCCATGCCTTCTCTGCCAATGATGGCGATCTCGGCGGCAATGCCACTTTTGCTTATGTGAAGCAATGCTATGGTGGCGCTGCAGGGGAAATAGACATAGCTCATCGCATGGCTGGAATCATATAGAGTTGTGCCTAATGGCATATCAATCATCTCGAGCTTAGGGTGGATGCGTTGCCACTCGGTGGCTGATAGTGTTGCCAACATGCTGTTGAGTGCCGCTTCTGTCTGCATGGTCATGTCTATTCCCCTGATGGCAGGCTTTTGTTTGGCCTGTACTTTAGGAGTATGAAATGGCATTGTATGTGCGCTATCGCACATAAAGAATTCGGCAGGCTTTTTGACTGAGTTGATTTCATATTTCAATCAGCAAGGCGGGGGATGGTTTCGGGGCGTGTGAGTAATTATTTAATTCTATGTTTTTGTGAATCATATTTCAATTTATGTGTGATACCGCACCGATGTTTTCAATCATGAAGTCCACTATGCCGCATCACCCTGCAGTTTGGGATGACATCTTATGACGACAGTAACGCAGTTGGTCACTGTCGATATTGGCATGTCGTGCTGAAAGGCGGAGGGTGGAAGCCTTGATTCGAACCCATAAATGTGGGTGGGTAGTCCAATCAGCGATAATTCCGAAAGGAAAAGCCATGGAACATATCAACTCGTCTGGGTATGTCTACAACACCCATATTCAAACGGAAGACGCCATGCGTTTGTTGAGCAAGGCTGGTTTCGATGTCAAGAAACTATCGATCATCAGCAAGGGCTACCATGGCGAGGAGCATCCTTTCGGTTTCTATTCTGTGGGCGATAAAATGAAAGCCTGGGGAGGCATAGGCGCATTCTGGGGGGGGTTGTGGGGCTTGCTGATCGCCCCGGCAATCTTCTTTCTGCCGGGGCTGGGGCTGATGGCCATGGCAGGGCCGGTGGTCACGGCTTTGATTGGCGCCCTGGAAGGCGCGGTGGTGATCGGCGGCTTGTCCGCGCTGGGGGCCGCGCTGACCAGGGTGGGGGTAAGCGCCGAGCAGGCCGTCCAGTATGAAACTGCGCTGAAGGCGGACAAGTATGTGCTGGTGATACATGGGAATATTGAGGAAGTCGGGAGAGCGAATGCGATTCTTGACGGCTTCGCCAACTGGCAAACCGTTTGAGTGGGTTACGCGTAGCGTGGCAGGTGGCATCGATTGCGAAGAGCCG
>NZ_JZJL01000017.1 GCF_000971335.1 Chromobacterium vaccinii
GTTGGCGTTGCCGCGGCCCAGATGGATGTCGGCGCCGGAGTGGCCGCCCTTCAATCCCTTGATGGTCAGGCTGGCCACTTGGTAGCCGGCCGGAACCGGCTCGACCGCGTATTCGCGGGTGACGTTGACGTCGACGCCGCCGGCGCAGCCCATGTAGAACTCGCCCCACTCTTCGGTATCGATATTGATCAGGTATTGGCCATTCAGCAGGCCGGTTTCCAGACCCAGCGCGCCGCCCATGCCGGCCTCTTCGTCCAGCGTCAGCAGCACTTCCACCGGGCCGTGGGCGACGTCGTCGCCGGACAGCACCGCCATGCCCAGCGCCACGCCGATGCCGTTGTCGGCGCCCAGCGTGGTGTTTTCGGCGATCAGCCAGCCGTCCTTCAGCACCGGGCGGATCGGGTCCTTGAAAAAGTCGTGCTCGGTGCCGCTATTGGCCTGGCAAACCATGTCCAGGTGGCCCTGCAGCACCACGCCGGCCCGGTCCTCATAGCCCGGCGTGGCCGGCTTGCGGATGATCAGATTGCCCACCTGGTCGACCACGGTTTCCAGGCCGCGCAGCTCCGCCCAGCCTTTCATGTAGTCGCGCACCTGCTCCTCATGCTTGGACGGGCGCGGAATGTCGCACAGGGTTTGGAAATGTTCCCAGACGGCGGTCGGTTCGAGCTTGGCGATATCAGTCACAACGCATTCCTTGATTCGGTGTCGCGGCGCGGCTCACGTTTGGCCGCGCCGCCGGATACAACATCCGCCATCCGGCGAAGGCTGGAAATATAGATGCCACATCGACATGCCGCGCCCGGCGCTCAGCGTTTTGCCGGCCATGTCTGGTGGTTCGCGATGGGATCATTCTACACCATGCGCGATGAAGAGAAAGCATGCCATCCGCGCATGCTCTCTTGCGGTTTTTCTTGGCGAAACATAGCGGACATTGAGCATATTGCATGACCGCGCCGCCATGCCAAACGCATCAACCATGTAAAAACCGCATACGTTACGCCCGCGCGAGCAGCCGGAGCAAGGCAAGTCAGCCTTGCCCCGGCAACTGCGGCTACAAACTGAAGCGCAATGACTTGACCAGCGCGCCAGGCAACAGCTTGCTCTGGGTCGCGCGGCCGCCATAGCTGCCGGCGTCCACCAGCAGCTCGCGCTCCGCGGTCAAGGCTTCCAGCTGCTCGCCCAGCAGGCTGTACAGGCTATCGTCGAAACGCATCACGCCCAAGGGGGCGGCTATTTTTCCATTCTCCACCCAGAAGCAGGCGAAGCGCGTCATGCCGGTGATGCGGCAGGCGGCGCGGTCGGAGAAATTCAAGTACCACAGATTGGACAGATAGACGCCGGTGCCCAACGCCTTCAAGGCTTCGTCGCGCGGCAACTCGCCCGGGGCCAGCTGCATGGACTCCGCGTACTCGTCGGCTCCGGCATTCGGCTCCAGGCCGAACTCCCGCGCGCTGCGCGGGCCGATCAGGCTGTTTTGGTGCGCGCCGCCGGCAATCAGCTCCACCCGCTCCGGCCGGATGAACCCCTCCGCCTGAAACAGCGGCGACAGCCCTTCCCCGGCCGCCTCAGCCAGGCTGACCCGCGGCGACAGCTTCGCCTCGCCGTCGACCAGCCTCAGCAAAGGGCTGCGCTTGGCCCGCGCCTCTTTTTCCGACAAGCCGCCCCAGTTCAGCATGGACAGCAGGCCGCCCAAAGCGGTGGGGGTGAAATAGGCGCGGTACTCGCCCGGCTCCAGCGTTTTGGCCGGCAGCTTCAGCAAGGCCAGTTGCTCGGCGGCCTCGGCGATGCCGCTCCGGATCGCGCCGGCATCCCAGACGCTACCGGCCTGGCTGCGCTTCACCGCCTTGTCGCCATGCGAATACAGGCTCCAGTCGAAGTTCCAGCTCTCGCCCTGCTGCCAGTTGAACTGGCCCAGATGGTTGGCGAAGCCGAAGCTCATCTCGCCGCTGGCCAGGATGCCCACCAGATCCAGCCCTTCCGCTGCGGCGAGAATGTCGGCCACCATTGCTTCCGCCGGCGGCAACGCGCCGGGAGCGATCCTTTCGGTGCAGCTGGGCTGCTCGCTCAACAGCAGGAAGGGATCGTCCTCCACCTGCTCCAGCGCCTCGCGCAGCGCCGGCAGCGAGGCCTCCAGCAAGGCCAGGTCGTCATCGCCACCGCACAGCGACAGCTGTTGCGTGGCCTGGCGCTTGCCGCGGATCAGCCTCAGATCCAGGTAGGCCTGCTCCACCCCGCCGGCCTGGCGCACCTTGCCATGGTTGAAACGGACGAAATCGGTGCGCTCCGCCTCCAGCCACAACGTGAATCCCTCTTCCTCGCGCAGCAGCCCGCTCAGCGCCGCCGCCAGTCTTTGCAAATGCGCGCGCATCATGCCGCTCCTCCGAATACGTCCACCTCGCCGAATACGCAGGCCGGCGAGGCATGCCCCACCCGCACCACCTGATTGGGTTCGCCCTTGCCGCAATACGGCGTGCCCATCACCGTGAAGGTGCCGGCATCGCCCACCGCCTTCAGCGAGCGCCAGAAACCGGCGGAAACGCCGCGGTAGTTGGGATTGCGCACCACGCCCTTCAGCTCGCCGTTTTCGATCAACTGCCCCCATTCGCAGCCGAACTGGAATTTGTTGCGCGAATCGTCGATGGACCAGCTGACGTTGGTCTGCATCAACACGCCGCGCTCGATGCCGGCCACCAGTTGCGCAAATGTTTTGTCGCCGGGCTCGACATTGAGATTGGCCATGCGGTCTATCGGCGCACGGTTCCAGTTGCACGCGCGGCTGTTGGCCACGCAGTCCAGCGCAAACCCGTTCAATCTGGCGCGGGCGGACGAGATGTCGCCGCCCAGCGGGCGCTCCAGGACGCCGTTACGGATCAGCCACGCCTTCTCCGCCGGCTTGCCGTCGTCGTCCCAGCCGTAGCTGGCCAGCTCATTGCGTTGCAGCGGGTCGAAAGTGACATTGAGCAGCTCGGAGCCGTAGCGATAGCTGCCGAACATGTCCGGCGTGACGAAGCTGGTGCCGGCGTAGTTGCGCTCGTCGCCCAGGATGCGGTCCAGCTCCAGCGGGTGGCCTATGCTTTCGTGGATCTGCAGCATCATCTGCTCGGGCATCAGCAGCAAGTCCATCTTGCCGCTCGGACAGTTGGGCGCGGCCAGCAGCTGCAGGGCTTCGTCGGCGACGCGGCGGCCCGCGCCGCGCAAGCCGGCCTCGGCGATCAGCTCCAGCCCGCCCTGGCGGCCCAGGCCGCCGTACTGACCGCCCAGGCTGCGGGTTTGCACCCGCCCCTTGTCGAATGCCGTCACCGCCAGCGAAGGCGTCAACGCGCGCATGCGCTGCTCGGCTTCGCCGCCTCCGGACGTCAGATACAGCTGGCGGATATCCTGCCGCCACAAACTGGCCGACCAATCCACCACCCGGTCGTCGCAGCCTTTGGCCGCCGCCGACTCGCTGAGCAGCAGATCCAGCAGCGCGGCGCGCGGCCACTCCGTCTCGCCGTCGCATTCCGGACCCTGGTAACGGCCCTGCGGGCTGGGCAGCTGGATCTGCCGATAATCGAACACGCCCCGCTCCGCAGTGGCGCGCGCCCAGTTCCGGGCGCGCTCGAAAGCCGCGCGCAGCCCGGCTTCGCTCAAATCGGCGGTGGCCGCATAGCCGTTGCCGCCGCCATCGAGCACCGTGATCATCGCGCCGCGGTCGTGTCGGCGCACGAGCGGCTGCTGCCGCCCCTGGCGCACGCTCAGGCGCTCGTTGTCTTCCTCCACGTAGCGCAGCGAACAGAAGTCCGCCTGCGGCTGCAGCGCCAGAAAACGCTGTCGGATGGTTTCAAGCATGGTCAAGTCTCCGGAAGAGGCCGCAATGTCAACAGCATCGATACTAAGCAGCCAGGCCGCATCCTGTCCATGCCGCGCGCGAAAGTCGCAACGCGCAAGATGCTGCGCCCGGCCGTCCGGCTTGCATGCCGCTCTTACAAACCCAGCTCGCCAAGACCGGGATGATCGTCCGGCCGCCGGCCCAGCGTCCAGAAGAACTTGCGTTCCGCCTCCCGGATCGGCATGTCGTTGATGCTGGCGTGCCTGTCGGTCATCAGGCCGTCGGCGCCGAATTCCCAGTTCTCGTTGCCGTAGCTGCGATACCACTGGCCTGCGTCGTCACGCCACTCATAAGCGAAGCGCACGGCGATGCGATTGCCGTCAAACGCCCAAAGTTCCTTGATCAGCCGGTAATCCAGCTCTCGCTTCCACTTGCGCTCCAGCATCGCCTGCGCCTCGGCCCGGCCGCGCGGGAAATCGACGCGGTTGCGCCAACGGGTGTCCAGGCTGTAGGCCAGCGCCACGCGCGCCGGATCGCGGCTGTTCCAGCCGTCTTCGGCCAAGCGGATTTTTTCGATCGCGGTTTCACGGGTGAACGGCGGCAGCGGAGGACGGGTTTCCATATCGGTTTCCTTTTCAAATTAAGTAGACAGATCTGTCTACATGCAAACCAGTCTAGACCAAAGTAGACAAGTCTGTCTACAATCACTTCATGAAATCGATTCCGCCCACCGACATCGCCGCGCGGCCCGCCCGCGACCGCATCCTCGCCACCGCCCACCGGCTGTTCTATCAGGAAGGCCTGCGCGCCACCGGCATAGACCGGCTCATCGCCGAGTCCGGCGTCACCAAGGTCACCTTCTACCGCCACTTCCCCAGCAAGAACGACCTGATCCTGGCCTATCTGGCGCAACGCCACAGTCTCTGGATGGGTTGGTTTCGCGCCGCGCTAGCGCGCCGAGACGGCCCCGCCGCGCTAGCGGACGCCATGCGCGAGTGGTTCGCCTCGGACGACTTCCGCGGCTGCGCCTTCATCAACGGGGCGGGAGAAATGCCGGCCGAGCCGGCGGTGATGGACGCCGCGCGGCGGCACAAGGCAGAGATGCGGCAAGCGATAACCGAGCGGCTGCCGGAAGGCCCAGGCAAGGCCGAGATGGCGGAAATGCTGTCCCTGGCCGCAGACGGCGCCATCGTGCGCGCTCAGCTGGACGGCCAGGCGGATGCCGCGCTGGCGGCGCTGGAAAACTTGATCGGAAAACTGGCGGGGTGACGCGCCGACATCGGCCGTGATAGTTTCGAAGGGAACGAAAACGCCGGAGACGCCCGCATGGAACACGCCCTGTACCGCTTGCTGGACGAGCAGCGGATCCCCTACCAACGCTTCGAGCACCCGCCGGTCTACACCTGCGAGGAGGCCGCCCGGCTGATCCCGGACCTGCCGGGCGCGGAGTGCAAGAACCTGTTTTTGTGCGACGCCAAGGGCCGCCGCCACTTCCTGGTGGCGGTGCCGGCCAATGCCGGCGTGGATATCAAGGCCTTGGGCGAAACGCTGGAGGTCAAGGGCCTGCGCTTCGCGTCGCCGGAGCGGCTGAAGAAATATCTGGGGCTGGAGCCGGGATCGGTGACGCTGCTGGCCGCTGTCAACGACCGCGATCATCAGGTGGAAGTGGTGGTGGACAATGCCTTGTGGGCGCGGGAGGCGATACTCTGCCACCCGCTGGTCAACACCGCCACCCTGAGCGTGCCGGTGGAAGGGTTGGCGCGGCTGCTGGCGCACACCGGCCACGCGCCGCGCGTGATCGCGGTGCCCCGCCGCGGCTAGCGCGGCCTGACGGCCGCCGAGTCAGCGGCCAGCCATTGCCGCTCAAGCGGGCGAAGCGCCTCCGCCCAAAGTCTTGTACAGATACGCCAGGTTCTTCAGCCGCTCCAGATTCAAATCCAACAGCTTCTCCCGCGCCTGGCGCTCACCGCGCGCGGCCTCCAGCCAGGATTGGATATCGGTTTCTCCGGCAAGGTAGCGGCTCTGGGCCAGCTGGGCGTTTCGCCCCGCCAAGCGCAGCGCCTCGCTTTGCAGAGCGGCACTGGCGGCCAGGCGGCGTCGTCCATCCAGGCCCTCTTCCACCTCGCGATAGGCGCCGTACAGCGTCTTGCGGAACTCCACCTCCGCCAGTTGGTAGTCGGCCTCGCTCGATTTCAGCTTCAAATCCAGCCGCCGCCAGTCGAGAAAAGGCAGGGACAGCGTCGCGCCCAGGCCTAGCTGCGCGCCGGGGACGGCGCTGCCTCGGCCAAGGTCTCCGTTCAGGCTGAAACGCGGAAAGAAATCCGCCCGGCGCTGGTCCGCATCGGCCAGCTTGCCTCGCAGCCGCGCTTCGGCCGCCTGCAAATCCGGCCGGCGGCGCAATAAGTCTCCCGGCAGGCCCGCGGCGATGCCGGGCAGCGACGGCTGCTCTGCCAGCGGCGGGATCTCCGGCAACGACAAACCCGGCGGCTCGTCCAGCAGCAGCGCCAGCGCGTTTTCCTTCTTGCGCAGCTCTTCCCGCTGGCTCAGCAGGCTTGCGCGCTGCGCCAGCGCCTCGCTGTCCGCCTGGGTCGCATCCTGTTCGGCCAGCGCGCCCGCCTTCCGCCGGGAATGCGCCAGCGCCTGCATGCGGACCGCGTCGGCCAGCGCCGCCTCGGCCAGGGCGAGCCTGGCCTTCTGCGCGGCGATGTCCCAATACAAGCTGGCGGCGGCGCTGTCGGACAGCAAGTCGGCGCTGATCTGGTCGTAGCGGCTGGCGACGAAGGCCTCTCCCGCAGAACGCTGCGCGGCGTCCAGCCGCCCCCACAGGTCGACCTCGTAATCCACTTTCAGGCCGGCGCTGCGGCTATTCGACCAATCGCCGCCATCCAATGGACGGCTGCGGCTGCCCGACAGCGAGCCGCTCAGCGTCGGCCGCGCTTCGCTGTCGGCCAGGCCGGCCTCCAGTTGCGCCTTGCGCAATTTCAGCAGCGCGATCTCCAAATCGGGATTGCGGCTGCGCGCATGGCTCAGTACCCGCAGCAGCGCCGGATCGGCGAAACCGCCCCACCACGCCTCGCGGCCCATGTCCTGCTCCGCCGTGTTCGGCTGCGCCCACTGCGCCGGCGTCCGCAAGGGCTGCCGCTGATACGGCGTGGCCTGGCAGCCGGCCAGCAAGGCGGCCAGCGCCAGCCATGTCCATTTCTTGCGCTTGTCCATTTTCACTCCCGCGCCAGCGCGTCTATCGGGTTCAGCCTGGCGGCGCTGCGCGCCGGCAAAAAGCCGAACAGCACGCCGATCAGCGACGAGCACGCCACCGCCAGCAGGATGGCCGTCGGCGACAGCGACATCTTCCACGAGCTGACGAATAGCGCGAACACGAAGCTGATGCCATAGGACAGCATCACGCCGATGGCGCCGCCGACCAGGCAAACCAGCACCGCCTCGGTCAGGAACTGCTGCAGCACATCCCCCTGGCGGGCGCCCACCGCCATGCGGATGCCGATCTCGCGGGTGCGCTCGGTCACCGAGACCAGCATGATGTTCATCACGCCGATGCCGCCCACCACCAGCGAGATCACCGCGATCAGCGTCAACAGCAAGGCCAGCGTGCGGCTGGTGCTCTCCACCGTTTTCAGCACGTCTTCCATATTGTGGGTAAAGAAATCCTTGCCGCCATGGCGCTGAGTCAACAGCGTGGTGATGGCTTTTTCCGCCAGCTTGGTCGGCTGGCCGTCTTTCACCCGGATCACGAAACGGTCGAAATGCTGCTGGCCGAACAAGCGGCTGGCGGTGGTGGAATACGGCATCCACAGCTGCAGCGAATTGCCGCCGAAGCCGCGGTCGCGCTGCGCCACCACGCCGATCACCGTCGCCGGCACCGTGCCCACCAGAATCACCCGCCCCACCGCCTCGCCGTCGCCGAACAACTTGCGGCGGGCGTTCTTGTCCAACAGCGCCACCTGCCGCTGCTGGCGGATGTCGTCGCGGCTGAAGCCCTGGCCCTCGGCCAGCTTCATGCCCTGCACGCGGAAAAAATCCCGCCCCACGCCGCTGACCGAGCCGTTGACGTCGACATTGCGGTAGCGGATGCGCTGCGGCTGCGTGGTTTCCGGCGTCACGCTGTCCACGTAGCCCTCCTCCGCCAGCGCGGCGATGTCGCCCGGCAGGAAGGTGCGGATGCCTTCGGCCTTGTCGTCGCCCCAGTCCTTGCCGCGGAACACGGTGATGGTCTGGGTGCCCATCGCGCGGATGTCGTTGAGCACGTAGTCGCGCGCGCCCTCGCCGATGGCGATGATGGACACCACCGAGGTGATGCCGATGACGATGCCCAGCATGGTCAGCGCGGTGCGCAGGCGGTTGGACAACATAGCCAGCATCGCCATCTTGAACGCCTCGGCCATTCGCTCTCGCGGGGACGGGCCGCCATCGGCCCGAGCTTCCTCGCCTCCGGCTTCGGCAACAGGCTTCACCGCGCCGCTGTCGCGCAGGATTTCGCCGTCGCGGATTTCGATCACGCGGTCGGTCTGCGCGGCGATGGCCGGATCGTGGGTGACAATGATCACGGTATGGCCGGAAGTGTTCAGCTCCTTCAGGATCCGCATCACCTCTTCGCCGCTGCGGCTGTCCAGCGCGCCGGTCGGCTCGTCGGCCAGAATGATGCGGCCGCCGTTCATCAGCGCGCGGGCGATGGATACCCGCTGTTGCTGGCCGCCGGACAGCTGCCCGGGCCTATGATGCTCCTTGCCCGCCAAACCCAGCCGCGCCAGCAGCGCCTGCGCCCGCTCGCGCCGCTCATGCAGCGCCATGCCGGCGTAGACGGCGGGCATGGCGACATTGTCCAAGGCCGACAGATGCGGCAGCAGGTGGTAGCGCTGGAAGATGAAGCCGAAATGCTCGCGCCTGAGCGCGGCCAGCTGGTCGCCGTCCAGGCTGCCGGCATCGCGCCCGGCCACCCGGTAGCGCCCGGCCGACGGCTGGTCCAGGCAACCCAGAATGTTCATCAGCGTGGACTTGCCGGAGCCGGACGCGCCGACGATGGCCACCATCTCTCCCGGCGCGATGCTCAGCGACACATCCTTCAGCACCGCCACCTCGTCCTCGCCGGACGGAAAGCGCCGCCAGACGCCATCCAGCTGAAGGCCGGCCCCGCTCATGCGCTCACCATCACGGCGCCGCCCTCTTCGGGCTTGTCGGGCTGCTCCCCGGTCACCACCAGCTCTCCCGCCTTCAGCCCGTCCAGTACCTGGGCGCGGGTGGAGGTTTTCATGCCGATGCGCACCTGGCGCTCCTCCAGCCTGCCGTCCTTGCCCTTGACCTTCACCGCGTGGCGGCCGTCCCTGCCCGCAGCGCCCAATGCGGACAAGGGAATGCTCAAGGCCGTGTCGACGCGGGACAACACGATGCTGACCTGGGTGGTCATGTCCACCCGCAGCTTGCCATCGGGATTGGGCACGTCGAACAGCGCCTTGTAGAACATGGCGTTGTTGATTTTCTCCGGCATCGGCAGGATGGCGCGCAGCTTGCCCCAGTGACGCTGGTCCGGCGCGCCCAGCACGGTGAAGTACACCGGCAGGCCGGCCTTCACCCGGATCACATCGGCCTCGGCCACATAGGCCCGCACTGTCACCTTGCTCAGATCGGCCAGCTTGAGGATTACCGGCACCGTCTGGGTGGCGATCACGGTCTGGCCCTGCTGGGTGACGATCTCCAGCACCTCGCCGTCCATCGGCGCCTGGATGCGGGTGTAGCCCAGCTTGGTGCGCTTGCTGTCCAGTTGCGACTGGTCCTGGCGGATCTGCGCCTGCAGCTCCGCCAATCCAGCCTTCAAAGTCTGGTAATTGGTATCGGCGGCCAGCAGGTCCTTATCCGAGGTAGAGCCCTCGGCATGCATGCGGCGCTGGCGCGCCAGCTCCTGCTCGGCCTGCCGAAGCGCGGCCTGCTTGGCCTGGCGCTGCGCGACGCGCGCGTCCAGCGAGGCTTCGGCGGCGCGCAAATCGTTGAGGCTGTCTTCCGGATCGATTTCGGCCAGCAGCTCGCCCTGCTTCACCTTGTCGCCCGCCTCCACCTTCAGCGATTTCAGCTGGCCGTTGGCCTGGGCGCCGACATCCACCTGCCGCAACGCCTGGATCACGCCGCTGGCCAGCACCAGATCCTCCAGCTCGCCGCGTTCCACTTTGGCGGTCAGCACCGGCGGCGGCGGGTCCTCCGCCAGCCAGCGGTGCGCGCCCCAGCCGGCCAGAGCCAGAACCGCCAACAAGGCCGCGGCGTTGCGCCACGGCCGCTTGCCTAAGCCCCAACCCCGGAAGCGCCGCCACAAGGCGGCCAACCCGCGCGCGGGGAGCAACAAAATGCCAAACCATTGCCTGAACCGCATCATCACCAACAATTCGTTAACAAAAGCAAACTTTGTCAGGCAATTTAGTTACAAAGTAGTTCCATTCCCATCTATTTAAGCACATTCACATAAAGCCGCTATTCCAACCGCAAACGCTCGCGCAGCAGCGCGGATGCCCACTCGACAAACACCTGCACCCGCCGCGACAGATGCCTGCGGTGCGGATACAGCACCGATACCGGCATCGCCGGCGGCGGCCAATCGGCCAGCACTTCCACCAGTCGTCCGGCGGCGACATGCGGCTCGGCGTCGTAGCGCGGCAACTGGATCATGCCTAGCCCGGCTAGCGCGCAGGCGATATAGCTTTCCACCTGGTTGACGCTGACCTGGGACTTCAACGCCAGCTCGCGCCGTTCGCCTTCTTGCAGATACTCCCAGGCAAACACCTTGCCGGTGGACGGCGACGCGTAGTTGACCGCGCGATGGCCAACCAGCTCGTCTGGCGAGGCCGGCGCGCCGAAAGCGGCCAGATAATCCGGGCTGGCGTAATTGCCCTGCGGCAACAGGCCGATCCGGCGCGCCACCAGGCGCGACTCGGCCAGCGCGCCGACGCGGATCACGCAGTCGACGCCCTCCTGGATCAAGTCCACCGGCCTGTCGGTCACCCCCAGCTCCAGCTCGATATCGGGATACTGCGCAAAGAACGCCGGCAACGCCGGCGCCAGCACCTGCCGCCCTATCGGCCCCGGCACATCTATCCGCAACTTGCCGCGCGGGCTGGCGCCCTGCTGGCTGAACAAGGACTCCAGCTCGTCGAAATCCGCCAATAGCTGCTGGCAACGCTCGTAGAAAGTGCCGCCGTCCAGCGTCAGCTGCACCCGCCGCGTGGTCCGGTGCAGCAGCCGCGCGCCCAATTGCGCCTCCAGTTGCTGCACCGCGCTGGACACCGTGGCCCGCGGCAGCTGCAACTGCTGCGCCGCCCGGGTGAAGCCGCCGCAATCGACGACGGCGGCGAAAACCCGCATCGCCATGACCCTATCCATAGCCGCTCCAATTGGTACGATTTTCTGGATAGTTTAAACAATAAAGCGCCGTTTATCCGGATCAAACCCGGCAATACACTGCAAAGCGTCAACAGCAAGCCGCGCCAGCGGCGAACCCAACGGAGAACTGACATGAGCCAAGCCAACTTTGCAGGACAAGTCGCACTGATCATCGGCGCATCGCGCAATATGGGCCGCGCCTTCGCCGAAGCGCTGGCCGCCGACGGCGCCGCCGTCGCCATCCACTACCACAGCGCAGGCTCCCGCGCCGGGGCGGAAGAAGCCGCCGCCGCGATTCAAGCCGCCGGCGGCCAGGCCTTCGCGGTACAGGCCGACGTCACCAAGGTGGCGGAAGTCCGCCGCCTGTTCGACGCGGTGGAAGACCGCTTCGGCCACGTCGACATCCTGATCAACACCGCCGGCATGATGGTGAAGAAAGCGATCACCGAGGTCAGCGAGGAAGAGTTCGACGCCATCTTCGCGCTGAACGCCAAGGCCGCGTTCTTCGCGCTGCAGGAAGCCGGCCGCCGCCTCCGCGACAACGGCCGCATCGTCAGCGTCGGCACCTCGCTGCTGGCCGCCACCACCGGCCACTACGGCGCTTACGCCGGCAGCAAGGCGCCGCTGGAGGACTTCACCCGCGCGCTGGCCAAGGAAATCGGCCACCGCGGCGTCACCGTCAACGTGGTCGCCCCCGGCCCGATGGACACCGAGTTCTTCTACGCCGCGGAAACGCCGGAAGCGGTCGCTTACCTGAAGCGCGCCAGCATCAACGGCCAGTTGGGCCAAGTGGCCGACCTGGTGCCGCTGGTCAAGCACCTGGTTTCGCCGGAAAACCGCTGGACCACCGCCCAGACCCTGTTCATCAACGGCGGCTTCGTCTCCCGCTAAGCTCCCTCTGCTCAGAAAAGCCGCCGCCAGGCGGCTTTCTCACTCATGCGGCCTGGGCAAGGGGCCCGCTCCCGCATCGCGCCTTCCTGCGCCAGGCGCCTGAAAAAACCTGTCGGCTGTCAAATATCGCGCTTTGCTAATAATTCGCGGGATGAGTTAGCATCCACCATCGCCACACCGCTTCCGAAAGCCCCGCCATGTCCCAGATCGACATCATCCAGCACCTGCGCCACCAACCCTTGTTCCAGCGCTTGTCGGACAGGCAACTGGCCACGCTGGAGCCTCACGTTCACGCCAAGCGCGGCGATCGGGGACTGCTGCTGTTTCAGCGCGGCGACGAATGCGACGGCATGTATGTGGTGGTGTACGGCAAGGTAAAGCTGGCGATCCCCTCGCCGCAAGGCGTGGAGAAGGTGGTGGAGATCATCCACCCCGGCCAGAGCTTCGCCGAGGCGGTGATGTTCCTGGGCAAGCCCTATCCGGTGCTGGCCCAACTGCTGGAAGACAGCCTGCTGCTGCACATCGGCGCGGCCGGCGTGTTCCAGGCGTTGGCCGAGGACCCGGGCTTCGCGCGCAATATGCTGGCCGGCATGTCGCTGCGCCTGCACGGCATGGTGCGGGACGTGGAGCGCTACTCGGTGGAAACCGCGCTGCAGCGCGTGATCGGCTACCTGCTGCAGCAAATGGACGACGCGCCCGCCGGCGAGAAAGTCGTGCTGACGCTGGAAGCCAACAAGAACCTGATCGCTTCCCGCCTGAACCTGACACCGGAAACCTTCTCCCGCGTGCTGCAGCAATTGAGCAAGGCCGGCCTGGTGGAGGTCGATGGCAAGGACGTCGCCCTGCTCGACCCCGCCGCGCTGGCCGACTACGGCATGACGCCGGCCTCCTGAGCCTCTCTCCAGTTTCGCGCGCAGGCGCGGTGGCGCCATACCGCCCTGCCCGCGTCCCAAGCCACTAGCGCGGCCAGCGCGCATGTTCCGACGCCTGCCGCCGCTCCAGGCAGCACCCCCAAGGCCAGTGCGCAACCCATCGCCAGGCAGGCTGAAAACACAAATAGGCATCGACGCTGCGCCGATTCCGGCAACAGCGCCAGCGTGGCCGGCGGCCTCGCTCCGGGCGGCGCCTTGCGCTGCAGGTCCAGCCACAGCAGGAAGGGCAATATCTTGTAGAACATGCCCAGCACCGCGCCTGCGCCCAGTCCGAACAGCAGCAGCCAGCCGCTCAACGCCGCCCAGCCGGCGGCCAGCAGCCCAAGCGCCAATGCCGCCATCGCCATCTGCCAGAAGCGCCGCCCGCAGTCTCCGGGACGCCGGCTTCGCCGCTGCAAGCTCCAGGTCATGGCGGCAAAGGCCAGCGCCGCCATCCATGCCGGCAGCCAGGCCAGCCAACTCGCCGTCAACTGCCATCCCAAACCGGACGCCAGCAACGACGCCGGCCAAATCATCGCGGCATGCCGCATCCAGCGCCCCGGATACGCCGGCGTGATCTGGAACATCGGCACCACCGTGGCCGCCACCGCCATGACCAGGCCCAGCAGCCATCCGCCCAGCGCCCACAGCGCATGCCAATCCAGCAAGGTTTTCCAAGGCAGCGGCCAGGCCGCGCCCAGGGTGCCCGCCAGGGCGATGCCCAAACCGGCGGCGACCAACAGCGCGGCCAGCGCCGACGCCATGCCGCGGGTGGTCGCGTCGCGCGCCGGACTCTTGGCGATGCCATGAAGGCCGAAGCCGGCGAAAACCAGCAAGGCCCAGCCCAACAGCGCGGCGGCCGGCAGCAACAGCGCCGGCAGGAAGCCATTCAGAAAAGCCGCCGCCAGCAGGCCGCAGCCAAGCTGCAACGGCCAGAACAGCGCATGCAGCAGCAAACGGGGGCGGGAAAACGATACTCCGGCCACCACCGCCAGGATCTGCAGCGCCGCGCCGAACATCGCGTTGCCCAGCGCGCCCAGCGCCAACAGGTGCGCGGCGGCCAGCGCCGCCGGGTCGAAGCGGTCCAGCGGACCGGGCCCCGCCAACATCAGGCACAATCCGGCAATGAACAACCAGCACGGCGACGCCAGCAGAAAAGGCAGGGGAAGGCTCAGCGGCGGCGCCCGGTCATAGGACGGCCACCCCTGCATCAACTGCGCTCCATGATCAGCAGCACGCCGCCGTCGCCCGATAATTCGAAGCGGTAAGCCAGGCCGGCCATCCTGTCCAGCAAAGGCAGCAAGGGGGTCGGAAAATGCGGCAGCACGAAGCTGGCGGACTGGCCAGGCGACAACCGCTCCGCCTCGCCCAGCACGATGTCCATCGGCTCCGGCGGCGGCAGATCGCGAAGGTCAAGCGGCATGGCCGGCCTCCTCCAGCAAGCGCCCCAGATCCGGCAGGCATTGCTCGCACATCGGATACAGGATGTTCTCCTCCTTCATATTGTGCTGCTGGGTCAGGATCAACAGCGTGTCGGCCTCGGCCAGGAAGCCGCCGCCATCGCGCGCGGCCAGCGCCTGGGCCATGCCGTCCAGCAATTGCCGCATCTGCGCATGCTCGGCGCGCATCACCACGGTGGGGCCGGCTCGCATGCCGCTGGCCTGTTCGAAGGCGGGGAACAACCTCTCTTCTTCCAGCCGGAAGTGGCCCTCCATCTCGCCGCGCATCGCGGCGAAAGCGGATTCGGCAGCGGGCCAGTCCTGAGCGCGCGCGGCTTGCTCGGCGTCGGCAAAACGGGCGTCGCAATCCCGGTGCTGGCCGGTCAACAGTTCGGATGGGGTCATGATGGTCTCCAGTTTGAAATTTGTAAGCCGATCAACCCTCTTTGCCGTCGGCGCGCGGACGCAGGTAAACCGGCAGGAAGCGGCTGCCCCACAGCAGCAGGGTCAGCAGCCATCCCGCCGCGGCCAGGCCGTACATGCCGGCGCGCCAGCCGGCCGGCAGCAGATCCGCAACCACGCGGGCCAGCGCCAGCCACTGAGCGGCCAGATACAGCCCCCACAAGGCCTTGCCGGCCTCCAGCGGCTGCCCGGAATGGCCCAGCGATACCCGCGACACGAACGCGATCATCATGGTCAGGAAGAAGCCGACCGAGATCGCGTGCAGCGGCGCCCAGGCCAGGCCGCCCAGCGCGCCCTGCCAGGCGTACAACGCGAAGCCGGCAGCCAGCCAGGCGAAAGACAGATGCAGCATGGCCAGCAGCTTCACCCGCAGCGAGGCCAGCAGCCCCCAGCGCCAGCTGGTATAGCCAAACAAGACGGCCAACGCCAGATCCAGGCTCCAGGACGGCCAGCCGGCGATGGACAACAGACCGTGCCCCAGAGAGCCTCCCAGCATCGCCGCCAACAGCCACCACGGCCGCCAGGGCTGATACGGCGCCAGCACGCTGGAGGAGAAAAACGGCAGCATGCGGTGGCACACGGTCAGGAATACCGGCAGCAAAAAGCCCCACAAGGCCAGGTCCCGCATCCACAGCCAACCGCGGACATCGCCGCTCAACAGCCAATAGCCGGCCGCGCCAAGCGCCAGGACGCCGATGCCGAAAGCCGACAGCACCGCCCAGGCATGGCGCCGATCCGGCGCCGGGCTGGCCAGCAACAAGCGCGCGAAGCCTCCGGCCAGGCCGAGAAAACCCAGGCTGTACACCAGATGGCCGGCCAGCAGCCAAACGCCTCCGACTGCCGCGCCGGCCAGCCACAGCAGCAGGCCGGCGGCCAGCAACGCCGGCGTCAGCAGATAGGCCCCGCGTCCGGGCGGCGGCACATTCAGCCAGCGCGGTCCGGCGGTGAACAGAAAGCCGGTCATGAACAAGGGAAAGAAACCGAACAGCATCAGGAAACCGTGGGCCAGCATCGCCGGCAGCGCCAAGGGCAGGCCAAGGCCAAACAGGCGCGCGGCCAGTTCGGCGCTCCAGCCCGCCAGCAGCAGGATGGCCAGCAGCATGCCGGGCAGGAACGCCGCCCGGTGCGGGGCGGAAAAGAAAGGATGAGCGCGCGCCATGGCGAAACTCCGACGGGTGGGGGTGCCCGCAGTATCCGGCCCGGCCAAGAGAACGAGAATGATTTGAATCAAGCATCCGAAACGATGTCCGTCCCGCCGGGCTTGCCATCCCGCCTGATGTTCTGCATGATTGCCCATTCGTTGTTGTCAACATAGAAGCCAGCATGTCCGACATTCTCAACACCATCATCGCCACCAAACATCAGGAAATCGCCGCCGCGCAGGCCAGCCGGCCGCTGTCCTCGGTACGGGCCGACGCCGAAGCGCGCGGCGACCGCCGCGATTTCGTCGCCGCCCTGCGCGCCAAACACGCGCTGGGCAAGGCGGCCGTCATCGCCGAGATCAAGAAAGCCAGCCCCAGCAAAGGCGTGATCCGCGAGGACTTCCAGCCTGCCGCCATCGCCGAGGGCTATGCCGCCCACGGAGCGGCCTGCCTGTCGGTGCTGACCGACCGCCAGTATTTCCAGGGCGACGCGAGCTACCTGGAGGCGGCGCGCGCCGCCTGCCACCTGCCCGTGCTGCGCAAGGATTTCATCGTCGACGACTACCAGGTGTACGAAGCCCGCGCGATGGGCGCCGACTGCATCCTGTTGATCGCCGCCGCTCTCGAACTGCCCAAGATGAAGGCGCTGGAGGCATTGGCGAACGAGCTGGGCATGGCGGTGCTGGTGGAGGTCCACAACGAAGAAGAGCTGGATGCCGCGCTGCAGCTGAAAACCGAGCTGGTCGGCGTCAACAACCGCAACCTGCGCACTTTCGAGGTGAGCCTGGCCACCACGCTGAAGCTGCTGCCGCGCATCACCGACGGCCGCATCGCCATCACCGAGAGCGGCATCGCCACTATCGAAGACGTGCGGCTGATGCAGGCCAGCGGCGTGCACACCTTTCTGGTCGGCGAGGCCTTCATGCGCGAGGCCGAGCCGGGCGAGGCGCTGCGCCGTCTGTTCTTCACCCACGCCTGAGCGAAGCCGCTCCACGAAAAACAGGCACCCTTGGGCGCCTGTTTCGTCTCCCGCATCGGTCAGTTGGGCAAATACGCCGGCAGGCGCAGCGCCTCCTGCGGCGAAAACCGCTGAGACTGCAGTTGGGCGACCGCTTGCTGCCGCTGCCGCGCGCTCAGTCCGCCGTTGGAGAGAATGGCCGTCCGCTCGCTCTTGAAGTCGTCCAGCCGCTTCTGCCAGCCGGCCTGCTCCCGATCCAGCTCCCCCAGCCTGTCCGCCGCCGCCTGTCCCACCATCCCGGCGCGCAATTGGTAAAGCTGCTGTTCGCCGCCTCCGCCCTGCTTCAACCGGGCTTCCGCGTCGGCTAGCGCCAAGTGCTTGACCGGCTCCTCGCGCGCGGCGCGCAGCGCGGACGGCAGCCGGCTCTCCAACTGCGCGACCATCCGCTGCTTGTCGGCCGCGCTCAGCGCCGGATTGGCCTCGATCGCCAACCGCCTGGCGGTAAAGTCGTCATAGCGGTCTTCGTCGCCGAACAAGCCGTCCAGTTCAAGCTGGCTGAAATACTGCCGCCTGGCCGCCTGCACCAACTCCAGCCGGCGCGGCAGATTCGCGGCCGCCGCCTCCTTGCCGGCGAGCGAACGCTTGTAGGCGACATAACGGTCGAACAACCCCATCGCCTGCGTCAGCGTCCCGCCTCCCAGCGCTCGCTTGAGCTGGCTCCGCAACTCGGTACGGATGGCGGCCAGATCGCGCTCGCCCAGCGTGGCCAGGTAGTAGTCGAACAGCTGGCGCAACTGCTGATCGACCACCAGCTTCCCTCCGGTTTCGGCGGCGGCGCCGTCCGGCCGAGTGCCGACCAGCGACGCCGCGAAGCCGCCGCGCGCCGCCTGGCGGGCCGCGGCCGCTTCCGGCTGCGCGCCATCCGGCCAGACCCACCAGGCCAGCAAGGCGGCGCAGGCCGCCGCCAGCGTCAAGCCGAGGCGGCGCATCTCACAGCCCCGCGTTTTTCAGCCGGTTGGCCTGCTGGCGGTACAGCGAGACCGGGCTCACCTCGAACAGGCTGACCAGGCCGAAGCTCTGATTGATCTCGTTGACGTGGTTCATCTTGTAATCGTCGCGGATCACCTGGCCCAGGTGGGCCGAGCATACGCTGACCAAGCCATCCGACGGCGTGGAGCCGAAAGCCAGGCCCAGCGCGCCCATCGGCACGGTCAGCGGGTCCAGGACATTGGTGGTGGTGGCGGCGCCGGTCCACGAGTAGTAACGCACTCCCTTGGCCTCGTAATCGCCCTCGCCGCAAGCCGAAGTCGGCACGCCGCCCGGGAACTTGGCGCTGAACGCCAGCGAACCGGCCGTGGTCAGGGAATTCAGCGCATCGATAGGCTGCTGCGGCAGATCGCTGGTGCCCGAGAAGAAGGCCAGCACCTTGACGAACGCCCCGGTCACCGCGGCGGCCACGGCTTCGCTGACCGATCCCGGAGGCGCCACGCCGCGAACGATATCGGCCACGACCGAACCCTTGTTGACGCCGCCGACGGTGGTGACCGAGGCCACCAGGTCCGGCCGCACGCCCGCCACGTAGCGCGCGGTGGGCGCGCCCTGGCTATGGCCGATCAGGTTGACCTTCTGCGCGCCGGTGATGGCCAGGATGCGCTGCACCTGCTGCAACAGCTGCTCGCCGCGCGCCTCATTGCTGCCGGTGGCCGACACTTCGGCTACGAACACCTGCGCGCCATCCTCCTTCAGGGCGGCCGGCACGCGGTAGAAGTAATCGACGCCCAGCACCTGGCCGAAGCCGAACAGGCCGTGCACCAACACGATGGGGTAGCGGGTCTGGGTATAGCCGGAGGATGCGTGGGCCGAAGCGAACGGCAGCAGCAACAAGGCAAGCAAGAAGGCAGTGCGTGACAACAGCTGTTTCATTATCTCTCCCGTTATATCGTGATTGCGGGCCACCGGGATGGCGGCCCTTAACCGGGATAGATCATGACATTGGCAAAATCCAGGATTAATTCAAACGTTTGTCTCAGACGTCGGGCGATCCCATACCTAAGGACAGGCCATCCGCGCGACATCAGCCGCGCGGATGGTCCGGATCAATAGTCTACGCCGAGATAAATGTAGCCGGTCAGCCTGCCCCCCTGCGCGCTGCCCATGCCGACGAAGAACGGCCCGAGAATAGTATCCGCGCCCAGAAAAACCGAACCGGCCGGAATCCAGCGGTGCGCAAGCTTGCTAGTAGCGAAGTCATTGCCCCAAAGCTTGCCAGCCTCAAGCGACACGCCCGCATATACTCCAGACCCCAGCACAGCTGGCAACGATGCCGCGCGCCAGTACACCATCAGCCTGGCCAGCGCCACCTGGCTGGCCAGGAGTTCGCCATTCTGATAGCCCGTCAGGTTCAGGAAGCCGCCCAGGGTTTCCGGGATGAATTCGTCGTCCGATTTGGTATCGACATAGCCTTTGGCCTTGGCAGTGAAGCGCGCGGTGAAATCTCCGTAGGTATGCGCCACTTCGCCGGTGAAATCATAAAGCTTCTGGTTGACCTCGCTACCCAGCCCCGGCAAGCCGGCCGCCAGCTTGCCGCTGAAGTAATAGCCGGAACGCGGCCAGCGCGGGTTATCGAACTGGTCCACCACCAGGCGAGTCTGCACGCCGACATCGCGGAAACGGAAATTGTTAGCGTAGTCAGGAATGCCTTGCGACAAGGTGAAATCGTTATCCTGCCGATAAAGGCCTAATCGCCACTCGCCATACTTGCCCAGCGCCACGCCCGCATTCACCTGCGTTTCGACTATGCTGTTGTTGAATGTGGCAAACACCGTGTGGTCATCATTGAACAGCTTGAACGGACTCTGCTGATACCCTAGCGAAGCGGCGACGAACATCGGGCTGCCGCGCCACAACGGCTGGTACAGTTCGGTCTTGAAGGCCTTGTCGTCGCCAATGGCCACATCGTTGCGCCAGGAGCCTCCCGCAGCGTTCAGCGATGTCCACTCATGCGCGGCGCGCAGCGTGAAGCGGCTGTCGCCCGGCGTGTCGCTGCTAAGATTTAGACCGAAATGCAGGGTGTTCTGGCCTATGCTGCGCTCCACCGGCATCACCATCATCACGTTGCGCCCGGAAACGCTGTCCACGCGATAACCCAGCTTGTCGTACTCGCCCCCGGTGAAGATCTCCGCCAAGCGATTGCGCGCTTCGCCCACCGGTATCCTGTTCGATGAAAAATCCAGCGACTCCTGCAACGACGACATCTTGGTGAAGTCGCCGTCCTTGCCGTCCACCTTGACGTCATCCAGCACCGGGTAGCGGGGCCGGCTCAGCTTGCTCTTCCAGGCCTGGTACTCCGCCTCCGAAACCGAATAGGTAGACAATTGCCGCGCCATTTTGCGGGCCGCCTCGGCGCCGCGCTCGACAATGGCCTTGTGGTCGCCGAAAGACGCCACGGTATAGCCGCTCAGATCCGGCCGGATCACGATGTCGCGCTTGTCCAACCGCTTCATTTGCTCCTGCTGATTGCGCATCACCGCCAAGTTGGAGCTTTGATCGACTACGTCGAACAGCGTGTGTATCTCGTCCGCCTTCAACAGCGGCGTGCTCACATCCACCACGATCACGTGCTCGGCGCAGCGGCCCTTCACCTCCTGCACCGGGATATTGCGGGCGATGGCGCCATCCACCAGCAGCTTGCCGTCGTCCTCCACCAGGTCGAACACGCCGGGAACCGCCATGCTGGCGCGCAAGGCGCGCGACAGAGAGCCCCGGTCGAACACCACCGCGTCGCCGGTCAGCAAATCCGCCGCCACCGCGCGGAATGGAATGGGCAGCTTGTCGAAGCTGTCGATGTCCCGGTCCCGCGTCATTTTATGGATGTAGAGTTCGATGCCCTGGGAGTTGATCGCGCTGCGCGGAACCCGCAGCGCGCCGCCCTTGAGCCCGAAGCTGACATCCAGATAGTTCTGGTAGTCGTTGCGCTTTCGATCGTATGGGATGTCGGTGCGCGCCGGCTTGCCGGACAGCATCTGGTCCCAGTCGGCGGCATTGAACTCGCGCTCCATCTCATCCAGCGGCAGGCCGTTGGCGTAAATGCCACCGATCAGCGCCCCTGCGCTAGTCCCGGAGATGCAGGCCACGGGTATCCGCAGGCGCTCCAGCTCCTTCAAAACGCCCAGGTGGGCGAAGCCGCGCGCGCCGCCGCCGCCGAGCACAACGCCAACACCCTCAGGCACTTGCGTCGCATCCGCGGCGTCCACAGCTGTCGAAATGAACAGTCCGGCCGCGCACAAGGCGAGAATCAGACGACGATAGGGGAAAAACTTGCTTTTTGGCATGCCCGATAAATTTGCGATTATGGTTTCACCAGCATCAATGCGTGACGTAAGATAGAGTGACATATAAGTGAGAACATAAATCCCATATCCAGAAGCCCGGTTCAATGTTTGACTTCAAATCTCTAGTCAGCTCACTTCTCAGCAAGAACACGCCCGCCTCAGGCGTGGCGCAATCTGCCACCCTGCTGGTGCGCGATCTGCCGCAGGCTGAATACTTTACCGCCCTGGTGGAAATCATCAAGGCCGTATCCAAAATCAACGCAGATAGCGAGATGTCGTTGAAGGAACGCATCAAGACGCTGCTCTACGTCGACGACAAGGCTGCCGGCATACACCACCAGCTATGCCAGGATTATCTTCATTCCAGAGGCGGCAGCAAAGGCTATCTGCCCACCATTCTCGCCTATTGGCACGAATTGGCCAGCGCCTACCAGATCTGCCTGCGCCTGCACCGCGGCTCCTCCAGCCAGGCTGGCGACGCGGAGCTGCAGCTGGTCACCACCCGCGGCCTGCATCACCAGATGCGGCTGCTGGCCTGGAACGCGCTGCGTTATCTGAAACCAGAAGGCAACGCCTGGCAGCAAGGCTTCCGTTTCTACACCTACGCGGAGGAAGCGGGCTTCGCCCGTTCGCCCATCCTGCTGTATCCGGACGCCAAGCAGGAAATCAGCTGCGAGCACCTGCTGGTTCAGGCCGGCATGCTGCACCTGGCTCAGACCGAGAACATGCTGCACAAGGAAATCGTCGCGGTGGACCAGCTGTTGATGCTGATTTGCCAGAACATCCCGCTGGACAAGCAGCCGCCGACCGAAATGCCGGTCTTCGTCTACAACCTGTCCCTGCCGGAACCTCCGCAGCCGATGCTGCGCGGCATGGCCGGCAAGTGGCACCGTTACTGGTCCTCCTACGAGATCACCACCCGCCTGGCCGATCTGATGTTCGACCTCGATGTCCGCATCCCCTCGCAAATCGCCGCGCTGGATTGCGAGCTGGAGCGCGAGGAGTGGTCGGTGTTGTGCGAAAAGCTGGCGGTCCGCTGGTCCAGCGATGGCGGCAAGTCGCTGCGCAAATCGGAACGCTCGCTGCACTCCTCCAGCGCTCAGGTATCGATAGGTTTCGACCGCGTGGCCTTCCACATCAAGGTTCAGGATGTAGGCGGGCTGGAAGCCGACCGCATCGATGAATGGCGCATCAACGACATCAGCAGCACCGGCATGGGACTCACCTTCATCGGCAAGACCATAGACCAGTTGGCGATAGGCCGGCTGATCCTGGTCAAAACCGAGACCCACCCGCTGCTGCTGGGCGTAATCCGGCGCATTCTACGCCAGAATAACGGCACCAAGGTGGGCATCGAAATATTGGGACAAACGCCGGTCGGGGTCTCGCTGCAAGATCCGTCGCAACCTGACAGCGCGCCTTTCTCGGCCATTTACATCACGCAACCGAACTCGCGCAAGGGCCAGCGCTGGTTCCTGATGCCCAAGACCCTGCTGGACGATGACAAGCAGCTGGTGCTCAGCGCTCAAGGCAAATCCTATCAGATCAAGCTGAAAGACCCGCAACAGGAATTCGAAGACTGCAGCCACAGCAACTTCGACACGCTGTCCAAAATGGATTGACCCCGCGCCGCCGGCCCGACATGGGCCGGCGCTTCTTGCTTTTCTTCTTGCCGCTTTCCCCAGCTCTCCCTTCTTTGCCCATTCGCGCGAGAACCGCAAATTCTTGCCGCCGAACTTAATATGACAAAAAGATATTTGTGCAATAAAAATTAACAAATATGATCTTCTGGCGACCACAATCGCAAAACAACAAAGGCAAATAGAGGATCTCAATCATGCACGTTCGCATCACCAGCAGCGCAGTCATGCTGGCGCTGGCCTCCCTGGCTAGTCATGCCGCCCCTTCCGCGCCGGATCGCAGCGTTCCATTGCTGCCGGGCGACCCTCTGGTCAACCAGCAATGGCATCTGAAAAACACCGGTCAGAACGCCTTCTCCAAGCGCGGCGGCGTCAAGGGCGTCGACCTCAATCTCGCCTTCACCCACTTGCGCGGCATCCGCGGCATCGGCACCACCATCGCCGTCATCGACGACGGTCTGGAAATCAAACACCCCGACCTGGCCGCCAACATCGTGCCCGGCTCCAAGAACCTGGTGAACGGCAGCAACGACCCAACGCCCGAATCAGGCGGCAACGGCCACGGCACCGCAGTGGCCGGCATCGCCGCGGCGGTAGCCTTCAACGGCATAGGCGGCCGCGGCATCGCGCCTTCGGCCGGCCTCAAGGGCTTCAACTGGCTACTGGCTCAAACCCTGGACGGCTGGCTGCTGGCGCACGGCAAAAAACCGAATGGCGGTCCGCTGGAAGCCTTCACCGACGCCCGCGTATTCAACCAGAGCTACGGCTCCTCCACCCTCACCTCCGTCCCCGGCAACCCGGATCAGGACATCGAGCTGAAAACCGAGGAAGAAACCTACGAAGACGTCAGCCGCAACAGCCACTGGGGCCGCGGCGCGGTATTCGTCAAGTCGGCCGGCAACGCCTACAACTCCTTCCGCCTGAGCAGCACCGAGGTGATATTGGGTTACCAAGGGAACAACGGCTTGCCGGTGCAGGACGCCAACCTGTCCACCGACAACAACAACTACTGGAACGTGGTGGTGTCGGCGCTGAACGCCGACGGCGTGCGCTCCTCCTACTCGTCGGTCGGCGCCAATGTGCTGCTCACCGCTCCCGGCGGCGAGTACGGCACCGATTCGCCGGCGATGGTCACCACCGACCTGTCGGGCTGCGCCCGCGGCTACAACGTCACCGGCAACACCGCCAACGGCCTGCACGGCGGCACCGCGCTGGATCCCAACTGCGACTACAACGGCATCATGAACGGCACTTCGTCCGCCGCGCCGTCCACCTCCGGCTCATTCGCGCTGGTGATGTCCGCCAATCCGGCGCTCAGCGCCCGCGACGTGCGCCACATCCTGATCACCACCGCCCGCCAGGTGGACGCCGCCCAACCGGGCGTGACGCTGGCGTTCAAGGACAAGAACGGCGGCCCGCACAGCTACCAGGCCATTTCCGGCTGGCAGAAGAACGCCGCCGGCCTGCCCTTCCACCAGTTCTACGGTTTCGGCCTGATCAACATCGACAAGGCGGTGGAAAAGGCGCTGTTCTACAGCAAGCCGCTGCCGCCGCTGCAGAAAACCCGCTGGCAGACTGTCTCGGCCCAGGCCGCCATCCCGGATGCCGACGAACGCGGCGTGGAAAGCGCGTACAACCAACCCGACGACCTGACTGTCGAGGCGGTGCAGGTCCTGGTGGACGCCGAGCACGGCCGCGCCAACGATCTGGCGGTGGAACTGATCTCGCCGTCCGGCACCCGCTCGGTGCTGCTGTCTCCGCGCACCGCTCTGGTGGCTGAAACCTACGGCCTCAACCAGCAACGCCTGCTGTCCAATCAATTCTACGGCGAACAAGCCAAGGGCCAGTGGCGGCTGCGCGTGATCGACACCAATGGCGCCGAATACCAGTACGTCTATCGCGCCAATGGCCAAAACAACGTCTACTCGCTTCCCAACGCGGAAGGCAAACTGAAATCGTGGTCGATCCGCTTCTTCGGCCACCGGAGCGCAGCATGAAACAGATCATCCGACTCATTCCCCTCGCCCTGCTGACCCTGGCCGCCAACAGCCAGGCCGCCGAGCCGCCCTTCCTGGCCCAACCCGCCGGCCAGGCGGTCGTGATCAACGGCAAGACCTACTATAAGCAGGCTCCGCAATCCAAGATCCCCAATGGCGTTTCCGCCCGCAGCACCGGCACCCCGGCGCCGTCGCTGAAGCGCGGCGATGTGGTGCAGGCCGCCAAGCAACGCGTGCCGGCCACCGTCAGCGGCACCGTGCTGGTGCAACTGGCATCGCCCAACGACGAAGCCGCCGTCGCCCGCGATCACGGCCTGACCGTGCGCTACCGCACCGCCAGCATCGTCATCTTCAACACGCCGGCCCAGGCCGATCTGCTGGCGCTGCAGCAAAAGCTGTCCGCCGACAAGCGTGTGAAAAAGGCCCAGCTGGAGTTGGCCAGCAACGACAAACAGGCTGAATAAGCCCCGGCTCGCCGCTCGGCACACGGCCCCGGTCATCGATCGGGGCTTTTCTCCGCCTTGCGCACACGACCGCCGAGAGCCCTCGCCCTCACGTCGCGCAAACTGAAATAAAAAACGCCACAGCGCAAGGCTGTGGCGTTTCCATAAACCATCAGTTCAATGAGCTTGGCTTACAGCACCTCAATGATGCCGGCGGCGCCCATGCCGGTGCCGATGCACATCGTCACCATGCCATGGCCCTTCAGGCCTGCGTCGCGCATGCCGTGCACCAGCGTGGCGGTGCGGATCGCGCCGGTCGCGCCCAACGGGTGGCCCAGGGCGATCGCGCCGCCGTGCGGGTTCACTTTGGACATGTCGAGCTCCAGATCGCGCGCGACGGCCAGCGCCTGGGCGGCGAAGGCTTCGTTCAGTTCGATCCACTTCAGGTCGTCCTGCTTCAGGCCGGCCTGGGCCAGCGCGGCCGGAATGGCTTCCTTCGGACCGATGCCCATGATTTCCGGCGGCACGCCCTTGACCGAGAAGGTCACGTAACGAGCCAGCGGCACCAGGTTGAATTCCTTCAGCACGCGCTCGGACACCAGGATCACCGCGCCGGCGCCGTCGGACATCTGCGAAGAGTTGCCGGCGGTGACAGAACCCTTGGCGTCGAAGACGGTTTTCAGCTTGGCCAGGCCTTCCAGCGTAGTCTCGCGGCGCGGGCCTTCGTCGGTGTCCAGCACGCGGGTCTTGGCGATGACTTCGCCGGTTTCCAGGTTAGGCGTGCGGTAGGTCACTTCCAGCGGAGTGATCTCGCTCTTGAACTTGCCGCCGTCGATCGCGGCCAGCGCGCGGCGGTGGGATTCCACCGCGAACGCGTCCTGGTCTTCGCGCGACACGCCCCATTGCTGGGCCACTTTTTCAGCGGTCAGACCCATGCCGTAGGCGATGCCGTAATTCTCGTCCTTGGCGAAGATTTGCGGGTTCAGCGACACCTTGTTGCCCATCATCGGCACAAGGGACATCGATTCGGAACCGGCAGCGATCACCACGTCGGCTTCGCCGAGGCGGATGCGGTCGGCCGCCATCTGCACGGCGTTGATGCCGGACGAGCAATAGCGGTTGATGGTGATGCCGCCCACTGTGTTGGGCAGACCTGCCAGCAACACGCCGATGCGCGCCATGTTCAGGCCCTGCTCCGCTTCCGGGAAGGCGCAGCCGACCACGCAGTCGGAAATCAGCTTCGGATCCAGGTTCGGCACTTGCGCCAGCGCGCCGGTGATCACATGCGCCAGCATGTCGTCCGGACGCACATTGCGCATCATGCCGCGCGGCGCCTTGCCCACCGGAGTGCGGGTGGCGGCGACAATGTAAGCTTCTTGTACTTGTTTGCTCATTTTCGATTCTCCTGTCGGTCGCCCGATCTGCTCTGCGGCGATCAAGCGACCTTTCATCTGGCTATTGGCCGTGTCTGCGGGAGGATTCATCGCGAGCGGGCCGAGATCGAAGCGAGAAGCGCAGCCGTACATGTGGTACGGCGAGCATCGCAGCATTCGATATCGGTCCGCGCAGCAGAATCATCCCCAAACACTTAGTTGCGCAGCGGCTTGCCGGTCGTCAGCATATTGGCGATGCGGTCCTGGGTCTTGGAGTTCTTCAGCAAGGTCATGAAGGCCTTGCGCTCCAGTTCCAGAATCCATTGCTCGTTGACCAGGGTGCCGGCCTCCAAGTCGCCGCCGGTCATCACGTCGGCGATCTGCGAGGCGATGAAGAAGTCGTGCTGGCTGATGAAATTGCCTTCCAGCATGTTCACCAGCTGGCCCTTGATCGACGCCGCGCCGGAACGGCCGGCAACCGGGAAGCCCTTCACCTTCAGCGGCGGACGGTAGCCGGATTCGGCCAGCGCCAGCGCCTGCTTCTTGGCGACGTACAGCAGCTCGTAAGCGTTGAACACCACCGGATCGCCCTTGCGGAAGAAGCCCAGCTCCTGCGCTTCCACGCCGCTGGTGGCGACCTTGGCGGTGGCGATGTTCATGAAGTAATCCTTCAGCGCGGCCAGCAGATCGCCCTTGGACTCCTGCGAAGCGCGCAGCGCGAACTCCTTGCAGCCGCCGCCGCCCGGCAGCAGGCCGACGCCCACTTCCACCAGGCCGACATAGGATTCCAGCGCGGCCACGGTCTTGTCGCAGTGCATCGCGAACTCGCAGCCGCCGCCGAACACATAACCCTGGGTGGCGGCCACGGTCGGAACCTGGCTGTAGCGCAGGCGCAGCGCGGTGGACTGGAAGCGGCCGATCATCGCGTCGATCGCGTCCCAGTCGCCCATCATGAAAGCCGGCATCATCGACTGCAGGTCGGCGCCGACAGAGAACGGCTCTTCGGTCTGCCAGATCACCAGACCCTTGAAGCGGTCCTCGGCGATGTCCAGCGCGGTGTTCAAACCATCCAGCACGGCCGGGCCGATGGCGTGGGCCTTGGACTTGAACGACACCACCAGCACTTCGTCGCCGGTGGTGAAGGCGCGCACGCCCTCGTTCTCGAACACGGTCTCGCCCAGCAGCTCGGACTTCTCGCCCAATACCTTGGCCGGAGCCAGCTGGCGCTGGTAAACGTCCAGGGTGGAGCGGCCCACCAGCTTCTTGTCGGCGGCATTGTAGGAGCCGTCGGCGAAATGCACGCCGGCGCGGTCGCCTTCCAGCACCCAGGCCGGCAGCTCGGCCTTGGCCAGGGTCTTGCCGGCGGCGATGTCTTCCTTCAGCCACTTGGCCACTTGCTGCCAGCCCGCGGATTGCCAGGTCTCGAACGGACCGGCGGACCAGCCGAAGCCCCAGCGGATGGCGAAGTCCACGTCGCGCGCGCAGTTGGCGATGTCGCCCAGATGGAAGGAAATGTAGTGGAACACGTCGCGGAAGCAGGCCCACAGGAATTGCGCCTGCGGATGCTCGCTGTCGCGCAGCTTCTGGAATTTCTCGGCCGGATCGGAGATCTTCAGGATGTCCTTGACCGCGTCGTCGCCCTTTTCGCCGGAGCCTACGTACTCGCCCTTGGCCGGGTCGAGCACCAGCATGCGCTTGCCGTCTTTCTTGTAGATGCCGGCGCGGGTCTTGGCGCCCAGCGCGCCGTTGGCGATCAGCTGCTGCATCCAGTCCGGCGTGGCGAACAGGCTGTGCCACGGGTCTTGCGGCAGCGTGTCCTGCATGGTCTTCACCACGTGGGCGAAGGTATCCAGGCCTACAACATCGGCGGTGCGGAAGGTGGCGGACTTCGGGCGGCCCAGGCGCGGGCCGGTCAGGTCGTCCACCACATCGAAGCGGATGCCGTACTTGGCGGCATTGGCGATGGTGGCCAGCATCGAGAATACGCCGATGCGGTTGGCGACGAAGTTCGGGGTATCCTTGGCGCGCACCACGCCCTTGCCCAGCGAGGACACCAGGAAGCGTTCCAGGTTGTCCAGGATGTGGGCGTCGGAGGTCACGCAGGGGATGATCTCAACCAGGTGCATGTAGCGCGGCGGGTTGAAGAAGTGCACGCCGCAGAAGCGCGGGCGCACCGAATCCGGGCAGCCTTCGGCCAGCTTGTTGATCGACAGGCCGGAAGTGTTGGTGGCGAAGATGGTGTGCTCGCCCAGATGCGGCGCCACCTTGTGGTACAGGTCCACCTTCCAGTCCATGCGCTCGGCGATGGCTTCGATCACCAGATCGCAGTCCTTCAGCAGGTGCAGGTGGTCGTCGTAATTGGCGGGCTGGATGTGGGCGACCACATCGCTGCCGGCCAGCGGAGAGGGTTTCAGCTTCTTCAGACCGTCGATGGCCTTCAGCGCGATGCCGTTCTTGTCGCCTTCCTTGGCCGGAAGGTCGAACAGAATGGTCGGTACCTTGGCGTTAACCAGGTGGGCGGCGATCTGCGCCCCCATAACGCCAGCGCCGAGCACGGCAACCTTGCGTACATTGAATTTGGTTTGAGACATGGTTTCCTCGTTTTGTTGAAACACACATGAGACAGGCCCCTCTCAACCTGTCCTGCTTGCTTCAAGGACGGGCGTTGAAATCGTCCTTGCCCATTGCCCTGCGCCGGCAGGGGCTGACGCGGCGCGGGCGGGTACTGCTTGATAGAAACGACCGGGGATAATCGCTATTGTTCCGGTCTGGACCGCAATCGGCTCTCCTCGAGCGCAAACAACGGCCATATCGCGGGCATAGATAAAATATCAAACACTCGCTTTTATGCTGGATTAGTCTAACCCATTTTGGGCAAAATCAAAGCAGGTTTTGTAAAAAAATCGCATGCGGCGCTGGCGCGAGCGCAACAACGCCGCCGGGCTGCCCAAAGCAAGCGGGGCGAACGCTTGCGCGCCCGCCCCGAACCGGTTTTATGACGGCGCGCAGCCGCTTAGAAACGGTAGTTGTATTGCACGCCGATCAGCTGCAGATAAGTCTTGTAGCTGCCTTTGACCGTGCCGCCGTTGCCGGTACATGCCGCACCGGTAGTCGGGCTCACGCCAGCCGGGGAGCAGCTGTCAGTATAGTTGACGTTGGCGTTCTTGAAGTCGATGAAGCTGTAGGCCAGATCAAGCGAGCTCTGCTTGTTGATCTTGTAATTGGCACCGAACGACAGCCAGATGCGGTCGCTGTCCGGAATGGCCGGGTGGCGCTGGTCGTCGGACTGCAGCGGCGCCTGCTCCCAAGCCACGCCGCCGCGCAGCATCCAGGAATCGTTCAGCTGGTAGTTGGAGCCGAACGACACGCGCCAGGTATCCTTCCAGTTCTGGTGCAGCACCAGATCGCCCTGGGCAGGCGTGCTGTATTGTTTGATGTCGATCTGCTGCATGCGCGAGTTACGCACCCAGGTCACATCGCCCATCAACGCCACTTTCGGGTTCAACTGATGGAAAAAGTTGGCGGACGCGGTTTCCGGGGTGGTCACGTCAACAGAAGCGGATGCATTTGGGTGGGCAAGTTTGGCAACGCCGCCCAAAGAGTTAGCCCCGATAGTGCCAAAACCGGGGAGAGTGAGCTGATTATTAGTGACATTATTGAATGTCCAAGTAGACGAGCCATTAAGGGTCTGCTTGATGCTGGAGCGGTACGCCAAGCCAAACCGCGTATTTTCATCCAGCTGGAACATATAGCCAATATTCCAACCGAAGCCCCAATCATTACCTTCCACATGGGCTAGACCGTCACCCTTGACTCCCAGCGCCTGAATAGCGGCAGCAGGCAAACCTTGCTTAGCGAGCTTTCCATTAATGCCAGAAGTCGCATCCGCCATCTGCTCCAACGTCGCGTCCATATACTGGGCGGACACGCCGAAACCAAAGGAATGGCGCTCATCCAGTTTGAACGAGATGGACGGGTTGATGTTCAGCGACTGCAGGTTGATGCTCTTCAGCGCATAGCGGCCGGCCCAGTCGAAGCCATAGTCCAGCTTGGCGCCGTAAGGCACGTACATGCCGATGCCGGCGGTGATCTTGTCGTTGATCTTGTGCGACAGGTAGAAGGTCGGCGCGGCCACGGCCTTGGGCGCGAACGTGCCGCCATTGCCGCCGCCGGTGGGCTGGCCCAATATGTTCTTGGAACCGTTATCGGTATATTCGGAGTGTGGAACCACCAGGGTGCCGCCGATGACGAGCTGGGTGCCGTCCAGCCGGGACAGGCCGGCCGGGTTGGTGAAGATGGTGGAAGGATCGTTGGCCTCTGCTCCGTTGGCGTGGGCGGTGCCCTGGCCGGAGACGCTCTGCGAGCCGAACTGATAACCCGAGGCCGCAGCCTGAGTCGATGCCAGACCGAGCGCGGTGCCCATGATCATCACGGACAGGCTGAGATGCTTGAGCTTCATGCTTCCCTCTCTATTGTAGCTTGGATATTTTCATTAACGATGACTCGGTCATTGACCGCAGCATCATCGATGCTACCAGAGAATTAGAGCAATCCAACCAGATATCAGAGCTTTTGTTCCAAACGTTCGTTTAATGCAACATTTCCACAACAATTTGTTTCCGCCACCACATTTAGGCTAGGAATCGCCCAGCAATCTGGACTTTCCATCAGGGTCGACCGCGACGAAAGTGGCGATCACCTCGGTGATGCGGATGTGCGAGCCGTCCATGCGCTCGGCCTCGACGGAGATCTTCAGCGTGATGGATTTCTGGCCGATGCGCAGGCGCTCCACATATAGATCCACCACATCGCCCAACAGGATGGGCGCGGCGAACTGGAAGGCGTTGACAGCCACCGTGGTCACCGGGCCGCGGGACAAGCGCTCGGCGTCCAGACTGCCCGCCATGTCGATCTGGCTCATCAGCCAGCCCGCCTGGACCCGGCCATAGGCATTAGTGCTGGTGGGCAAGGCGCGCACCCGCAATACCGGCGTCCGGTGTTCCTGCTGTTCCATCCCCTACCCCCTTGAAAGCGAAGCGCTGAGAAAAACGGCCGCAACAGACGCGGCCGCTTTGCTCAACACCGGATGCATGCGGCATCCGGCGCATGGTACCACGTTGCCGGATTTAGAAAATCAGGCGCTGCAGCAATTGCTCGTCATGCTGATCCAGCTTCTTGTCGAAGTCATCCACCATGATCACGTCGCGCTTCAGCTTGCGGGCGCGAGTGACCGCGTCGAACTCTTCCTGATTGATCAGGCCGGTTTGCAGCGCCTCAGCCAAGCGCTCGCGCGCGGTGATGGTCTTGAACTTGCCGTCACGCGCCAACTTGCGCAGCTTCTGTTCCACCGGCTCGGTAGCCAGGATAGCGTGCAGCGCGTGCTCCAGCACGCCCACCGGATCGGTCTCGGACTTCGGCACATACATGCCGTGGGTCAGGCGGTCGCGGGTGGCGCCCGGCTCCATCATCGCGCGGGCCACCTTGGTGCCGATGCGGTCGGAGGCCGGCTTCAGGGTCAGGCCCCACGGGAAGATCACGCGACGCAACACCCAGGCCAGACCGCGGCTAGGCAGGTTGGCCAGGAAGCCGTCCATCGCCACCTGAACATCGTACAGCGCGTTTTCCACCGCCCAGCTCATCACCGCGATGTCTTCCTTCGGCGCACCTTCACGCTCGAAACGCTTCAGGCTGGCCGTAGCGATATAGAGGCCGGACAGCATGTCGCCCAGACGCGCGGACAGCTTCTCGCGGAACTTCAGCGAGCCGCCCAGGCTGAACATCGCCATGTCGGACAGCAGCGCGAAGGCGCTGGAAAGACGGGTGACGCGCTTGTAGTACGCTGCGGTGGCGCCGCCCTTCGGGCTCTTCGCGAAGCGGGCGCAGGTCAGGCCCAGCCACAGCGAACGGACGAAGTTGCTGATCACGAAATTGATGTGGCCGGTGATGGCCTTGTCGAACTCTGCGCCGTCGTTGGCCATCGCCGACTTCATCTCGCGCAGCACGAACGGATGGCAACGGATCGCGCCCTGGCCGTAGATGATCATCGAACGGGTCAGGATGTTGGCGCCTTCCACGGTGATGCCGATCGGCACCGCCTGATAGCCGCGCGCCAGGTAGTTGCGCGGCCCCAGCACTACGGTCTTGCCGCCGTGCACGTCCATCGCGTCATTCAGCGTTTTGCGCATGCGCTCGGTGTTATGGTACTTCAGGATGGCGGACAGCACCGACGGCTTTTCGCCGTTGTCGAGCGCGGTCAGCGCCAGGTCCTGCGACGCTTCCATCTGGTAGGTGAAGCCGCCGATGCGGGCCATCGCCTCGTCCACGCCCTCGAACTTGCCGATGGGCAGGCCGAACTGATCGCGGATGCGGGCGAAGGCGCCGGTGGTGTAGGTGGTCAGCTTGCCGCAGGCGACGGACATCGCCGGCAGCGAGATGCAGCGACCGACCGACAGGCACTCGACCAGCATGCGCCAGCCCTGGCCGGCGTATTCGCGTCCGCCGATGATCCAGTCCAGCGGAATGAATACGTCCTTGCCCCAGGTCGGGCCGTTCATGAAGGCCGAGCCCCCCGGGAAATGGCGACGGCCGATTTCAACGCCCTCGTGCTCGGTCGGCACCAGCGCGCAGGTGATGCCGATGTCTTCCTTGTCGCCCAGCAGACGCTCGGGGTCGTACATCTTGAACGCCAGGCCCAGGATGGTGGCGACCGGCGCCAGCGTGATCCAGCGCTTTTCCCAGCTGACGCGCACGCCCAGCACGTTCTCGAAACGCTCGCCGGTGCGCGGGTGAGTGTAGGAGCCGCGGCAAACCACGCCGTAATCCGGAATGGCGCCGGCGTCGGAGCCGGCGTACGGGCTGGTCAGCGCGAAACATGGCACTTCCACGCCCTTGGCCAGACGCGGCAGGTAGTAGTCTTTCTGCGCCTCGGTGCCGTAGTGCTGCAGCAATTCGCCCGGTCCGAGCGAGTTGGGCACCATCACCGTCACCGCGGCGGTGCCGCCTCGGGTGGCGATCTTGGTCACGACTTTAGCGTGGGCGTAGTTGGAGAATTCCAGGCCGCCGTATTTCTTTTTGACGATCATGCCCAGGAAGCCATGATCCTTGATGAACTGCCACACTTCCGGGGGCAGATCCTTCAGCTCGTGAGTGATCTTCCAGTCGTCGATCATGCCGCACAGCTGTTCGGTCGGTCCGTCGATGAAGGCCTGCTCTTCCGGCGTCAGCTTCGGATCCGGGAAGGACAGCAGGCGGTTGTAATCCGGCTTGCCGGAGAACAGGTCGCGATCCCACCAGACGGTGCCGGCGTTGATGGCCTCCTGCTCGGTCTGCGACATCGCCGGCGTGATTTTCTTGAACACGCCGAACACCGGACCGGTGAAAACGGCGCGGCGCAGCGGCACGATGTTGAGCGCCGCGGCGACCACGGCGAACACCGCCCAAGCGGCGACAGGCACCGGACAGTGGAATACGAACTGGAGCGCGGCGAGCCAGGCGGCGACACCAACGGTCCAGACCAGCACCGGCGCGGCGAAATACGCCAGCGCGCCGAGCAGCACGACCAGAAGAACGGCAGCAATCATTGTGTTTACCCTCGTGTTGACCCCTCAGTTCCGCATGCGCCGCCGTGATCTTGTAATGGACTGGCGATGCGGAATCAGCCTTCGATGGGCGCGACCAGACCGGCAATCACAAAAGGCACCAGATACTTGACGATCATGTCCGGATCCCGGGCGGTAACGATCTGGCTGCGCGTGAAGATTTTCAGCACATCGTTGCCGGCGAAGGCGTTGAACATGACGCTGAAGGCGAGGTGCATCCGCCAGGCGAGCTGCTCCGGCTCCAGGTGCGGCAGCGCCCGTTGGAAGGCGCTGGTATAGCGTTGCACGAACACGCTGTACTGCTGCGAGATGGTCTCGCGCAGCAGGCGGTGGTTCTCCACCAGGGTCCGCGACAGCAAGCGCACGAACATGGCGCCGCCGCGCGACGGATCCTTGGACAGAGCCAGACAGGGCCGTATGAAAGACAGCACCAGCTGCTCCAGCGGCAAGTCTCCTTCCCGCGCCTCCAGCGTATCCAGTTCCGCCAGGCACCCTTCCAGCAAGGGCGCCAGCCTGCGCAGAAACACGGATTCGAACAACGCATCCTTGGAGCCGAAGTGATAATTCACCGCGGCCAGATTCACCTCGGCCTGCTGGGTGATCATTCGCAGAGAAGTCGCCTCGAAGCCGTGCTCCACGAACAGACGCTCCGCGACGTCCAGGATGCGGGTTGCGGTATCGGGACGGTTGCCCTCCATGATCTCCAGAGCCTTTATTGTGTTTTGTGATTTGGTCTTGCTCATCTCAGCTTTCGAACAAGCGTTTCAAACTTACGTTTTAACTTGATCGATGTCAAGGCATGTCCCACTTGCCTCGCCACCCATCCCTCAGGGCAAACAAAAACGGCAATCTAATTTTAGACTGCCGTTTGAATGAAACACGCGTTAAAAGCGCTTAGTCAAGGCCTCGCAACAGATCTTGTTGAAGGTCACGCACATTTTCCAGGCCGACGCTGACGCGCAACAGCCCCTCGACGATGCCGGCGCGCTCCCGCGCCTCCGGCGTCACGCGGGCGTGCGTGGTGCTGGAGGGGTGGGTGATGGTGGTTTTCACATCGCCCAGATTGGCGGTGCGGGAAATCACCTGAACGCCGTCCACCACCCGCCACGCGGCCTCTCTGCCGCCCTTGACCACGAAAGACACCACCGCGCCGCCGCTCTTCTGCTGGCGTCGCGCGATCTCATGCTGCGGATGGCTCTCCAGGCCCGGATAATAGACGCGCTCCACATTGGGCTGAGCCTCCAGCCAGCGCGCCAGCTCCAGCGCGTTGGCGCTGTGCTTCTCCATCCGCAGGTGCAGCGTCTCCATGCCGGACAACAGCGTCCAGGCATTGAACGGCGCCAGCGACGGGCCCGCCGCGCGCACGTGCAGATAGATCTGCTCGATCAGCTTGTCGCTGCCCACCACCGCGCCGCCCATCACCCGGCCATGGCCGTCCAGGAACTTGGTGGCGGAGTGCATGACCAGATCGGCACCCAGTTTCAGCGGCTGTTGCAGTGCCGGGGAACAGAAGCTGTTGTCCACCACCAACAACGCGCCATGCGCGTGGGCGATATCGGCGATGGCAGCGATGTCGGCCACCTCGGTCAAGGGATTGGACGGCGTTTCCAGGAACAGCAGCTTGGTATTGGGCCGCAGCGCCTCGCGCCACAGCGACAGGTCGCGCGCGTCGACGAAAGTGGTGGCCACGCCAAACTTGGACAGCTGATTGGCGAACAGATTGGTGGTGGAGCCGAACAGGCTTTGCGACGACACGATGTGGTCGCCGGCCTGCAGCAAAGTCATCATGATGGCCTGGATCGCGGCCATGCCGGTGGCGGTGGCGATGGCGCGCTCCCCCTCTTCCATCTCCGCCAGCCGCTGCTGGAACGCCGCCACGGTGGGATTGGTGAACCGGGTGTAGGTGTAGCCGTCGATCTCGCCGAGAAACATCGCGGCGGCCTGGGCGGCCGAATCGTAAGTGAAGCTGGAAGTGAGGTACAAGCCCTGGCTGTGCTCGTTGAACTGGCTGATCTCCCGGCCCGCGCGGATGGCCAGGGTTTCGGGATGCAGCGGAAGTTGCGGCGCGTCGGATGCCATGATGATTCTCTCTTTCTTTCTTGTCCGCCCGTCGGCGGACCGCATCCCGACATCTTGCCTGAAAACGGCGAGTTTACTAAATGCCATCAAGCCATATGCAACACGGCTCCGCGCTATTTGCCTAGCCCAGCTCCTCCGGCAGTTGCAATTGGCGCTTGGTCTGCAGCAACAAGTCCAGCGACAGGTAGCCGCCATCCTCCTGCAAGGCGATCAGCTCGTCCCGATGCGCGCCGGCCAGCCTGGCCACCAGCTCTTCGCCCTTGGGCTGCAGGTGCACCTCCACGCAGCGCCTGTCCTCGCGCCCAGGCTGGCGCCGCACCAGTTGCTGCCCCTCGCAGCGGCTGACCAGCCCCACCACGCTGTGATGATGGGACTGCAGCCGCTCCGCCAGCTCAGCCACCGTGGCCCAGCTGCGGCCCGGGTAGCCCTTCAGTTGCAGCAGCAGCAGATACTGCAGCGGCGTGATGCCGCTATCCTGGGCCAGATCCTCGCTGAACCGCAGAAAACGGCGCAGCCGGTAACGAAAATCCGCCAGACGTTCGAAATCTTCCTTGCTCAAGCTCATGCCATGACTTCAATGACAGTGGATCATGCGCGGCAGTCTAGCGCATCCCCGGCCGCCGATGCGATCCTGCTCACGCCTCCGCCATTTCACCCTGGCGCTCGCGGTAGCGCTGCTGCAAAAAGGCCTTCAGCGCCATCACCGGGCTATGCTCGTCCGGCTCGCCGCTATGCAGCAACGCCAGCTCGCCCTGCTCCATCGCTTTCAACAAGGGCAGCCAGCGCGCGGGATTGTTGCCCATGTCCGCCCAGTAGATGTCGCAGAAGGTCGCCCAACGCAGCGGCTGGAAACGCATCCAGGCCACCAATTCGTCGGTCGGCATCACCCTGGGTAGCCAGTGCCCGGCTGCCAGCGCGGAACGCGGCAACCCTCGCGGCCACTTGCTGTCCACCAGAAACGCGCCAGCCGGCGGATTCCGGCACCCCTCCACTCTTTCCAAACGTATTTCGATTCCCATGATCGTTACCTCCTGTCTTGCTTTCGCATGCGCAAACCAGCTCCTCCAGCCCTAGCCGCCTACTTTAGCTTTTAATTAAACTATCGTAATACGATATATATCGGCAAAAAATTTTCCTCTGCGGAGCGGCCGATCTCACGCATCGGCCGCTCCGCCCTGTCATCGGCTACATCGCCGCGCGGAAAATCGAGCAGACATCCTGATGGCTGCCCTTGCGCGGATTGGTCAACCCGCAGGCATCCTTCAGAGCATTCTCAGCCAGCGTCGGGATATCCGCCTCCTTCACGCCCAGCGCGGCCAAGCCCGCCGGGATGCCGACATCGGCGGCCAAGCGCTTGATCGCGGCGATGGCGGCCTCGGCGCTGCGCGCTTTCTCTCCCAGCGCGATGGCCACATCGCCCAGCCGCTCGCCGGCGACGGCGGCATTGAAAACCTGGACATGCGGCAGCAGCACCGCGTTGCACACGCCATGCGGCAGATCGTAGAAGCCGCCCAGCTGATGCGCCATCGCGTGCACATAGCCCAAGGAGGCGTTGTTGAAAGCCATGCCGGCCAGGAATTGCGCGTAAGCCATCTGCTCGCGCGCTTCCATGTCCTGGCCGTCCTTCACCGCGCGGCGCAGAAAGCCGGCGATCAGCTCCACCGCCTTCAAGGCGCAGGCGTCGGTGATGGGAGTGGCGATGGTGGACACATAGGCCTCCACCGCATGGGTCAGCGCGTCCATGCCGGTGGCCGCCGTCAACGCGGCAGGCATGCCGGCCATGGTTTCCGGATCGTTGACCGACAGAATGGGGGTGGTGTGCTTGTCGACGATGGCCATTTTGATGTGGCGCGACTCGTCGGTGATGATGCAGAAGCGGGTCATTTCGGACGCCGTGCCGGCGGTGGTGTTGATCGCCACCAGCGGCAGTTGCGGCTTGGCCGACTTGTCCACGCCTTCGTAATCCTGGATCTTGCCGCCGTTCACCGCCACCAGCGCGATGCCCTTGGCGCAATCGTGCGGCGAGCCGCCGCCCAGCGACACCACCACGTCGCACTGTTTTTCCCGCAGCAGCGCGAGGCCGGCGTTTACGTTGGCGCAGCTGGGGTTGGGATGGACGCCGTCGAAGATCACCGGCTCGATATCGACCGCGCCCAGCATTTCGGCGACTTTACCCGCCAAACCTGCTTTGACCAGGCCCTGGTCGGTGACGATCAGCGCGCGGCGGAAGCCGTGGCCGCGCATGGCGTCGACCGCCTGTCGCAGACAGCCCGCGCCCATCAGGTTCAGCGAGGGGATGAAGAAAGCGCTTGTGCTCATGTCCGTCTCCAGTCAGTGGATTGCCATTGAACACAGTCTGCCGCCTTCTCCCTTCGTCAACCTTGCCTCAAGTCAATAAATGCCGGCCCGGCGGCACGCGGATGGAATGCCGATCAATGCAGCATCGCGGCGTTGTCTCGCAGCCACTGGCTGGCCAGCTCGCCGAAGCCGTCCCACATGATCTGCACGCCCAGGCACAGCAGGATGAAGGCGGACAAGCGCAGGAACACCACCGAGCCGGTCTGGCCCAGGTAGCGCAACAGTTTGTCGGCATTGGCGTAGCACAGGTAGACCAGCGTGCTGCACACCAGCACCGCCGTGAGACCGGCCACCGGGCTGATCACGAAGCGCACCAGGCCCTTGCCGCTGCCGGTCAGCGTGGCGCCGATGGTGATGGCCACCGACACCGAGCCCGGCCCCACGGTCAGCGGAAAGGTCAGCGGATAGAAGGCGCGTTGCTTGAGCTCGGCCTGGCTGTCCACCCTGGCCTGCTCGGTGGACGGCTGGCTGGATTCGGCCGGCGTGTCGTTCAGCATGCGCCACGCGGCGAAGGTGATCAGCAAGCCGCCTGACATCTGCACCACCGGCAGCGACACGCCGAAGAAGGACAGCACGTAGCCGCCGACGAACATGCTGCCGATCAACAGCAGCGCGCAATAAACGGCGATTCGCCGCGCCAGGTAGCGCCGCTGCTGCGGCGTGTTGCGCGCCGTCATCGAGATGAAGATGGGCACCAGGCCGGGCGGGTTCATGATGGGCAGCAGCGCCGCCATCACGAATAGAAACTTGGTAATGAAGGTGGACAGCAACTGCATACGGCACCCCGCCTGGAAGGTTTAAAATGTTGTCAGGATAGCGGATGAAACCATAAAAAAAGCCCGCTTGCCAGCGGGCTTTTTCAAGCATTTTTCCAGGCCGATCACGCCTGCGCGGAAACCGGTTTGCCGCCGCGGGTTTCTTCCCGCAGCATCAAGGCGTTGCGATGCGCTTCGGCCAGCTCCACCTTATCCAGCGGCACCATGCGGGTGTTGTGCTTGACGCGGTATCCCCACCACAGCGCCACAAACAGCGGGATGCCAAGATAAGTGGCGATGACGCCGTTCCAGTCCACCTTGGCCGCGGTGAAGGCGGTGTAGTTCTGGCCCAGCATGATCAACAGGCACAAGACGAAGGCGAACACCGGACCCAGCGGGAACCACTTGGCCTTGTACGGCAGATCATCCAGGCTGTAACCCTGCCTCACATAGGCGCGGCGGAAGCGGTAGTGGCTGATGGCCACGCCCAGCCAGGCGATGAAGCCGGTCATGCCGGACGAGTTCAGCAGCCACATATAGACCGCGTTGCTCTGGAACAGCGAGGTCAGGAAGCACAGGCAGGCCACCAGCGTGGTGGCGTACAGCGCGTTGCGCGGCACGCCGTTATCGGTCAGCTTGCCGAAGACCTTGGGCGCCATGCCGTTCTTGGCCATCGCGTACAGCATGCGGGTTGACGCGTACATGCCGGAATTGCCGGCCGACAGGATGGCGGACAGGATCACTGCGTTCATCAGGCTGGCGGCGAAGGCCAGGCCCGCGCGGTTGAACACCAGCGTGAACGGGCTGGCGCCGACGTCCTTCATGTCGTTCTTCAGCAGCGACGGATCGTTGTGCGGCAGGATCAGGCCGATGATCAGGATGGACAGCATGTAGAACATCAGGATGCGCCAGAAAATCTGGCGCACGGCGCGCGGAATGGTGCGGCCCGGATTGGCCGATTCGCCGGCGGCGACGCCGATCAGTTCGGTGCCCTGGAAGGAAAAGCCGACCACCATGGCAACACCGACGAAGGCGGCCAGGCCGCCGACGAAGGCGCCGTCGCCCTGCATCATCACATTCAGGCCCGGCGCGATGCGGTTCGGGTTCGGCTCGGTCATGATGCCCAGAATCATCAGGAAGCCGATGACGATGAAGGCGATGATGGTGGCCACCTTCAGCATCGAGCACCAGAACTCGGCCTCGCCGAAGCCCTTCACCGAGAAGTAGTTGAGCGCGAAGATGATGGCCAGGAAGCCGCCGCTCCACACCACGCCCGGTATGCCGGGATACCAGTAGTTCATGATGATGGCGGCCGCGGCCAGCTCCACCGCGACGGTGATCGCCCAGTTGTACCAGTAGTTCCAGCCCTGGGCGAAGCCGAAGGCCGGGTCGACGAAGCGCGAGCCGTAAGCCTGGAAGGAGCCGGACACCGGCATGAAGGCGGCCATTTCGCCCAGACTGGTCATCAGGAAGTAAACCATCAGGCCCACCAGCGCGTAAGCCAGCAGCGCGCCGCCGGCGCCCGCGCTCGAGATGGTGGCGCCGGACGCCAGGAACAGGCCGGTGCCGATGGAGCCGCCGATGGCGATCATCGACAGGTGGCGCGCCTGCAGCGTGCGCCGCAGCTCGGGCGCGTCTTGTTTCTTGCTCATATCCAACTCACTCTGTTGTTCTGCCGCGCGGACCGGAACCGGCGTCGCCCAGGCTCTGCGCCGGGCGGATGACAATCAAAGCGGCAAAGAATGACATCGATCGCCGGCATTGCCTAGCCCGGATTAGGCGATTTACGCAAAAAACGAAGATGTCATGTTCGGAAATGAACGCAGAACCCAGAGCAGGCAAGGCGAAGCCGGCGTCGCGGCGCGCCCTGCCGGGTCGGAAATTTCATGAGGCCGACACGCTACAATTCGATGCGCGCGCCCAGCTCCACCACCCGGTTGGGCGGCAGGCCGAAGTACAGCGTGGCGCTGCGTTCATTCTGCCTGAGGAAGGCGAAGACGCCGACCAGCCATCGCTTGAAGCCGCCGCTGCCCGGCGCGGCCACCAGCGTCTGCCTGCCCAGATAGTAGCTGGTGCGCAACGGTTCCAGCGGCGGCAGGCGCAGCAGCTCCGCCGCGCGCGCCATCGCCTCCGGCACGTCCGGCTCCTCCATATAGCCGTAGCTCGCCACCACCCTGGCCACGCCCTGCCCCAGCCACTGCACCGACACGCGCTCGCCGGCCGCCCGCGGCACGTCCAGCATCTGCAAAGTCAGCAGGACCGCGGTTTCATGCAGCGCCTGATTGTGTTTCAGATGGTGCAGCAGCACCGGCGGCGCGCCATCCGCGCTTTCGGACAGAAATACCCCTACGCCCGGAATCCGCATCAACGGATTCGCCTCCAGGCTGGAGAGCAAGGCCTCCACCGGCAACTGGCGGCCGCGGCTTTCATGCCGCTGCAGCCTCCGTCCGCCGAACCAGCACCCCATCATCGCGAAGACCGCCAGGCCCAGCAGCAGCGGCAGCCAGCCGCCATCCAAAAACTTGAGCACATTAGCCAGCCAGAAAGCCAGGTCGATCGCGAACAATCCTCCCGTCACCAGCGCCACCGCCCACCACGGCCAATGCCAGCGCCGGCGCGCCAGCACCGCGAACAGCACGGTGGTGATGGCCATGGTGGTGGAGACGGCCAGGCCGAAGGCCGCGGCCAGCTTGCCCGATTCGCGGAATCCCAACACCACCGCGATCGTGGCCAGCATCAAAATCCAATTCAGCAAGGGCAGGTAAATCTGGCCCTTTTGGCTGCCCGAGGTGTGCAGCACCTTCACCCTGGGGAAAAAGCCCAGCTGCACCGACTGGTGGGTCAGCGAGAACACCGCGGTGATCAGCGCCTGCGAGGCGACGATGGTGGCCAGGGTGGACAGCGCCACCATCGGGTACAGCCCCCACTCGGGCACCATGGAATAGAAGGGCCTGCCGGACAGCTGCGGGTGCGCGAGCAGCAGCGCGCCCTGCCCCAGATAGTTCAGGATCAGCGACGGCAGCGCCAGGCCATACCAGGCCAACCGGATCGGCCGCGCGCCGAAATGGCCCATGTCGGCGTACAGCGCTTCCGCGCCGGTCAGGCACAGCACCACCGCGCCCAGCGAAACGAAGCCGGCAAAGCCGTTGCGCTGGAAATACGCGATGCCGTGCCAAGGGTTGGCCGCCTGCAGAATGACCGGGTTCTGCCACAGCTGGGCCAGCCCCAGCGCGGCGATGGCCGCGAACCACGCCGCCAGTATCGGGCCGAAGGCCACCCCCACCCGGCCGGAGCCCAAAGGCTGCACCATGAACAGCAAAGCCAGGATGGCGACGGTGGCGGGCACCACATAGGCGGCCAGGGCCGGCGTCGCCACCTGCAGCCCTTCCATCGCGCTCAACACCGACACCGCCGGCGTGATCACCCCATCGCCGTACAGCATCGCCGCGCCGGCCAGGCCCAGCAACACCCAGCCCCAGGCGGCGCGCCCCTTGCCATCCGTCCGTCCGCCGGTGATCTGGGCCAACAGCGCCAGGATGCCGCCCTCGCCCCGGTTGTCGGCTCTCATCAGCACCAACACGTACTTGATGCTGACCATCAGGATCAGCGACCACAAAAATAGCGACACCACCCCTATCACATTGTCGGGCGTCGGCCGCACACCGTGATCGCCATTGAACGCCTCCTGCAAAGCGTACAACGGGCTGGTGCCCAAATCGCCGAACACCACGCCCAGCGCCGCCAGCGCCAGCATGGCCATGGGCGGGTTCCGGCGCTTTCGGTCGGCCGCCGAAATGGCCATGCTTCTGAATGCAGCCAACATGTTTGCTCCTTGCAACGCTATCGTCCAGGTAATTGACACTTCATTCAGCATGCTAGGGCCGCCAAAATAAAAGCCAGGTAGAGATTCCACCCGGCGCATGTAAACAAATGGTAAAAACACCGCCCCCGCCATTCCATGGCCGGCAACTTCAGAATGTCATAGCAGCCAAAGCCTTAGCCTATCGAGCTTTTACCCTAAATTCATATTAAAAAGCGGATGCTCGTTTTCCATTAACAATTCACAACACAAAGCCATTTCCCACTCAAACCAGGCTAATACAATGCGCTCACTCTTATACATGCATATTCAGCACTAAATCGCTGTTTTCACACGCAAGCGCAGCACAAAGCATGTAAAAATGTCATGCTTTGCCTACAACAACACTCAACGTCCGCCCGGAGCTTTCCGCATGTCCACCGCCGCGCCAGCCCAATCCAAACGCCTGCCCCTGATCCTCATCCTGCTCGCCGCGCTGGGCGGCGGCTGGTGGTGGCACCAGCACAATCAAAGCGTCAAGGAAGCCGCCGCCCGCAACAAGGGCGCCGCGCCGATGGCGGTGGGCGTGGCCGACGTGCGGACGATGGACGCGCCCCTGCAGTTGAATGCGCTGGGCACTGTCTCTTCCACCAATACCGTGACCGTGCGCAGCCGCGTCGACGGCCAGCTGGACAAGATCCACTTCACCGAAGGCCAGCAGGTCAAGCAGGGACAGCTGTTGGCCGAGCTGGACGCCCGCCCCTACCAGGCGGCGCTGACCCAGGCCGAGGGCCAGTTGCTGCGCGACCAGGCGCTGCTGGAAAACGCCCGCCTGGATCTGGCGCGCTACAAGCAACTGGCCGGCCAGAACTCCATCTCCAAGCAGCAGGTAGACACCCAGCAGGCGCTGGTGCGACAGTACGAAGGCACGGTCAAGGTCGATCAGGGATCGGTGGCCGCCGCGCGCATCAATGTCGACTACACCCGCGTTGTCGCGCCGATCAGCGGCCGCGTCGGCCTGCGCCAGGTAGACCCGGGCAATATCGTCCACGCCAGCGACGCCAACGGCTTGGTCACCATCACCCAGACTCAACCGATCAACGCGGTGTTCGCCGTTCCCGAAACCAGCCTGGCTTCGGTGCTGCAGGCCGCCCGCGCCGACAAGGCGCTGAAGGTCGAAGCCTGGGACCGAGACAACCGCCACAAGCTGGCTGACGGCAAATTGCTGGCGCTGGACAATCAGCTGAACACCAGTACCGGCACCATCAACATCAAGGCCTCTTTCGCCAACGAACAGCAGCAACTGTTCCCCAACCAGTTCGTCAACATCAACCTGCAGTTGGGCGTGCGCAAGGACGCGGTGGTGGTCCCCACCGTCGCGGTGCAGCTGGGCAAGGTGGGCAGCTACGTCTACACCGTCGGCGGCGACTCCACCGTCAGCATCGCCAAGGTCAGGACCGGTCCGGTGTCCGGCAGCGACACCATCATCGAGAACGGCCTGAAACCCGGCCAGCGCGTGGTGATAGACGGCGTGGACAAGCTACGCAACGGCGCCCAGGTCAAGGTGATAGACCGCGCCGCACAGGCGCGCGAAGCCGCCTCGGCCGCCTCCGGCGAGGCCAAGGGACAGAAAAAGCACGGCGCGGGCGCCTGGGGCAAGAAACACGCCTCAGCGGCCAACTAAACGGGAGGACTGCGCATGAACCCCTCCCGTCCGTTCATTACGCGGCCGGTGGCCACCACTCTGATGATGGTGGCCATCCTGCTGACCGGCCTGGTCGCCTGGAGAATGTTGCCGGTATCGGCGCTGCCGGAAGTCGACTATCCGACCATCCAGGTGGTGACGCTCTACCCCGGCGCGAGCCCCGACGTGATGACCTCGTCGGTCACCGCGCCGCTGGAACGCCAGTTTGGCCAGATGCCGGGCCTGTCGCAGATGTCCTCGTCCAGCTCCGGCGGCGCCTCGGTGATCACGCTGCAGTTCAGCCTGGACCTGACGCTGGACGTGGCCGAGCAGGAAGTCCAGGCGGCGATCAACGCCGCCGGCAACCTGCTGCCGTCCGACCTGCCCAGCCCGCCGGTCTACAACAAGGTCAATCCGGCCGACACGCCCATCCTTACCGTCGCCATCAGCTCGCCTACCCTGCCACTGACCAAGCTGGAGGACATGGTCGACACCCGCCTGGCGCAGAAGCTGTCGCAGGTGCCGGGCGTGGGCCTGGTCAGCATCAGCGGCGGCCAGCGGCCGGCCGTGCGCATCCAGAGCAACCCCAAGGCGCTGGCCGCGCGCGGGCTGACGCTGGAAGACATCCGCACCGCCGTCGCCGCCGCCAACGTCAACCAGGCCAAGGGCAGCTTCGACGGTCCGACCCAGGCCTCCACCGTGGACGGCAACGACCAGCTGCAATCGGCAGACGAGTACAGGAACGTCATCGTCGCCTACCAGAACGGCGCGCCGGTCTACGTCAGGGACGTGGCCAAGGTGGTGGAATCGGCCGAAAACACCCGGCTAGCCGCCTGGTCCGGCACCACGCCGGCCATCATCCTCAACGTGCAGCGCCAGCCGGGCGCCAACGTGATCCAGGTGACCGACCGCATCAAGTCGCTGCTGCCGCAATTGCAGGGCACCCTGCCCGGCTCGGTGGACGTGCACGTGCTGAGCGACCGCACCGTGACCATCCGCGCCTCGGTGGAGGACGTGGAGTTCGAGCTGATGCTGGCCATCGCGCTGGTGGTGATGGTGATCTTCGTCTTCCTGCGCAACGTGCCGGCCACCATCATTCCGGCGGTGGCGGTGCCGCTGTCGCTGGTGGGCACCTTCGGCGTGATGTACCTGACCGGCTTCTCCATCAACAACCTGACGCTGATGGCGCTGACCATCGCCACCGGCTTCGTCGTCGACGACGCCATCGTGATGATCGAGAACATCGCCCGCTACATCGAGGAAGGCGAGAAGCCGCTGGAGGCGGCGCTGAAGGGCTCCAAACAGATCGGCTTCACCATCATCTCGCTGACCATCTCGCTGATCGCGGTGCTGATTCCGCTGCTGTTCATGGGCGACGTGGTGGGCCGGCTGTTCCGCGAGTTCGCGGTCACGCTGGCGGTGTCCATCCTGATTTCCGCCTTCATCTCGCTGACGCTGACGCCGATGATGTGCGCGCGGCTGCTCAAGCACGTGCCGGAAGAAAAACAGGGCCGCTTCTACCACGCCAGCGGCAAGTTCTTCGACGACGTCATCGCCCGCTACGGCAAGATGCTGACCTGGGTACTGGACCGCCAGAAAACCACGCTGCTGGTTGCCGTCGGCACCGTGGCGCTGACCGCGGCGCTGTACATCTGGGTGCCCAAAGGCTTCTTCCCGCTGCAGGACACCGGCGCCATCCAGGGCATCAGCGAAGCTTCGCAGTCCATTTCCTTCACCGCGATGGCCGACCGCCAGGAAAAACTGGCCGAGCAACTGCTGAAAGACCCGGCGGTGGACAGCCTGTCGTCCTTCATCGGCGTGGACGGCACCAACGCCACGCTGAACAGCGGCCGCCTGCTGATCAACCTGAAACCCAAGGGCGAGCGCGACGACATCCGCACCGTGCTCGCGCGGCTGCAGCAGCGCGCCGACGACGTGCCGGGCATGTCGCTGTACCTGCAGGCGGTGCAGGATCTGACCATCGACGCCCGCGTCAGCCGCACCCAGTACCAGTTCACCTTGCAGGCCACCAGCCAGGACGATCTGTCCACCTGGGTGCCCAAGCTGGTTCACCGGCTACAGCAGGAGCCGGCGCTGGCCGACGTGGCCAGCGATCTGCAAGACAAGGGGCTGCAGGCTTACGTCAACATCAACCGCGATGTCGCCTCACGCCTGGGCGTCACCACCGCGGCGGTCGACAACGCCTTGTACGACGCCTTCGGCCAGCGGCTGATCTCCACCATCTTCACCCAGACCAACCAGTACCGCGTGGTGCTGGAGGTGGACAAGGAGCACCAGCGCGATCCGCTGTCGCTGAAGGGCATCTACGTGCCCACCGCCAGTGGCGGGCCGGTGCCCCTGGACGCGGTGGCCACCATCGAGGAGCGTCCGGCCTCGCTGGCCATCAACCATCTGGGCCAGTTCCCCACCGCCACCATCTCCTTCAACCTGAAGCAGGGCGCATCGCTGGGCGAGGCGGTGGACGCCATACGCCAGGCCGAGTCCGAGCTGGGCCTGCCCGCCAGCATGGACACCAAGTTCCAGGGCGCGGCGATGGCCTTCCAGGCGTCGCTGTCCAACACCCTGTGGCTGATCCTGGCCGCCATCGTCACCATGTACATCGTGCTGGGCGTGCTGTACGAGAGCTATATCCATCCGATCACGATTCTCTCCACCCTGCCCTCGGCCGGCATCGGCGCGCTCTTGGCGCTGATGGTGTCCGGCACCGACCTGTCGGTGATCGCCATCATCGGCATCATCCTGCTGATCGGCATCGTGAAGAAGAACGCGATCATGATGATCGACTTCGCGCTGGAGGCCGAGCGCGAACAGGGCATGGCCCCGCGCGAAGCGATCTACCAGGCCTGCCTGCTGCGCTTCCGCCCCATCCTGATGACCACGATGGCGGCGCTGCTGGGCGCGCTGCCGCTGATGATGGGCGGCGGCATGGGCTCAGAGCTGCGCCAGCCGCTGGGCATCACCATGGTGGGCGGCCTGATGGTCAGCCAGGTGCTGACGCTGTTCACCACCCCGGTGATCTACCTGGCCTTCGACCGGCTGGCGCGGCGCTTCCGCCGCAAGGACAAGCCTGAGCTGGCGGAAGAGGTGGACGCATGATTCCGTCCGCCCCCTTCATCCGCAGGCCGGTGGCGACCACGCTGTTGACGCTGGCCATCCTGCTGGCCGGCGCCATCGCCTTCAAGCTGCTGCCGGTGTCGCCGCTGCCGCAGGTGGACTTCCCCACCATTTCGGTATCGGCCAAACTGCCCGGCGCCAGCCCGGAGACGATGGCCGCCACCGTGGCCACGCCGCTGGAGCGCGCGCTGGGCCGGATCGCCGGCATCACCGAGATGACGTCGACCAGCTCGCTGGGCTCCAGCAACATCACGCTGCAGTTCGACCTGGACCGCGACATCAACGGCGCCGCGCGCGACGTGCAGGCGGCGATCAACGCCGCCCGCTCGCTGCTGCCGACTGGCATGCCGTCCAACCCGACCTACCGCAAGGTGAACCCTGCAGACGCGCCCATCATGATCATGGCGCTGACCTCGGACAGCCTGACCCGCGGCCAGATGTACGACGCGGCGGACTCCATCCTGGGCCAGAAGCTGTCGCAGGTGGACGGCATCGGCAACGTGATCATCGGCGGCGGCGCCCAGCCGGCGGTGCGGGTGGAAATGAACCCGATGCAGCTGAACCACTACGGCATCGGCATGGAAACGGTGCGTTCCGCCATCACCAGCACCAACGCCAACCGGCCCAAGGGCTTTCTGGAGAACGAAGACAAGCACTGGCAAGTGCAGGCCAACGACCAGGCCGGCAAGGCCAGCGACTACCTGCCGCTGATCGTCAGCTACAAGAACGGCAGCGCGGTGCGCATCTCCGACGTGGCCGAGGTCAAGGATTCGGTGGTGGACCTGCGCAACGCCGGCATGCTGGGCAAACAGCCGGCGGTGATGCTGATCCTGTTCCGCCAGCCGGGCGCCAACATCATCGAAACGGTGGACCGGGTGAAGGCGATGCTGCCGCAGTTGCAGGCCTCCATCCCGTCTGCGATCAAGATCAACCAGGTGATGGACCGCACCCCCACCATCCGCGCCTCGCTGTCGGAAGTGGAGCGTTCGCTGGCGATCTCCATCGCGCTGGTGATCCTGGTGGTGTTCATGTTCCTGCGCAACGGCCGCGCCACCGCGATTCCGGCCATCACCGTGCCGGTGTCGCTGGTGGGCACTTTCGCCGTGATGTATATGGCCGGCTTTTCCTTGAACAACCTCAGTCTGATGGCGCTGACCATCGCCACCGGCTTCGTCGTCGACGACACCATCGTGGTGCTGGAAAACATCTCGCGCCACATCGAGGACGGCATGAAACCGTTCCAGGCGGCGCTGCAAGGCGCGCGCGAGGTGGGCTTCACCGTGCTGTCGATGAGCATTTCGCTGATCGCGGTATTCATCCCCATCCTGCTGATGGGCGGCATCATCGGCCGCCTGTTCCGCGAGTTCGCCGTCACGCTGTCGGTGGCGATCATGGTGTCGCTGGTGGTGTCGCTGACCACCACGCCGATGCTGTGCGCGCGCTGGCTCAAAGCGCATGACGCGCACAAGGAGCCGGGCAAGCTGTTCCGATGGAGCGAGCGCATGTTCGACGCGATGCTGGACGGCTACCGCCGCTCGCTGTCCTGGGCGCTGCGCCACAGCCGGCTGATGATGGCCATCCTGGGCGCCACCATCGCGCTCAATGTGTTCCTGTACGTGGTGATCGCCAAGGGCTTCTTCCCGCAGCAGGACACCGGCCGCCTGACCGGCATGATACGCGCCGACCAGAGCATTTCCTTCCAGGCGATGCAGGTGAAACTCCAGCGCTTCATCAACGTGGTCGGCGCCGATCCGGCTGTGGACAAGGTGGTGGGTTTCACCGGCGGCGGCCAGCGCAACGGCGCCAATATGTTCGTCAGTCTGAAACCGCTGTCCGAGCGCAAGGAAAACGCCGACCAGGTGATCGCTCGGCTGCGCAAGAAGCTGGCCGCGGAACCCGGCGCCCAACTGTTCCTGCAGTCGGTGCAGGACATCCGCATCGGCGGCCGCTCCAGCAACGCGCAATACCAGTACACGCTGCAGGGCGACGATCTGAACGAGCTGCGCGAATGGACGCCCAAGGTGCAGCAGGCGATGAGCAAGATCCCCTTCCTGGCCGACCTCAACAACGACCAGGAAGTGAAAGGCCTGCAAACCACGCTCAACTTCGACCGCGCGGCGATGGCGCGGCTGGGCCTGACCCAGGCGCAGGTGGATTCGGTATTGAACGACGCCTTCGGCCAGCGCCAGGTCTCCACCATCTACAACGCGCTCAACCAGTATCATGTGGTGCTGGAAGTGGCGCCTCAGTACTGGCAGAGCCCGGAGAGCCTGCGCGACATCTACCTGCAGACGCCGGGCGGGTCGCCTACGCCGCTGTCGGCCTTCGCCAGCTGGAAGCCGACCAATACTTCGCTGTCGGTCAACCACCAGAGCCAGTTCGCCGCCACCACCATCTCCTTCAACCTGCCGCCGGGCTACTCGCTGTCCGACGCCACGCTGGCCATAGACGCCGCCATCGCCGACATCGGCCTGCCCAGCAGCATCCACGCCAGCTTCCAGGGCACGGCCAAGTCGTTCCAGGCCTCGCTGGACAGCCAGCCTTATTTGATCCTGGCGGCGCTGGTGGCGGTCTACATCGTGCTGGGCATGCTGTACGAGAGCGTGGTGCACCCGATCACCATCATCTCCACCCTGCCCTCCGCCGGCGTCGGCGCGCTCTTGGCGCTGATGGCAACCGGCGGCGAGTTCAACATCATCTCGCTGATAGGCGTTCTGCTGCTGATCGGCATCGTCAAGAAGAACGCGATCATGATGATAGACTTCGCGCTCACCGCCGAGCGCGAGCAGAAACTGCCGCCGCAAGAGGCCATCCTGCAGGCCTGCCTGCTGCGCTTCCGCCCCATCATGATGACCACGATGGCGGCGCTTTTCGGCGCGCTGCCGCTGGCGCTGGGCCACGGCGACGGCGCCGAGATGCGCACTCCGCTGGGCATCTCCATCGTCGGCGGCCTGCTGCTCAGCCAGCTGCTGACGCTGTACACCACCCCCATTGTCTACCTGTATCTCGACCGCTTCCGCCTGTGGTGCCTGAAATGGCGCGGCAGCCGCGGCCACGCGCTGGCCGGCGGCAAAGAGGAATGATTGCCATGAATAGAACAACAACGCCGCTGAAACACGGCCTGAGCGCCATCGTCATCGCCGCCGCGCTGGCCGGCTGCGCCGTCGGCCCCGACTACGTCAAGCCCAAGCTGGACATCCCGGCCAGCTTCAAGGAAGACGGCCGCTGGAAAACCGCCGAACCGCAGGACGCGATGCCGCGCGGCGACTGGTGGACAACATTCCAGGACCCGACGCTGAACGGCCTGATGGACACGCTGAATAAACAAAGCCCCACCATCGCCCAGGCCGAGGCGCAGTACCGCGAGGCCCAGGCTCAGCTGCGCCAGGCCCAGGCCGGGCTGTTCCCGTCGCTGTCGGCCAACGCTTCGCAGAGCCGCGGCGTTTCCTCTCCAGGCGCCGGCACAACCAATGCCTACAATCTGGGCTTGTCCGCCAGCTGGGAAGTGGATCTGTGGGGCGGCGTGCGCCGCGAGGTGGAGGCCGGCAAGGCCAAGCAGCAGGCGTCCGAGGCCCAACTGGCCGCCATCCGCCTGAGCAGCCAGGCCCAGCTGGCCACCGCCTACCTGCAGCTGGTGGTGGCCGACCGGCAGTTGGCCAATCTGCGCGACAGCGAGAAGGCGCTGGCCGAAGCGCTGAAGCTGACGCGCAACCAGTTCGCCGCCGGCATCGTCGGCGACGACGCGGTGGCCTCGGCCGAAAGCCAATGGCACAACGCGCAGGCCGCGGTGGTGGACAAGCGGCTGACCCGCGCCCAGCTAGAGCACGCGATCGCCGCCCAATTGGGCCAGGCGCCGGCCAGCTTCGGGCTGCCCCCAGCCACGGAAACGCCCCACCTGCCGCAGATTCCGGCCGGCCTGCCGTCGGCGCTGCTGGAGCGCCGGCCCGACGTGGCCGCAGCCGAGCGCAATATGGCCGCCGCCAACGCCCAGATCGGCATCGCCAAGGCCGCCTTCTTCCCAACGCTGACGCTGGGCGCCAGCGGCGGCTACCGCGGCTCCACCTTCGCCGACTGGGTGACGCTGCCGAACCGCATCTGGTCCATCGGCCCGTCGCTGGCGCTGACGCTGTTCGACGCCGGCCTGCGCAGCGCGCAGACCGACCAGGCGATCGCCAGCTACGACGCCAGCGTGGCCAGCTACCGCCAGACCGTGCTCGCCGCGCTGCAAGGCGTGGAGGACAATCTGTCGGCGCAGAGCCTGCTGAAGGAGGAGTCGGGCATGCAGACCGCGTCGCTGGCCGCGGCCAAGCGGGCGGAAACCATCGCGATGAACCAGTACCAGGCCGGCACCGTCGCCTACCTGAACGTGCTGTCGGCGCAAAACGCCCGCATCGCGGCGGAGAACAACCTCTGGACCGTGGTCAACCGCCAGTACACCGGCAGCGTGGCGCTGATCGCCGCGCTGGGCGGACGCTGGTGACGCCGCGCCCCGCTATGGCAAAAACCGGGCTCGAGGCCCGGTTTTTCTTTGCCGCTCCATCCCTCAGACTACGGCTGCGATAAGCCCTGCTTCAACGCGGCCCAGAAAGCGGCATCCTCCATCCCCAGCGCGTAAGCCGAGGTGCCGCCCAGGCCGTAGGCGTTCACCAGGCTGGCCTTCAGCGCCACGCTGCGGGCGTTTTCCGTCCAGACGGTATGCACGCCGCTGCCGTCCTTCGCCGCATAGGTGAAATTGACGGAGTGAGTGCCGACATCGTAGCGCGGCTTGACGCCATACTGGCTGATCAAGGCCTGTGTCTTGCTCCAGAACAGTTGCTTGCCGCTGTTGTCGGACTTCCAGTCATAGCCATAGGCTGGAATGCCGTTCAATATCTTGCTCGCCGGCACAAGCGATACCGCGTAATCCAGATCGTTCTCCATCCAGTCCGAACCCGCCACCGGCCCAGGGCCCCAGGTGGGGATCGTTTCGTCATAGGTCATGATTTGCAGATAATCGGCCGCCGCGCCCAGCGCGCGCAGATCGTAGCCATAATTGGCCTCGTGGTTTTCATCCTTGGTGGAGAAAGCCGGCACGCTGACGATCAGCTTCAGCCCCTTGGCGTGCAATGCCCAGCCCAAAACCTGGATGAAGTTGCTGAAGTTGTTGCGGTCGCCCTGCGCCACCGCCTCGAAATCAATATTGATGCCGACAAAGCCATTGGCCTGGGCGAACTTCACCAGATTGGCCACCGACTGGTTCAGCGCGACAGTCGACACCGCATGGGCGATATCCGCGCTCCAGTCGCTATCGATATTGGAAATGCAGCCATAAGCGGCGATCTTCCTCGTCCGCAGGAAGGACAGCGCGTTGGCCGGCGCCGCCGCGCCATTGCCGGTGATCGAGCCATCGCGGGTGATATTGTAGAAATCGACGGAAACCGCGTTGAAATTGGAGTAGTGCTTGGTCAATGCCTCATAGTTGCCCTGATAGTCCGAGTAGTACGTCAGCACCATCGGGGCCGCCATTGCGGTTGCGGAAGAAAAAGCCAGGCCGGCCAGCAAGACAGCAATCTTTCGTTTCATGCACGCACCTTGTAGTGTTTTGCCTGCTGCATGCACGGCCTGTGCAGCGATAGGCTGATTTGATATGAAAACCCGTATCCTAGCGCTGTAATTTTAAATTTTTCCGCCAAGACAGAAGCAATAAACTAAGTACTTATCAAAGTGGGGACGATACCTCGTTTTCGTTTCTGGCGCAAATCATCAGCCTTAGGAAAACCTGTCGCGAACACACTTGTTCCTGCGGTTGTCCAACGATTAGGTCAATCGCAAGACGGTTAGGGGCACTCGCGAGATGCGGCGCAGGCGGATCGGGCCGATAGAGTCGATGCGACAAAAGAATGGCCGTTGCATGGTGCCGTCTCCGCCCGGATATCGCATCCCCCTGGCCAGGAGCCCACATCCAGACGAAAATGCACGGCGACCACTGGCTGATGTTCGATCGTTTTGGTCGGGCCTCGACTGTTAGCATCAACCGCTGCGACGCCGGCAGGCCAACCATTGCCTGAGCCCTCGCCTCATAAAAATAAGGAAAGAACGATGAACAAAAACCTTGCCCTGCTTTGCCTGGCGCTGGCCGCGCCATTCGCCTCTGCGGCCGGTTCGCCGCAGACCATGCTGGAAAACTATCTGGCCAAGGATGCCGCCGGCATGCGGCTGCAGGAGTACCCGGCCACTCGCTACTTCGCCAACTACCAGGACGAGCCGGGCTGGGACATGGTGACGCTGATCACCGGCTACGGCGTGCAACCACAGCAATGCGGCCCGCGCCGCTGCGAATTCTTGGTCCGCTACCAGCTGGATCCGACCCGCCCATCCGACGAACAGGCCAAGCCCCACCCCAAGGGCGGCGAGGAAAAGGCCCGCTACGTGGTGGTCAAGCAGGGCGGCGGCTGGAAGATCGACAGCGGCAGCATGCGCGAGCCGCACGTGAAGCGCGGCGCGCTGCGCTGACGCCGCCGGAAGCGGGCCTTGCCTTGGACGCCGGTCCTTCCGGCGTCACTCAGCGCCGCTAACAAAACCTGGTGAAACATCTGAGGCAAGGCGCGTCGACGCACACAGTACACGCAGTACGGCAAGTCTACGCAACGCAGCATCAGGGGTTGGGTTGGCGGCTGTCAGGGTAGGAAAGCGTGACGACCTTCGAACTGGCGCTGGCCTTGGTCCGTTTTTCGTCCGGCCCGGAGTAACGAACGGTAGTCACCGCTAGCTGAGGCTGGCCGCCCGGCCCCGCCAGCGGATTCAGAAACACCTGGCTGCCCTGGCAAGGCTTGCCCTCGTCGCCGCAATCGCCGAAATTATTCCCCTCCTCCGCCTTGAACAGCGTCCGCGGCTTCCAGCCATCGAACAGCACCACGCTATACGTGGCGTCGAAATTGCCCTGGCCGGAGCTCGAACTGCCCAGAATCACCATATAGCCTTTGCTGCCATCATGGGACAGCATCGTCACATCGGCGGATAGCCCGCTAAAACCATCGAGCACGATGGCCTTGCCCAGCGCCGGACGGGCCAACACATAGCCTTGCATGAAGTTGCGCCCCTGATCGGGAAACTCCGCCGACGCAAGATAGGCCTTCTCGCCGCCCTTCAGCGCCAGCGGATGGACCTCTCCCAACGCCACCTTGCCGACATCGCCCAGCCAACGGACGATCTGGGCTTTGGATGGCTCAGCAGCCTGCACGGCGGCGCAGCAGAATGCGGCCAGCGCCGCGAGGTATCGGAATTTCATCGCCGCTCCTTTCCCTTCCGCCTCAATCCCGCGCCGGAATAGCCAGGCCGCGCGCCACCGCCGGCCGCTCGGCGAATGCCTGCGCCACGCGCTGGACGTTGGGAAAATCGTCGAAGCCCACCAGCTCGCCTGCGCCGTAGAAACCCACCAGATTGCGCACCCACGGCCAGATGGCGATGTCGGCGATGGTGTATTCGTCGCCCATGATCCAGGCGCGGCCGGCCATCCTGCCCTCCAGTACTTGCAACAGGCGGCGGGACTCGGCGACGTAGCGGTCGCGCGGGCGCTTGTCCTCGTAGTCCTTGCCGGCGAACTTATGGAAGAAGCCGAGCTGGCCGAACATCGGCCCCACGCCGCCCATCTGGAACATCAGCCACTGGATGGCTTCGTAGCGCGCGGCCGGATGCTTGGGCAGCAGCGACCCAGTCTTGTCGGCGAGATAGATCAAAATGGCGCCCGATTCGAACAGGGCCAGCGGCTTGCCTTCCGGGCCATCCGGGTCCAGGATCGCCGGGATCTTGTTGTTCGGGTTCAACGACAGGAATTCCGGCGACAGCTGATCGTTGCGCTCGAAGCTGACCAGATGCGCCTCGTACGGCAGGCCGGTTTCCTCCAGCATGATGGAAACCTTGACGCCGTTGGGCGTCGGCAGCGAATACAGCTGCAGGCGATCGGGATGCTTGGCCGGCCATTTGCCGGTGATCGGGAAAGCGGACAGGTCTGCCATGGCGTTATCCTTGGTAAAACGGCGAAACGCCCACTATACCCGCCCGGCATTGCGGCGTCTCCCGCCGCGATAAACCGCCCATGCTACGATCCCGCCCTCGATCATCCGCCCCCCGCCGGGAAACACACCATGCGCCGCCTTCTCTCCTTCCTCGCCCTGGCATCGGCCAGCCTGCCAGCCCTCGCCGCCTGTCCCGCCAACGCGCCGGGCGAGCCGCTGCACTGGGCCATCGCCATCTGCCAGCAGCGCTATGAAACCGACGAGATCGAAAGCCCCAAGATGCAGTCCTGCATTTTTTCAACCGCGAAAGCGCATCAGGTCGATCCGGCCAAGCCCTCCGCCAATACCTGCGCGATCAATCTGCAGTTGAAAAAGAAATGGTGCGCAGGCCTGAAAAAAACCGGCGCGGCCGACTCGGCGGACGCCTGCGTCCGCTCGCGCGACGCGGTCCCCGAAGCGGTGGCGCAAGGCGGCGCCTGAGCGCCAGGATGGCCCGCGCCGCGCCGCGGGTATATCATGTCGCTTTGCCCAATCGGCCGCGCCTTGCCTGCGGCCGCGCACGAACACAGGAAGAATCCCTTGATCAACGTCACTCTTTCCCCATCCGTCACCGTAGGCAACGAAGCGCCGTTCACGCTGTTCGGCGGCGTCAATGTGCTGGAATCCCGCGACCTGGCGCTGCGCGCCGCCGAGGAATACGTCCGCGTCACGCAGAAGCTGGGCATTCCCTACGTGTTCAAGGGCAGCTTCGACAAGGCCAACCGCTCGTCCATCCACTCCTACCGCGGCCCGGGCCTGGAGGAAGGCATGAAGATCCTGCAAGCGGTGAAAGACACCTTCGGCGTGCCGGTGATCACCGACGTGCATGAGCCGTGGCAGGCTGCCCCGGTGGCCGAAGTGGCCGATGTGGTGCAGCTGCCGGCCTTCCTCGCCCGCCAGACCGACCTGGTGGAAGCGCTGGCCAAGACCGGCCGCGCCGTCAACATCAAGAAGCCGCAGTTCATGAGCCCGGCGCAGATCCAGAACGTGGTGGAGAAGTTCGCCGAAGCCGGCAACGAGCAACTGATCCTGTGCGACCGCGGCACCTGCCTCGGCTACGACAACCTGGTGGTGGACATGCTGGGCTTCGGCGTGATGAAGAAAGTCAGCGGCAACCGCCCGGTGATCTTCGACGTCACCCACTCGCTGCAACAGCGCGAGTCCGGCGCCGCCGCGTCCGGCGGCCGCCGCGCCCAGGTGGCGGAACTGGCCCGCGCCGGCATGGCGGTCGGCATCGCCGGCCTGTTCCTGGAGGCCCATCCGAATCCGGCCGAAGCCAAGTGCGACGGCCCCAGCGCGCTGCCGCTGGCGCAACTGGAGCCCTTCCTGGCCCAGGTCAAGGCCATCGACGATCTGGTCAAGTCCTTTCCGCCGCTGCAGATCGGCTAAATAGCCTTACAGCCGGGCGCAGCGATACGCCTCGGTGCGGTAAGGGAAGGCCACCCCGCCCCTGCCGCTCAAGTCGGGATGGGTGGCGATCAGACGGCGCAACGCTTCGGCGAAGCGCCGTTTTTCGTCGTCCGGCAACGCCGCGATGAAGCTGACCGACAAGAAACGGTCGATGATCACGCGCTCCGGCGGGCCGACATGACTGTGCGGCAGCATGGTCAAGGCCGGCGCGGCGAAATAGCTGGTCGTTTCAAACGGCAGGCGCCACGCGCCGGAGTGGAAGCGCGGCGTGTCGCCCTCGTACGGCGCCAGCAGATCGCTGATTCGCGCCACCCAATCGCAGGACTCGTCGCGCACATTCCAGATCAGCCCCAGGCTGCCGCCCGGCTTCAGCACCCGGTGGATTTCCCGCAGCGCATCCTCATTGGCGAACCAATGGAACGCCTGCGCGCACACCACAACGTCCATCGACGCGTCAGGCAGCGGAATCTCCTCCGCGGCGCCCTTCAACGCCAGCAGCCCCGGCAGGCGCGCCTGCAACTGCGCCCGCATCTCATCCACCGGCTCCACCGCCGCCGCCTCGCCAGCCACCATCGCCAGCAGGCGGGTGAACTTGCCGGTGCCCGCGCCCAGATCCAGCGCGGCCGAATCCGGCCTCAAACCCAATTCGCGCCTCAGCCAGTCGGCCAGTTCCGGCGCGTATTCGGGCCGGCCTCGCTCGTAGGCCTGCGCCTCCCGGGCGAATCCCGTCTTGGCTTGTCCATGCAATGTATCCATATTCCTCCGACGCTTTACAGCGCTCCGCGAAATTATTTCAACAGAAACAGTATTGGTGCGCATTTTTAAGCCGGCCCTTACTAGCTAATATGGACCAGGGCGGCCCCATACCCTGCCGACGACACTCGCCTGGCTCGCATCCACATCGTCCATCCGGCGATCCGAAGACTCATCCCGGCCGCCCCCACCTCCCCAAACATCCCCGGAGGGCATATGACCACTGCCACCGAAACCCAGGCCGCCATCGCGGAAGCGACAGCAACCAAAAGCTACGCCTGGACGCTGACCGCGTTCCAACAACACGGCAACCTCTGGCTCAGATGGAGCAGCACCGCGCCGTTCCGCGCGCAACAGGGCCAGATCCATGTTTACGATGGAACCAGCTTCCCGTCCAACCCGCAGGACAAGACCAAGAAATGGACTTGGGACGACGCCCAGAACACGCCATGGGACAGCGGCCTGCCCTGGGGCTCCAACTGGTATTGCGCCTACATCGCGGAACGCCCGCCCAACGGCCCTTACGCCTATGTGGTGCAGGTCATCACGCCGCAGGAAAAGTAAGCTGGCCATAAACGACAAGCGGAAGCTCAAGGCTTCCGCTTTTTCACGCCGTCGTCGCGGCCTGCAATTCCCGTAAATAGGGTTTGACCTTGGCGGCGGTCACTTTCTGCAGCTTGCACAGCAAGGCATGATCGATGTCCGCCAGGTGGAACTGCTGCCGCAGCGTATCGCTCAGCAGCGCCATCAAGTGGGCCGCCATTTCAGCATCCGCCATCGCGCGGTGGGCGCGGCCGGTGTCCGGCAGGCTGGCCCAGCGCGCCAGCGTGCCCAGCTTGTGGTCCGGCGCCTGCGGCAGCAAGCGGCGCGACAGCATCAAGGTGCAGGCGAAATCCTGGCGGCGAGCCAGTCCGAGCAAACCCAGCTCGTAGTCCCAGAACTTGCGGTCGAAGCTGGCGTTGTGCGCCGCCAGCGGCGCATCGCCGACAAAACGGGCCGCGTCGCGCATCACCTGATCCGCCGGCGGCGCGGTTTTCAGCATCGCGTTGCTGATGCCGGTCAGCCGCTCTATCATCGGCGGCACCCAGACGCCCGCGTTCATCAGGCTCTGGAAGCGGTCGACCACGCGGCCATCCTCCACCATCGCCACGCCGATCTCGGTGGCGCGGCAGTCGCGGCCCGGCGACGCGCCGTTGGTTTCGAAGTCGATGACGGCGACGCGCTGCCTCATGCCAGGGCGGCCTTGGCCGCCTCTTCCGGCGTCAGACCGTCGAAGAACTGGTCGGTATACCATTCGGCCTGCTCTTCGATGTGTTCCTGAGCCTCGGCCTCCGTCGCGCCGGCGGCGACCAGATGAGTCTCCACTTCCGCGCACCAGGCCAGCAACGCCAGCGTTTCCTCGTCCAGTTTTTCCTGCGGCTTCTTCGACATCGGGATTTCCTTGCGATTCAATATATTATCGAGCCGGGCATTGTACCCGGCTTACGGCGGCGCGCAAGCGCGCGAGGCTCGGCTTACGCTAATCGTCGACCCGGCCGCGCAGGGATTTGATCGCCGCGCGCTGCGACTTGCCGGCCAGCCGGCGCTGCTTCGAGCCATACGTCGGCTTAGTGGCGCGGCGCGCCTTCGGCGTGTGGCCGGCGCCGTCTATCAAGGCCTGCAGCCTCTGCAACGCGTCGGCGCGGTTCTGCTCCTGGGTGCGATACTGCTGCGCCTTGATCACCAGCACGCCATCCTTGCTCAGCCGCTGGTCGTTCAGGCCCAACAGCCTTTCGCGCAGCCATTCCGGCAGCGAGGAAGCGGCGATGTCGAAACGCAGGTGAACGGCGGACGAGACCTTGTTGACGTTCTGGCCGCCGGCGCCTTGGGCGCGCATCGCGGTGAACGTCACCTCGTCCTCTTTGACCAGATACAGGGATGGCGGCATGGCGGAAACAATCATTGCTAAACATGCATTATAAACCGCGCGGACCCTATAGCCCGCGCGGTTTGTTTGCTCCAGTACCTGTTTACGATCTCGCGAGCCACAGCGAGGAAGCGGAATGCGCAAATGGCGCATGAGCATCCTGAAGCCATACTCACCGTGCCGCACCTCGCAACGCGCAGCAGATCATAAACAGGCTCTTACGCGCCGAGCCGGATGCCGCCGTCGCAGATCAGCGTCTGCCCTGTCATGAAGCCATTGCCGATCAGGAACGCCACCGCATCGGCGATGTCCTCGGCCCTGCCGATGCGGCCGACCGGCGTGGCTGCGGCGAAACCGGCGAACAGGTCCGCCCTGCTCTCGGCCGGCAGGAAATTCCACCACTCGGTATCCACTACCCCGGGCGACACCGCGTTCACCCGCAGCGGCCGCAATTCGGACGCCAGCACCGGCGCCAGCGCGGCGACGGCGGCGTTGGCCGCGGCCAGGCCCGCGGTGCCGCGCAAGGCGGCCTGCGCCGACACGGCGGACAGAAAGGTGATGCTGCCGTTTTTCGCCAGATGCGGCAGCGCGGCCTGGGCGCAGGCGAAATGCGGGTAGACCTTCTCCTCGAACCCTGACTTCACTTGGTTCAGATCAGCCTCAGCGAACGCGCCGCCGCCCTTGTTGCTGCCCATCGCCAGCACCAGATGGTCGATCGGCCCGCAGCGGCGGAAAGCGTCCGGCAGCGCCGAAACGTCCGACGCGTCCATGGCCAGCGCGGCGACCAGGCCATCCAGCCGCGCCCTGGCCGCCTCCAGCCGGCCGGCGTCGCGCCCGGCGATGGTCACCCGATAATCCCTATCCAACAACAGCTTGGCGCTGGCCAGCCCTATGCCGGCCGAGCCTCCTATAATCAGAACATGTTGCGTCATGACGAGCTCCTTGGCGATGAACCGGGCGAACGGCTGTCCGCCTTGGGTTTCGAACTCATCATCGGCCATACGACAAATGACAAACAGTTGCGGGATTATCCTGGTATCGTCACTACCATGAACCGCGCCGACCACACCGAAACCATACGCCTGGCAGAACTGGGCGCCTTTCTGCGCTCGCGCCGCGAAAGCCTGAGCCCTGCCGCGGCCGGCCTGCCGCCAGGCATGCGCCGCCGAACGCCGGGACTGCGCCGCGAAGAGGTGGCGATGCTGGCCGACATCGGCACCGCCTGGTACACCTGGCTGGAACAGGGGCGCGACGTGCAAGCCTCCAGCGGCGTGCTGTCGGCGCTGGCCGGGGCCTTGCGCCTGGACGGAGCCGAGCGGCGCCACCTGTTCGCGCTGGCCGGCCGGCAAGCACCGGACGCCGTCGCGCCGGGCAACCATATCGAAGCCTCGCTGCTGCGCATGCTGGACAATCTGCGCGATCAGCCGGCCTACATCACCGGCCGGCGCTGGGACATCCTAGCGTGGAACCGCGCCGCGGCGGCGCTGTTCGGAGACTATGCCCTGCTGCCGCACGAGAACAGGAATCTGCTGCGCATGGTGTTCGCCAATCCGGCGCACCGGGCTTTGCTGGCGGAATGGGACGATCTGGCGCGCGCCGCGCTGGCGATGTTCCGCTCCGACTACGGCCGCCATGCCGGCGATCCGGCTTTCGAACAGCTGCTCGCATCATTGCACCGGGACAGCGAAGACTTCCGCGCCTGGTGGCCCCGGCGCGAAGTGCTGGAGCCGCTGTCCGGGATCAAGCTGCTGAATCATCCGCGGCAAGGCCGCATGAGCTTCGAATACAGCAGCTTCGCGCTGCAGGATGGTTCGGAGCGGCGGCTCACTCTCTACACCCCGCTGGCGGATGACGACAGCGCCGCCAAACTGGCCGCGCTGCTGTCCGGCTGAAAAGAAAAACCCGCCGCGCCGGACAGGCGGGCGGGTTTCGAGCAGGCGGAACCGCTAGGACTTCAGATTTTTCACCAGCCCGTCGCACACCGGCTTCTGCGCGTCGTCGGCCGGCAGTTTCCCGCACACGCCGTCCAGCTGGCCCGCCAGGCGGCCGACGGCCTCCGCGTGCTTGCCATCCTGATTCCAGGCTTTGAGCTTCCCGGCCACCTTCTCCAGCGAGCGGCGGCTGCGTTCATAGAAAGCGCTGCCCGACTTGCCGGCATCGGTGAACACCTCGCTCGCCGCGGCCTCGATCCGGCCCGCGTCCTGCGGCTCCAGCTCCACCGCGTTGCTGACATAGCTTGCGCCCCATTGCAGCCGGGTGGCCTGCCCTTCCGACGCCTGATAGGCCTTCTGGTACCAATCCAGCGCCGCCGCCTTGTCGCCGCGCTCCTTGGCGTTGGAAGCCAGAATCAGCATGTGGTAGTACGGCGCATGCGAGGTTTTCAGCTCTCCCTTCAGCAGCTTGTCCGACTCGTCCAACAGGCCGGCGTCCGCCAGCAACTCGCCGGCGGCGGTGATCACTGCCTGGCGCTGATAGGGGTTAGGGCTGGCTTTGTCCGCTTCCGCCGCCCTGGCTCTCACGTCGGCCACCCGCTCGGCCGGCAGCGGCTGCTTGGGGTGCTGCTGCTTGTACAACGCCAGCAAGGTCGATGCCGCGCCCAGACGATCGCCCCAGTACAGCGTGCCGTCCGCTTCCAGCTTCTTCAACTGCGCGTCGAAGGCCTCGCGCAGCGTCGCGTCGTCGCCCAGCAGCTTCAGCGCGTCGCCGGCGGAATAGATGACGATGTCGGCGTTCGCGCGACTCAGCCTGTCATCGCCCAGAACCTGCAGCAGGCGGCCGCGCGCCTGGTTTCGGTCGAAGGCCGGAGGCTCTTTTTCTCCGGCCAACGCGGCCAATGCTTTCAACTGCAGCCGGGTCGCGACCGCGGCCGGTTCGGCCGGCACCCGCTCAGCCAGCTTCTCCAGCGTGGCGGGAACATCTTTCTCCGGCAGCAACTGGCCGCGGTCCACATCCCAGGCGTAATCGGCCAGCAGCTGCCAGTCAGCCGCCGCCAGCTTGTTGCCGGCCAAAGCGTCGGACAGCAGCGTCTTCACCGGTTTCACCGTCGTCAGGCCCAGTTGCAGCGTGCGCAGGTAGCGCTCCGGATCCACCTCGCCCGGCAGACGGGTGATCTCCGCGCCGTCCGGGCGGAACAGGATCATGGTCGGGTAGCCGCGCACCTTGAATTTCTCGCCCAGCTGCTGCGCGTTCTCGCTGTCGCCGTCCAGGTACACCGGCACGAACTGGCGGGTGGCGGCGATGAAGTCCGGACGGTTGAAGATGGTGGACTTCACCTGGTTGCACGGCGGGCACCACACCGCGCCCCAATACAGGAACACCGGCTTGTTCTCCGCCTGCGCGCGCGCGAACGCCGCCGGCACGTCGCCCTGCTGCCAGCTGATGCCAGGCGGCAAGGCATGGCCGTCGCTGACATCGGCATGCGCGACCGGCATCAAACCGGCCAGCGCCAGCGCCATCACCAACAAGGTTCGCTTCATGTCTCTGCCTCTTTCTGTCTTTGTATGCGTGGCACCATGCTACACCCAATATTCACAAGGCATAAAGACGGACTGGCGATTTGCTTAGCAGCGGCGCGGCAAAAGCCCACCCCCAATACCAATGGCATTGCCGACATAACTCGCCTATCATCGATGGCCATGAGCCGCCTGATCCTGCCCCCGCCGCTATCGCTGAGCGGCATCGTCCGCTACTTCCACATCGAGCATGCCGACGGCGGCGTGCTCCGGATGCCCGCCATGCCCTTCCCCTACCTCGGCGTCTTGCTGAGCGGCGACAGCTGCGCGGAGCGCGGCGGCGAACGCATGGCGTCCCCGCGCAGCTTCGCCGTCGGCGCGCTGTCGCGTCCGATCAGCCTGCGCATTTCCGCCGGCGCCGTTTTCGCCAGCGCGCCGCTGCGGCTCGGCCAGCTGCAAACGCTGTTCGGCATCGCCAGCCATGAATTGACCGACCATATCTGGCCGCTGGACGCGCTCATCGACCGCGCGGAGGAAGAGGCGCTGTTCGACAGCCTGCGTCCCGGCGACGGGGCCGGGCAATGGGTGGAGGCGCTGTCCGCCTGGATCATGCGCAGGCTGGCGCGGCGGGAGTCGCCGGGAGGATTCGACCACTGGCGGCTGCCCGCCGCCTCCTTGTTTCTCGACTCTCGAACGCTGGCGGAGCAATCCAGTCTGAGCACGCGCCAATTCGAGCGCCGCTTCCTCGCCCGCTACGGCCAGCCATTGCGCGACATGCGCCGCATGGCGCGCTTCATGCGGGCGATGGGCGGGATGATCCTGGGCCAGGCCGGCTCTCTGGCCGATCTGGCGCTGGACTGCGGCTATTTCGATCAGGCCCATTTGAGCCGCGACTTCAAACTGCTGTCAGGCTTCTCCCCGCGCGAATTCGCGCAGGGCCTCCATGGCCAAAGCAACCGCGAACTGGACCTGTTGCGCTACGACGCGCGCGAAAAACAGCTGGTGATGGACAGCGTGGACGCCGATCTGCGGGAAATGCGGGCCGACGAAGCGACGGATGTCGCCTCGGTACAAGACGCCTTCTGAGGGAGAGGCGCAGCATGGAGGCCTTGCGCAACGGAGATCCCGGATGGACCATCCCTCGCTGGAAAAAGACGGTTTTCTGCTCACCACCATAGACGGCCTGTTCGGCCGCGCCCAGAGCGGCAGCTTGTGGTATCTGTCGTTTGGCCTGGCCTGCTGCGCGGTGGAGATGATGCACGCGGCAGCGGCGCGCTACGACATGGACCGCTTCGGCTGGATACCGCGCGCCACGCCGCGCCAGGCCGACCTGATGATCGTGGCCGGCACGCTGACCAACAAGATGGCGCCGGCGATGCGCAAGGTCTACGACCAGATGTCGGAGCCGCGCTACGTGCTGTCTATGGGTTCCTGCGCCAACGGCGGCGGCTATTACCATTACAGCTATTCCGTGGTGCGCGGCTGCGACCGCATCGTGCCGGTGGACATCTACGTGCCCGGCTGCCCGCCCACCGCCGAGGCGCTGCTGTACGGCCTGATGCAGCTGCAGGCCAAGATACGCCGCAACGACACCGCCAGCCGGCGCGATCTGCTGGACCGTTCGACAAGCAGGCAGCCTGGCTGAATCAATCCTCGCGCAGCTCGAAATCGTGGGTGATGTCGGCGGTTTTGGCCAGCATGATGGACGCGGAGCAATATTTCTCCGCCGACAGCTTGATCGCCCGCTCCACCGCGTCCGGCTTCAAGTCGCGCCCAAGCACCACGAAGTGGAAATGGATGCGGGTGAACACCTTGGGATCGACATCGGCGCGATCGGCCTCAATCTCCACCCAGCAGTCGCGCACGTCCTGGCGGGATTTTTTCAAGATGGTGATCACGTCGTAGCTGGTGCAGCCGGCGGTACCCAGCAGCACCAGCTCCATCGGCCGCGGCCCCAGGTTGCGGCCGCCGCCCTCCGGCGCGCCATCCATCACCACCGCGTGGCCGCTGCCGGTCTCGCCCATGAAACACACGCCGTCCACCCATTTCAGCCTCGCCTGCATCGTCCCGCTCCCCTATTTGATCAAAAATGTTCATCAGACTAACACTGCCGATTTGGGCGGACAAAGATTCACCGGTAGAATAGAAAGATTGTCCCGTTATATTCCGAGCTGCACCCATGCTGGTACTTGGCATTGAATCCTCCTGCGACGAAACCGGAGTCGCGCTGTACGACACCCGACAAGGCCTGTTGGCCCATCAGCTGCACACTCAGATGGCGATGCACGCCGAGTACGGCGGCGTGGTGCCCGAGCTGGCCAGCCGCGACCACATCCGCCGCGCCATCCCGCTGACCGAAGCCTGCCTGGCCGACGCCGGCAAGACGCTGGCCGATCTGGACGCCGTCGCCTACACCCAGGGCCCCGGCCTGGGCGGCGCGCTGATGGTGGGCGCCAGCATGGCCAACGCGCTGGCCTTCGGCCTGAACATCCCGGTGATCCCAGTCCACCATCTGGAAGGCCACCTGCTGTCTCCGCTGCTGGCAGATCCGAAGCCCGAGTTCCCCTTCCTGGCGCTGCTGGTTTCCGGCGGCCACACCCAGTTGATGGCGGTGCGCGGCGTCGGCGACTACGAAATCCTCGGCGAAACGGTGGATGATGCCGCCGGCGAAGCCTTCGACAAGACCGCCAAACTGCTCGGCCTGCCCTATCCCGGCGGCCCGCTGCTGTCCAGACTGGCGGAATCCGGCAGTCCGGACCGCTTCACCCTGCCGCGGCCGATGCTGCACTCCGGCAACCTTGACATGAGCTTCTCCGGCCTGAAGACCGCGGTGCTGACGCTGGTGCGACAGCAAGAGTCCGCGCAGGGCGAACTGGACGAACAGACGCGGATGGACATCTGCCGCGCCTTCCAGGAAGCCATCGTCGAAGTGCTGGTTAGGAAATCGCTGGCCGCGATGAAGCAAGCCGGCATGAAGCGGCTGGTGGTGGCCGGCGGCGTCGGCGCCAACAAGCAGCTGCGCGCCGCGCTGGACGAAGCGGCCGCGCGCAAGCGTTTCGAGGTGTTCTACCCGCCCTTGGCGCTGTGCACCGACAACGGCGCGATGATCGCCTTCGCCGGCGCCATGCGCCTCAAATTCGCCGAGCCGGCCGGCGGCTTCACCATCAAGCCGCGCTGGGACCTGTCCAGCCTGCCGGCGGTTTAAACCGAACTCATACGCCGCCCGCACAAGCGGGCGGCCAGAAGAATATGATCCAACTGAAGAACCTCAGCTTGCGCCGCGGCCTGAAAGAGCTGCTGATCGGCGCCAACCTGACGCTGAACCCCGGCTACAAGGCCGGCCTGACCGGCGCCAACGGCGTGGGCAAGTCCAGCCTGTTCGCGATGCTGCTGGGCGAATTGCACGCCGATGGCGGCGACATGCTGTTGCCGCCCAACTGGACCATCGCCCACGTGGCGCAGGAAACGCCGGCGCTGGAGCGCAGCGCGCTCGACTACGTGCTGGACGGCGACAAGGAGCTGCGCGCGCTGGAAGCCCAGCTGGCCATCGCGGAAGACAAGCACGACGGCAACGCCATCGGCCATCTGCACGGCGAGCTGGCCCATATCGACGCCTACTCCGCCCCGTCCCGCGCCGGCAAGCTGCTGACCGGCCTGGGCTTCGACGAAGCAGGCCAGCAGCGCCCGGTGGCCAGCTTCTCCGGCGGCTGGCGCATGCGGCTGAACCTGGCCCAGGCGCTGATGTGCCGCTCCGACCTGCTGCTGCTGGACGAGCCGACCAACCACCTGGACCTGGAAACGGTGCTGTGGCTGGAAGACTGGCTGAAGGCCTACCCGGGAACGCTGCTGGTGATCTCGCACGACCGCGATTTCCTTGACGCCATCTGCAGCCACACGGTGGAAGTGGCCAACCAGACGCTGACGCTGTACACCGGCAACTACAGCCAGTTCGAAGTGATGCGCGCCGAGAAACTGGCGCGCCAGCAGGGCGAGTACGAAAAGCAGCAGCGCCAGATCGCCCACCTGGAATCGTTCATCACCCGCTTCAAGGCCAAGGCCAGCAAGGCGCGCCAGGCGCAAAGCCGCGTCAAGGCGCTGGAAAAACTGGAGCGGATCGCGCCGGCCCACTCCGCTTCGCCGTTCGATTTCCATTTCGACAGCCCCGAGCACCTGCCCAACCCGCTCTTGAAGCTAGACAAGGCCAGCGCCGGCTACGGCGACAAGACCATACTGTCCGGCATCAGCCTGTCGGTGGAGGCCGGCGCGCGCATCGGCCTCTTGGGCGTCAACGGCGCCGGCAAATCGACGCTGGTGAAGCTGCTGTCCAGCGACCTGGCGCCGCAGACCGGCGAGCGCATCAACGCGCAGATGCTGAAGATAGGCTACTTCGCCCAGCACACGCTGGAAACGCTGCGGCCGGACGAATCTCCGCTGCAGCACATGCAGCGCCTGGCGCCGACCACCCGCGAGCTGGAGCTGCGCAGCTTCCTCGGCGGCTTCAACTTCCGCGGCGACGCGGCCACCGACCCCGTCGGCCCGATGTCCGGCGGCGAGAAAGCGCGCCTGGCGCTGGCGATGATAGTCTGGCAAAAGCCCAACCTGCTGCTGCTGGACGAACCGACCAACCATCTGGATCTGGAGATGCGCCACGCGCTGACGCTGGCGCTGCAGGACTTCACCGGCGCGCTGATCGTGGTATCCCACGACCGCAGCCTGCTGGAGTCCACCACCGACGTGTTCTGGCTGGTGAGCGGCGGCAAGGTGCAGCCGTTCGACGGCGATCTGGAAGACTACCGCCAGTGGCGCCTCGCCCAACTGGCGGAAAACGGCAAGCCATCGGACGGCGACGCGCAAACAGTCAACCGCAAGGAGCAGAAACGGCAAGAGGCCGAGGCGCGCCAACAGCTGGCCAAGCAGCGCAAACCCTTGCAGAGCCGCCTGTCCAAGCTGGAGCAAGAAATGGACAAGCTGTCGCGGGAAAAGAGCCAGCTGGAAACCTTCCTGTCGTCCAGTGACGCCTATGACGACGCCAACAAGCAGAAACTGGCCGACAGCGTGCGGCGCCAGGGCGAAGTCGCGGGGCGGCTGGAAGTCGTCGAAGAGGAATGGATGGACGTGCAGGAACAACTGGAAGCGCTGGCCCAGGCCGACTAGCGCCGCTTGCGACGAATCATGGCGGCGAGAGAAATTACTTGTAATCTCCGCCGCCGTCTTCTTACGCTAAGAAGAAGCGGGACCTCCCGCGAACCGGAACGCGCCATGCCGCATGCGCTCACGCACAAGCTTCTGCTGGCCAGCCTGCTGCTGGCCGCGCCCTGCGTTTTTCCGGCAGAGCCCATCCGCCTCGCCACCCATCTGCAGCCTCCCCTCTCTTTCACTCGCGACAACGGCCAGGCGGACGGCCTGGCGGTGCAGGTCGTCGATTGCGCGCTGAAAAAGATGCAGCGCCCCTACACCCTGGACTTCCTGCCCTGGCCCCGCGCGCAATGGCAGGTCCAGCATCTGCAATCCGATGGTTTCTTCGCCGCCACGCAATCCGAAGAGCGGGACCGTTACGCGACACTCTCCGGCCCCCTGATCCCCTATGAGCGGCGCTGGTATCTGCTGAAAGCCAACCCGCTGTCGCCTTCCAGCCCCGAATTCAAACGCCAGGCGCGCATCGCCGCCTTCAGCGGCTCCAATATGGATATCTGGCTGCGCGATCACGGCTATCGCCTGAGCGCCACCCCGGGCAATAGCGAACAACTGCTGCGCATGCTGCAATCCCGCAGGGTGGACGCCGTGCTGGGCAACAGCTACGCGGTGGACGCGCTGATCGCCCGCCTGGGGCTGCAGACAGAGCTGCGCAGCGAGTTGGCCGAAGCGCTGCCGATGGGCCTCTACTTCGGCAAAGCCTTCCTCGACCGCGAAGGCCCGCAATTCCTGCCCAAGTTCAACAACGCGCTGCAAGGCTGCCGCCCAAAATGAAAATGCCGCCCGAAGGCGGCATTGGATAGATTAGGCGCGAGCCGCTCAAACAGCGGCAGGCTCCTTCATCAGCAGCGTGATCATCCCGGCGATCTTGCGCTTCAGCTCGCGGCGATCCACCACCATGTCCACCGCGCCCTTGTCCAGCAGGAATTCTGCGCGCTGGAAGCCTTCCGGCAGCGTTTCGCGCACGGTCTGCTCGATCACTCGGGCGCCGGCGAAGCCGATGCGGGCCTTGGGTTCGGCCATCACCACATCGCCCAGGAAGGCGAAGGATGCGGACACGCCGCCCATGGTCGGATCGGTCAGCACCGAAATGAAGGGCAGCTTGTGCTCGGTCAGCAGTTGCAGCGCGGCGCTGGTCTTGGCCATCTGCATCAGCGAATTCAGGCCCTCCTGCATCCGCGCGCCGCCGGAGGCCGACACGCAGATGAACGGCGCCTTGGCTTCCACCGCGGCCTGCACGCCGCGCACGAAGCGTTCGCCGACCACCGAGCCCATCGAACCGCCGATGAACTTGAATTCGAACGCGGCCACGACCGCCGGCAGCGAATGGATGCTGCCCTGCATCACCACCAGCGCGTCATCCTCGCCGGTGTCGCTCTTGGCGGCGGTGAGGCGGTCCGGGTACTTCTTGCTGTCCTTGAACTTCAGGATGTCCACCGGCCGCACTTCTTCGCCGATTTCGCGCCGTCCCTCTTCGTCCAACAGCAAGTTCAGGCGCTGGCGCGCCGACAACGGGTGGTGGTGGCTGCACTTCGGGCAGACCTGGAGGTTGTTTTCCAGATCGGTGTAATACAGTACCGCTTCACATTCCGGGCATTTGCTCCAAAGCCCCTCCGGTACCGCCGAAGGCTTGTCGGCGCGGTTTTCGCGCTTGATCTTCGGCGGGAGGAGCTTGTTCAACCAGCTCATGCTGACTCCTTGAATCTGGGTGTCCGGATATCTCCGGCCACATTGCGACGGGGGCGATGCGCCCCCGTCTGTGTTCTAGCGGATGGCAGCCTTCAATTCGGCTACCAGACGAGTTAGCTGCTCTCTGGCAGTTTCGGGTGTCGCCGCCTCAATTTCCTGCACCAGCCTGCTGCCCACCACCACCGCGTCGGCGGCGGCCGCGATGGCCTTGGCAGTCGCGGCGTCGCGAATCCCGAAGCCCACGCCTATCGGCAGCGGCAATTGTTGTCTGAGGGCAGCAATTTTACGCGCTACATCCTCAATGTCCAGATGTCCGGCGCCGGTCACGCCTTTAAGCGACACATAATAGACGTATCCGCGCGCCAGTTTGGCGATTTCCGCCACCCGCGACGGCGGCGTGGTCGGCGCCACCAGGAACACCGTGTCCAGACCCTGGGCATCCAGCGCGGATTGAAGCTCGGCGGCCTCTTCCGGCGGACAATCCACCGTCAGCGCGCCATCCACGCCGGCCGCCTTGGCCCGGGCGGCAAATTCGGTATAGCCCATCGCGCACAGCGGATTCAGATAGCCCATCAGCACCACTGGCGTCGTTGCGTTGTCGCGACGGAATTCGGCCACCATCTCCAGCACATGGCGCAAACCCACCTTGTGCTTGAGCGCGCGCTCGGACGCGCGCTGGATCACCGGGCCGTCGGCCATCGGGTCGGAAAACGGCACGCCCAGCTCGATGATGTCGGCGCCGCCTTCCACCAGTCCGTGCATCAGCGACACGGTCAGGCCGGGATGGGGATCGCCCGCGGTGATGAACGGAATCAGGGCTTTCTTGCCCGCGAGCTCGGCAAAACAGTTGGCAATGCGTGACATTCTCGCCCCCTTCACAGCGTGATGCCGGCCAGGCCGGCAACGGTATTGATGTCCTTGTCGCCGCGGCCGGACAGATTGACCAGAATCACCTGGTCCTTGCCCATGGTCGGCGCGACCTTGGCGGCCCAGGCCAGCGCGTGGCTGGATTCCAGCGCCGGGATGATGCCTTCCAGATGACAGCAGTCGTGGAAGGCGCGCAGCGCCTCGTCGTCGTCGATCGACACGTATTCGGCGCGGCCGATGTCTTTCAGGTGGCAATGCTCCGGCCCCACGCCGGGATAATCCAACCCGGCCGATACCGAATGGGTCTCGATGACCTGGCCGTCCGCGTCCTGCATCAGATAGCTCTTGGAGCCGTGCAGCACGCCCACCGGCGCGCCGGAGGAGATCGGCGCCGCGTGCTTGCCGCTGGAAACGCCGTGGCCGCCCGCCTCCACGCCCACCATGCGCACGCCCGGCACGTCGATATAGGGATGGAACATGCCGATCGCGTTGGATCCGCCGCCCACGCAAGCCACCACCACATCGGGCTGGCGGCCTATCACCTCCGGCATCTGGATCTTGGATTCCGCGCCGATCACCGATACGAAATCGCGAACCAGCATCGGATACGGATGCGGGCCGGCCGCGGTGCCGAGAATGTAGAAAGTGGAATCGACATTCGTCACCCAGTCGCGCATAGCTTCGTTCAGCGCATCCTTCAGCGTCTTGGAGCCGGACTCCACCGGCACCACGGTGGCGCCCAGCAGCTTCATCCGGAACACATTGGGCGACTGGCGCTTGACGTCCTCCGCGCCCATGTACACCACGCACTCCATGCCGTAGCGGGCGGCGACGGTGGCGGTGGCCACGCCGTGCTGGCCGGCGCCGGTTTCGGCGATCACGCGCTTCTTGCCCATGCGGCGGGCCAGCAGCGCCTGGCCGATGGCGTTGTTGATCTTGTGGGCGCCGGTGTGGTTCAGGTCTTCGCGCTTGAACCAGATCTGCGCGCCGCCCAACTGCTCGGACCAGCGCTTGGCATGGTAGACCGGGCTGGGGCGGCCGACATAATGCTTGAGTTCATGATGGAACTCCTGCCAGAACGTCGGATCGGCCTTCACGCGGGCGTATTCTTCTTTCAGCTGATCCAGCGCCACCATCAAGGTTTCGGCGACGTAGACGCCGCCGTAAGGGCCGAAATGGCCCTGCGCATCCGGAAAATCATACCGATCCATGTCTTGCTCCTGATATGAAGGCCGCCATTCTGGCGGCGGATTTGATTCCCTTGGACGCCTCCACTCCGCTGGAGACGTCCACCGCGGCCGGCTTCACCCGGCGCACGGCTTCGATAATGTTCTGTTCGTCCAGCCCCCCGGACAGGATCAGCGGCAAGGGCAGATCGTCCGGCAACAGGGTCCAGTCGAAAGTGGCGCCGGTGCCGCCGTGCGCGCCTTCGACGAAAGCGTCGGTCAGCAGGCCCCGCGCATCGGGATAACGGCCCGCCCACTCCAGCAGGTCCACGCCCGGCTTCACCCTCACCGCCTTCAGGTAAGGCCGATGGAAAGCGCGGCAGAACTCAGCGCTCTCCTCGCCGTGGAACTGCAGCACGTTGATCGCGCAGCCGGCCAACACCCGCTCCACCCACTCGCGCTCGGGATTGACGAACAAGGCCACCACGCTGATGAAGGGCGGCAGCGCGGCGATCACCGCGCGCGCCTGTTCAATCGACACATTGCGCGGGCTCTTGTCGTAAAACACCAGTCCGACGGCGTCCGCCCCCAGGCGGGCCGCCTCGGCGCCGTCCTCCGGCCGGGTGATGCCGCAAATCTTGATTCTGACCACGATGTCCTGTGCCCCGCTCGATAAGGGTTGTACTTCAGCGCAGCCTGAGCCGCGCCGCCTCGCAGCGGGACGGCAGCGCGAACTCATCCGGATAACCCACGCCGGTCAGATACAAGCCATCCGGCATGAAGGTGGGCGGCGCGCTGGTGCGGTCGCGCGCCGCCAGCAAGGCCTGCATGTCGTCAGGGCTCAACGCCCCTTTGCCTACGTACAGCAGCGCGCCGACGATGTTGCGCACCATGTGGTGCAGAAAGGCGTCGGCGTTCAAATCGAAACGCAGCAGTCCGTCGGACTCGACGATATCCAGTTGCTGCAGATCCTTGACCGGCGACTTCGCCTGGCACTCCGACGCGCGGAAACTGGAAAAATCATGCCGCCCCAGCAGCCTGGCCGCCGCCTCGCGCATCGCCGCCACATCCAGCGCCTGGTGATACCAGCCCACCTTGCCCGCCAGCAGGCAGGAGCGGACCGGATGGGTCAGCAGGAAATAGCTGTAGCTGCGGGAAAACGCGGAGAACCTGGCATGGAATTCGTCGCCGACTTCGCGCGCCCACACCACTGCCACCTCGGGCGGCAGCAAAGCGTTGACGCCTCTTACCCAGGCATTGAGCGGACGCGTCGCATCGGTATCGAAATGGACCACCTGCATCGCGGCATGCACGCCGGCATCGGTGCGGCCGGCAGCGTGGGTGGCCACTTCGCGGTTGCCGGCGATCTGCCCCAATGCCTGATTCAGCCTGTCCTGTACCGTGTTGCCGTGCGGCTGGGTCTGCCAGCCGGCGAACGCCCGACCGTCATACTCGATGCCGAGCGCGATTCTCATACCCACTCATCCATTCATTGCCACGCACCGGCCGGGCAAAGCCTCGCCCAGAGCGATAAAGCACCCACTTTATCCTATCCGGCCCGGTTTGCGCCACACGCGTCGCCTCAATACAAAAACAAATGGCACCGGCCGAAACCGGTGCCATTGGCCACTCCCGCCCACGCGCTTAGCGGCCGTGCTGGGCCTCACGCATCAACAGCTCGGCGGTTTCCTTGTCGCCCATTTCCATATAGAGCTTGGCCAGCTCCATTTTCTCGACATCCTCGGTCCCCTCGATCGGCGCCTCCATTGCCGGCGGCGGAGCGGGAGGCGCTTTCGCGGCGACAGGCGCGGCCGCCGGAACCTCGGGCGGAGGAACCGCTATCGCGGGGCGCGGCTCGGGCGCCGCGGCCTTGGGCGCGGCGATTTGCGGCTCCGCGCCGGACGCCCTGGCGAACATGGGATGATCGGGCAATTGGGCGCGGCCCAGCTCGCTGACCCGCTGCCACAGGGTGCTGTCCTGGCTGAACATGCCCTGGGTGGCGACAGCCTCCTCGATGAACGCCTCCTTGTCAGGCTGGGCCGCCAGCACTTCCAGCAATTTGTAGCGCAGATCCTGCCTCAAGGGCTCTTTCGCCAGGCCCTCGCGCAGAATCAGCAAAGCCTGGTCGTCCCGCCCATAAGCCAGATAGACCTCAGCCTCGGCCATCACGTCGACGGCGCCCAGGTCTATGCCCTCATCGCTCTTCAACGAACTCATCAGCGAGGTCAGCGGCTTCAACTGCATCTTGGCGGATTCGGCGTCATTGCCTGCGCCGCCGCCAGCGTCCTGGCCAGCGGCGGCGGCGCGGCGACGGCGGATCAGCAGCAGCGCCACCAATCCCAGCGCGGCGGCCGCGCCGCCCAGCTTGATTTGCACATCCCGGTCGCTCAACGCCGCCATCGGGCCGGCGGCCGTCGCGCCGCGCGCTGGCGCAGACGGAGGCGCCGCCTCACGCGGCATGACCGGCTCGTGCCTGCTCTCGGGAGACTGAAGCAGTTCCGGCGGCCCATGCAAAGCTGGAACCTCCGGCTTGACTGCCGGCGTCTCCGGCGGCTCTTCCTTCCGAGCGGCCTGCGCCTCGGGCTTTTCGGCTGCGGGCTTGGGCGCGGCTGGCGCCGGCTTGACGCCCTCCTGCTTGCCGGCTGCCGCCACGCCCGCGGACGGCGCGGATGCGGCAGAGGGTTTGCTCTTGGCTTGCTGGAGCGAGCGAATCTTCTCCTCCAGCGCCCTGGCTCTTTGCTCGGTCTGCTTCAGCGCCTGCTCCTGCTTCATCAGCATGTCGCGCATGCGGCGCTCGGCCGCCAGCGCCTGCGGCGATGATGCCGTCTGGGCGGCAGGCTTCGACTCCGGAACGGGCTTCGCCGCCGGCTTGGTTTCAGGCTGGGCCGCCGCCTTGGCCGGGTGGGACTTCGCCAGATCGGCCTGATGCCCTTCCGCCAGCAGTTTGGCCATGCTGCCCGACTTGGCGGCGTCCTTCGCCTCCTCCTGCTTGCCCGCGCCCTTCGCCGCTTCCGGCATCGTCCAGCCGCTCGGATAATGCAGCTCCGCGCCCGCCAGCAGGCGATTGGCGTCGCCGTCGACGAAGGCCTCGGGGTTGTCCCGCAACAGCCGCCCGGCCACATCCTCGCCGCGCGCCTGGCCGCTCATCTTCATGGCGATTCCCGACAGGGTATCGCCTCTTTTCACCTGGTAGGTCTTGCCGCTAGACGCCGCCTCAGAGCCGGCAGGCCTCGCCCCCGGCTTGGCGACGGATCTGGCCGCATCCGCGCCGCTCTTGGCCGCTGTGCCGTCCAGCGTCAGGCTATAAGTCTTTTGCGCCCTGACATTCCCGGCAACCACCTCGATCCGGAACGACAACCTCGGCTGGGTGATCGGCATCGACGACGACAGCCGCAACACGCGGTGCCCGCTGGCCGAACGATCCAGTTGATGCGAAATGGACGCGACTTGCGACAGCTGCTCCTTCATCGCCACGCCTTGCGCGGCATCCGGCAGAATCGCCACCCGCAGTTGCTCCGACTTGTCGAAAGCGCCGCCCAGCAAAGGCAGCTCGGCGATCAGCGACTCTCCCAGACGGGAGCTGACGCGGATATCGCCCAAACCCGCGCCGTCCAGCCTGGAACCCTGGTCCGGCGTCGCGGCATGGCGCTTGTCGTCGTCCCCGTCGGCGGGAGCCGGCGCCTTGCGCCGCGGCCCATCGCGCTTGTAATCCACCTCGAACTCGCGAACCAGGCTGCCCGCAGGCCAGCGCACCTCCACCGCGAAGCGCAACAAGGGTTCGCCGAAGCTCGCCGGGCCTTTGACCTGCACCTTGCTGATGCGGCCATCGCTGCTGCGCACCAGATTGAAATGCAAAACCGGCGCGGAACCGCTGTAAGGGGAAAGCAGCGGATAACTGTTGCGATCAGCCAGATTCACCTGGGCAAGGTCTTCGATATCCTCGTTGACGACCGGTATTTCAGCGGCGAACGATTCTCCGTCCGCCGAAAGCACGCGTATCGGCCCCAATCCCGCATGCGCCGCGTAAATGCTTCCCATGCCCGCCAGCAGCAGCGCCAAGCCTGTCTTGCGAAAGTTTGCAGCCATCGTTGATGTTCCCAATCTTCTTGCATGCATGATACAACCCGGCCCGGCGGAAAAATACCCACCTTTTGCTCCGAAGGCCCTTATCCATCAAGGCGGCCGGCGTTTTGCAAAAACGCATAATTAAACCTTATAGCACTTTCGCCTGACAATCCCATGCGAAATGCAATACCGGACTCCGGGCGTTCCAAACGCCCGCCGCAGCGCCGCCGGCAAACCATCCGCCAACGCATCCGCTCGCCGCGCATGCAAATCCCCCGGCATCCAAAGAACAGAATTTCCCTTCCCATCTTTTTACGCTTTTTGCCTAGGCGCGGCTGACGCATTCGATGCCTTCACGGCAAGCAAACGCGTGGCATTTCCAATTCAGCCAAAATGAAAAACCAATTGCCCGCGTCATGAAACCAGGCTCCCGCTCTCGCGATTCGCCATCCGCCGCGTAAAAATCCGAGCATGAAAAAACCGCCTGAGCGCATGGCTGCAGACGGTTTTTGCCTCGCGGCGGGCAATTCATCAGGCGCTGATCTTATCGAGCAATGCCTGGGCCTCCTCCTTGAGCTGCCCCTGAGCCTCGCCCAGCAAGTCCTGCAAAACCTCGCGCGCGCCCTCGCGATCGCCCATGTCCAGGTAAACCTTGGCCAGATCCAGCTTGGTGGCCAAGGGGTCGTCCATCACCGACACGCCTTCCGCTTTCGCTTCGTTCGGGGCGGAGTCGGCAGGCTGCGCGCCCCCTGCCGCCGAAGGCTCTTCCGCCAGCATGTCCTCGTACAAGGACTCCAGCCCGGTTGCGCCTGGGGCCTCCGCCGGCTTGGCCTCCACCGCCGGCGCGGCATCCAGATTGAAATCGAAGTCCAGCATATTGGCCTCCGGCTCCGGCGCCTTGGTCTCGCCCGCCTCGGGCTCCGCCGTCAACATGGCGTCCAGATCGAAATCCAGCGCATTGGCTTCCGGCTCCGGCACCGCATCGCCGCCAGGCGGCGCATCGAACAACGCCGCCAGCGGATCCGCCTCCTCCGCGACCGGCGATGCCGGCGCCGGCGCGGCCTCGATGGCCGCGGGCGCTTCGTCGCCGAACAACTCCTGATCCAGATCTATCACCTCGCCGCCCGCTGTCGCAGGCGCGGACTCCGGCTCGCCGGCATCCGCCTGATACAGGGCGTTGCCCGGATCGATGGCTCGGCCCAGGGCCGCCGCCTTGGCCCACAGCGCGCCCTTGCCGTCGAAGGCGGCATGCATCTCCTTGGCCAGCCGCTCGAAGTTTGCGACATCCGGCCTGGCCGCATACACCTCCATCAGCTTCATTCTGACCTCATGGCGCGACGGATCCTTCTGCAGCGCGTCCTTGAGGATTTCCTCGGCCTGCTGATCGCGGCCATAGGCGATGTACACCTCGGCCTCCGCCACGGGGTCGACTTCCGCCGCGTCGATGGCGCCGGCGGCCTGGGTGAAGTTGCTCATGAAGGAATTGCTGCCGCTCGCGGCATTGACGTCATGCCCAGCCACCGTGCTGCGGCCTAGCGCGGCGCTGCCGGCATTCTCGTCAGCCCCCTTGCGCCGCCTGGCGATCATGACGCCAAGCAACCCCAGCAAGCCTACGCCGGCGACGCCGCCTCCGATCAGCGGCAGATACCCCAGCACCCTGCTCATCAGCGATGGCGGCGGCGGCGGCGCGGGGTGCGCGGCCGGCGGCTTGGGATGGGGTTTTTCCACTGGTTTGGGCGCGCTGGCCGCGACAGCCTCATGCGGAGCGCTCGCCGCCATCAAGGCGCTGGGCGGCGCCGACGCGGCAGCGGGCGGAATGGACTCCAGCTTGGCGCCCGGCATTTGCAGGCTGCTCTGCAACGCTTTCAATTGCTGCTCCAGCGCCGCGATGCGGGTGGTGGCGTCCTGCAGAGCCTTTTCCCGGGCCGTGATCTGCTGCTGCAGGTCGTTGAGCTTGGCGTTGTCCGAGCCGTCTCCCGGCGCCAGCTTGAGCACATCGCCGCCCTTGCCCGCAGGCGCGCTGGCCTGGCTGGCCGCAGACGAAGCCTGCGCCACCGGTGCGGGTTCGCCCAGAATGCCGGCCACCTGGCTGGCCGACAGCGCGCGCATCTTGCGCGCGGATGGCACTTGCAGCGTCGAGCCTGGCTTGGGATGGCTGACGTCGCCATCGGCGAAAGCATCTGGATTGGCCTGAACCAAGGCGGCCATGACCTGCCGCAACGACGCGCCCTTGGGCTTGACCTTGGCCGCCAAGGAGCGCAGCGTGGCGCCCTGGCGCACCGTCAGCTCGTGCGGCGCGGCAGGCGCCGTCTTGGCTGGAGCAGCCTGGCGATAGCGGCTGGCCTGGTCGCTGTCGGCATAGCTGGGCACGTCCTGGATGATGTTTTGCGCCGTATAGTTGGCGGGGTCAAGCAGCACCGTATATTCGCGGACCGAGCGGCCGGACGGCGCCTTGGCCTCGACCACGAAACGCAGATAGGGATCGTTGATGGGCTGAGTGGAGCTGACGCGTATCATCGCGCCGCGCGTATTGGGGCTCAGCGCGAAGCGCAAGGAAGACAAGGAACTGGCGTAATCGACATTCAAGGCCTGGAAGGTTTCGATGCCCGCCAGCCCCACCCTGACGGCGTCAAGCTCCGTCGGCTGCACGCCGGTCATCTCGATGTCGGCCTTCAATAGTTCGCCCAGATTGGAGCGAACATGTATTTTCCCCAAACCAGACCAGGCGCACGCAGAGTACGCCAGGCCGATCAATAGCACGCCAAGCTTGATTTTTCCCTGATTTCTCACTGTCTACCTTCCGGCACGGTCGCATTATCATATGTTATCGGCGCCCATCCCTTCGGGATGAGTGTGCAACTGTTGCAATCTTAGGCCCTTGCACGTCGTTTAGCTAGATTTCACAACCAATGCCGGCTAGGCATGCCGTGCGCGTCAATTACATCAAGGCGCTTTGCCCAGCAAGGATTTCAGCGATGCGCACGCAGTGCAGCGCCGCGCCGGCCTTGACGTTGTCGGCCGATACCCACAGGCTCAGCGTCTTGCCCTGCTTGCGCAGTCGGCTGATCCACACCATCTCGTTGCCGGTGGCCTCCATCGGCGTCACGTAGCCGCCATGCTGCTCGCTGCCGACCACCTGCAATCCTGCCGCCTTGAGGCGTGTCCGCGCTTGTTCGAGGTCAAACTCTTCATGCAATTCGACTTGAATCGCCCAGGAATGGCCAAAGAACACCGGCACGCGGGCGCAGGTGACTTCCAGTTGTTCAGGCTTCAGCTTCAGCAGGCGGGCGGTCTCGTCGCGGACCGAGCGTTCCTCTTCCGAATCGCCGTTATCGTCCACGTCGCCGATCTGCGGCAGCACGTTGAAGGCGATGCGCTTGGCGTAGACGCTGACTTCCGCGTCGCGGTGCGAGAACAGCGCGGTGGTCTGCTCCGCCATCTCTTCCATCGCCTTCTGGCCGCTGCCGGATACCGCCTGGTAGGTGGCCACGGTCACGCGGGCGATGCCCAGCGGCGCGAGCGGCGCCAAAGCCAACGCCAGCGGCGTGACCGTGCAATTGGGCACGGCCACCAGCGGCGCGCGGCCCAGGTCTTCCAGTTCGAGGGCGTTGATGGCCGGCGCCACCAGCGGCACGCCCGCGTCGCCGCGGAAGGCGGAGCTGAAGTCCACCACCGCGGCGCCGGCGTCGCGCGCCTGCGGAACATACTGACGCGAGATGTCGCCGCCGGCGGCGAAAATGGCCAGGCCGACATTCTCGAAGTTGAATTCGTCCACCATGTGCACGTCCAGCTCCAGATTGCCCAGCGATACGGTGCTGCCGTCCTGCTCGACGGTGTCCACGGCGAACACGCGGGCGGCCGGGAAGCTGCGCGCGGCCAGGAGTTCCAGCACGGCTTGGCCCACCAGGCTGGTGGCGCCCACAACGGCGATCTGCAAAGAAGTCGACATAACTTGTTCCTATCGTTACCGCCGGCGGCGTCTTCCGCGCCGGCATTGCAATGCGAAAAGGGCACCGAAGTGCCCTTGAATGCTGTGAAGGCCGGCAAAGCCGGCCCAGGCTCGCGCCTATTCTACCCGTCAGCGCTCGATCAGGATACGCAGCATGCGGCGCAGCGGCTCGGCCGCGCCCCACAGCAGCTGGTCGCCGATCACGAAGGCAGACAGATACTCGCCGCCCATATTCATCTTGCGCACGCGGCCGACGCCCACTTCCAGCCCGCCGGTGATGGCGGCCGGCGTCAGCTCCTTGACCGAAATCTCGCGATCGTTCGGCACCCATTTCACCCAGTCGTTGCCGGACTTGATGATGGATTCGATCTCGGACAGCGGCAGATCCTTCTTCAGCTTCACGGTCAGCGCCAAGCTGTGGCAACGCATCGCGCCGATCCGCACGCACAGGCCGTCCACCGGCACCACGCTGGAGGTGCCGAGAATCTTGTTGACCTCGGCCTGGCCCTTCCACTCTTCCTTGGACTGGCCGTTATCCAGCTGCTTGTCGATCCACGGAATCAAGCCGCCGGCCAGCGGCGCGCCGAAGTATTCGGTCGGCACGTCCTCGCGGATGGCCTTGGCCACCTTGCGGTCGATTTCCAGAATGGCGGACGACGGCGTGGCCAGCTCGTCGGCCACGGTGGAGTGGATCGCGCCCATGCCCTTGAGCAATTCGCGCATGTGGTTGGCGCCGCCGCCGGAAGCCGCCTGGTAGGTCATCGAGGACACCCAGTCGACCAAGCCTTCGCGGAACAGGCCGTTCATGCCCATCAGCATGATGGAGTTGGTGCAGTTGCCGCCGATGTAATCCTTGACGCCGTTGGCCACGCCCTGGTCGATCAGCGCGCGGTTGACCGGGTCCAGCACGATGATGGAGTCTTCCTGCATCCGCAGCGTGGAGGCGGCGTCGATCCAGTAGCCCTTCCAGCCGGCGGCGCGCAGCTTGCCGTACACCTCGGTGGTGTAATCGCCGCCCTGGCAGGTGACGATCACGTCCATCGCCTTCAGCTCATCGATGTCGCCGGCGTCTTTCAGCGGCGGCACGTCGCGGCCGATGTCCGGCGCCTTGCCGCCGACGTTGGAGGTGGTGAAGAACACCGGCTCCGCGATCACCGCGAAATCGTTTTCCTCGCGCATGCGCTGCATCAGCACGGAACCCACCATGCCGCGCCAGCCTACAAAGCCTACTCTCACTGGAAATCTCCCGAGTCTGTCCTAAGTCCGAATCGTTGCCGCCGCGCGGCTGACGCCGGCGCGGCGGTTAAATTTTTGTTACCCCATTGTGCAGCGCGCCAAGACGGCAGGCAATGGGGTAAATCGTTTTTATTGTGAAGTTCCGCAGAACAAATGATTAAGCTGTAATGAACAGCGTGCCAGCAGGCATTCGGCCTTGGCCCGGGGTGTCTAGACAGTTGGGGGACATCGCCATCGACCTGTCGATCAAGGTTGGGACCACTCGAAAACCCCGCCTGAGTGCTGAGGAAATCACGCGGAATGTCTGGCTCAAGCTTCGCCTAGCTAGAGAGGGAACCATGCGGCAAGAATACGCGGCATCACGACAAACCGTCTGCCAAGCTTAGGCCCGTCAACCAAACCCGGCGAAACGCCTGAGACAAGGCGAGCCGACGCAGGCAGTACCAGCAGTGCCGCCAAGGCAGCACAAGCCAGTATCAAGCGTTTGTTAGCTGCGCCTAACGGTAAAACCTGCGCTTGCGGGCAAAGCAGGCCGCCAACCCTTGCCACATCAAATAGCCGGCGGCGACAACGGCGCTGGCGACGATCAGCAAGCTGCCGCCGGCAATCAGCGCAAAGGGTTCGCGCAGCACACCGTTCGCGTCAACATGGGAACCCATCAGACCGGCGGCGCCCAGACAGGCCAATCCGGCAGCCGCCAACAGCGCAACAATGATCAGCAAGGATTTCAAGGAGCGGGACATAATTCCAGACCTAGGTAGCGGATAAACCTTCAGTCCCGATTTCCCGCTCCGAGTTCCATGCTTTAGTCCATACCGCCCCCCATCAATCCTCATGATCCAGCTCGGCTTGGCAGGGCAGACCGGTTCTTGGGCCTTGGCCGCGCTGCCAGAACCGGAGTTTGGGCTGAATGAAATGAAGCCCAACGCTTACCAAGAAAATTCATGGCCCCATAAATATTGATCGCCATATATCGCGGTGAAAGTTGGGCTTCGCAAGCTCAGCCCAACCTACGGGCCTGGAAATCTCCCGAGTCTGTCCTAAGTCCGAATCGTGACCGCCGCGCGGCTGACGCCAACGCGGCGGTTAAATTTTTGTTACCCCATTGTGCAGCGCGCCACGATGGCAGGCAATGGGGTAAATCGTTTTTATTGTGAAGTTCCGCAGAACAAATGATTAAGCCGCGATGAACGGCTTGCCAGCAGGCATTCGGCCTCGGTCCGGGTGGTGTCTAGACAGCTTGGAGGACATCGCCATCGACCTGTCAATCAAGCTTGAGACAGCTCGAAAGCCGCGCCTGGGCGCAGGGAAATCACGCGGGATGTCTGGCTCAAGCCTCGCCCAAGCAGGCAACGAGTCATACGACAAGGATGCGAGCATCACGACCAACGCTCTGCCGCGCTTAGCTTAGCCAACCAAGCCCAGAGCAGGGCCTGAGGCAAAACACGCCGATACAGACAGCACTTGCGCACGACAAGTCATCGCAACGCGGCATCAGGCATTTTGTCAGCAGCTCTTAGCGGTAAAGCCTGCGCTTGCGGGCAAAGCAAGCCGTCACCCCTTGCCACAACAAATAGCCGGCGGCGACAACGGCGCTGGCGACGATCAGCAAGCTGCCGCCGGCAATCAGCGCAAAGGGTTCGCGCAGCACGCCGCTTGCGTCGACATGGGAGCCAATCAAACCAGCCGCGCCCAGGCAGGCCAACCCGGCAGCAGCCAACAGCGTGACCACGACCAACAGGGATTTCAAGGAGCGGGACATAGTTTCCAGACCTAGGTAGCGGATAAGTCTCAGTCCCACTTTCCCGCTCCGAGTTCCATGCTGGAGTCCATACCGGGGTAACGTCGGAGCCTTCACGATCCGACTCAGCTTGGCAGGCCAGACAGGCTCTTGGGCTTTGACCGCGCGACCAGAACCGTAGTTTGGGCCGAATGAAATGAAGCCCAACGCTTACCAAGAAAATTCATGGCCCCATAAATATTGATCGCCATATATCGCGGTGAAAGTTGGGCTTCGCAAGCTCAGCCCAACCTACGGCCCTGATAGCCGCGTGTCGCGCCCTACGATTGCACCGTGCAGCCCTAGAGCAACATAGCCTTACCAACTTCCGTAATTTTATAAACCGGATGAGGGTACCTCTGATCCGCCAGAGATTGCAGCATCCCCTTTTCCACCAGAGACTCAGCCACTTTGGCCACATCAACATCACCACCTTTTCCTAAACGACTAATTGCCCTTTCTAGTTGATACCACGTCCAATTGGCATCATTTTTCAAAACAAGCTCAAGAATCAATTTCTCGGCTTCGATGATCATTGCGGAGCCTCCGGGTGATACAGCTGTCCATCTCTCAAACGATACTCCTCAAGAGTTGCCGAGTGGGTATTATTCCATAAATCACGCGCAGCCATTGGATCACTCGGCTGACCAACTTCCCATCCAAGCCTTCTGTATCTCGTATATTCTCGCAATTCGTGGCTGTAATAATTTAAGTCATATTGCGTCGCTTCAACTCTGCCCCCAGCGATTTTTCGCAAACGATCAATCATGAAACCATTACCCTCATCAGGACCAAATCGAGAAGTATGTTTCTCAACAATCTCAATACCCCGAGCAGTTACCTTGATGTTGTCGGTTGTCAGATCCCGAAGTGGGCCGCCAGCTTCACTAGGTTCAAATGGGCGACCGCTGTATGGCCCACGTGCGCCGAATATTCCCTGATTTACAGTACTGTTTGGAACATCCCCCACAACACGTTCCACCCCAGGCGCTAACAGGACATCAGGCATAATGCTAGCTGGCCTCGTCATTGGCAGATACTTCCAAGCCATCCGACCCACTGTCGGGCTCGTCGCCTCAAGACTATCCGCCACCAGCATTCTACCACCCACACTGGCCGACAAGGCTCCGGCCCGGCCCAGGCGCAGCTCAGGCACGATGATGGAAGCAACATCGACCACTGCCCTGCCCCAACCATATGCACTTTGCTCGCCCGGATGCGCTCCATAGTACATCACATCATTGAATTGAGATGCCAACTGCCCCGGAACGTTTGGCAAATTCTCAATGAACGCCCGATTACGGGCAAGCGCTCCTCTATCATCCATCCTGCCAAGCGTCAAAGCATAACCAGTTGCATATATCTGGTCAGTCGCAAAAGACTGAATGCCATGAGCAAGCTCCCCTGCTCGTTCCCCTGCTCCCTGCAGGAGATTTCCAAGCGACTCGGCAGCAGACTTTGTCCAATTCCAGAACTGACGCCCCCACCATGGTCGCGTACCCGTAACGATGACCATTTCACCCTGGCCCGGCCCTACAATTGTCCCATTTAGCAACAATTCGTTCGGCTGAACACCAGTATCTTGCCTTGCTCCATCTACAGGCGTGAGCAATCCTCCTCTACTCATATTCCGTGCATAGACACTTGGCTTAGCACTGTTTGCCCCATAGCTGCTCGCATCACCCACAACGCCATCATTGAGAACACTGGCAAGACTCGGCTCTTCGGAAGAAGTAAAACCATCCTGCTGCAATTTCTGCCGCTGCGCCGACCCATCCGCCATCAAGACGCTACCCACCGCATTGCCAAACGAACTGGCCGCCAGACTCCCCCAATTCGGACGATGATCCTCGCCCAACACTGACTGAATCGTCCCACCCGCTATTCCTGCCAACGTGCCATAGCTCATTTGCGAGGCAGGGTCCGCTCCCCCCAGGCTTCCGATCCTGCCGCCAGCCCACGCCGCAGCGCCGGAAGCCGCCACCGATGTCCAGCTGAACGACTTTTGCATCCCGGTGGCCATCGCCACGCCCTGTGTCGCCGCGCTGATCGCCATGCCGCGCTCGACCATGGCCAAAGCACCCGTACCGAAAGCGCCGCTGGCGGCAAACCCGCCCCCCATGCCGGATGCCACGGCGGACAGGCCCACCTGCCCCCAATTGATGCCTTTTTGCATCCCCAGCGCCATCGCCAAGCCCTGGCTAGCCAAGGACCCTATCGCCCCAGCCACCGCATAGCCGGCGGCATAGCCCACCAATGCGCCGCCGCTGAGTGTGCCCGCGGCAGCCGCAGCGCCCACTTGCGCAGCAGTCATCCCGACCGCCGCCGTTCCCGTTGCGGCCCCTGTTCCAGCTGCGGCAACCGTGGTCCCTGCCGTCGAGAAAGCGCTACCCAACGCCTGCCCGATGATCGGCCCCAAATACACCACCGCCACGACGGCGACGATGGCGATCAGGATCATCCCGAAGCCGCCGCAACCACCGCCTCCCGGCGGCGGCGGGGGCGGCGGCGGTTCCGGCAGCGTCGGCGTCACGTCGCCTATCGCCTCGCCTGGGTTGTAGACGCGATAGGTGCCGCTGTTGTTGTGGAGGTTGGTGACCTTGTTCGGCACCCGCAACACTTGGCCGGCTTTCAGCGTTTCCGTGCCAGTCAGGCCGTTGGCGTCGGCCAACAGGTACCACAGCGATTTGTCGCCCCACAGATTGGCAGCAATCACCTGGAGCGTGTCACCATCCCGCGCCGTCACCGTGCCGGGCGCTTGCGCCGGGTAATTGGGGCCGATCGGTTCGTAGTTCTGGTCGAAATCGGCGCTGCTGACCGGTGCGCCATTGCGGTAGCTGTCCTTGCGATTGCCCAGATCACCCTGCGCCAGCGACTTGGCGTAGTCGACCCGACTGGGACCATCGTTGCCCACCGCGCCCACCTGCTTGCCGTCCAGGTAGTAGTAGTCCTGTTTTTTGTAAGTGGTGCTGCGATCGACTTCTTCCCGCTTCAGCACCAGGCCTTGGGCATTGTTGACATAGCGCAGGCTGCGTTGGCCTTGTTCGTCTATCGCCTCCTTCAGGTGGCCGTTGACGTCATAAGTGAGATGGGAATAGCCCTGCTTCCAGCCCGGCGCGTTCGGATTGTATGGCTGGGCGGTGATGGTGGATTGCTTGGCTTCGTCCCACCACTCATAGCCGTAATAGGTCGTGGTGGTGGTATCGCCGCTGCGCTGCACCGTGTTGACCAGCGTGCCGTCGGCCATCAGGTTGAAAGTGGTGGCGCTGCCATCCGCTTGCTGGCTGACGAGCTTGCTGTCGGCGTCATATACCGAGCTGACGCTGCTCTTCTGTCCGCCGTCGCCGTCCCAGCGGTAAGTGGCATAGCCAATGGCTCGCCCCAGCAAATCGTTGCTGCGCCGCGTGGCCAGCTTGCCGTTGATGGTGGTGTCGGTGAGGAAGCCGCTGTCGGTGTACTGATATTGCTCCACCGTTCCGTCTTTGGCATTGGTGACCTGTTTGCGCTGGCCAGCCTGGTCGTACAGCACTTCCACCCCATCGCCGCCAGCCGGTCCGCGGGTGATCTTGCCGTTGTCCAGCTTGCCCATGCTGACGGTGAAGCGGTTCATCGCGTCGTAGGCGTACCAGTTGTCCTGCGTCTGTGCGCTGCCGTCCACGCCGTCGCGATATTCGGCGTAGACGCGGCGACGATTTCCCACCGCGTCGTACTCGTAACGGGTGAGGAACTTGGGATCGTGGATCTGAGTGACCCGGCCCAAGGCGTCGTACTGGATGTCGGCGTACTGATATACCTGCTGACTTTGCTGGCTCAGCGTGGTGTAGCCTTCGAAAGTCTTGCGGCCATCCTTATCATACTCGTACAGCGTGTAGCTGTTGGTGGCGCTGTCCTCCAGGCTCTTCTGGTAGCCGTTGCCGTAGTAGGTGTAATGAATGTTTTGCCCGCTGCTGCCAGTCTGCAGGTAAAGCTGGCCGGCATTACTGTAGGCATAGGTGAAAGTGTGGTTGCCCAAGTCGACATGGCGCAGCTTGAGGCCGAACAGGCTAGCGTCATCCACCATGGTCCGGCCATTGGCATCAGTGGTGCTGGTTCGCCAGCCGCCCACCACCGTGCCGCCCGCCCCCTTGAACGTGGCGTCCCACAGATAGCTGTAGCTGGTGGCGCGCTGCGCCGCGCTGACAGTCGCCAACACCCGGCCCAGGCTGTCGTAGCGGGTGGTATCGGCCAACACCGTCTTGCCGTCGGCAGTGGTGCGATGGGCAACGCGCTGGCCGGCGCTGTCGTAGTCGTACTCGTCGTAGCTGCCGCCGGCGCGGTCTATCCGCTTGAGCCGTCCCAGCTTGTCGTAACTGTAGGTAGTGGAGCGGTTGACCTCATCGATGCTGGATCGCAGATTGCCCTGCGCGTCATAGCGCATGGACTTGCCGCCGCCATCGGCATGCCATTCGTTCAGCACCTTGCCCTGGCCGTTCTGGCTGCCGGCCAGCCAGCTTTGCCGGTTGATGTGGCCGTTGGCGTCGATAGTGGCTACGGCATTGCCCATGGCGTCGTAGCGGTACTGGGTCAAGGGGGTGATGTCCACCGCCTTGCCGTCCTCGCCGGTGGCGCTAACTTTTGGATCTTGTTTGGCCAGCAGCTTGCCGGCGGTGCTGTAGCGGTACTGGGTGACATCGCCCATGCCGTCGGTTTCGCTATCCACCTCGCCGAAGGCGTTGTAATGCTGGCCACGGGTCACAGTAGCGTCATGATTGGATACGCCCAGCAACACCCAGTTGAGCACGCCGGCTGTCGTCGAGTCGTTCGGGCCGCCGCGATGCAGATAGCCCGCCACATCGATGGCGCTGCCATCGGCGTTATTGAGCAAGGCTCCGCTGGCGTCGCGCAGCTGGTAGCGGTATTCGTAATCACCGGCAGCCAGGCTGTCGACATTGAACTGGAAGCCGCCCTGCGGATTACGGCTCAGCGCCGCGCTCTGCCAAGCGCCGTTGCTGCCCTTGATTCGGTAGGACAGATTCAGAGTGGCGGCATTGGGCTGCGGCGGCGTGAAGGTTACCGACAGCGGCAAGGCCAGGCCCTGCAGATCGCCCGGGTTCAACGTGACCCCGCCGCCGCCCAAGGTGATCTTGCCGGCTGCTCGGTTCAGCATCAGGCCGTTGCTGTCGAAGACCTGATACTCGAATTCGTAGGCAGTGGGGCCCGCCAAACTGTTGGCCAGGTCCTCGCAGTGCCAGTCGAAGGCGCCATCCGGATTGCGCGCCAGCGCCATCTCGCTGTATACGCCGTTGCTGCCCGCCACCCGGTAGCGCACCTTGCCGCTGACGGCGGCAAGATTCTGATTGCGGATGTGAACGACTTGCGGCTGGTCCTGCCAGGGAACCGGCTGAGCCAGCGATCCGGGCTCCCCGGGACGGAAGCTGCCGATAACCTTCTTGACCTGCTGGTTGTTGGCATCGAAGCTGGTCAGATCGTATTCATAAGTCGTGCCGGGCTTCAGGCCAAAATTGGCGGGATCGAACTGGAACCAGCCATTGAGCGGGCCATTGGATGTGGCAGGATTCAAGTTGAATAGCGCGCTCCACGCGCCGCCCGGCACGCTGCGGAAGCGGATGGAAGCGTGAGTAGCCGTCTCGCCTTGACCTGTGACATTGATCCAGCCATTGCCCCAGCCGCCGTTGTCGGCGAACATAAAGGCCTTATCGACCGCAGCCCCGCTTTGGCTGATGGATGGGCTTCCATCATTCAGTACCATATTGCCTTGCTGGGCATTCCATACTTTGCCATTGCCATCCAAGGCGAAATAGCGGAACTCGTAATTACCGCGCGCCATGCCGGACCAATCGAGGGTAAACCAGTTTTGCGCCATCGCCGGAACATTCTGGATACGCCAGCCGGCATTGCCCCCTGCAGGTCGAGTCAGCAGCAGCAAACGTGTGCTTTGTTGAGGCTGGTTCTTGAAGTGAATCTGCCTATTATTAAATGAAGTCGCAATAGAGGCCGATGGCCCGCTCGCATCTTCCGTCGTGGAATAGGTCAAGCTGCCTGCAGGCAGTACCCCCCCACCTCCAAACAGCTTTACCCTCTGCCCCGTGCCAATATATTTATAGATACTCACAGAGAATGAAGTCGACTGAATGTCAGCAGGTGGATTCTTCCCCTTCAGCATAAACGCGCCTGTCCCTACATTTACAACCTTCACCCCCCCGCCACTGTCATATGGGTATCTTACACTATTACTATGCGCAACATTCCCATTGCTGACCGACACCTCAACCTCATATTCTCCCGCATCATACCCTCTCATATACGGGAGATTTAAATTAACCGTAACCCCATTAAAAAAAGCATTATACCTATTACCAACACTCGAATAATCCAGCCAATACACACTAACATTAGGCGTTAACGTAATACTGCCATTAAATGGCAAGGTCCAATCCACGCTGCCTCCTTGCAATGGATTGGTCTCGACTCCGCCTTTCTGCGCAATCGGCCCCACCGTCACCACATCACCCATCCCGGTTTGCGGCTTAGTGCTGATCCACGGTTCCACCTGCACCTGGGACGTCTGCCGCGCGTTCACCATTGTCGGTTGGTAAGTGGCGATATGCTGGTTGCGCGCATCGTAGTCGCTCACCGTCAAACGCAGATTGTCCATCGGCGCTTTCGAGTCGGTCCGCTTGGCCACCAGTGCCATCGCCTGATCCAGGCTCATGCCGCGCAGCTCGTCGCCGCTTTCGCCTCCGGATTCGATCGTCAGCGTTGCATTGCCGTTGGCGTCGTAGCTATACAGCTTGGTCACCCCGCCGGCGTTGCCGCGGGTCAGTCGGCCAGCGCCGTCGTATTCGCTGAACTCCTGCCAGTCGCCCTGGCGGTTGAGGCTGGTGCGCTTGTTGGTCACCTGGCCCCAGGCGTTGTAGCGGGTTTCGCTGATCAGGCCGCTGCCGGCGTCCTGCTTGACGCTCTGCTGCTTGGCGGCGGTGTAGGCGTATAGCGTCACGTCCTGGCCGCCGGCCGCTTCCTTGCGGTCGCGACGGGTGCGGCTGACATTGCCGACGGCGTCGTAGTCGTACCAGGTGACATTGCCTTCGGCGTCCTTCGTCCAGTCGGCGCGGCCGCCGGCGCCGTAGTGGGTTTCGCTGAACACGCCATTGACGCCGGCCTTGCGCACCTGCGTCGCCTGGCCCAGGCCGTTGTAGCCGGTGTCGGTGGCCGGCCGCACCATCTGGCCGGCTTGATTGGCGAAGGCGGCTTCTTCGCGATGAGTCTCGCGGCCCAGCTTGTCGTAGCCGATGTCGGTGACGCCGTTCTTGGCGTCGGTCTTCTGGTCGACCAGGCCCATCTGGTTGTAGTGGTACTGGGTGCGCACCGTGCCGCGGGCGTCGCTGACGCCATCGTCGGCGGACAGCTGCGCATTCAGCCGGCGCTCTTCCGCCACTCGGCCCATGCGGTCATAGTCGAATTCGCTGATGCGGTCATCACCGGCATTCGGCTTCAACTTAGCTCGAACCATGTCCAACGTGTCGCTATCAGCGGGTACACCAACAGCGGCGGCGTAATGAGTCTCTCGGATCGGCTTGCCGGCGCTGTTATAGTCCCAGGCCACCGCATAACCGGCGGCGTCCACTTCCAGCAGCTTGCGGCCGGCACGGTCAAACCAGCGGCATACGCTGTTGCCGCGAGCATCAGTCTCCTTCACCACGTTGCCGTTAGCGTCGTAGCCGTGGCTGGTGACCAAGTCTCTCACCCTGATGTCGTAGTTTCCGGTATCGGCATTGCGCAATCCAACCGTCTGATTGGGCACGATGGTGCGCTTGAGCCGGTTGTTGTTGTCGTACTCGAACTTGGTGATCCGGCAGTTGCCGTCCGCAGGTTGCGGCGCGCTGCCGTCGGCCGGCAGGCCCACCGCGGTGGCGTACACCCGCTGCTCGGTGACATTGCCGGCGCCGTCGTAGGCCCAGGTGGTGACGTAGCCGTCGCCGTTGCGCTCCCTCACCTTGCGGTTCTGGCTGTCGTAGGCGGTGCGGGTGACGTTGCCATTGGCGTCGACGAATTCCACCAGGTTGCCGGCCGCGTCGTAACGGCGGGTTTCGGTGGGGGCGACATCCGCCTCAAGCGGTTTGAGATCTGCGCCGGTCAGGGTGTAGGTATGCGCGACATCGCCGCGCTGGCTGATCAGGCGGTTCAGGCTGTCGTAGCCGTAGCGGGTGGTGCGCTGTTCCAGCTGCCCTTCCGCCTCCACTTGCAGCGTGCGGTTGCCGAAGGCGTCGTATTCGAAGCGCTTGACGCTGAGCACGGTCGCGCCGTCGCGACCGGTTTCCTTCAGCACTCGGCCGGCGGCGTCGTAGTCGTAGCTGAACACCGCCCCCAGCTGGTTGGTGTACGTCGCCTTGTTGCCGAAGGCGTCGTAGGTCATGCTTTCGACGCCGCCTTCAGCGTCGGTGATCCGGATCTGCCGGCCCAGCGCGTCGTAGTCGATCCGGCTGACGGCGTCGCGCTTGGCGTCGGCGGTCACGGTCGGCAGGACGCCGATCTGCAAGGTGGCCGGATCGATGGCGTTGGCGTAGCGGGTGACGGCGCTGGCGTTGCCGAAGGCGTCATAGTCGGTGCGGGTGGCGCCGCCTTCCGGGTCCACCTGCAGGATGCGGCGGCCCAGCGCGTCGAAGTAGAAATAGCCGGCGTTGCCGCGCGGGTCGGTGATCTTGACCACGTTGCCGAAGGCGTCGTAGTCGGTGACGGTGGCGTCGCCCTCGCCGTGGGTTTCCTTATGCACCCGGCCCAGCGCGTCGAACTCGCGGCTGGTGAGGTGGTTGTTGCCGTCCCACTCTTTCACCCGGTTGCCGTAGGCGTCCAGTTCGTAGCGGACGGTCTGGATGCCGTTCTTGGATACGGCGGTCAGACGGCCGGCGCTGTCGTAATCATTGC
>NZ_JZJL01000018.1 GCF_000971335.1 Chromobacterium vaccinii
GGTTTCACGCAGCAGCACACAGTTTCGGGCGGTTAGTCTCAGTTGGTAGAGCACTGCCTTCACACGGCAGGGGTCGCTGGTTCGAGTCCAGTACCGCCCACCAGAAAACGGAGTGGTAGTTCAGTTGGTTAGAATACCGGCCTGTCACGCCGGGGGTCGCGGGTTCGAGTCCCGTCCACTCCGCCAATCTTGCAAAAAAGCAGCCTCAGGCTGCTTTTTTTGCATTCCCCCGTCACACACGCGCCGCTTGCCGCAGCCTTTCCACCCCATTCGCATGTTGCGGTTGCAAAATGCCGGATTGCTGGCAATACTGTCAGACTTTTAAAAATTCATATCAAGAGATTTCACATGAACAAGACTGCCCTGCTGGCGCTGTGCCTGAGCAGCCACGCCTCCTGGGCCGGCAGCGGCGGCGAAGAGGCCACATGGCAATACACGGTTCAAGCGGGCGATACGCTGTGGTCGTTCGCGGCCAAGCACCTGACTTCGCCCGCTTATGTGCCGAAACTGCAACAGCAAAACGGCATCGCCAATCCCTACCGGCTGACACCCGGCAGCCAGTTGGCCGTTCCCTATAGCTGGACTCGGCAAAACGAATCGTCGGTCACCATCGAAGCGCTGTCCGGCGCCGTCAACGTCCAGGATGCGGATGGACAGCCGCTGAAGGCGGCGCCTGGCCTTCATCTTCAGGCCGGCAGCCGGATTTCAACCGGCAAGGACGCCATGCTGAAATTGCGCATGGCCGATGGCTCCATGCTGCAGTTGTGGTCCAACAGCAAGCTGACGCTGGGCAAACAGGTGTTCTACCCCACTACCGGGGCCATCCAGTCGCAAAATCGGCTGGATCACGGCTCGGCCAGCAATGCCGTAGTGCCCAGGCAGCTGATGCCAAACCGTTACCAGATCTACACCCCATCGGCGGTGACCACGGTGCGCGGCACTGAGTTCCGAGTGCGCAGCCTGGACGACCAGGACACCGCGGCCGAAGTGCTGCACGGAAAGGTCAATCTGGCGGCTGACGGCGAAGAGCTGGACATTCCCGCGGGGTTCGGCGGCCGCAGCGGCGGCAAACAATCGGTGGCCCTGCCCAAGGCGCCCGCGCTAGACGGCGTGATCACCGTCAGCCCCTTCAATCCCCCGCTGCTGGAATGGCACAAGCAGAACGGCGAAGCCGGCTATCAGCTCGCGCTATCCGACGCCCAGACCCAGCAGCAGCTGTACAACCGCAGCACGGAAACGGCGCGCTTCTACCCCGAACTCCCGCAAAATGGCCGCTACTTGCTGACCGTTCGCGCGCGCAACGCCCAAGGCATCGAAGGCTACGACGCCAGCCGCGGCTTCACCCTGGCCGCCAGCCCATTGCCGCCGCTGATCTTCAGCGATGCCAAGCGGACCAGCCAGCGCGCGCAGACGCTGTGGGTCGGCAGCAGCGCCAGCCCGGAACATCCCGCCTGGCTGCAAGTGGCCCGCGACCCCGCCTTCACCGACATCTGGCACCAGGGCAGGCTGGAACAAGACACCTTCGCGCTCAACCTGCCCGACAAGGGAAAATGGTATTGGCGGCTGGCCTCGCTGAATGACAAGAACCAGCCCGGCCCCTATGGCAATACTCAGGAACTGAGAATCAAGGCCTGGTATGAAATGGGCCTGCCCGGCGACCGCAAGCTGCAATCCCGCCGCTACCCGGTGGCCAAAGCGCGCTACACGCTGCAACTGGCCCGGCCGGACGAGCCAGGCCGCATCATCTGGCAGCAGGGCGCAGACGAGCCCGCCTGGTCGCTGCTGCGCATGCCCAGCGGACGTTTCGTTGTCACCATCCTGGTGGACGGCGACGGCGGATACCATGCCGAAGAACGGTATCCCGCGCTGCTTTTGCCGTAAAATCACGCGATGCGCTCCACCCAGATATCCCGCTACAGCAGGGGCATCCCCCTGCTGCTCGCCCTGCTCGGCCTGCTGCTCATCGCCAGCCAGCTGCTGGGCCGGCTGGATTTCTGGCTGTACGACAGCCTGACCCGGGCCAATCCGCTGCACCCGCCGGACCAGAACCTCATCGTCATCGCCATTGATGAAAAGAGCCTGTCCGAGCTGGGCCGGTGGCCATGGCCCCGCGCCTACCACGCCCAGCTGCTGGACAAGCTGGGCGGCGCGAGCGCGGTCGGTTTCGACATCGCCATCGCCGAACCCTCGCGCGACCCCCCGGAAGCCGACAAGCACCTTGCCGAAGCCATCCGCCGCAACGGCAAGGTGGTCGGCCCGGTGTTTCCGGAATTACAGGCCGGCCAGCTGCTGGAAACCCGCCCGCTGCCGCCGATCGCATCGGCGATGGCCGCGCTCGGCCACACCGATTACGAACGCGACGAAGACGGCACCATACGCCGCGTCTATCTGCGGGCCGGCCTGGGCGCGCCGCGCTACCCCAGCTTCGCCGCCGCCGTCTGCGCCGTAGCCAACGGACAGAAAGAGGCCATCCCTCCAGCCCAGCCGCCCCGCCCCGGGCAGGCCTGGCAACGGCGCGACCTGGTGATGGTGCCGTTCAGCAGCGGCCCCAAACCCTTTCACACCGTATCGTACAGCGACGCGCTGAGCCGGCTGCCGCCGTCGTTCTTCGAAGACAGCATCGTGCTGATAGGCGTAACCGCCAATGGCCTGGGCAACCAGCAGCCAACGCCGGTTTCGGCGAACAATACCGGCATGTCAGGCGTGGGAATAGACGCCTACATGGTGCACGGCCTGCTCACCCACCAGCAGATACGGCCGATGCCGCTGCCATTGGAATGCCTGCTGGGCGCGCTGCTGCTGGGACTGGGCGACTGGCTGCTGTCGCGCCGGGTACGCGCGCGCAGCCTGCTGGCCGGCTACGCGCTGGCCTCGGGCGCCGTGCTGCTGTCGTCGGCCGCGCTGCTCTACTTCGCCTCGATTTGGGCCGGCGGCAGCGTGGTGGCCATCCTGCTGCTGCTCAGCGGAACGCTGCGCTACGTCAGCGGCCAGGCCCAATTGTTCTCGCTGGCCTTCACCGATGGCCTGACCCGGCTCTACAATCGCCGCCACTTCGATGAAGTCTTCGGCCATGCCGTCGAGCAAAGCCGGCAAAAGCGCAAGCCGCTGGCGCTGCTCATTCTCGACATCGACCACTTCAAGAAATACAACGACCACTACGGCCATTACGCCGGCGACGAAGCGCTGCAGAAAGTGGCGCGGGCGCTCAAGGACTGCTTCCGCCAGAAGGGGCAATTGGCCACCCGGCTGGGCGGAGAGGAGTTCGGCGTGCTGCTGACGCCCGGCGACGGGCCGCAAGCCCTGTCCGCCGCCGAGCGCTTCCTCGGCCATTTGGCGGCGATGGAGCTGCCCCACTCCGCCAGCCCGCTCGGCAAGATCAGCTGCAGCATAGGCGTGCGCGCCTGCGTCCCCGGCCCCGGCGACAGCACCCGCACCCTGTTCGAACAAGCCGACCAGGCGCTGTACGAAGCCAAACGCGGCGGCCGCAACCGCGCCAGCCTTTACTTTTCATCCGACGCCGACGCAAAAAAAAGCGCGGACGATGCGTCCGCGCGACTGGATTGATAATCCGGAAAGCGCTCAACGGCGGCGGCGGGCAACCAGCCACAGCGTCCAGACGATAACGCCCGCGAAGAACACCGCCACCCAGAACGGCATGGTCATGCCGAGGAAGCGGCCATGGATTTCCGCGCACTCGCCGCTGCCCTTCAAGACCTTGGACAACACATCCCACAAGGGAAAGGATTCCATCAGGAATTCCAGGCCCGGGCCGCATTGCGGCACCTGGTCGGCCGGCAGGCTCTGCAGCCACAGTTGGCGCAGCGACACGCCCGCGCCCGCCAGGCCGGCCAGCGTCACCAGGCCGCCCCACACCCGCGCGCCGGCACGACCGGGGTTGTGCAACGCCGCCAGCAGCGCCAGCGCGCCCACCGCCATCACGCCGATGCGCTGCAGAATGCACAGCGGGCACGGCTCCTGGCCAAGCTGGTATTGCGCGAACAGCGCAAACCCCATCGCGCCGGCGCAGGCGGCCGCCACCAGCAAGAACCCCTGACGGTTCGTGATATTCAAACCCATCCCCCTTAACCTTTCCTGTTATGTCCAGTGAGTGAACGCAGTGTAAACGGAAAAGCTGAGATTGGGGCGGCGAGGCAAAGTTCCGGGCGTCACAGCTCCAAAAATTCCCGGATCGCGTCCTTTTGCTGCAAGGTGTCGCGGTAGCCCAGCGCGATCAGCTCGCGGCAATAGGCCGGCTCGAACAACAGATAGGTGGCCAGCGCGGTGCCGCGCTGCCGGGTGGCGCCGGTGCCGCGCATGATGAAACGCAGCATGGCCGGGAACAAATGGGTGTGGCGGTAGACGATGCCCTCCAGCGATTTGCTGGGATTGAGCTGGAAAATATCCACCTTCTTGAGCTGGGTCTGGTGGGCCAGCTCTTCGCTGCTCTGCAACAGCGACACCGTATGGTTGATGCGGGTCAGGCGCTCCATGTCCACCGCCATGCTGTCGATGAACACGCTGTTGAGCAGGTGGCCGAATATCTGGGCCGGCATCGGATAAGAGCCGGCATTGCGCCGCTCTATCGTGTCGGGCCGCTTGCTGGCCAGACCCACCACGAACAGCTTCTCCGCGCCCAGATGCAGCGCCGGCGACAGCGGCGACAGCTGGCGCACCGCGCCGTCGCAATAAAACTTCTCCCCGATCCGCACCGAGGGGAAGATCAGCGGAATCGCAGCCGTCGCCATCAGGTGGTCCAGCCCTATCCGCTCGCGCACGCCCAAGCGCTGATAGCGCATCCATTCGCCCAAGTGCTCCTGCCCCTGGAAGAAAGTGACCGACATGCCGGTGGTGTAGCAGGACGCGGTCAGCGCCAGCGCCTGCAGCGCGCCGGAATCTATCGAAGGCGCGATGCCCTCGAATGGCATCCAGCGCCCCAGCGTGTCGCGCAGCGGCGCGTTGTCGAGAAAGCTCTGCGGATTGTTCCAGGCGTGGCCCGCGCTCATCAGGGACACGCCGAAATGCAGGAAGGTCTTGATGAAGTAGCCGGCGCTGACATCGTAGACATCGGCGATGTGCAGATGCTTCCACACCTTGGCCAGCGTATTCACCGCCAGCTGGAAATTGCCGGCGCCGGCCGCCAGCGCCACCGCGTTGATCGCGCCGGCCGAGGTGCCGCAAATGATGGGAAAGGGATTGCGCCTGGGGTCCGGCAGCAAGCGGGCAATGCCCAGCAACACCCCCACCTGGTAGGCCGCGCGGGCGCCCCCGCCCGACAGCACCAAACCGATTCTGCTCGGTCCGCCCATGCTCGTCTCTTTCTTAACGGCTTGTCAGTTCTATTTAGACATAGTCAACAAGACGAAGCGACCGCAAGCGCCAGAACGAGACAGGGGGCAAAACAGCCGGAAACGCGGGGGGCTTGCGAGCGGCGAAAGAGCCTGCAGAAGATGACTCCCAAGCGGCGCGGCGCTCGAGCAGGCGCTCAGAAACCTCCCGCCTGCAGCAAGGCCCACAAATGCGCGGCCACCAGCGCGCGCCATGGCGAGAATGCCTCCAGCCAGGCCTGCGTCTGCCGCTGGTCGGGCTTGTCGGCGGCGCCCAGCACCATGCCCAACGCCTTGCGCACGGCGACATCGCCATGCAGCGAGCCATCCAGCCAGCCATAGCCGCGCAGCAAGGCGTAGCTGACCGTCCACGGCCCGATGCCGGGCACCGCCAGCAACCGTTCGGATATTTTTTCCGCCGCCGCGCCGTCCAGCCAGGCATCCAACGGCAGCTCGCCGCTCGCCGCGGCCTGGCTCAAAGCCAGGATGGCGCGGCTCTTGGCCCGCGAGAAGCCCGCCTCGCCCAATTGCTCCGCGGTCAACACTGCCAGCCGGCCGGCGTCCGGATGGCACAGCAGGCCGGATGAATGGCGGCAATCGCACAGCAGCAGCATGCGCCGGCGTATCGTCACCGCCGCAGCCACGCTGATCTGCTGGCCGGTGATCGCCCAGGCCAGCGCCTCGAACGGCGTCGCCGTTTGCGGCACCCTCAAGCCCGCGCGCGCGGCGATCAGGCCGCCCAATTGCGGATGGCCGCGGTATTGGCGCTCGAACGCCTCCACCGGCTGGTTCAGGCCCAGCATGCGCCGGCCCATGCGCTCCAGCTCGCCGGCATCCCCCGATTCGCCGTCCACATCCAAGCCCAGAATCGCCCGGTCGGCACGGAAACGCAGATCGAGGCAGGCCGGCAGGCCTTGCCACAGCAAGCCTTTCTTCAAACCGTCGTCGTCCACCTGCTCGGCCAGCCGCTCGCCGTCGCGGCGGTGGAAAGCCAGGATGTCCTGCGGCCGGAAACCGGCGGGCAGCGCGATATCGCAATGAATGACGGACATGGATCAGCGGGCCTTGCGAAAAGTGAGATTGATGCGGCGTCCGCCCAGCAGCGGGTGGATGCCAGACTGAACCGGCTGCACGCCATGGAAGCGCATCCGGTCCGGCCCGCCCCATACCAGCACGTCGCCATGCCGCAGCAGGATGCGGGCGGCCTTGTCGGCGCGGCGCAGGCCGCCCAGCAGGAATACCGCGGGCAGGCCCAGCGACACCGAGACGATGGGCGCGGAGAAATCGCGCTCGTCCTTGTCCTGGTGCAGGCCCATCCGGGCGCCGGGCAGGTAGCAGTTGATCAGGCAGGCATCGGGATCGAAGCCGGCGAAGCCCGCCTCGGCGGCCGCGCCGCGCGCCAGCTCGCGCAGCGGATCAGGCATCGCCGGCCAGGGTTGGCCGCCGTCGGGATCGACGGCGGAGTAGCGGTAGCCGCGGCGGTCGGACACCCAGCCCCAATCGCCGCAGCTGGAGGTGGCCACCGACATCGCCTGCCCGCCCGGCGTAACCATGCCGCGCGGCGGCGACTGCCCCAGCACCGCCTCCACAGCCTCAAGCAGCCGCGCGTCGCCGGCGCGGGCCCAGCCGTGCAGCAGCGCGGTCCCGGCCGACAGCCGCTCAAGCCACGGCCCTTCGTCCGGCGCGAACAGGCTGCCGCTCACTCCTCGCCGGCCACCATCATGCCGCCGATCAGCACCGAGCCGATGCGGCGGCCGCCGCGATCCAGCACGTCGTCGGCGATCGCTTCGATATTGAGGAACATGTCGCGCAGGTTGCCGGCGATGGTGATTTCCTCCACCGGGTAGGCGATCACGCCGTTTTCCACCCAGAAGCCGGCCGCGCCGCGCGAGTAGTCGCCGGTCACGGTGTTGACGCCCTGGCCCAGCAGCTCGGTCACCAACAGGCCATTGCCCATCTGGCCGAGCAGCTCGGCGAGGCTTTCGCCGGTGGAGTGGACCACCAGATTGTGCGCGCCGCCGGAGTTGCCGGTGGTCTGCATGCCCAGCTTGCGCGCGGAATAGCTGCTCAGGAAATACCCCTGCAGCACGCCGCCGTCCACCAAGCGGCGCGACTGCGTCGCCACGCCCTCGCTGTCGAAGGCGCTGCTGGCCAACCCGCGCAGCAAGAACGGATCTTCGTCTATCGTCACCCGGGACGCCATCACCGGCTTGCCCAGCGCGTCCAGCAGGAAGGACGACTTGCGGTACAGATTGCCGCCGCTGATCGCCGCGGCCAGGTGGCCCAGCAGCGACATCGCCACCGGCGCCTCGAACAGCACCGGGTACTGGCCTGTCTTGACCCGCCGGCCGCCCAGGCGGCGCACCGCGCGCTCGCCGGCGATGCGGCCGATCTCCTCCACCGGCGCCAGATCGTTCTGATGGCGGGCGGCGGAGTACCAGTAGTCGCGCTGCATCACCCCGTCCTGCTCGGCCACCACCGCGGCCGACAGGCTGTGGCGGCTGCCGGCGAAGCCGCCGCTGAAGCCGTTGCTGTTGGCGTAGGCGAACTGGTTGGCCTGCACCGATACGCTGGCGCCCTCGGAATTGCGGATGCGGGGGTCCACCGCGCGCGCGGCGTCCTCGCAGCGGCGCGCCAGCGCTATCGCCTCTTCCACCGGCAGCTGCCAGGGGTGGAACAGGTCCAGGTCCGGCAAATCATCGGCCAAGAGCTGCGGGTCGGCCAGGCCGGCGCAATCGTCCTCGGCCGTGTAGCGGGCGATGTCCAGCGCGGCGCGCACGGTGTCGGACAGCGCCTCGTCGGAGAAGTCGGACGTGCTGGCGTGGCCTTTTTTCTTGCCCAGGTAGACCGTGACGCTGACGCCCTTGTCCTGGTTGTATTCTATGGTTTCCACTTCGGACAGGCGCACGCTCACCGTCTGGCCGACGCCCTCGGAAACATCGGCCTCGGCCGCGCTGGCGCCTTGCTGGCGCGCCAGCTCGAGCACGCGGCCGGCGATCCCGCTCAAGGTATCGGGACTGAAACTGAATGTCTTATCTGCCATAGTATCTTTCGGAACGTGGAAACGGCCGGCGGCCTTTTCCGGTATCATACCAGCCTTGAAAACCGAGTGAGACCTAGCAACAATGACCGACCACCAGAACGACGACGATGGCTTCGTCAGCAAGTCCCAGCGCAAGCGCGACATGGACGCGCTGCAGGATCTGGGTAGCGAACTGGTCGAGCTGTCCAAGGATACGCTGAAGAAAATGGCGCTGCCGGAGGATTTGCTCTCCGCGCTGCTGGAACACAAGCGCCTGACCGCGCACGGCGCCATCCGCCGCCAACTGCAGTACATCGGCAAACTGATGCGCAATGTCGATCCCGAGCCGATCCAGCAATACCTGCAGATCCTCAAGGGCGAATCGTCCGAGCACATCGCCTGGCAGAAGCTGCTGGAGCGCTGGCGCGACAAGCTGATGGCCGACGACGCCAACCAGCCGCTGTTCCTGCAGAGCTTCCCCGAAACCGATCCCAAGCAGCTGCATTCGCTGGTGCGCCAGTCGCGCAAGGAAAAGCAGGACAACAAGCCGCCCAAGGCCTTCCGCCAGCTGTACCAGCTGATCAAGGAGCAAATCCCCGAGCCGGGCAAGCCGCGCATCTGGCAAAAGGATGAGGAAGAGGACGACGAGTGATGCTGAAGATAGGCCTGGTTTCCATTTCCGACCGCGCGAGCCAGGGCGTCTACGAGGACAAGGGCCTGCCCGCGCTGCGGGACTGGCTGTCCCGCGCCATCGCCACGCCGTTCGAGACGGTGAGCCGGCTGATCCCTGACGAGCAGCCCGGCATCGAGGCCGCGCTGAAAGCGCTGGTCGACGACGAAGGCTGCCAGCTGGTGCTGACCACCGGCGGCACCGGCCCGGCACCACGCGACGTGACGCCGGACGCCACGCTGGCGGTGGCCGACCGCGTGATGCCCGGCTTCGGCGAGCAGATGCGCCAGATCAGCCTGCGCTTCGTCCCCACCGCCATCCTGTCGCGCCAGACCGGCGTGATCCGCAAGCAAAGCCTGATCCTGAACCTGCCCGGCCAGCCCAAGGCCATCCAGGAAACGCTGGAAGGCCTGCGCGGCGCGGACGGCAAGGTGGAAGTGCCCGGCATCTTCGCCGCCGTGCCCTACTGCCTGGACCTAATAGGCGCGCCCTACATCGAAACCGATGAAGCGGTGGTGAAGGCCTTCCGGCCCAAGTCCGCCATCAAACCGGCGCCATGAGCTACCGCGCCCCGCGCTGGCTGCGAGGCGGCCACGCCCAGACCATCTGGCCGGCGCTGGCCGTCAAGCAGGACGCCCCGTCTTACCGCCGCGAGCTGTGGGACACGCCGGACGGCGCGCGCATCGCGCTGGACTTCGTCGACGGCCAGCCCGGCGCGCCGCTGGTGGTGCTTTTCCACGGCCTGGAAGGCAGCAGCGCCAGCCACTACGCCAAGGCGCTGATGCAAGCGGTGGCCGCGCGCGGCTGGCACGGCGCGGTATCGCACTTCCGCGGCTGCGGCGGCGTGGACAACCCGCTGCCGCGCGCCTACCACGCCGGCGACGCCGCCGAGGTGCGCTGGATCTTGCAGCGGCTGTCCGGCCGCTTCGCCGCCATCGCCGCCGTCGGCGTGTCGCTGGGCGGCAGCATGCTGCTCAATTACCTGGCCGACGACGGCGAAGCCGCATTGCCTCAGGCCGCCGCCGCGGTGTCCGCGCCGCTGGACCTGGTGGCCGCCAGCACCCGGCTGGACCGCGGCCTGGGCAAGCTGCTCTACACCCGGATGTTCATGGACACGCTCAAGCCCAAGGCGATGGCGTCGCTGCAACGCCATCCGGGCCTGTTCGACGGCGCCAGGCTGAGCCGCGCGCGCACCTTCATCGAGTTCGACGACCTGGTCACCGCGCCCATCCACGGTTTCGGCACCGCGCTCAACTACTGGACCCAGGCCAGCAGCAAGCCGCGGCTCGGCCAGATCGTCCGCCCCACCCTGGTGCTCAACGCCCGCAACGACCCCTTCCTGCCGGAAAGCGCGCTGCCGGACGCCAGCCAGGTATCGCCTTCGGTGACGCTGGATTTCCCCGAGGACGGCGGCCACGTCGGCTTCGCCACCGGCCCCTTCCCGGGCCGCATAGACTGGCTGCCGCAACGGCTGCTGGAATTCATCGCGCCGCATCTAAAGAAATAGTCACCCTCGAGGGAGGCGAAATGGAAGATTTCGATGCCGAGAAGCTATTGAATACCCCCATTGAAGCCTTCGACTTTAGTGTCATGATCGGCGACGTTCTGGACCTCCTTCTACGTCACTTCACGCGCGAGGCGGGGATCGATGCGGAGCATATGCTGCAAAACTATGAGGCGCTGGTTTACGTGCGCAACTGCATCGCCCATAGCGCAGGACTCCACGCTACATACAAGCATGGAGAAAGTCTCTGCAATGAAATTAACCGCCTCTCAGGCATCTACTTCGGAAATTGGCATTTTCTGGGCGATCAAATCTGCATCGAGCGCGGAGCGTTAACGCCCTACATGCACCAAATGGCAGACTTCCTGCCAAAATTGTATGCCTCCTTGCGCGCAAAGAGCATGCTCACCGATTAAGTCGCATCGACTCGACTGGCACTGCAGCACTTGGACGCAACACGACAACAAGGATCAGATATGCGCTCGCTATTGCTCTGTCTTTGCCTAATCTACCTCACCGGCTGCGCCACCATGGCCGACAAGCTCCAGGGCTCGCTGACCCCGCCGCCGGGCCGGGCCTACGCCATCGTCTCGCTGACCGGCAAGGCATTCGACCCCGACCGCGCCACCATAGGCCTGACCGTCAGCGACGCCGGCGGCCGCGCGGCGGCTCAGGACGTCGCCAGCCTGATCACCGACACGGTATTCGGCGAGGAAGGCATGTCGCCGGCGGAGGGCAAGCTGTTGCTGATGGCGCTGCCCCCGGGCGACTACCGCGTCTCCGGCGCGTGGGGCCACTGGGTGGACGACGGCGTTTTCGGGTCCAATCTGCAGATGAGGCAGTTCCGGCTGAACGCTCCCTTCCATCTGGATGAGGGCGAAACGGTCTATCTGGGGCAGGTGCAGGTGGAAATGTCCTTCCTGCCCGAGGTGAAGCTGTCCGACGAGCGGCGGCGCGACTTCGGCCACATGCGGCGGGTATGGAAGATCAAGGACCTGAGCCAGGTGAAGATCCGCCCGCTGGCGATGCCGGCGGCGGCCCGGCCATAAAGCGACTCAGGGCTTGTACCACAGCTTGTACAGATAGGCGGGCTTGACCGCCGCAACCGCCGCGCTGACCGGCTCCATCACATGGTAGGCCGGCTGGCGGCTGTCGCGCAGCAGGGGATCGGCGTAGGGCGGGCCGTCCAGCTTGCGCAGCGCCGCCACCTTGGGCGTGTTGGCCTTGTCGCCGCGATGAGTCACCACCGCCACCTCGTTGCTGGCCAGCCGCACGAAGCTGCCGGGCGGGTAAATGCCCATCTCCTTCACCAACAAGGACACATGCTGCGGCGGGAAACCGCCCAGCTCGCCGCGGAACAGGCTGCCCAGCACCAGCGCCGGCAACTGAGGTTGCGGGTTATGCACGCAGCCGCACACCAGATCCACCATCTGCAACAACAAAGCGTCGGTTTCGATCTCGTCTCCGGCCAGACCCTGCGGATAGCCGCTGCCGTCCTGCTGCTCATGTTGCTGCTGCACCAGCAGATGCCAATATTCGTCGTCTACGCCCGCCTCCCGCAGCATGGCCGAGCTCAGCGCCGGGTGAGCGAACATCGCCTCCTGCTGCGCCAGGTCCATCGGCGCGCTCTGCGCCGCAAGCTGATTGAGCAAACCGGTGACAGCGAGGTTCATGCTCAGGGCCGCGCCCAGCATCGGCCGCAGCTCGGCGTCGGACAGCCCCAGCCTCCGCCCCAATACCGCCAGCACCGCGGCCACATGCACGCTCTGCGCGCTGCCTATGCATTGGAATGGCAGCAGAAACACGCTGGCCAGCACCCCGTCAGGGTGGCGGCGGCTGAGCGCCAGCAACCCTTCGGCCATGCCCAGCAGACTGCCGGCCAGGTCCCGCACCGCCAGCCCGTGCTGCAGCACGCCCTCGGCCCGCCGCAGCAAGAAGGCCATTTCCTGCAGAGGATTGGCGCTGTTTCGCTGCTGCTCCGCCTCTTTCTCGCGCTGGGCGGCGCGTTCCAGCCGCTCCCGCTCGAGCTTGGCCGCCACTTCATCGCTTTCGCCATGCCCCAGCTGCGCCAGGCGATCGCGCTGCTCCTCGGTCAGCACATACAGCCCCCGCTTCAGCAATAGCACGCCGTTCTTGGCGTACACATCGACCGGAGCTTGTTGGCCGGCGCGGAGAAAATTGCGCGGCAGTTTTACCTTTGCAGACGAATCCGTCATATTCCACTTGCATCAGTTGCGCCGACGCCTCGCCGGCCATCGCTTCAAAAATCGCCCAAGGGTGTCCTGATGCTTGGACGCATTGCCGATTTTGTTAGTTCTAGTTTGAGCAGCTACTAGTGTTTATTCAAATTTTATCGAAAATCGGCGCGGACACCAGTCCCCGCCCCGATAAAGGAGTCACCTCGACATGAGCGACAACAGCGCATCCCTTCCCCGCCGCAGCTTTCTCGCCGGCGCGGGCAGCCTGGGTTTCGCCCTGGCCGTGCAACCCATCGCCGCCAGCACCATCCTCACCGACAGCCGGCAACTGCAGACCGGCCATCCGGACATCGACACCGGCAAGGGAACGATGTCCGGCTACTACGCCCGTCCGGCCGAAGGCAACGGCCCCTGGCCGCTGGTGATCGTGATCCAGGAAATCTTCGGCGTGCACGAGCATATCCAGGATTTGTGCCGCCGGCTGGCCAAGCAGGGCTACCTGGCCGTGGCGCCGGAACTGTATTTCCGCCACGGCAATCCGGCGCAAGCGCCGGACATCGACAGCCTGTTGCGCGACATCGTCTCCAAGGTGCCGGACAGCGAGGTGCTGAACGATCTGGACGCCACCTGGCGCTGGGCCGGCGCGCACGGCGCCGACCTCAAGCGCGCGGCCGTCACCGGTTTTTGCTGGGGCGGGCGCCAAACCTGGCTCTACGCCGCGCACAACCCGCAATTGAAGGCAGCCGCGGCCTGGTACGGCAAGCTGGAGGGACCGGCAAGCGCCAATGCGCCGCGCCAGCCGCTGGACATCGTCGGCGAGTTGAAGGCGCCGGTTCTGGGACTGTACGGCGGACAGGACCAAAGCATCCCGCTCGCCGGCGTGGAGAAAATGAAAGCCGCGCTGAGCGCCGCCGGCAAGGACAGCGAGATCGTCGTCTACCCCGATGCCGGCCACGGCTTCAACGCCGACTACCGCCCCAGCTACCACGCCCGGGATGCCCAGGACGCCTGGCGCAGGATGCTGGACTGGTTCGCCCGCCATAGCGTCCGCTGAGCCGGCCGGCTATCCGCCGCCGACCACATTGCCCAGCTCCAGCCTGGTGCGGACCACCTGGTTGAACAATTGCAGCCAATAGGGATCGAACTGCCGCTCCGACGCGTTCAGCTCGGCCACCGCCCGCAGCATCGAGCGGCGCTGGCCCTGCTGGGCGTGCTTGAGCATCACCGACTCGAACGCGTCCACCAGCGCCAGCACGCAAGCGCCAGAACAGATGGCGTCGTCACGCAGCCCGTCCGGATAGCCGCTGCCGTCCGGACGCTCATGGTGCTGGGCCACCATCGCCGCCGCCTCCTCCCAACCCGGCATGCGCTCCAGCAGCCCCGCCGCCCAACCCGGATGCGCGGACAGATCACGCCGTTCCTCATCGCTCAGCTGACCGGCTTTCAGCCACATTGACTCCGGCAACAGCATCATGCCGATATCGTGCATATAGATGGCGGCTGCCAATTGCTCCATCGGCAGCGGCTGCTTGGCCAAGCGATTGGTTTCCAGCGCAAGCGCCAGGTTGCGCTCGGTGCGGCCGGCATAGGCCGGCAGACGATGTTCCAGCTGTACCGCCAGAGACCGGAAAAACTGCAGGTCGGCAAATCGATGGCCGCCATGCGCCCCGGTTTGTTCGGCGGCCGCCTGCGCGACAACCGGCGGATGCCCCATCATGCTGGCCACCAGCCAGGCGCAGGCCTGGGGCAGCTCGTCGGCGCCCTTGTCCAGCAAAGGATCCAGCCGCATCCGCAAGGCGTCCATCCGCAGATCGTCCAAGGGGGCATCGTCCGCGACCGCGTCCAGCATCAGCACCAGCCGGTCCATCACCAGCAGCAGCACATCGCCCAGCACGTCCAGGTATGGCAGCTCCTTGCGCCGGACCCGGTCCAACAAATGCTCCAGCACGTGCACATAAGGCTCGACGAAGTGCACCTGGCACAAGCTGGCGTCGCCCTTGATGCTGTGCAGGATGCGGAACAACTGCGCGATTTTCTCCCCATTGCCGCTGCCGTCCTCCAACTGGCAAACCAGCTGCTCGAGTTGCGGCGCGTAATCGGACAATGCGTCGCGAAAGTCCTGGAACGCAATAGGATCGATGATATCCGGCATCAGTTGCTGCGTGGCCATATGGAACCCCTTCGGATTGGCGTTGTATCCAGTATATGCAAGCATGGCCGCTACGCATCCCGACACGCGCAACGCCCTTCAATGTAAACATCCTGTCCAAACGTATTGAAATATTCGTAAAAACAGATCACGCCTGCAGAAAACGCTTGCCATGGCGTGCAACTAGAGGCAATATTCCCCCCGCAGGATGCTCAAGTTGTGTGATGTGTAGTTGTCGTAGTGGCAATAGCCGTACCTCAGTCGCCATTTCCCTTGATCTTCGTGCCTTTTATTCAACTGCTCGTTTTGAGGAATTTAACAAAATGGCAACCGGCATTGTTAAGTGGTTTAACGACTCCAAAGGCTTTGGCTTCATCACCCCGGACGAAGGCGGCGACGACGTATTCGCTCACTTCTCCCAGATCAACGCCAAGGGCTTCCGCTCCCTGTCCGAGCAACAGCGCGTGAGCTTCGACATCGTCGAAGGTCCGAAGGGCAAGCAAGCCTCCAACATCCAGCCCATCTAATCTCTCTCTAGAGAGATCATTTGGTCGTGATGAGAAAACCCGGATTCGTCCGGGTTTTTTGCATTCTGACCGAGCAAATCCGCGCCACCGCCATCGGAGCCCGCATGTCCGACAACCACGAAACCGTGATCGCCGCCACCCGCGAATGGGTGGAGAAAGCCGTGATCGGCCTCAACCTGTGCCCGTTCGCCAAGTCCGTGTACGTGAAAAACCAGGTGCGCATCCAGGTCAGCGAGGCCGCCAATCCGCAGCAGCTGGCCGAAGAGCTGGCCGCCGAGCTGAAGCTGCTGGCCGACACCGACCCGCAGGAAATAGACACCACGCTGCTGGTGCACCCGAATACGCTGGCCCGCTTCCTGGATTTCAATGAATTCCTGGATATCGCCGACGCCATCGTCGAAGACCTGGGCCTGGATGGCGTGATCCAGGTGGCGAGCTTCCACCCCAAGTTCCAGTTCGACGGCACCGGCGTCAACGATATCGACAACTACACCAACCGCTCGCCCTATCCAACGCTGCACCTGATCCGCGAAGCCAGCATAGACCGCGCGGTGGAAGCGTTTCCGGAAGCCGAAGCCATCTACGAGCGCAATATCGAAACGCTGCAAGCGCTGGGCCTGGCCGGCTGGAAAGCGATGTTCGCGCCCAAGCCGTCCGAGTAAGACGCTCCGCAAAACAAAAAGCGCAGCCCGTGGCTGCGCTTTGTCGTTTATAACCCGGCCTCAACGCGGATGACGGCCTCGCTTGTCCGCGTAGAAGGCCTGGATTTTGGGCATGTCCGCGGCGATATCGCCGCCAGGCTGAAACAACGGCCCGAAGCCGCCCTCCTTGCGCCCATAGTCCAGATAAGCCAGCGCGATCGGCACGCCCGCGCCGCAGGCGATGTGATAAAAACCGGTTTTCCACTCCTTCACCGCCTTGCGCGTGCCTTCCGGCGGAATCGCCAGCACCAGCCTGTCGCTGCGCTGAAACACGTCCACCATCTGCTGCACCAGCGAATTGTTCTGATGCCGCATCACCGGCACGCCGCCCAGCCAGCGCATCACCGGCCCCATCGGGCCCTTGAACAGCGTGTGCTTTCCCATCCAGTAGATCTTGGCGCGGGCGGCGAAGCACAGGCCCAGCGTGATCGGAAAATCCCAATTGCTGGTATGCGGCGCGCCTATCATCACGTACTTGTCCAGCGCGGGAAACTCCCCCTTCAGCTTCCAGCCGCACAGCTTGAGCATGACGATGGACAGCCAGCGAAACAGATCGCGGACGATTGGGGTATCGAAAATGGTGAAATGCATGGCTGCCCTGTTGCAACGGCGCGGTTCCGCGCGCAAGGGCGGCATATGGCGCAGCCCTGCGTCGGGACAGCGCCAAACACGTGGAAGGCGCTGAATGTACTAAATCAAACACTAACAGTAAAGAACATAGCGCAAACCTCCCGCCGCCGCCCGCATCAACCTATAACAATCAGTAACATACCTAATGGAACTGTCGCCGCCGACAGCTGCCCAAAACCTATATCTCACCCCTAGTAGGACCTTGATAATGAACACTGCCAAGACCAGCCTGAAACTCGCCGCCGCCGGATTAATCGCCATCGCCGCGCTCTCCGGCTGCGCCAATATGTCGCATCGCCAACAGAATACCGCCATCGGCGCCGTCGGCGGCGCGGTGCTCGGCTCCGTGCTTACCGGCGGCGACGCGCTCGGCACCATCGGCGGCGCCGCCGTCGGCGGCGTGATCGGCCATCAGACAGGCCGTCACTAAGCCCAGGCGCGCATCGAGAGCCAGCACAACCCGCTGGCTCTTTTGTTTTAAGGCCCGCGCCCCTATCATCCTGATGGAATCCACACCGGGCCAAGCCATGAGCCAAACCATGAACTGGGAGAGCCTGCTCTCCACCCGCCGTTTCAAGATCATCCAGGACGAAGTGAGGGAAACCCGGACCCCGGCCACCCAGGAAGGCGGCTCCGGCCTGCGCACCGACTTCCACATCGACCACGACCGGGTGGTGTTCTCCAGCGCCTTCCGCCGGCTGGGCCGCAAGACCCAGGTGCACCCGCTGGCCCGCCACGACCACACCCATAACCGCCTCACCCACAGCGTGGAGGTGGCCAGCGTCGGCCGCAGCCTGGGCAACCGCGTGGGCGTGATGCTGGAGCACGACGGCCTGCTGCCGGCCGGCTACACGCCGCACGACATCGGCGCCGTGGTGCAGGTGGCCTGCCTGGCGCACGACATCGGCAACCCGCCATTTGGCCATACAGGCGAGTACGCGCTGCGCGACTGGTTCCGCGACGAGCGCAACGCGCATTGGCTGAGCGGCTTGTCGGCGGCGGAAATCCGCGACGTGCAAACCTACGAAGGCAACGCCCACGGCCTGCGCATGCTGGCCACGCTGGAAATGTACAGCGGCGAGGGCGGCATGCGCCTCACCTCCGCCGCGCTGGGCACGCTGATCAAGTATCCGTGGACCGCCGACGCGCCGTCGGCTTACGAGCGCGACAAGTTCAACATCTACCGCACCGAGCTGCCGTATTTCGAACGCGTAGCCGAGGAACTGGGCCTGCTGCGCCACGGTCCGCTGCAATGGAGCCGCCACCCGCTGTCCTATCTGATGGAGGCCGCCGACGACATCTGCTACGCGATTCTGGATCTGGAAGACGCGGTGGAAATCGGCATTCTGGATTTCAAGGAATTCGAAACGCTGTTCTCCGGCTTCTCCGAACACGAGCGCGTATGGGGCATGCACGATGTCCGCCAGAAATGCGGAACGCTGCGCGGGGTGGCCATCGGCCGCTGCGTGACCGAAGTGGCGGAAAAATTCATGATGCACCACCCCTCGCTGCTGCGCGGCGAATTCCCGGCCAAAGACCTGATCAATCTGTGCGATCCGGCAGTGCAGGATGCGCTGCTGCAAGCCAAGGAGCTGGCCAGCCACAAGGTGTACCGCCATCGCACCAAGCTGGTGACCGAGCTGGCCTCCTACCCCTGCATCGCCACCATCCTCAACGTGCTGGTGCCGGCGGTGCACGCTTTCGTCACCAAGGACGACAAGGAACTCACCCCGCGCGAGCACCTGGCGATGGGCCTGCTGGAAGGCCATATTCAAACAGGCGACAGCCTGTACCAGGCCTATATGAAGGTTCTGGACTTCGTCGGTGCCATGACCGACAACTACGCCGCCAACCTGGCGCGCGAACTGTCCGGCGTCGGCATTCTGTAGATACTCGAAGAAAGGCGACAATGACTCAGCCCGTTACCCGCTTCTGCCTGGTTCGCCACGGCGAAACCGACTGGAATCGCGAATACCGGCTGCAAGGCCATACCGACATCCCCCTCAACCACGCCGGCCTGGAACAGGCCAGCCAGCTGGCCCAGGCCTTCCGGCCCGACCACGCCTTCCAGGCGCTGTACGTCAGCGACTTGATCCGCACCCGGCAAACTTCCGCTCCGCTGCAAACCCGGCTGCAACTCAACGCCCATTACACGCCGCAGTTGCGCGAGCGCCATATGGGCGCGCTGCAGGGCCTTACCTATGCGGAAGCGGCCGAGCAAATTCCCGACCTCTACCGCCAGCACCAGGCGCGCGATCCCGACTTCGACCTGGAAGGCGGCGAAAGCCTGCGCCGTTTCCGCGCCCGCATTCTGGACGGCCTCGCCAGCATCGCCGCCCTGCATCCAGGCGAGAACGTGCTGATCGTCACCCACGGCGGCGTGCTGGACATCATCTACCGCGCCGCCACGTCAAAACCATTGGAAGACAAGCGCGACTTCCCCATCCCCAACGCCGCGCTGAACTGGCTGGACTATCAGGACGGCGGCTGGACGCTGCGCCGCTGGGCCGACGAATCCCACCTCAGCGGCGCGCTCGACGAAATCCAGTAACCCAGCGGCGGCAGAATGTCCGGGACCGCATGCGCCGTCCCGGATAGCACGCTCCACGCGGCGGCGGGAATTTGCTAGTCTCCGGTAAGAAAGCCGCCCGCGCGGCGACCAACCATCAAGCGCCCTAGCCAGCTGGGCCGGACGACACAAGGACACCCGCCATGACCATAGAGAAAACTGACGCCGAATGGCGCGCGCAACTGACGCCGGAGCAGTACCGCGTCGCCCGCCAATCCGGCACCGAGCGCCCGTTCAGCGGCGAACACTACTTCCACAACAAGAAGGGCGACTACTTCTGCGTCTGCTGCGGCGCCCTGCTGTTCCATAGCGACACCAAGTTCGACGCCGGCTGCGGCTGGCCCAGTTTCTGGGCCGAAGCCGCCGGCGCCAACATCCAGCGCATCACGGATACCAGCCACGGCATGGTGCGCGTGGAAGTGCGCTGCTCGCATTGCGACGCCCACCTTGGCCACGTATTCGAAGACGGCCCGGAGCCAAGCGGCGAGCGGTACTGCATCAACTCAGTATGCTTGGATTTCAAGGCGGAATGAGTTGTGTTGTAGGTTTTCAAAGTTACTGCAAACTCTGTGCACATAGTTGAAAAATGCACCAACTCGGGGCGTAACCATTAATGGTTACGCCCCGAGTTTATTTACCCATCCATTACACGTTTTTTTGAAATATAGACGTCCCCCCGCTCATCCAAACCCCGAATAATCTCGTTGAGAGTTTGTTCACCTGCCTCAAACGAGTGCCTACGGGTTCTAGACGCAGTGCAGGATTTTTCACTACATTACTGAAAGTTCCATATTTTTCATTAAGTATGCGCAGCGTCTCCCTTCATGGATGCACTCAAAAATGGGAAAAGCCTTACTTGGCAAAGGCGAAACTTTTCACTTACTTTGCCTCCCTACAGGTCTGCCCCGGCCCCCGTGGACAGTCCAGGATAGGACAGGGTTGCCTACAGGAGCCGTGGTAGTTCAGACTCACATGAAATAGCATCCGCAAAACCCGGGGCGCTTCACGTTGGGTTGATTGGCGCGCATATCGCACTCCAGATGCAGCGGGCCATCGGTCAGATGCCAGGGCGGCGCTCAATCATCTCTCCACCCGCCATCGGCATGCCAGCGCAGCGGCCTGTCGCCGTGCACGCAATACAGGTGCAGCCAGCCGTTTTCCGCCAGCTGGCGCGGGATGGGCTGCGCCGCCAGCGCTTGCGCCAGCCTGTCCGGCGGCGCGTCTATGCAGGCGGCCAGCCGCAGCGGAGCGTGGCGCAGGCGCTGGCCGTCGTGCACCGACTGCCAGGCCAGGCCGATGCGCAAGTCGCCGCTATTGCCTTCGAACACGCCGATGCGGCCGCCCACCACATTGTGCAGCAGCTTGTTGCCGCTGCCGAAGCGGCGCGGGTCCACCGTGGAGGCGAAGTACTGCATGTTGATCCAGTGCGCCACCACCATGGGCGCGGCGAGGATGGCCTGCAGCCCTTTGCCGGCCGGGTCGGCGCGCCAGTCGTATTCATGCAGGAAGGCGCGGCCACCCAAGTCGAGCTTGCGCGTCTTGCCCCGCGGCGCGGCGATGAACAGCGCATTGCCGGCCAGCCCCCATTCGGGCCGCGTCTCCGCCCAGTCGTCGCCCTTCTGCCGCATTTTTTGCAACAGGATGGCGTCGTCCGCTTCCGGCGCGAGGCCGACCAGCGGCGCGCGCGCGTCCGCGCCCAGGGTGTCCGCGTCCAGCAACAGGATTTCGTCGCTGTGCGTCAGGTGCAGCGCGGGCAGGAATACCGTGTCGGCGGGAATGGGCCGGCCCAGCGCCGCCAGCCACTCGCGCAGCGCCGGATCATTGAGCCAGTGGGCCAAGAGCCGCACATGCTGATGGCCGCCATGCCCGCCGCAGGCGCCGCATTGCAGCGCCGCCGCCTGCGGATTGTTGCTGACGTGGCTGGCATGGCCGACCAGCAGCACCCAGGGGGCGAGCGCGCCGGCCAGACCCATGGCCGGCAGCAGGCTGGAGACGATTTCCGCGCGTTTATCCAGGCCAAGCCCGTCCCGGGGCACTGGCCTGGCGCTGCGCGGCGTCAGCCAGGGATCGAGCTGCGGCAGCGCGGCTTGACGGCCGCGCGCCTTGCTGCGCCCGGCCAGCGCCGCCAGCTTGCCGAGGCCGGCGCTTTCCACCAGGGCGAACCCAGACAGCGGCGAGCGCTGGAAGGCCCGCCAGCCGCGCCGCGCGGCAGATGGCTTGGATGCGGGCGCCGCACTCGCTTCCCAGCCCGGCGCCAGCAGCGCCGGCAGGCGCGGCTGGGCGACATCGCTGCCCGGCACGCGGTAGGCCAGCGGCAGGCCGAAAAAGCCGGCGAAGCCGTAGGTGCGGCTGTCGGGAACGGTTTCCTCCAGCGCGCGGCGCAGCGGCTCGGAACGCACGTCGATGCAGAACACGGCTTGCATCGCCGGACGAGTGGCGTCTTCGGCGGCGGATTCGCGGCACAGCGCCTGGGCCAGCGGCGCATGCAAGGACAGTTCATGCGCGCGCTGCCAGATCAGCGCGCGCGCGTCGGCGCGGCCATGCCGGCGCGGCTCCCAATCGCGGCGCCAGGCCGCCCAGGCGCTGTCAGGCCCGCGCGCGCCGTCGTCCAGCAGGCATTCCCAAGCCATCTGGATCGCCAGCAGCTGGCGCAGGTGGCCATCGGCTTCGCCTTTCAGCCCGGCCTGCCAGCCAAGATAGGAGCACCAGGCCGCCCAGCCGTTATTGCGCATCAGCAGAGCCTGCAGCCAGGCTGTCAGCCACCTCGGCTCTGCTTGCAACTGCGCGAGTCCGGCTGCCAGCATGGCCTCCGCGTCGCCGGGCAGACGTTCGGCGCGCAGGCGCAGCTGCTCGCGCCGCTCCGGCAAGGCGCTCAGGCCGTAAGGATGGCGCATCTGTTCCCGCCAGGCGGCGTAAAAGCCGCGCTCATGGTCCAGGTGCCAGTTGGCCTGATCGCGATCGAACCAGGCCGCGCAATACTGGCTAATCTGCTGGATGGCGACATCGGTCCAGCTTTGCGCGCCGAGCGGGCCCGCCGCCTCGCGATGGCAGGCGGCCAGCAGCCGCGGCGGCGGGGCAGGATCGGCATCGCGCGGCTCGGCGTCCAGCCAGGCTTGCGCGCCGCCGCTCCAGCCCGCCTCCGACAGCGCGGCCTCCAACGCCGCGGCGCTGATTTCGCCGCGCCGCCAGGCGTCCTGATATTCGCCGCGCGGCAAGTGCAGCGGGCTATCCGCCACCAGGCGCAGCGTGTCGGCGGCATGGCTGAAGCGCTGCTCGCGCAGGCCCCAGTACGGCGAGCTGGCCACCAGGCTGTCCAGCGGCCAGGCCGGCGCGATGGCGGCCAGGGCCTGGTCTATGGCCTTGCTGTCAATCACGGCTGCTCTCCCGCAGTTGAGGCCATTTCAGGGCGAAGGGAGCGGCTGGGCGCGGAAGGCGGCGGCCCAGCATGCACCACCATTCGTCCAGATGGAAGCCGGCGAAGGCATGCGGGTAGATCCGGCGCGCCAGCGCGCCTTGCGGATGGCGCAGCAGCCAGCCTTGCAGCAGGAAGGCGAGCAGGAACAGCGCGGCCAGCAAGGCTTGCGCCCACTCCGGCGGCAACGGGCCATGCAGCGGCAGGATCCGCGCCGCCAGCGCGTGCAGCAGCAGATACGACTGGCTCAAGGCCAGCGCGGCCAGCCAGCCGGACCAGCCGCGCAGCAGCGCGCCCATGCCCAGGCCCATCGCCAGCCAGAACAGCGGCGGCAAGGCGGCAGCTGGAGTCCAGCGCTGCCACAGCCATTGCGAAGCCGCCAGCAGCGCGGCCGCGATCAGACCGCGCGCCAGATGAAGGAGAACGCCATCGGCCTCTTCCCCGCCCAACATGCGCCGCGCCGCGCTGTCGCGCGCCGTTTCGCCGGCCAGCAGGAAGGCGTGGGCCTTGTAGAACGAGTGGGCCAGCAGATGCAGCAAGGCCAGCGCATACCAGCCCATGCCGATTTCCAGCAGCATGAAGCCCATCTGCGCGCAGGTGGACCAGGCCAGGCGCAGCTTGATGCTGATGCGCGTCAGCATCACCACGCAGCACAACAGCGCGCTGGCGCCGCCCCACAGCATCAGCAGGATGCTGGCCGGCGGCGTGGCTTGCAGCAGCGGCGCCGCCTTGATCAGCACCATGCCGCCCAGATTCACCACCCCGGCGTGCAGCAGCGCGGAAATCGGCGTCGGCGCTTCCATCACCTGGGTCAGCCAACCATGGAAGGGCAGCTGGGCGGTCTTGATCGCCACCGCCGCCGCCAGCAGCAGGCCGGCCGCCGCGGCGTAGCCCTGCGCGCCATCGGCCAACGCCTGCGGCGAGCCGGGCAGCAGGCTGAGGCTGCCGCCTGACAGCGCCCACAGCAGCAGCGCGCCCAGCAACAAGAGCTCGGCCAGCCGGCTGGCGCGCCATTCGCGGCGGGCGGCCAGTTGCGCCGCCGGCCGGCCGGGGTAAAAGGTAAGCAGCGCCTGCAAGGCCAGGCTGCAAGCGATCCAGGCCAGCGCCATCAGCAACAGGTGGCTGGCTTGCACTACCAGCGTCACAGCCGCCAGCAGGCAGCCGATGGCACGCAAGAAGCGCGCCTGGCCCGGCTCGCCTTGCATGTAGCGGCGCGAGTAGCGCAGCACCATCCAGCCCAGCAGCTGGATCAGCGCCTGCATCAGCCACGCGGCGGCGAACCACGGCGCAGGCGTGGGCAGGAAGATCAGGGGAAGCAGCAGCAGGCCGCCGGCCAGGGCGGCGATTTCGGCTGCCCGCCAGTGGCGCGGCAGCGCGCGGCCCGGCCACAGGGCGGGCAGCAACCAGGCCAGCGCGATGGCGCATGGCAACGCGGCAAGCAGGGTTTGGGGCATGGAAGGCTCCGTTGTTTTCCTGCCCGAACTTTGCCTGAGCCAATATGTTCAGTAAAATAGATTAAATATTAGTTTTCATTCTTAATTTAAGAACGATGAGCCGGCTCAACTACCACCATCTGCATTATTTCTGGGCTGTCGCCAGCGAGGGCCACCTGACCCGCGCGGCCGAAAGGCTGCATGTCTCGCAATCGGCGCTGTCGGCGCAAATCCGCCAGCTGGAGCAGCAACTGGGCCAGCCGTTGTTCCTGCGCGAAGGCCGCAAGCTGCAGCTGACCGAGCTTGGCGCGGTGGTGATGCGCTATGCCGAAGAGATTTTCGCGCTGGGCAACGAGCTGTTGGCCGCCGCCGCCTCCGGCCAAGGACGCGGCACCTTGCGCATAGGCAGCGTGGCCACGCTGTCGCGCAATTTCCAGGAGTGGTTTTTGCAGCCGGTGCTGAAAGAAGCCGATGTACGGCTGGTGCTGGAATCCGGCAGCCTGGAGGAGCTGCTGCAGCGGCTCCAGGCGCACGAACTGGACGTGGTGCTGTCCAATCGCCCTGCCCTTGGCGACGACAAGCAATCCTGGCGTTGCCGCACGCTGGCGCGGCAGCCGGTGGTGCTGGTAGGGCCGCCACGGCCGGACGGGCAAACCTTCCAGTTCGAACGCGACCTGCCGGCGCTGCCGCTGCTGGTGCCCAGCCGCAAGAGCGAGATTCGCCTGCGTTTCGACCTGCTGTGCGAGGAACTGGCGCTGCAGCCGGCCATCCGCGCCGAAGTGGACGATATGGCCATGCTGCGCCTGCTGGCCCGCGACGCCGGCTGCGTGGCGCTGCTGCCGGCCATCGTCGTGCGCGACGAGCTCGGCAAGGGCTTGCTGCAACAATACTGCGTGGTGCCGCGCGTCGAGGAGACCTTCTACGCCATCACCGTGCAGCGCCAGTATCTGCCGCCGCTGCTGCAAGATCTGCTGCGCATGGCGGCAGACGATCAGGCGCGGAGCCTGGCCGCGCCCTGACCCGCGGCGTCACGATTCCCCGTCAGCCCGGCGACGGCCGGCCGACATGCCGTCGAAACAGACCTGAAGCATATGCCTGACGATGTCTTCGTCAGGGTATTTTCCATACACCCGCAAATACTCCACCGCCGGATCGCAGGTTCGCGAGTAATAACTGTACAGGATCACGTCCGTCGGCATGTCCGCCTGCAACTCCCCCTGCCGCTTGGCCTGTTCGACGATGCCCTGCAGCATTTTGTGCAGCTTGATCGCCCGGCTGACGTAACGCAGGCTGCGCGTCAGCATGGCGCGCACCTGCGGACTGGTCGAGGGCAGGAACGGCAACCCGCCCTCGAGGCGCACCCGCAGCGCCCAGGCCAAGAGATCGCGCAGGCGGGCAAGCGGGCTCAACTCCGGCGCCTGCCGCGCCAGAAAATCCTGGGCGTCGTCCAGCAAGCGGATCATCACCTCGGTCGCCAGCTCATCCTTGGATTTGAAATGCTTGTACAGGCTGGGCTTGGAAATCCCCGCTTCGCCGGCCACATCGTCCATGGTCATCAGGTCGAAACCCTTGCTCGCCAGCATCCGCGTCGTGGCGTCGAGCACGGCCTGCTCGCGCAGCTTGAAGGCCTGGTCCTTGAAGCTGAGCCTGCCTAATATACCCATCGGTAACACCTTTTACTGATCAGTAGAATTTTTTTCAAATCGGTTTTATCCTGAATATAAAGCAGCGCCGGCGCACTGCCAAGCCGGCGGATTTCCTACCTCGCGACAGGACGACATGGTGAACGCCACATCGCCACAACGCATCGCCGTGATAGGCGGCGGCATCGCCGGCCTTGCCACGGCTTACTTTCTCTGCCGACGGCACGCGGTGACGCTGTTCGAAGCCGCCGACTACCTGGGCGGCCATACCCACACCGTCGACGTCACGGTCGACGGCCGCGACTTCGCCGTCGATACCGGCTTTCTGGTATTCAACGATCGCACCTATCCCAACCTCATCGCCTTGTTCCAGGAACTGGGCATTCCCAGCCATCCCAGCGACATGTCGTTCAGCGTCTCCTTGGGCCAGGGCCGGCTGGAGTGGGCGGGCCGCGATCTGAACAGCGTGTTCGTCCAGCGCCGCAATCTGCTGTCGCCCGGCTTCTGGGGCATGCTGTCCGACATCCTGCGCTTCAACCGCGAGGCGGAGCGCAATCTGCGCCGCGCGATCGAGGCCCCGCAAAGCCTGGGGCGCTTGCTGGACGCGGACGGATACGGCGCGCGCTTTCGCCGCCACTACCTGCTGCCGATGGCGGCGGCGATCTGGTCCAGCCCCTGCCGCGACATCCTGTCCTTCCCGGCCGAGACTTTCCTGCGCTTCTGCCTGAACCATGGCCTGCTGCAATTGCGCGACCGGCCGCAATGGCGCACGGTGCCGGGCGGCGCACGGCAATATGTCGAGAAAATCGCCGCCGGCCTGGCGGATGTCCGGCTGTCTACGCCGGTGCTGCGCGTCACCCGGGTGGATGGCCGCGCGCGCCTGCTGACCGCCTCCAGCGAAGAAACCTTCGACAGCGTCGTTTTCGCCACCCATGCGCCGCAATCGCTGGCCATGCTGGCGGATGCCGATGATTTGGAGCGCAAGATGCTGTCCGCCGTCCGTTATCAGGCCAATGAGGCGGTGCTGCATACCGACGCCTCTTTGCTGCCCCGCCGCGAAGCGGCCTGGTCAGCCTGGAATTTCCTGTCTGACGACGATGACGACAGCCGCGCGGTAGGCGTCAGCTATCTGCTCAACCAACTGCAGCCCCTGCCTGTCTCCACGCCGGTGGCGGTCACCTTGAACCCGCCGCGCCCACCCGATCCGGCCAAGGTGCTGGGCCGCTATCATTACGAGCATCCGCTGCTTGACACCTTCGCCATCGCCGCGCAAAAGGCTTTGCCCGGCATTCAGGGTCGACGTGCCTGCTGGTTCGCCGGCGCCTGGACCGGCTACGGCTTCCACGAGGATGGGCTGAACTCCGCGTTGCGCGTGGCGCGGGATTTTGGGCTGGCCCCGGCCTGGGCGAGGTTGGAAAAATGAGCGGCGCCTATCTGTTGACCGGGCAGGTGATGCACCGCCGCTTGCGGCCGGCGCCCAATCGCTTCGTCTATCCGGTTTTCTGCCTGCGGCTGAATCTGGCCAAGCTAGAAAGCCTGCGCGGCTTCTGGTTTGGCGTCGACCGCTGGCGGCCGCTGTCCCTGCGCACGCGCGACTACGGCCCGCGCGACGGCTCGCCGCTCTTGCCGTGGATACGCGCGCGGCTGGCCGAGGCCGGCCTGCCCGCCGACGGCGAGGTCTGGCTGCAAACCTTTCCGCGCGTGTTCGGCTATGTGTTCAACCCGGTCAGTTTCTGGCATTGCCACGACGCCTCCGGCCAGCTGATCGCGGTGCTGGCCGAAGTGAACAACACCTTTGGCGAAAGGCATGGCTATCTGTTGAGCCAGACCGGCGGCGGCCCCATCTCCGCCGCCAGTCAGCTCTCATGCCGCAAACTGCTGCATGTCTCGCCGTTTTGCCGCGTCGAAGGCCACTACCGTTTCCGCTTTCATCACAGCGGAGACCATGCGCTGGTCCGCATCGACTACCACAACGACGCCGGCCCGCTGCTGCACACCGCCATCTCTGGCCGCCTGGCGCCGCTTACGCCGGGCGCCGCCGCGCGCGCCCTGCTGCGCCAGCCGCTGCTGACTCTGGGCGTCATCGCCCGCATCCATTGGCAGGCGCTGCGGCTGTGGCTCAAACGAGTGCCCTTTTTCCGCAAACCTCATCCCCCCGCCGCCGCGCTCAGCCGCGGCCAGGAGCTGAAGCCATGAGCGCAAGCCAACCCATCGCCTTGTCCCGTCCCGATATTCCCGCCGCCGGGCGGGCGCTGCTGGCCCTATTGTCGAAACTGCGCCACGGCAGCCTCAAACTCATCACCCCGGATGGCGAGACCCTGTGGTTCGGCGCTCTCCATGCGGAAACCGACGCCGAGCTGCAGCTGCGCGACTGGCGCGCCTGCGGCCGCATCATGGCCGGCGGCGATATCGGCTTTGCCGAGGCCTGCCGCGACGGCTGGCTGGATAGCCCGGACCTGACGGCGCTGCTGCGGCTGGCGTTGCGCAACGAAGACGCCTTGCAGCTGGGCAAGCTAGGCCGCTGGGCCGCGCGCTGCTGGCACAAGCTGCGCCACCTCTTGCGCGCCAACAGCCGCCGCGGCAGCCGGCGCAACATCCACGCCCATTACGATATCGGCAACGATTTTTACCAGCTGTGGCTGGACCCGAGCTGGACCTATTCCAGCGCCTGGTTCGACGGCGACCACAGCCTGCCCTTGGCCGACGCGCAAGCGCGCAAGTACCAGCGCATCTGCGAGCAACTGCGGCTGCGCCCCGGCATGCGGGTGCTGGAAATCGGCTGCGGCTGGGGCGGCTTCGCCGAGCATGCCGCCCGCCTCGGCGTGGCGGTGCATGGCATCACCATCTCGGACGCGCAGCTGGACTTCGCCCGCCGCCGCCTGGCCAACGAACCGCTGGTCAGGCTGGAGCACCGCGACTACCGCGACCTCTCCGGCCAATACGACGCCATCGTGTCGATCGAAATGTTCGAGGCGGTGGGCGAGCACTACTGGCGCGGCTATTTCGACACCCTGCGCCGCTGCCTGAAGCCGGGCGGCCTGGCGCTGGCGCAAAGCATCACCATAGAGGAGTCCCGCTTCGAGGCGTACCGCGCCGGCGCCGACTTCATCCAGACCTTCATCTTCCCCGGCGGCATGCTTCCCAGCCGCGAGCGCTTCCAGCGGGCCGCGCAGCAAAGCGGCCTGGCATGCCGCGGCCGGCTGGATTTCGGCGCCGACTACGCGGAAACCCTGCGCCGCTGGCGCGATGCTTTCGAGGCCAACCTCGTCGCCATCCGCGCCCAAGGCTTCGATGAGGCCTTCATCCGGCTGTGGCGGCTGTATCTGTGCTACTGCGAAGCCGGTTTCGACGAAGGCCGCATCGGCGTTTCGCAATTTCTGCTGGAAAGGAATGCGTGATGCCGCGCGCCGCCCTCGCCTCCTTGCTGGCCTTGCTGACGGGTTGCGCCGGACCGTCGGTAGCCGATTACGCCGCCAATCGACCGCTGCTCGACCCCGGCCGGTTTTTCCTCGGCAAAACCGAGGCCTGGGGCATGTTCCAGGATAGGCAGGGCCGATTGCTGAAGCGCTTTACCGTAGACATGGACGGCGAGCGCCAGGGAGACGAGCTGGTGCTGACCGAGCGCTTCCATTACAGCGACGGCAGCCGCCAGCAGCGGGTATGGCGGCTCAAGCCCATAGGCGACGACCGCTGGCGCGGCGTGGCCGACGATGTGGTGGGCGAGGCCGTCGGCGAGACGGCCGGCAACGCGCTGCGCTGGCGCTACACGCTGAAGCTGCCGGTGGACGGCAAGGAATACCAGGTGCAGTTTGATGACTGGATGTTCCTGCAAGACGAGCGCAGCCTGCTCAACCGCGCCGAGATGAGCAAGTTCGGCTTCCGCCTGGGCGAAGTCACGCTGTTTTTCCGCAAGCCGGAGCCGCGGCCGTGAGCTTGCGCCTCAATCCGGCCATACCAGACTGGCGCGCGCGCCGCGTCTGGGTGATAGGCGCGTCCAGCGGCATAGGCGCCGCGCTGGCCACCGAACTGCTGGACGCCGGCGCCGAAGTCATCCTGTCGGCGCGGCGCGGCGAACCGATGCAGGCGCTGGCCGCCGGCCGCGCCGGCGCGCGGGTGGAGACGCTGGACGTGACTGATCCGGCGGCCTGGCGGGCCGCCTGGTCGCATCTGGAAGCCGCGGGCGCGCGGCCCAACCTGGTAGTGTTCTGCGCGGCCGATTACCGCCCGCAGACCTGTCTGGATCTGCATGCCGAGGAGACCCGCCGCCTGCTCGACACCAATCTGCTGGGCGTCTACCACGGCCTGGAGGTGGTGCTGCCGGCGCTGGCGCGGCAGGGACGCGGCGGCGTGGCGCTGGTCGCCAGCGTGGCCGGTTACGCCGGCTTGCCGGGCGCGGCGGTGTACGGCCCCGGCAAGGCGGCGCTGATCAATCTGGCGGAAATCCTCTACACCGAGCTCAAGCCGCGCGGGGTGGCGGTTTATCTGATCAATCCCGGCTTCGTCGCCACCCCGCTCACCGCCAAGAACGATTTTTCCATGCCGGCGCTGCTGACGCCGCGCCAGGCGGCGCAAAGCATCATGCGCGGTCTTTCGCGCGGCGCGTTTGAAATCCACTTCCCGCTGCGCTTCACCGTATGGCTCAAACTGTTGCGGCTGCTGCCCTACCGGCTGCGGCTGCCCTTGCTCGCGAGGCTGGCTCGACCATGAAACGCATCCCCTCCCAAGCCGACTGGCAGGCTTTGCTTGACTGGTACCAGACATTGACGCCGGACACCTTGCCCGATATCGGCCACTTCTACGCTGAAGACGCCCGCTTCAAGGACCCGTTCAACGACGCGCGCGGCGTCGCCGACATCCAGGCGGTGTTCCGCCACATGTTCAAGACGCTGGAGCAACCGCGCTTCACCGTCATCCACGCGCTGCGCGACGGCGACCAGGCTTTCCTCACCTGGGATTTCGACTTTGTCTACGCTGGACGCAAGGTCAATATCCACGGCGGCAGCCATCTGCAGTTCGACGCCGGCGGCAAGATCGCGCTGCACCGCGACTACTGGGACGCGGCGGAAGAACTGTTCGAGAAAATACCGGTGCTGGGCCTGCCGGTGGCCTGGCTGCGCAAGAAACTCAAGGTGGTGTGATGGCGGCGCGGACCTTCAAGGGCAACAAGGCGGCGCTGCCGTCCAAGCCCTGCGCCGGCTGCGGCCGGGCCATGAGCTGGCGCAAGAAATGGCGCGCCAGCTGGGATGCCGTGCAGTATTGCTCGGAGCGCTGCCGCCGCCAGAAAGGTAAAGCCGCATGACCACCTTGCGGCTGCTCCTGGGCGACCAGCTCAATCCCCGCCACAGCTGGTTCGCCGAGCCCGACGCCAACGTGGTGCATGTGATGATGGAAATCCGCCAGGAAACCGATTACGTGCGCCACCACTCGCAAAAAATCCTGGCCATCTTCGCCGCGATGCGCGACTTCGCCGCCCAGTTGAAATCACAAGGCCACCGCGTGCGCTATGTAGCGATCAACGACGCCAGCAACCGCCAGTCGCTGACCGGCAATCTGGACGCGCTGATCTTCCATTACCGCGCGGCGGCGGTGGAGTACCAGGCCCCGGACGAGTGGCGGCTGGACCGCCAGCTGGCGGAGTAGGCGGCCGGCCTGCCCATGCCCTGCCGCATGGCGGACAGCGAGCACTTCTACACCGCGCGCGGCGAGGCGGCGGCGTTGTTCGGCGCGCGGCGGCAATGGCGGCAGGAAACCCTATATCGCCACCTGCGGCGCCAGCACGGCATTTTGATGGACGAAAACGCCGAGCCCGCCGGCGGACGCTGGAATTTCGACGCCGACAACCGCCAGCGCTGGCCCGGCGATCCGCCCGAACCAGACGATGCGCGTCCCGAGCATGACCACAGCCGGCTGTGGCAAACCATTGTCGGCGCCGGGGTGGCCAGCTTCGGCCAGCCGCAGGCGGACGCGCTGCGCTGGCCGCTCAACCGCGCCGAGGCGCTGGCGCAGCTGCATGCCTTCGTCGAACAGGCGCTGCCGCATTTCGGCGCCTATCAGGACGCGATGAGCCCGCGCGCGCGGCGGCTGTTCCATTCGCTGCTGTCTTTCGCGCTCAATGTGAAAATGCTGGGGCCGCGCGAGACGGTGGACGCCGCCGTCGCCGCGTGGCGGGAGGGCCGCGCGCCGCTGGCCGCGGTAGAAGGCCTCGCGCGGCAGATACTGGGCTGGCGCGAATACGTGCGCGGCGTGTATTGGGCCAAAATGCCCGGCTACCGCGACAGCAACGCGCTGGCGCACAGCCTGCCGCTGCCGCGCTGGTTCTGGGACGGCGATACCGGCATGCGCTGCCTCGCGCACGCCATCGGCCAATCGCTGGCAGACGCCTACGCCCACCACATCCAGCGGCTGATGGTGATAGGCAATTTCGGTTTGATCGCCGGCCTGTCGCCGCAGGCGCTGCATGAATGGTATCTGGGCGTCTACATCGACGCCTTCGAATGGGTGGAGCTGCCCAACACGCTGGGCATGAGCCAGTTCGCCGACGGCGGGCTGCTGGGCAGCAAGCCTTACGCCGGCAGCGCCGCCTATATCGGCCGCATGGGCGATTACTGCGCCGGCTGCCGTTACCGGCCCAAGCAGCGCGTCGGCGCCGATGCCTGCCCGTTCAATGCCTTGTACTGGGGCTTTTTCCAGCGCCACCGCGCGCGGCTGGCCGCCAATCCGCGGCTGGCTCTGGTCTACCGCCAGCTGGACAAGCTGCCGGAAGCCGAACGCGCCGCCATCGCTGCGCGCGCCGCCGCGCTGCAATCCGATCTAGACGCACTGTGAGATCCACCATGCTGAAAAACCCGCTCGCGCTGTTCGCCCTCGCTGTGCTGCCATTGACAGGCTGCGATACCGCGCCCCCGCCCGGCATCGCGCCGGTGCAGGGTTTCCAATTGGAACGCTACCAGGGCCGCTGGTATGAAATCGCCCGCCTGGACCACCGCTTCGAACGCGGCCTGCAGGCGGTCAGCGCCGACTACAGCCGCAACGCCGACGGCAGCGTCCGCGTGGTCAACCGCGGCTATGACGCCGCCGCCGCCAGCTGGCGCCAAGCCGTGGGCAAGGCCTGGTTCAACGGCCCTGCCGACATCGCCTCGCTGAAAGTGTCGTTCTTCGGACCGTTCTACGGCGGCTACCATGTGGCGGCGCTGGACCCCGACTACCGCTGGGCGGTGGTGGTGGGGCCGGACAAGGATTATCTGTGGCTGCTGTCGCGCGATAAACAAGCCGCGCCCGCCGCCAAGCCCGCCCTGCTGGCGGTGGCGGCCGGGCTGGGGGTGCCGGCGGACAAGCTGATCTGGGTGAGGCAGGACCGTGGCGACAACTAGACGGCTCAATCCTGAAAAATTGCTGCTCAGCAAATGGACCGCCGCCGCCCCGCGCGACAAGGAAAAACACTTTCTGGTGGTGGCGCTGGGCCTCCCTATGCCCGACGCCGCGGTGGAGACGGTGACGCTGGAGGCGGTCCATACCCGGCGCCGGCAAACCATGGCGTGGCAAGCGCTGCGCGACACGGGCCAATGGCTGCAAGGGTGGAAATGAAAGCCTGGCCATGACAGCGAGGCATGCCCTTGCCTCGCGCCGGCAATGTTTTTATCGTTTAAGAGTCGCGGTCAAAACCCCTGATCCTGCGTTGCGCCTCCTTGCCGTACTGCCTGTACTGTCTACGTCGGCGCGCCTTGGCTCAGGTGCTTTGCGAGGTTTTGTCAGCCACTCTAAGCAGGTCTTCGCATCCATCGTCATGGAGTGTCGCCATGGAATTGTTCGATACCTTGTCCGCCCAGATCCGCCACATGCGTCTGCCTCTGTTCGCGGTCAGCCTCAGCGCGGTTCCCTTCCCCGATACCCCCCTGCTGTTGATGCTTCATTGGCATGGGTTCCGCAAAGCCGCCGCCGGCCGCGCGCCGACGGGCCAAACCTCGCTGCGGCAAGTGCCGGCGTCGGCCTTGCAGCTGACGCGCAGATGGAGCGCGCTGTCGCTGCTGGAGGAAGAGATTCTGGACGCAGCCTGGCAGCTGGGCGCCTGGAGCCTGCTGCGCGACGAGCGGCGCGGTTGCAACACCATAGGCGCCGCCGCCGGCGAGGAGCTGGCCTGCCGCCAGGCTTTTGGCGATTTGCCGGCGATCGACGGCCAGGAAAGCGTCGTGGCCGAAGCGCCCGACAGCCCCGAGCTGGTGCGGCTGGCGGCTCGCCGCGGCTATGTTTGCTGGCAGTTTCGGCCGGTGCATGGCGGGCTGTGGCGCGAGCTGGCCGAAGACGACACGCTGGGCGAAGCCGGGCTGCGCCAGCCCCCTTGTCCGCTCGCGCCGCGCGCCTGCCGCGGCGGCAAGGCGGCCCGGACCGAATACCGTTTCGGCCGCATCGAGCGCGTCATTTTTTAGTCGCATTTTTTCTGAAAAAAACCTCTTGAAAAGCTTTTGGCCCGCCCTTACTTCGTCATTCGTCAGCCTCCGGGCTGAGTTTGGCCGGCAAGCGCGGGCATCTTCGCGCCTGCTGCAAGCCGGTCTTACCTACCGTTTCCAATGATCTGAATCGCACAGGAGATTGATATGCAAATCCGTCCTCTGCACGACCGGATTATCGTCAAGCGGGTCGAAAAGGTCCGCCAGACAGCATCCGGCATCGTCATTCCCGATAGCGCCGCGGAAAAGCCCGAGCAAGGCGAAGTACTCGCGGTCGGTCCCGGCAAACGCTTGCCTGACGGCGCCTTGCTGCCGATGCAAGTGCAGGTCGGCGACTTGGTCTTGTTCGGCAAATACGGCGGCCAGACCGTCAAGCTGGACGACCAGGAATACCTGGTGCTGCGCGAAGAGGATGTCTTCGGCGTGGTCGAAGAGACATCCGCATCCGGCCGCAAGGCTGCTTGATTTTCCCCATTCATCACAGGAGTTAAACCATGGCTGCGAAAGAAGTCCGCTTCCACGACAACGCCCGTGAGCGCATCGTCAACGGCGTCAACGTGCTGGCCAACGCGGTGAAAGTCACTCTGGGGCCGAAAGGCCGCAACGTGCTGCTGGCCCGCAGTTTCGGCGCGCCGCACATCACCAAGGACGGCGTGTCGGTCGCCAAGGAAATCGAACTGAAAGACCCATTCGAGAACATGGGCGCGCAGATGGTGAAGGAAGTGGCGTCCAAGACCGCCGACGTGGCGGGCGACGGCACCACCACCGCCACCGTGCTGGCTCAGGCCATCGTGCAGGAAGGCATGAAGTACGTCGCCTCCGGCATGAACCCGATGGACCTGAAGCGCGGCATCGACAAGGCGGTCCATGCCGTCATCAAGGAGCTGCAAACCCTGTCCAAGCCGGTGACCAACAGCAAGGAAACCGCCCAGGTGGCGGCGCTGTCGGCCAATTCCGACGAGGCCATCGGCAAGATCATCGCCGACGCCATGGACAAGGTGGGCAAGGAAGGCGTGATCACCGTCGAGGACGGCAAATCCTTGGACAACGAATTGGCTGTTGTCGAAGGGATGCAGTTCGACCGCGGCTACCTGTCGCCCTACTTCATCACCGATCCGGAAAAACAGACCGCCGTGCTGGAAGACCCGCTGGTGCTGCTCTACGACAAGAAGATCAGCAATATCCGCGACCTCTTGCCGGTGCTGGAGCAAGTGGCCAAGGCCGGCAAGCCGCTGCTGATCGTCGCCGAAGACGTGGAAGGCGAAGCGCTGGCCACCCTGGTGGTGAACAGCATGCGCGGCATCCTGAAGGTGGCCGCCGTGAAAGCGCCCGGCTTCGGCGACCGCCGCAAGGCCATGCTGGAAGACATCGCCATCCTGACAGGCGGCGCCGTCATTTCCGAGGAAACCGGCCTGACGCTGGAAAAAGCCGGCCTGGCCGAGCTGGGCAGCGCCAAGCGTGTGGAAATCGGCAAGGAAAACACCACCGTCATCGACGGTGCCGGCGACAAGGCCAAGATCGACGCCCGCGTGCAAGCCATCCGGGCGCAGATCGACGCCGCCACCAGCGACTATGACCGCGAGAAGCTGCAGGAACGCGTGGCCAAGCTGTCCGGCGGCGTGGCGGTGATCCGCATCGGCGCGGCCACCGAAGTCGAAATGAAAGAAAAGAAAGACCGCGTCGACGACGCGCTGCACGCCACCCGCGCCGCGGTGGAAGAAGGCATCGTGGCCGGCGGCGGCGTCGCTCTGCTGCGCGCCCGCTCCCATTTGGGCGAGCTGAAAGGCGACAACGCCGACCAGGACGCCGGCATCCAGATCGTGCTGCGAGCGCTGGAGGCGCCGCTGCGCGCCATCGCCGCCAACGCCGGCGACGAGCCGTCGGTCATCGTCAACAAGGTGCTGGAAGGCAAGGGCAGCCACGGCTACAACGCTGCCAGCGGCCAGTTCGGCGACCTGGTGGAAATGGGCGTGATCGACCCGACCAAGGTGACGCGCACCGCGCTGCAAAACGCGGCTTCCATCGCCAGCCTGATCCTGACTACCGACGCCACCGTGGCCGAGGCGGCGCAGGACAGCAAGGCCAAGGCTCCGGCGGAGCTGGATTACTGATCCGCCGATTGCCCCCTTTCGTCATTGGCCCGCGCTCAGGCGCGGGCTTTTTTTGCGCGAATATCTCTATTCGACGTCTAAAACAAAATGCGTCGCTCATGCCACAGGATTTTTACTAACATTGCTGAAAGTTCAGTATTTTTCACTAAGTATGCGCAGCGCCTCCCTTCATTGATGCACTCAAAAGCGGGAAAAGCCTGACTTGGCAAGAATGGAAGTTGTCACTTTAAAGCTCATGCCCGCCCGCGCCTGGAGTCTGGGGTATTGCCTGATACTGGCATGCGGGGCGGCACTCGCCGCTCCCGCGGTCAAAAACTGGTTCAACGACCCGTTCATCCAGGTGCGCAACCGGATAGCGGCCTGCCCGGTTCCTCTGGGCCCATTCGCCACCGAGGCGGAGATGAAACAGCAGGCGCATTCGCGCATCGAGCGCGGCACCAGCTGCTGGCTGGCCAAGCAATGCGCGAAGCCCAACGCCTACATGTACGACGCGGATATCGCCGCCGATCTGCGGCGACGCTTCGCCAAAAGCCGCCGCTTCGCCGACGCCAGCTTGTGGCTTACCGTGCAGCGCCGCTTCGTTTACGTGGAAGGCTGCGTCCGCAGCCGGAATGCCGCCGCCGGCATCGAAGCCTTCATCAAGCGGACTCCAGACGTGCAACTGGTGATTGCAAACATTGCCGCTGGCTCCGGCAAGCCAAATTACGCCGTCATGCCAGAGAGATAGCGGCCCCCGCGCATCTGGCGCGTCTCCGCCTTGCATGCTCTTAAACGAGTAAACGAGCCGGCTCGGCGGCCAGTGGGCAATTGTCGGCGACAAGCGGCCGCCATCGTCAGTCATTGCCGCCAGATCATGACAGCTGCCTCACCCCATCACTCGCTCGCGCCAACAGCTTCCCTAAAACCTCCGTCCAGCCCACAATCCAGAGATCACGCAAAACGAACCGGGCCAATGATCGCCCGACAATGACGGATACCCGATGCCTCTCCCGCTCAACCTGAACCTGCTGCGCTCGCTGGAGGCGCTGCTGGAAACGCGCAATCTCACCCGCGCCGCCGACAAGCTGGGGCTGACCCAGTCGGCGATGAGCCGCCACCTGGTGCAGCTGCGCGCGCAGTTCCAGGACCCGCTGCTGCTGCGCGAGGGACAGCGCTTCGTGCTGACCGAGCGGGCGGAAGAGCTGCGGCTGGGACTGAAGACGGTGCTGGAGCAGGTGGAGCGGCTGTACCAGCCGCCGCAGTTCGATCCATCCGTCTGCGCACGGGAGTTTTCCTTCGCCGGCTCCGACTACCTGGCCGAGTACATGCTGCCGGACATTCTGGACCGGGTGCTGCCGCAAGCGCCGGACATGCGCCTGAAGTTCCTCCCCTGGCAGGCCGGCCGCTTCGACATGCTGGTGGATGGGAGCGCGGACTTGGTTTCCACCATCGCCGACGAGGTGCCGGACAATATCTACGGCAAGTCGCTGGGCCAGGACCAGCCGATGTGCGTGATGGCCGACGACCATCCATTGCGGAACAAGCCCGCGCTGGAGCGGGACGACTACCTGGCCTGGCCGCACGCGCGCGTCAGCTCCGCCAGCGACAAGGACGGCTTCGTCGACATCCAGCTGGCGCAACAAGGCCAATCCCGCCAAGTCCGCATCGCCACGCCCTATTTCGTGTCGGCGCTGAGCATCGTCTCGCGCAGCCAGCTGCTGCTGACGCTGCCAGAACACCTGGCCATCCGCTTCCAGCGCCAGTTTCCGGTGCATGCCAAGGCCATGCCCTTCATCGATTACACCTACCGCTACTGGCTGCTGTGGCACGGCCGGGCGGACAAGGACCCGGCGCACCGCTGGTTCCGCGGCCACGTGTTCGACGTGCTGCACCACTCCATCCACGGCGTCAGCAAGTATTCGGAGAACGCATAGCGGCTATCCGCCGATGGCGGTTCTGTCCGCCGCGCCCAGCTCATAGACTTTGTCCGGACTGTCATCAAACAAGGAGAAAGCTATGACCTGGACCACTTGGCTGCAATTCGCCGCCGTGTGCATGCTGGGCGCGATGTCGCCCGGCCCCAGCCTGGCGATGGTATTGCAGCAGACCGCCCGCGGCGGGCGCGGCGGCGGCCTGGCCGCCGCGATCGGACACGCGCTGGGCGTGGGCCTGTACGCGCTGGCCGCCGCCCAGGGACTGGCGATGGTGATGGCGACGCATCCGCTGCTGTTCAAGATCATCTCCTGCCTCGGCGCGGCCTATCTGATCTGGCTGGGCGTGCAGGGCTTGCGCGCGGCGTCACGCCCGGCGCGGGCTGCAAGCAACGACATCTCCGCCGCCGCGCCGACCTCCGCCTGGCGCGCCGCGCGCACCGGCCTGGCGGTGTCGCTGTCCAATCCGCACCTGGCGGTGATGTTCGTCGCCCTGCTCAGCCAGTTCGTCACCGCCGACATGCCTGTCGGCAGCCAGGTGCTGCTGATCGTCACCGCGATGGGACTGGATTTCGGCTGGTACGCGTTGCTGGCGTTGCTGATCTCGCACCCATCCATCCTGAGCGGCCTGCACCGCAAGAGCCGGTGGATAGACGGCTGCGGCGGCGCGCTGATGCTGCTGCTGGGCCTGCGCATCCTGATGGTGTGACGATGCGGGACAGAATGACGAAATGGGATCCGGAAACCTTGGCCGCGCTGGCATATCGCCACGGCGGAGAGGTGCTGGAACACGGCAAGCCGCTGCGCTCGGCCCGAGAAGGCGCGGCGCACTTCGGCATCGCGATGACGCAGACCGCCCCCACGCTGATCGTGGAGGCGGACGGCGACATCTTCGCCTGCATCCTGTCCGGCGGACGGGACGGCGTGGACTGGGCCAAGCTGGCGCGACTGCTCGGACGCGGCCACGCCCGCCTGGCGGACCGCCGCCGCGTGCGGGAGATCACCGGCTGCGACGCCGGCGCGGTGCCGCTGCTGGGCCTGGATCTGCCCTGCGCGATGGACCGCCTGCTGCTGGCCCACGACTTCGTCTACGGCGGCGCCGGCGATCCGCTCCGGACGCTGAAGATCTCTCCCCGCGTCCTGGCGGAACTGAACCGCGTGTCGATCTGGTACGAATGACGCGGCGGTTTACAGGTGTTCCCGGAAAAAGGGGATCAACTTTTCCAGCGCCACCGCCACCGCTTCGGGACGGTCGTACAGATCGTAATGGGACCAGCCCTCGGCCACCAGCAACTGCTTGACCTTGGACGCCGCCCGGCCGTGGATTTCACAGCTGTCGCGGTAGGCGCCGAAGCCACCCGGCTTGTCTCCCGTCACCACCAGCAGCGGCTGGGTCAGCAGCAACTCGGCGTGGGCGAAGGCGTCCCAGGCTATCGCCGCGCTGTTGAACGAAAACAGCCCGCTGGTGGCGCCGTTGGGCTGCATGCCACGCGGCGACTTGTAGTAGTCGGTGGCCTCCAGCACGTCGATGTCGGCGACGCCGGCGCTCATCGCGGCCTCAAGCGACGGCGGCAAATAGTTGATGACATGCCGCGCTTCGCCGCGGGCCTCGGCGGTGCGCTGTTCGGCCATCGCCTGCAGCGCGCCGATGGGATCGAAGTTGCTGAAGGCCTCGCGGCTCAGCCGGCCGAAGTTCACCCCGGTGATCGAGGCCAGCGCCCGGATGCGGCGGTCGCTCATCGCGGCGTTGATGGTGTAGCCGCCGCCGCCGCAGACGCCGATGGCGCCGATGCGCGCAGCGTCGACATAGGGCAGCGTCACCAGGTAGTCGATGGCGAAGCGGATGTCGGACACCCGGATCGACGGGTCTTCGATGAAGCGCGGCTCGCCGCCGCTCTCGCCCTGGAAGCTGGCGTCGAAGGCGATGACGACGAAGCCCTCGCGGGCCAGCGCAGCGGCGTAGACATTGCCGGCGGTCTGTTCCTTGCAGCTGCCTATCGGATGGGTGCTGACGATGGCCGGATAGCGCCGGCCTTCGTCGAAGTCCGGCGGCAGGTATAGATCCGCCGCCGAGCTCCAGCCCAGGTTGCGATAACTGACTTTCTTGATGCGGCTGTCCGCCATGATGCTCTCCCGGCCGCCGGCGCTTGTCGCGCTTGCAGGCCTCTTGCGTTTGAAGATGGACGGGCAAGCGCCTATCCATGGTGTTTTCCCAAGCCGGACAGCAGGTCCGGCGTCTGTGAATGCATGGTAGGGAGAGCATTGATATTGAACAAGACCACAATCCGCACTACAGTGATAAGATGAAATTTACAATCAAGCCGCCATGGACCCTACGCTGCTTCCCTCTCTGGCCTGGTTCGCCCACGTCGCCCATCACCGCAGCTTCACCCGCGCCGCCGCGGAAATGGGCGTGTCGCGCGCAGCGCTGTCGCAAAACCTGAAGGCGCTGGAGCAGAGGCTGAACGTCAAGCTGCTCTACCGCACCACCCGCGACATGTCGCTGACCGAGGAAGGCCAGCGGCTGTATGACACGTTGTTTCCGGCGCTGTTGTCTATCAAGGCCGCCGTGCGCGGCATCGGCGAAAGCCGGGACGAGCCGGCCGGCCTGCTGCGGGTCAACACGTCCAGAAGCGCGGCCAAGCTGCTGGTGGAGCCGCATCTGGCCGAGTTCCTGGCGCGCCATCCCAAGCTTCGGCTGGAGCTGATCATGGACGACGGCCTGGCCAACATCATCGCCGACGGCTGCGACGCCGGCATCCGCCTGGGACAGAGCCTGGCGGAGCATGTGACCGCGGTGCCGATTTCGCCGCGGCTGGAAATGGCGGTGGCGGCCTCGCCAGACTACTTCGCCCGCCACGGCGAACCGGCCTCGCCGGAAGATCTGGCGCGGCACAACTGCGTGCGCTTCCGCCACACCACCAGCGGCGCCATCTTCCACTGGGAATTCTCCGCGCCGGGCGAGGCCGGCCGGGACTTCACCGTGGAGCCCCTTGGCAATTACACCACCAACGACGACGAAAGCATGATCCGAGCGGCATTGCAGGGCGGCGGCCTGATCCAGCATCTGGATCTGGCGCTGCGGCCCTATCTGGAAGACGGCAGGCTGGTCCGCGTGCTGCGGCCATGGTGCCCGCCGTTTCCCGGCTTCTACCTCTACGTGCCGTCGCGCGCGCAAATGCCGCCGCGGGTGCGGGCGCTGATGGACTTCCTGATCGAAAAACGGGATACCCAGCCGGCCCGGATTGCCTGAGCCGGAGAGCCCGCCGCCCGCGCGGATGCGCGATTCCGCTTGCATCCTGCGCGGCGCTGGCGCGAAATGGGCGTCTCGCCCCTCATGGACTCCGCCGATGAAAACCGCCCTCCTCTGTCTCTCCCTGCTCGCCGCCGCGCCCGCCTTCGCCGACACCCAGACCCTGGTCATGCTGCGCCATGGCGAAAAGCCGGACGGCGGCTACGGCCAACTCAGCTGCAAGGGGCTGAACCGCTCGCTGGCGCTGATCAAGACCCTGCCGGCCAAATACGGCAAAGCAGACCAGATCTACGCGCCGTCCACCGCCAGCCAGAAGCGCGACCCGGCCGGCACCTTCAACTACATCCGCCCGCTGGCGACGATAGAGCCCACCGCCATCGCCCAGGGCCTGCCGGTCAACACCGCGTTCGACATGCTGGCGATAGACGGCCTGCGACAACAGCTGGTCAATCCGCTGAGCCACGGCAAGACGGTCTACATCGCCTGGGAACACAAGCAACTGCAGGCGCTGGCCGCCGACATCATGCGCCGCTACGGCGGCAAGGACGGCGCAGCCCACGTGCCGGTCTGGGGCAAGGACGATTTCGACAGCCTGTACGTGATCGACATCGATTACGGCAAGGACAAGCCCGCCGCCCGCTTCCGCCGCGACAACCAGGGCCTGAACGATCTGCCCGACGCCTGCCCCGGCGCGTGAGACGCCGAAAACCATCGCCCTTGACTTAAAGTTAACTTCAACTTTCATCATGACGGTTCTTACCGCAACAAGAGCGTCCCCATGCAGCACTCCGTCAAGAATGAAAGTCTCTTCAGCCAAGGCAGAACCGCGGCCTGCATCGGCGGCATCGCGCTGATCTCGCTGCTGGCCTTCGAATCCATCGCCGTCGCCGCGGCCATGCCCGCCGTCGCCACCGCTCTGGGCGGCCTGGATTTCTACGCGATCGCCTTCGGCGGCACGCTGGCCACCTCGGTGGTGGGCATGACGCTGGGCGGAGAGATCTGCGACCGCTACGGCGCCGCCCGCTCCGCCTGGCTGGGCCTGGCCGCCTTCATCGCCGGCCTGCTGGCGGCGGGCGCGGCCTCCGACATATACATGCTGGTGCTGGGCCGGCTGATGCAGGGCCTGGGCTCCGGCCTGCTGGGCGTGGCCATCTACGTGGGCATGTCGCGCGCGGTGCCGCCCGCGCTGCATCCCAAACTGTTCGCGATGTTCGCCGGCGCCTGGGTGGTGCCCGCGCTGATCGGCCCCGGCATCGCCGCCGGCCTGGTCCACATCTTCGGCTGGCGCGCGGTCTTCCTGGCGGTGGCTGCGCTGACGCCGATCGCCGGCGCGCTGCTGCTGCCCGCGTTAAGCCGCCAGGAGGCGCCGGCCGGCGCCGCCAAACCGATGCGCTGGCCGCGGCTGGGCTGGAGCCTGCTGGCCGCCTGCGGCGCGCTGGCCCTGCACGGCAGCAGCCATCTGCCGCAAACGCAGTACATGCTGCCGGCGCTCGCGGTTGGCTTCGCCTTCGCCTTTTTCGCGGCGCGCCGCCTGTTGCCCGCCGGCAGCCTGCGCGCCGCCGAAGGCCTGCCCTCGGTGGTGGCGATGCGCGGCCTGATCGCCGCCGCCTTCTTCGCCAGCGAAGCCTTCATTCCCTTGATCTTGACCACCCGCTACCACTGGAGCCTGGGTTCGGCCGGCCTGGCGCTCACGGCCAGCGCGCTGATGTGGAGCCTGGGCAGCGCCACCCAAGCGCGGCTACACCGCGAGGCTGCCCGCCGCCGCGGGCTGACCCTAGGCTTTGCGGCGATGGCCGCAGGCCTGTCCGCCGCGCTGGCCGCGGCGGCCCTGTCGCTGCATGCGGGGTGGGTGGTGGCCGGCTGGGCGGTGACCGGCCTGGGCATAGGCTTGAGCTTCCCGATGTTGTCGGTGCTGACGATGCAGCTGTCCCGGCCGGACGAGCAAGGCAGCAACGCTTCCGCGCTGCAGCTGAGCGACGCGCTGTCCTCCAGCATCGCGCTGGCGCTGGCCGGCATGCTGATCCACGCGCTGGCCCGGCCGGCCGCGCCGCCGGACGCGCTGCCCATCCTGGCGATGTCGGCGTTGCTGGCTCTGGTCGGCGCCTGGGTCAGCCCGCGGGCGTTCCCGCGCGGCGCGGCCGGACAAGCCGACGGCGCGGACTTGCCGGTCCAGCATCAGCATTAGCGCGAACAAAACCCTGATCCTGCGTCGGCGCGCCTTGGCTCAGGCTCTCTGCGAGGTATTGTCAGCGGCTCTAGCCCGGCCGTTCGCCAAAAAAAACGGGCGCCGAAAGCGCCCGCTCCGCCTCACAGCGCCTGCGGGTCAATGTCGGCGACGCTGCCGAACACGTAATCCGGCTGGTAGGGGAATTGCTCCATCGATTCGCGGCTGGACACGCCGGACAACACCAACGCGGTGCACATGCCGGCCTCCAGGCCGCCGACGATGTCGGTGTCCATGCGGTCGCCTATCATCACCGCCTCTTCCGGATGCACGCCCAGCTTGCGGGTGGCCAGCATCATCATCAATGAATTGGGCTTGCCGACGATGTAGGGCTTCTTGCCGGTGGCGGCCTCTATCGCCGCCAAGAGCGTGCCGGCCGCCGGCTCGTAGCCGCCGCCCTCGATCGGGTCGATCATGTCCGGATTGGTGCCGATGAACTTGGCGCCCTGGTCGATGAAGCGCACCGCCTTCTTGATCTGCTCGAAGCTGAAAGTCTGCGATTTGGCCACCACCACGTAGTCCGGGTGGGATTCGGAAATGGAGAAGCCGACGTTGTACAGCTCGTTGATCAGGCCGGCCCCGCCCACCACGTAGGCGGTGGGCATCGCCTTGCGGGTCTGGCTTTTCAGAAACATCGCCGTCGCCATCGCGCTGGTGATGAAGTTGTCCTCGGTCAGCCCGCCTATGCCCAGGCTTTCCAGTTTCAGCCGCAGGTCCAGCGGCGTCTGCTCGGCGTTGTTGGTCAGAAACAGGAAAGGCGTTTTGGTGTCGATCAGAAGCTGGATGAATTCGCGCGCGCCGGGAATCAGCTGCTTGCCGCGGTAGATCACGCCATCCATGTCGGAAATGATGCTTTTGCTCATACGGTGTATCCAGAACACGAGTGCCGGTTGCGCGGGCACGATCGCGGGCCGCGGCATGCCGCCGCGACCGGAACAGCATAGCACGGGGGCAAGACGGCCAGATTGCGCCAGCGAACCCGCAATCGCCATCCCGCAAGGATATTGCGCGAAAACAAACATGCAAACGATATTTATTCGCTAAAAACGAAAAAACCATGGAACAAACAAAACTTTTCACATTCAGACCGTCTGTTCGTCACGCAACGGCGACTCGGTTTCAGACAGGATCGGAACCGGCGTCCGCCATGCGCGCCGGCGTTTGTTCATCGCTTCAAATAAAGATGCAGTGTCTCGTTCGGCGAGGCTCCTATGCAAACACAGGTCACTGATCTGACGACGTCGAGAGACGCCCAAGGTTAGGACAGGCTTTATCGGATTAAGGTTTAGCCCAAAGTGACTTCCCCCGGATACGTTGCATAGTGCCAAAACCTAGACGCGGAGATCGCTTTCTGCACTCTCCTCCTGGTTGTCGCCCCCATTGAGAACTGTTTGCGGTTTAAACAGCTAAACGGGGAGTTTCTCACCATGACTTACGTAGCAAGCCACACCCTCGCCGCCGGCAACGCGGCGGAAATCAAACTGAAGGAAACCGTCGCCTCCTATATGAGCGTGTCCCTGATCACGCTCAGGCGCGACATGAAGGCCGGCGACGCCCGCGCCCACATGCTGGGCCAGCTGCGCGACGACGACGTGCCGGCCCAGATCTTCGTCACCGACGACAGCGGCTTTCTGCACGGCCGGCTGTCGCTGAAAACCCTGCTGACCGAGAAGGACGACGCCCGCCCGGTGTCAGCGCTGATGCAGTCCATCGATTACTCGGTCGAACCCGGCCAGCTGCGTCGCGACGTGGCGCCGGAACTGCAGGAAAAGTCGCCTGACACCGTGCCGGTGGTCAGCGGCGGCAAGCTGGCCGGCGCGCTGTACGAGCGCGAGATCGCCGTGCTGATCCGCGACGAGGAAACCGACGACGCCCAGCGCCAGGGCGCCAGCCTGCCGCTGGATACGCCCTACCTGGAAAGCAGCCCCTGGGCGCTGTGGAAGAAGCGCCTGCCCTGGCTGCTGCTGCTGTTCGCCGCCGAGGCCTACACCAGCACCATCCTGCAGGTATTCGAGGAACAGCTGGAGGCGGTGATCGCGCTGGCCTTCTTCATCCCGCTCCTGATCGGCACCGGCGGCAACAGCGGCACCCAGATCACCTCCACCCTGGTGCGGGCGATGGCGGTGGGCGAGGTGGGGCTGCGCAACCTGGGCGCGGTGCTGCGCAAGGAGGTCACCACCTCGTTCATGATCGCGCTGGCGATAGGCATGGTGGGCTTGCTCCGAGCCTGGATGCTGGGCGTCGGCCATGAAGTGGCGCTGGTGGTGTGCTTGACGTTGTTCGCCATCACGGTATGGAGCGCCATCGTGTCGTCCATCATTCCGATGGTGCTGAAGAAGATGCGCATCGACCCGGCCGTGGTGTCCGCGCCCTTCATCGCCACCTTCATCGACGGCACCGGCCTTGTGATCTACTTCAACATCGCCAAGCTGGTCATCACCGACCTGGCCTGATCCCAGCCCTTCCGCGCGGCCCCGATTTCCGGGGCCGTTTCTCATTGACCCGCCGCCGGCGTCAGCCCAGCACGCTGGCGGCGATGGCCGCGTCCTGCGCGGCGACGCCGGTCAGATCCGCCAGCGTGATGTCGTCGTCGCTGCGCCGCAGGCGTGCGCCCCGCGCCAGCGCGTCGCCCAGCTCGACGATGCGGGCCGGGTCCAGCAAACCGGCCTTCACCGCATGCGACAGCTCGCCAAAGGCCGCGCACTGCGCCCGCGAATCGGCGAGCACCACGTCGGCCTCGGCCGCGATGGATGGATCCAGCTCCTGCTTGCCGGGGCCGTCCGCCCCCAGCGCGGTGATGTGGGTGCCCGGACGTATCCAGCCTCGCCGCAGCAAAGGCTCGCGCGACGGCGTGGCGGCGATGATCAGATTCGCCTCCGCCGCCGCCTCGCGCGGATCGGCCGCCGGCCTCGCTTGGAAACCCAGGGTCGCGGCGTAATCGCAAAACGCCGCGGCCTGGGCCGGCTGCCGGCTCCACACGCTCAAGTCGCGGCAATCGGTCACCGCCCGCAACTGCTCCAGCTGGGCGCGCGCCTGCTCGCCCGCGCCCAGCATCCCGATGCGCGCGACCCGCGACGGCGCCAGCAGCCTGGCGGCCAGCCGCCCCGCCAGCGCGGTGCGCATCGTGGTCAGCCAGCCCTGGTCCTGCAGCAGCGCCAGCACCCGGCCATCCCGAGCCGACAAGACCAGCATCAGGCCGTCGTTGCTGGGCAACCCGCGCGACGGATTATCGTAGAAGCCGGTGGACACCTTGACCACCAGCGCCTCCTCGCCGGCGATGTGCGCGGACTTGACGCAGCAGTCGCCGTTGGAGTCGGCGAAGCGGAAATTCTGCACCGGCGCCGACTGGACCCCGCCGCGCGAATAGGCGATGAAACCCGCCTCCACCGCGGCCAGCGCCCGGTCGGAGTCGAAGCGGGCGGCGATGGCCTCGCGGTCAAGCAGCAGCATGGCAAGCCTCCAGGAATGTCTCCAGCTTGATGTTGCGGCCGCACAGCACCACCGCCACCGGCTGGCCCTGGTAATGCTCGGCCAACTGGATCAGCCCCGCCGCCGCGACGCCGGCCGCGCCCTCGACGATCCAGCGCTCGGTCTCGGCCACCTTGCGCATCGCCGCCTTGATCTCGGCCTCGTCCACCAGCGCGGTCCGGCCTATCACCCGCCGCGCGATGGGCAGCGTGACGGCACCCGGCTCCACGCCGCCGGCGGTGCCGTCGGAAATGGTGTCCAGTTCCTCCCATTCGACAACCTCCCCCGCCAGCATGCTCCGGTACAGCGCCTGGGAGCCTCTCGGCCAGCAGCCGACGATTTCGGTCTCAGAGCTGACCGCCTCCAGCGCGGCGCCGATGCCGGAAATCATGCCGCCGCCGCCCACCGACGCGAACACCGCCGCCAGGCCCGGATGCTGCTCGGCCAGCTCCATCCCTATCGTGCCCTGGCCGGCGATGACGTCGATGTCGTTGTACGGCGGAACGAAGGGCAGGCCGTCCCGCTCGGCGCGCCGCGCCGCCTCCAGCTCCACTTCCAGCATCGGCGCGTCGATGGCGACCACCTTCGCGCCGTGGGCCCGGATCGCGTCCAGCTTCATCGCCGAAGCCGCCGCCGACGAGTACACCGTCACCGGCACGCCCGCCAGCTTGCCGGCCAGCGCCACGCCCAGGCCGTGATTGCCGCTGGACACCGTGGCCACGCCCAGCCGGCGGGACGCCGCGTCCAGCAGCCGCATCTTGTTGCTGGCGCCGCGGAACTTGAAAGAGCCGGTGCGCTGCAAATGCTCGCACTTCAGATACACCTCGCAGCCGGTCAGCGCCGACAACCCCGGGCTGTGCTGCAACGGCGTGACGGCTACCTGCGGCCGCAAGGCTTGATGGGCGTCCGCTATGCGCTGGTACAAATTGTTCATGATGTCGCGTCCTATAAATTACCCGGCGGCAGGCATGGCCCGCCGCAGGAGGTTTGATGTTCGTCTCGCCTCAAATATAGACAAAAATTACAAAATAGACAATTAATACAAAATTAGCCGATAGAAAGCGCCATGGCTTTCGCCGATCCGGATAAGAAAATGATCGAATGACAGTGAATCAATAAGGTTATCCAACCAGATTCGCCGGATGCGGCATACAGACGACGCTGTCCAGAATCGAGACAAACTGTCTATAATCGCAACCATCATTCCCATCCATCCACCGCCATGCGCCGAACCACGCCCTCCCCGGTGAAAGACCTGCTGCTCAATCGCTACGCCCACATCGCCGACGGCGTCGCCACCCTGTTCCACCCCTATGTCGAAGTGGTGATCCACGACCTGTACGACCAGACCGTGCTCCACATCGCCAACAATCTGTCCCGCCGCGAGCCGGGCGATGACTCCGCGTTGGAGGAAATTCCGGGAACGGCGCGCGAGCGGATGGTCGGCCCTTATGAAAAGCTGAACTGGGACGGCCGCCGGATGCGCAGCGTCAGCGCGGTGCTGTTCGACGACCAGGCCAGGCCCGCCGGCATGATGTGCATCAATTTCAATATCGCCGTGTTCGATGAGATGCGCGGAGCGCTGGACATCCTGCTCCAGGGCGCCGGCGTGCGGCCGCAGCCGGCCGAGCTGTTCCGCGACGACTGGCAGGAACGGATCAACCTCTTCCTGCACGGCTGGCTGCGCGAGCGCGGCGCCAGCCTCAACACGCTGGGCCGGACGCAAAAACGGGAACTGGTGGACGCCCTGCACGCGGAAGGCGCGTTCGGCGGCAAGAGCGCGGTCAACTACGTGGCCAATGTACTGGGCATGGGGCGCGCCACCATCTACAAACGGCTCAAGGAGCTGCGCGAGGGCGCGGACGGATAGCGCGCCGCAGAGGCCGGGCGCGGCGAATTTCTCCAGCCGCGCCGCCGCCGCGCATATACTCAATCTTGCACAGCGTCTGCGCTGATCGCAGCATCTCTTGCACTGAACGACCGATGCGCCTGTCCAAGATATTCACCATCGTCACCTTCGTTCTGTTCATCCTCGCCTGCCTGCCGCTGGCCTGGATCATCAACGGCGAATGGGCGGCGTACCACTCAGCCAACGAGGGGCTGGGCTCGATACAGATCGCCCATCTCGCCATGGTCGCGGTGGAAAAGATTTCCTTCGAGCGGGGACCGGCCAACGTCCTGATCGGCTCGCCAGCCGACCCAACTGCCCGCGAGCGGCTGCGCTCGGCCCGGCAAACCAGTGACCGCGCGCTGCAGGATCTGGTCACGGCCCTGTCGCCCTCGAACTCCGCCTACCACCGGCAGGCGCTGGCCGCCGTCCGGACCGCCAGACGGCAGCTGAGCGAAGCGCGCCTGGGCATGGACCGCGCCATCGCCGCGCCGGCGCCCACCTCGAACGAAATCATGGCGCCGATCCGGCGGATGTTCGATGTGGTGCCGGCAGTCCTTGAAGCGGTGACCGCCCTCTCGTCCCAAGCATCGAACGTCTATCCCCAGTTGTCCAATCCTCTCAGCGGCGCCCGCCTGGCGACCGAACTGCGGGAGTACGCCGGCCGGCTGGGCTCGACACTGACGCCCGCGCTGGCGGAAAAACGGCCGCTGACGGAAAGCGAAGCCCGTGACATCCACATCTTGCTCGGCCGCATCGAGCAACTGCGCGGCACCATCCGCCTGCGCCTCAACATCCCCTCCTCGCAGCCGGGCCCGCGGCAGGCCATGGGAGACATGGAAAGCCTCTATTTCCAGCAGGGGCTGGCCCAGGTGGACGACATCCTGCTCGACAGCCGGCTCGGCCGGCCTTACCGGGTCAGCCTGGCCGAATTCACCGCCGGCTACGTACCCACCCTGCACAGCATCGTCGAACTGCGCGACACCATGTTGTCTACCGCGGCCGACGAGGCCGCCGCCCAGCGGCTGGCCGCCTTCCGGCATCTGCTCGGCGCCATCGCCTTGGGCGTGATCGCGCTGATCGCGCAGCTGGCGCTGTTCGCCTACATCCGCTGGCGGATCGCCAAACCGCTGCTGGCCGCGTCCAAACTGCTGTCCGACATCGCCCACGGCAGTCTGGACGCCGAGCTCCCCGCCTCCCTGCGGAAGGACGAAATCGGCGACGTGCTGCGCGCCATCGCCATCCTGCGGCGCAACAACCAGGAAAAACGCGTGCTGGAGCAGGAACGGCAGCGGCTGATAGACGAACTGACCGAGATGTCGAGGATCGACTTCCTCACCGGCATCGCCAACCGGCGCGCGTTCACCCAGACCGCCGACGCCGAAATCGCGCGCGCCCGCCGGACGGGAGAATCGGCGACGCTGATCCTGTTCGACATCGATCACTTCAAGCAGGTCAATGATCTGCACGGCCACGACAGCGGCGACGCGGTGCTGGTCCATGTCGCCGCCATCATCGAGCGCATCTGCCGGGAAGACGACCTGGCCGGCCGTTACGGCGGCGAAGAGTTCGTGGTGCTGGCCAGCCACAGCAACGCCTCATCCGGCGAAACGCTGGCCGAGCGGCTGCGCGCGGGCATAGCAGAATCGCCATGCTCGCTGCCATCAGGCCAGCAACTGGCGGTCACAGCCAGCTTCGGCGTCGCCACTCTGGGCGAAGCGTCGGCCACGCTGGAGTCGCTGCTGCAAGCCGCCGACCGCGCGCTGTACGCGGCCAAGCGGCAGGGGCGGAACCGGGTGGTGATGGCCGAGCACTGACGCCGGATCAAGGCGGCCACCCCAGGCCGGCGAACGCTCGTGCGGCAGGCGTACCCAAAACGCCATCCGATCTTGCCGGCAATGGCAGCGGAACGGGGCATTCGGGAATGTCGTCGCGCCCGCGCGGTTTCGACAGTACCAACGTCTTGCCAAAACTCGCCGCGTCCTCGAAACGCGAAGTGGCCAGCAAAGGGGCTCTGCCCCCTCTGCGCACGATCTCTTCCAACGTTTTGCCTATGGACAGATGATCGTAAAACGTATGTTCTATCGTCGCCTGCCGCACGTAGGGGGAGATGACGATGGCCGGCACCCTAACCCCATAGCGGTCGAAGCGGAAGTTGTGGCGGGTCAGTCCGGTCGGATGGGATGCGGCGAGCGGGGGCGCGCCCAAGGTGCCAGGCAACGGAGGAATCGCATGATCGAAAAAACCGCCATGCTCATCAAAAACGACCAGCAAGATCGACTCATCCCAATATGGCGACGCCTTGATGGCCTCATACACCTTCCTGACCAGTGCCTCCCCTGCGCGAACATCCCCGGTAGGGTGCATGGACTCGCCCTCGCGGAATCCGCCGAGAGGATCGTAGCGTGGCTCGATGAATACGAACTTGACCTGCTCGCCCAATCTGCCGGCGGCCAGCCGGCTCAGCAACGCATCATGCGAGATGAAGCAGTCCTTGCGGCCATTGGCGTCTACGCCTTTTATCGACCACGACTGCGGCGTATCGCCATGCGCGACCAGCCATTCTTCCGGCGCCAGCCTAGTCAGCAGGGAGTCGCTGCCATTGCCGAACTTTTCCCCGTCGAAAAAATCCGACCCGACAGTCCGCAGATCGGACGGAGAGTAGTCCAATCCCCACGAAGTGCCCGCCAACGCGAAGAAACGGTTGGGCCAGGTGGGTCCCGGCATGCTGGAGAACCAGCGATCGCACACCGCAAACTGGTGCGCGAGAAAATTCAGCACCGGCAACTGCTCTGGAGAAAAGCAGCGCATGGCGCTCGCGATGTCGAAACCATGCGCCTCCAGGCAATAAGCAAAACCCAAGTCGCCGGGGGACTCCGCCATCTTCGGATACGCGCCGTCCTGCCCCAGGGATACTCCGTCATTCCGTACCGACCAATTTCCCGCCTGCATGTTTCTGCCGCAAAGCTGGACCAGCACATCCGAGAATTCGTGTCCGGGATCGAAATCAAGCCGGTAAGGCGCGCCGGAAGCGACATCATGCGGCCGATTCGACGCATCGAGATTGCTATAGACGGGCTTGCCAAGCAAGCCATCGGCATGCGCCGGCACGCCCCCCGGCGTCCAACCTCGCAAATCGGACCAACCGAACAGGTTATCGTAGGACCGGTTTTCCAGCATCAGGACAAAGAGCTTCTTGATGGACGGATTGATGGACATCGCGCCACCTCCCTGAGCACGCTATTTGAAAACCGATGACAGCTTGTTCACGCCATAGGGCAGAAACAGTGTCGCGCCACCGGCAAAATACGACCAAGCGCCCTGCGCCGCCTCAATCGATTGGCCATTGCACAGCTGCCAGAGAACGTAGTAGCCGATAGCGAGGAAAAAACTGCCCAGCACGATGGTTCCCACCATGGCGATCAGTCGGGATACGCTCGGCACCATCGGGGGCACCGCTCCTGCTGCCGGGGGCGGCGTGCCTTCAGGCAAGGCTGCCTCCTCCATCAGCGCTTGGGTCAGTTTCCATCCCCCCTCGCGCAAACTCCTGATCAAGCCGATCAGGGCTGTCAGCCAAAACAGCGTCACGCCGGCCAGCAACGCGATCGTCAGCCCACTGGGAAGCCCTGGGAGCTTTTCCTTGCCGGCAGCTCCCGCGACCTCACGCGGGCCAGGAGCGCTGTCGCCAGACGGCATACCAGCTGACCGCGAACCGCTTGCCGCCACTGGTGTCGACACGGGAGCCGATGCGGACTCGTCCGCCCGCGCCGCTGTTACCGACCCCGCCCAGAAAATCAGCCCCGCCAGACAGACGGCTCTTACACCGTGGCCAATCCGCGCGTCGGCTTGCATGGATCCGAACATGGAGAACTCCTTGGTCTGTCCAATCTGGCGCCGGCGGCCTGCTCATGGCGCTGGTCATACCGCCAGCCTCGTTTACCGCGACACAAAACGCGCCCAAGCCGGCGCGCCGAACCTGCTCGCGATTTTTTCCGACAACGGCCAGGCTATGCCGGTCGCAAGACGCACGGAGCGGATCGGCCTGCTGCCGGCCGACGCTGAGGGACGGCCCCGGCAATTTGAATAGAAAGGTTAAGCAATCGCGAGCTTTACCGGATGATCAATCATTGGCGATCCGAAATCAGGCGACGGGAAAGTGCCGCTCATGAGCGGGCGATGAATCGGGTCGGCTTGCGATGCGGGTGGATAGGTTCGCATGCACTGAAATGGCGATGAATGTTGTCGAACGCATGACCTATCACCACTTTTGACGGCCAGGCCAATCAATGCAAGCTAGTACGAATACCTATGATGCAGGCGTTGGGCAAGGACGCTCCCGTCCGCCAATACAGCAATCCTTTCATCTAAATGCCCAGGCGAAGACGACCACGCCATCAGCCGCCTCCGCCATCGCCTACAAGCGGCCGAGCTTGCGCAGCGTATCCCCGATGCGGACAATTTCCGCCTCGCCGGTCTCCAATACCTCCGGACGGGTATGCACCGAGTAATAAGCCTGCCGCCAGCTCGCCGGCCGCCAGCGGCGGCTCCTCGCCCGCCACGCCCAGCGCAACCGCGCTCAATGCCACCCAGGCCACCTTGCGGCCGGCCGGCGGCGATAGCGAACCCAGCGGCCTGAGCGCATTTGGCAAATCTGCGCGCGGCGGCGAAAAGACTCGCCAAGAAATGCGCATGGACACTTGGCATGATCTTCCGGTCAGGGAAACGCCCTGACTTTCCGGAGACAGAATATGCGAAGCCTTCCCCTCGCCGCGCTGTGCCTGGCCCTGGCCGCGGCGTTGTCGGCGCCGGCCCACGCCGCGCCCAAAACCTACAAAATGCCGCACCAGGCCAAGGCCCAGGCCAAACCCAGGCAGCCGGCTCCGCCCAGATTGTGGCGGCAGCTCCCGCCGACCGATTTCCAGTCCCGCTACCATTTGCAGGACAACCGCACCGTGATCGGCCGGCCGCTGAAAAAGCTGGCCCGCCACGCGGCCACGCCGCAATGCCAGGACATGAACGCGATGGCCGGCCACGGCGGCGCCGATCTCGCCAACTACCTGGCCACCCTGCCCGACTACACCTGCGCCTATGGCCTGTTCGCGCTGGACAAAAACCTGGCCGCCACCATTTACAGCGCGGCCAACCTCAACGCCGTGGCCGGCCGCTTCGCCCAGGAGGCCGCGGCTTACAACGCGTCGTCGATGACGCTGGTCAACCTCGCGCTCTACCTGCGCGCCGGCTACTACCTGGCCAGCACCGGCACGCTGCCGGCGCTGGACGCCAATCTGCAGGCCGTGCTGCGGCCCGGCATCAAGCAACTGGCCGACGGCGCTGCGCTGTTCGCCGCCAACAGCCAGGCGCCCACCACCGCCAACGAGGTGATGACGCTGATCACCAATATGGCGGACGAGGCCTATTACCTGCCGTCCATCCGCGCCATCGTCCAGCGCTACACCAACACCGCGGCCAATCCCAACGCCGCGCAGGCCTTGCGCGAAACCACCGCCAGCCAGGGCTTCACCGGCGCGCTGACCGTGTTCTTCTACGCCCACGGCCGCGCCAACGCCGCACCGCTGCTGCAGAACGACGGCAGCTACTCCGCCGCGCTGACCCAGTTCGTCCAGGCCGACAAGGCCAGCCTGCTGGGCACTGAAACCGCGTTCCAGCTGGGCGACGCCACCCGCGAAGGCCTGCGCTTCATGCAGTACCCGGCGCTGAAGCCGGCGATCAAGCCGCAGGTCAAGGCCATCCTGGCGGGCAGCAGCATGACCGGCGCCGACAACGAGCTGTGGCTGGCGGCGGCGGAAGCCGTGAAGTATTACGACAACGCCAGCTGCGCCGAATACGGCACCTGCGGCTTCGAAACCAAGCTGGCTGACGCCATCCTGGTCAACCGCTACACCTGCAGCCCCACCATCCGCATCCGCGCCCAGGAAATGACCACCGACCAGATGCAAGCCTCGTGCGCGCTGCTGCAGAAGGAGGAGTCCTACTTCCACCAGATGCTGCAGACGCATAACCAGCCGGTGGCCAACGACAACAGCACCTCGCTTGAGGTGGTGGTGTTCGACGACTACAACAATTACTCCAAGTACGCCGGCGTGATCTACGGCATCTCCACCGACAACGGCGGCATGTATCTGGAAGGCAACCCGGCCGATCCCAACAACCAGGCGCGCTTCATCGCCCACGAGGCCTCGTGGCTGCGTCCGGTGTTCAAGGTGTGGAACCTGGAGCATGAATACATCCATTATCTGGATGGCCGCTTCGACATGTACGGCGACTTCTCCGCCGCCACCCAACAGCCGACGGTGTGGTGGATAGAGGGCCTGGCCGAGTACCTGTCGCTGCGCAACGACAACCAGACCGCCATCGACGTCGCCAAGACCGGCAACTACAAGCTGAGCCAGATCTTCGGCAACACCTACGACATGCCGGACTACGTCACCCGCGCCTACCGCTGGGGCTATATGGCCACCCGCTTCATGTTCGAGCGCCACCGCGCCGACGTGGACACGATGCTGCCGCTGTTCCGCAAGGGCGACTACGCGGGCGGCTACATGGGCATGATGCGGCAGATAGGCAGCCGCTACGACAGCGAGTTCGCCGCCTGGACGCAAAGCGCCACCACCGCCGGCCAGCCGCCGCTGCCGCCGTCCACTGGCTTGCCGGCATGCAACGAAGGCTATCCCGAGCGGCTGGGCAAGAACTGCTCGATTTCCGGCCTGTCCTCGTCCGGCGCGGCCTATGCCACCATCTGGGTGCCGGCCGGCGCCCGCAACCTCAAGCTGTGGACCAGCGGTGGCAGCGGCGATGTGGACCTCTACGTGGCGAAAGACCGCTATCCGACGCCCGCCAGCTACGACTACGCGTCGGCCGGCGCCGGCAACGAGGAATCGGTGGCCATCGCCGCGCCGCAGGCCGGCCACTGGTACTACCTGACGCTGCAGGCGAAGCAGCCTTTCGCCAACGTCGCCGTCAGCGCCAGCTACGAGTAAGGGAGCGGGCATCGCCGCGGCGGCATTCGGCGCCCGCCGCGGCATTCTTGCAAAACGCATACAGATGAGCGATGCTGTTTTAAATAAATGCCAAAGGAATAATTGGCAGCCCGGATGGCATCGCCATCGCGCCGCCAGGCCGCGGCAATCGCGCAAGGATCGCCCCGTCATGAACATGCCCCTGCAGCAGCCGCATCTCGTCAGCGACCTGGCCGCCGCGCGCGCGATGGCGGCGCTGTTCGACCACCTGCCCGATATGGTGTTCGCCGTGAAAGACCTGGACAGCCGCTATCTGACCCTCAGCGAGGGCTGCGTGCCGCGCTGCGCGCTGCGCAACCGGGATCAGGCCGAAGGCCGCACCGCGCATGAGCTGTTTCCCAGCGCGATGGCAAATCGCTACCGGGAACAAGACCGCATCCTGTTTTCCAGCCAGCAGCCACTGCGCAACCGGCTGGACCTGACCGTCTATCCAGACGGCACGCCCGGCTGGTGCCTGACCAGCAAACAGCCGCTGCTTCATCCCGACGGCCGGCTGCTGGGCCTGGTCTGCATCTCCAAGGATCTGGCCGACCTCACCCGCGAGAAGCTGCTGGACGAGCGTTTCGCCGCCTGCGTCGACCACATCCAGGCTCATTACCACCGCCCGCTGCACCTGGAAGAGCTGTGCGAGCTGTCCGGCCTCAGCATCGGCCAACTCGACCGGCGGATGAAGCGGGTGTTCCAGCAGTGCGCCGGCGACTTCATCCGCCGCACCCGGATGGAGGCGGCCTGCCACGCGATACGCCACAGTCGCCGCTCGCTGGCCGACATCGCCGCCGGCTGCGGCTTCTCCGACCAGAGCGCCCTCACCCGGCTATGCCGCCAGTTGCTGGGGCTCAGTCCGCGCCAATTGCGCTGGCAGGCCCCTCCCGCGCGGCAGAGCTGAGCCACGCGTGCATGCGCTCCATCGCCTCGGTCCGCAAAGCGCTCTCCGGCCGCGACAGCCACCATTGCGCGCCCGGCAGCCGCGGGTAGCCGGCCAGCGCATGCAGCCGCCCCTCGCGCAGGTCCTCGTCCACCGCCAGCGAGGACAGGCAGGCGATGCCGTGGCCGCGCAGCGCGGCGTCGCGCGCCAGCTGGGCATCGTCGTAGATGGCGGCCACGCCGAAGCGGCGCAGCAGCCGCTGTGTTTCCGCCTCGGCGGCATCCGGCAGCCGCGCCCTCTCCAGGCACACCAGCCGCGCCAGCTCGTGATGGCGTTCGAACGGCAATCCGGCCAGTTCTTCAGCCAGCGCCGGCGCGCAGACGAATAGCCACTCGTCGCGCAGCCAGCGCGCGTCTTCCCAGCCATCAAGCGACAACGGCCGCGGCGAGATCAGCAGGTCCAGATCTATCTCATCCGCCTGGCCCGGCGACTCGTCGATGGACAGCAAAGGCACAATGTCCGGGTGCGCGGCGCGCAACGCGGCCAGCCGCGGTTGCAGCCAGCCCTGCAGCAAGAAGGCCGGCCCCACCAGCGCCACCAGGCCGGGATCGGTGTAGACGGCGATCCGGTCCAGACCGCGGCGCAGGGTTTCCAGCGCGCGCCCCACGCTCTGCTGCAGCATCTCGCCGGCGAAGGTCAGCTCCACGCCGCGCCCCACCCGGTGGAACAGCGGCTGGCCGACAAACTCCTCCAATTGCTGGATCTGGTGGCTGATCGCCGATTGCGACAGGTGCAGCGACTCGGCCGCGCGGGAAAAGCTGCCTATCCGCGCCGCCGCCTCGAATCCCGCCAGCAACCGCAACGACGGCAACCGCGACGCGCCGGCTTGCTCTGAAACCTCCTCCGCGCTCAATCCATCATGTTCCGGCATGCTTTCTCCCTTGGTTCGAACCGCGCTCAGACGGGCTGTTGCTGAGTCGCGCAGTGGATGCCGCCGCCGCCGGCCGCGATGGCGTCTATGTTCAGCTGCACCACCTCCCGCTCCGGAAACAGTTCGCGCAGCGCGCTCAAGGCGTTGCGGTCGGCCTTGGGATCGCCGAACTCTGGCGAGATCACCGCGCCGTTGCAAACATAGAAATTGATGTAGCCGGCCGCCATTTCGTCGCTCTCATGCTCAGGTCTAACGCGGGACGGCCCGGGAATGGCCACCACCTCCAGCTTGCGGCCGCGCGCGTCGCGCGCCTGGCGCAGAATAGCCAAGTGGCGGCGGGTCACCTGGTAGTCGTAGGAGGCCGGGTCGGTCTCCAGCCCGGCCGCCACCACGCCGGGCCGGGCGAAGCGCGCGTAGAAATCGGTATGGCCGTCGGTGATGTCGCGTCCGGCGATGCCCGGCAGCCAGATCACTTTCTCCACCCCCAGCAAGCGGCGCAGCTCGCCCTCGCACTGCGCCTTGCTCGAGCCCGGATTGCGGTTGGGATTGAGCACGCAGCTCTGGGTGACGATGGCGGTGCCCTCGCCGTCCACCTCGATGCCGCCGCCTTCCAGCACCAGCCGGGCGCGCAGGGACAGCGCGCCGGCTTGAGCCGCGACGAAGCCGGCCACCCTTGCATCGCGGCCATGCGCCTGCTTGCTGCCCCAGCCGTTGAAATTGAAATCCACCGCGGCCAGCCTGCCCGCGCCGCTCTTGACGAATACCGGTCCGCTGTCTCGTATCCACAGATCGTCCAATGGCTGGGCCACCAGTTCCACATCGGGGCCGCACAGCCTGGCGGCCAGATCGCGCTCTTCTTCCCGCACCAGCATGCGCACCGGCTCGAAGGCGGCGATGGAGGACGCTACCCGCGCCAGATCGCGGCGCACCGCCGGCAGCAGCCGCCCGCCCCACACCGCCAAACTGGGGCCGAACGCCATCCAGGTTGCGGCGTGGCGTTCGCCCTCGTCGGGCATCCTGTACCCATCCTCGGCCATCGGCGCGCCCCCGCCGGCCAGGGCCTTGCCGGCCAACCATCCTCCCGCCGCCAGCAGGCTCCCGCCCAGAAATCGTCGTCTGCTCGTCATCGCTCTTCCTTGCTTGAATTCATGGCTGGCATTGTGCTGGAAGATTTTCATTTGAAAAATTGATTAATTCTCCGCAAATCAATCAATTCTTATCATGTATAAACCCTTAACGCGCTCTCAATCCATGAGTAAAAACACCAGCCTAATGGCATAAAAATGACATTAACCCTATAACGGAATTGGTTTTTTCCATCCAGCGAATCGCAAGCCCCACGGACCTTTCCATGCTCAACTGCGCCAGGAAAACCAAGACGCCCTCCACCGGCCCGCCTCCTCTGCCCGGCATCCGGGAGAGCGATGTCTGCTTCGATCTGCTGATCCGCCACGTGGAAGACCACGCGATCATCCTGCTGGATGCAGACGGCCTGGTGCGCAGTTGGAACGCCGGCGCGGAACGCATACACGGCCACGCTGCTTCCGAAACCCTGGGCCGCCACTCCAGCTGCCTTCTGCCTCCTTCCGGCGACGCCGGTCCGCAGACGATGCGCCAGCTGGCTCAGGCCGTGCAAGACGGCCGCTACGCCGGCGAGCACTGGCATGTCCGCCGGGACGGCAGCCGCTTCCTCGCCGACATCCTGCTGATTCCGCTGCGCGCCGATGACGGAGCCTTGCGCGGTTACGCCAAGATCACCCGCGACCTCAGCCACCGCAAACGCATGGAGGATCGCTTCCACCAAATGGTCCAGGAATCGCCGAACGCGATGATCATGATCAACGGCGCCGGCGCCATCATCCTATTCAATCGACTGACGGAGGCGATGTTCGGCTATAGCGGGGACGAATTGCCGGGCATGCCGGTCGAGCAACTGATGCCGGAACGCTTCCGCGGCCGCCACGGCCGGCTGCGCCAAGGGTTCCTGCGCCGGCCCGAAGCCAGGCCCATGGGCGTGGGACGCGACCTCTACGGCCTGCGCAAGGACGGCGGCGAATTTCCGATCGAAATCGGCCTCAACCCGATAGAAACCGAAGCTGGCCCCATGGTGCTGGCGGGCATCGTCGACATCACCTCCCGCAAGCAGGCCCAGCGCCAGTTGGAAGCGGCGCTGCAGGAAAAAACCACGCTGCTGAACGAGGTTCACCACCGGGTGAAGAACAATCTGCAGGTGATCATCAGCCTGCTGAGCATGCAAAGCCAGTACGTGCGCGAGGAAAGCGCCCGGGCCGTGCTGCAGGACAGCCAGACGCGGGTCCGCTCGATGGCACTGATACATCAGCTGCTGTACGAACGCCACGACTTCTCCAAAGTGGATCTGGGCGAATACCTGCAACGCTTCAAGCAGCTGCTGCTGAGCAGCTACGGCCAGCTGGCCGGCGGCCTGAATGTGGAACTGGACGCGCCGGCAGGCCTGGTCTGCATCGAACTGCAGCGGGCGACGCCCTGCGGCCTGCTGATCAACGAGCTGCTGACCAACGCGCTCAAGCACGCCTATCCGGATGGCCGGGGCACCATCTGGCTGCGGCTGGCGCGCCAGGACAAGCGGCGCGCCCTCCTGACCGTGGCCGACAGCGGCGTGGGTTTGCCCGCCGCCGACCCGGCGACGCGTCCCGCGTCGCTGGGCTTGCAACTGATGCCTATGCTGGCCGAACAGATGGGTGCCCGGCTGGACATCCTGGACAACCGGCCCGGCGTGCGCGTGGAAGTCAGCTTCCCAGTATTCGGCGCGGGAGAAAACTCTTGAAAAACGTCCGTATCCTGATCGTGGAGGACGAGCGCATCATCGCGATGGACCTGCAGCTGCAATTGCAGGCGCTCGGTTACCAGGTATGCGGCGTAGTAGCCAGCGGCAGCCTGGCGATAGCGCACGCAGAGCGGGAGCAGCCTGATCTGGTGCTGATGGACATCCACCTGGAAGGCGGGATGGACGGCGTGGACGCCGCCTGCGAAATCTACCGGCGGCAGAAGATTCCCATCGTCTTCCTCAGCGCCTACGCAGAAAACGCGACGCTGCAGCGCGCGGAAAGCGCGATGCCCTACGGTTACCTGGTCAAGCCGGTTTCCCCGCGCGAATTGCACGCCACGCTGCAGATGGCCATGGTCCGCTTCGGACTCCAGCATCGGGCCGACGAACAGCTGGGCCGGATAGGCAAGGCGATGCAGGCCGCCGAACTCGACGTCTGGGAATGGCGGGTGGAAACCGACCATATGCAGACCTTCAGCCTCGCCGGCCCCCCCCAGCCAACGTCGGGACTGGCGGCCAATACATCGATCCGCCACTTCATCGAACAAGTGGACGCCCGCGACGCCGCCGCGGTGGATGAAGCGATATTCCGCACCCGAGACCAGGGCTGCGCGCTGGACATCCGGTTCCGCGCCCGCACCGGGCCCGATCAGAACGCGCGCTGGCTGCACGCCCGGGCACGCAGCTTCGACGACGGCGGGGCCGACCGGCGCATCATAGGCGTGCTGCAGGACATCACCGGTCAGCGGCGAACCGAGGAAAGGCTGCTCCAGTCCGCCACCGTGTTCGACTCCACGTCAGAGGGCATCGCGATATTGGACGCGCGCCGCAAGGTGGTATCGGTCAATCCGGCCTTCAGCCAGCAAACCGGCTACAGCGCGGAAGAGGCGATGGCCTGGCCGGACATCGACCCGCTCTACCAGACGCCGCACAGCTTCGCCTGCGCCGGCCCGCCGGCCTCAGCCGACGAGCGCAAGCTGTGGCAGGGCAACGTCAACTATCTGCACAAGAACGGCAAGGTCCTCAACATCTGGGAAAACATCAGCGTCGTGCCCGGCCCGGACGGCAGCGTCGCCAGCTACGTGCTGGTATTCTCCGACATCAGCTCGGTGCTGGCCGCGCAGGAACAGCTGGCCTATCTGGCCAAGCATGATCCGCTGACCAATCTATGCAACCGCCGCATGCTGCAGGACAGAATGGAATACGGCCTGGCCCAGACCATGCGCCACCAGAAAATGATGGCGGTGCTGCTGATAGACCTTGATCACTTCAAGACCATCAACGATTCGCTCGGCCACAGCCACGGTGACCAGCTGCTTTCCACCATCGCCGCCCGGCTGCAGGGCAGCGTGCGCGCGAGCGACACCGTGGCGCGGCTGGGCGGGGACGAATTCTGCATCGTGCTGGGAGACATCGAATCGCCCGGCTACGTGGACCTGATGGCGCAGAAACTGCTGCAGCGGCTGGCCGAGCCGGTGCGGCTGGAGCAGATGGTATGCTACGTGACCGGCAGCATAGGCATCTCGATGGCTCCGGCCGACGGCATGAGCGTGGACGAGCTGCTGCGCAACGCCGACCAGGCGATGTACGGCGCCAAGCATGCCGGCCGCAACCGTTACTGTTTCTTCGCCCCCGCCATGCAGAAGGCCGCGGAAGTCCGGCTGCAGATATCCAGCGGCCTGCATATGGCGCTGGAGCAGGGCCAGTTCCGGCTCGAATTCCAGCCCATCATCGACCTCGCCAGCGGCCGGATACGCCAGGCCGAGGCGCTGTTGCGCTGGCACCATCCCGAGCATGGCGTCATCAATCCCGCCGTGTTCATCCCTATCGCCGAGGAATGCGGCCTCGGCGGCAAAATCTGCGAGTGGGTGTACGATCAGGCCCTGTCCGTCATACGCGAATGGCGCGACACGGTGCGCGACGACCTGCGCATCGCGATCAATGTGTCGGCGCTGCATTTCCGCGACCTGCAGAACCCGGCCCGCTGGCTGGACAAACTTGCGCGCGCCGGGGTGCCGGGCCAGGCGCTGATGCTGGAAGTCACCGAGTCGCTGTTGCTCGACGCCGACCTCAAAGTGCAGGAGGCGCTGGACTTGTATCGCGCGGCCGGCATCTGGATCGCGCTGGACGACTTCGGCACCGGCTATTCCGCGCTGTCTTATCTGCAACGCTACCGGCTGGACTGCCTGAAGATAGACCAGACTTTCGTGCGCCGGATCACCGACGAACCGCGCGACCACGCGCTGTGCGAAGCCATCGTCCTCATGGCCCACAAGCTGGACCTGAAGGTCATCGCGGAAGGCGTGGAAACGCCGGCCCAGGCCGCCATACTGCAAACCTGCCGCTGCGAGCACGCCCAGGGGTTTCTGTACTCGCGCCCGCTGCCGGCCGATCTCTTCGTCGAGCTGCTGCGACGCCACGGCTGCCACCTGCCCGGCGACTTCCCGCCGCGCACACGCACGCAGTCCGCTTGACCGCCCTGCGGCGGCCGGCGACGATGGCCGCTCCCAAACCGCTAGCACTGCCGGACTCGACACCCGCGCCGGCAGCTGCTGCCCAAAGGCCCGACATGCTGCAAATCCGCCTCGCCGCCCCGAATGATCTGGACGGCATCGCCGCCCTGCTGCAGGCCAACGCCCCATCCCGCGGCGGCTCGCTGACGGGAGAGTTCCCGACCGGCAAGGTAGCCGCGATGCTGCGATCCGGCATGCCGACCGTAGCGGCGCTGCGCGATGGCCGCATCGTGGGCGCGCTGTTCAGCTCGTCCGCGGCTCAACCCACTCCACCGGCTCCGGTGGCGGCCATGCTGCGCGCCTGGCCCGGCGGCTCCGGCGCCTATGTCTACGGCCCGATTTGCGTGGCCGCCTCGGAACGGGGCCAGGGCTTGCCGGCCCGGCTGTACGCCGCGCTGCGCTCCAGCCTGCCCGGCGGGGAGGCCATTCTGTTCATCCGCCGCGACAACGCCGCCTCGCTGCGCGCCCACCAGCGGCTGGGCATGCGCGAAGTGGCGGCATTCACGCTAGATGACACGGAGTACGTGGTGCTGAGCGACGCTGGCCATGCCGGGACTTCGATCCGCGAACACCACCCGTGATCCTGCGTTGCGCCTCCTTGCCCCATGCGTGCACTGCCTGCGTCGACGCGCCTTGGCTCCCGGCTCGGCAAAGTTTTGTTGGCGGCTCCTGACGCCGGCGCGCCCTGCCGTGAATGCCAGACACAGAATGAATGTGAATATCCGCATTGGCACTTAAGTATTCGTCCCGAAGCGCATCGCCTCTTCCCGCGGCTATACCTGCAAGGCAGCGCCGATGATCCGCCCCCAGGCGGGCTTCCCCCCAGCACCATCCTTGCCCGGCAGCCCATCGACGCCATGCGACGCCAAACCAGGAGCAGCCGAAATGCCGACCCCCCGCATGCGCAAGGACGTATCCAAGCTGGACGCCAGCGATCAGACGCTGCAATGGTATGCCCGGGCCATACACGACATGCAGCAACGCCCACCCGGCGACCCCACCAGCTGGCAATACCAGGCGGCGGTGCACGGCACGCTGCAAGACCCTTCCACCTTCACGCAGGACCAACGCCAGGCCTGGTCCCAATGCCAGCACGCCACCTGGTTCTTCCTGCCCTGGCACCGCGTCTATCTGGGCATATTCGAAGACATCGTCTCTGCCACCGTAGCCAAGCTGGGCGGTCCCCAGGACTGGGCGCTGCCGTACTGGAACTACAGCCCGCCGGGCTCCCGGGCGCTCCCCGCCGCCTTCACCGCCAAACAATTCGCCGGCCTGCCCGGCCAGAATCCGCTGCTGGTGGAGCGCGATCAGGGCAACGACGGCAAGCCTTTTCTGGACAACAAGGCGGTCAGCCTGAACTGCCTGAAACGCGCCAACTTTGCCGGACACCTGGCGCCAGGCGGCGACTCCGGCTTCGGCGGGCCGATGCGCGGCCCCAACCACATGGGCGACAGTGACCAAGGACAGTTGGAGATGGTGCCCCACGATATGATCCACAGCGATATCGGCGGCCTGATGGGCGATCCGGACACCGCCGCGCAGGACCCCATCTTCTGGCTGCACCATGCCAACATCGACCGGCTGTGGGAGGTGTGGCGCAAAATGGGCAATGCCAATCCCGCCGATCCCAAGTGGCTGAGCGCCACCCACTTCTTCTTCCACGACGCCAGCGGCAAGCCGGTCTCCTTCGCGCCGCAAGACGTGGTGGACACCGTGAACGGGCCCTGGCACTACCAATACGACAACCTCGCCAATCCGCTGGGCAATGTCCACTAGCGACGCCCAACCATCACGGGAGAACCCATTCATGTCAACGGAACACCCAAGCGAGATGGTGGCCGCCACCCAGGAATCGTTTCCGCTGGCGGCCCGGGACGCCACGGTCAGCCTGTCGATAGAGCCGCCCACTGGCCCGGCGCTGCAAGCTCAGGCCGCCGGCAAACCGCGCCAAGCCTACCTCAGGGTAGAGCGGGTCACCGGAACAGGCATGCCGCCGAGCTACGAAATTTATCTGCATCCACCGGGGGAGTCCCAACCCGGCAGCCGGGAAGAACTATGCGCCGGCGTGCTGCCGCTGTTCGGCCTGGACAAGGCGTCGCGCCAGGGCGCGGGCCATGCCGGCACCGGCCTGCATTACGTTTTCGACGTCACCGAGCTGATGGCGCGGCTGGAACAAGAACCCGGTTGGAATCCCAAGGACCTGCGCGTCACCTTCGTTCCCCGACGGCAGACCAAACGCGAGGCTGAGGTCAGGGTGGGACGGGTCAGCCTGTATTACCAATGAACCGCGGATCGCCTTGATGCGCGCGCTGACGATGGATACCGTCCGCCGCGCCGCGCCGCTGCCCGCCTGCTTGCGGCAAGCGCGGGACTGGCTGCGGCGGCATCCGGAGTGGTGGGTTCTGGCGCTCTGCGCCGCAGCATGGCTATGCCTGCTGCAAAGATCCGACGGTGTCGGTTTCACAGCGATCTGCCGCGGTGGGTTCAACTGGCGGGATCTGGGCTGGATTCCGGCGCCAGACGGCGGCCTGCCGCTGATGACGGCGGCGATGATGCTGCCGCTGGCGGCGGGCCCCGCCCGGTATGCCGCCTTCCACAGCCTGTGGCGGCGGCGGCGCCGGGCGATCGCCGTCTTCCTGTGCGGCTACCTCGGCCTCTGGCTGGCGGCGGCCTGGCTGTTGGACGCCGCGTCCGCGCTCTGGCTGTCCGCCGTCAACAACCTCTCTTTGTCTCTCGCCGGCGCGGCCCTCGCCGCGGCCGCCTGGCAGCAGGGCCCGGACAAGGCCGCGGCCCTGGCGGCTTGCCACCGCGGCCGCGCGCTGGCGCCATCAGGCTGGGCCGCCGACCGCGATTGCCTGTTGTATGGGCTGCAAAACGGGGCCGCCTGCCTGCGAAGCTGCTGGCTGCTGATGCTGCTGCCGGGCGCCGGCGGACATGGCCTGGCCGTGATGCTGGGCGTCACCGCGCTGGCCACCACGGAACGCTACCGCCGGCCGGCCGCCGCCGTTTCCACGGCCGCGCTGCTGGGCTTGGCGCTGTGGCTGGCGATAGCCGCATGACCGCTCCTCACCCGCCACCGTAGAAACCATCCAGCGAGCACATGTCCAGCGTCTCCTGAATGCGGTAGAAATCGGCGACCTGGTCCATCGCCCGGTGCTCCAGCTCCATCATATAGGCCAGGCTACCCAGCGCGCGCCGCTGAGCGGCGGCTCCCAGCAATGATATCTCGCGGAAGAACAGCTGCGGCAAAGCCGCGCATCCGCCCTCCAGGCAAGCTTCGTCCCGCCGCGGAAGCGGGCGGTAAGCGGCGCGCGCCTCCTCCACGCCGTCCTGCCCCATGTCCGCCAATCCCTTCATGCCCAGCCCGCACTCGAAAGCCATCAACGCGGCCAGATAACCGATGGGATCGTAGCGCCCCAACACGGTGAAGGCATCGACATAGGCCTGGAACAGCGGCAGCGGCAAAGCCTGGTCCAGCCAGGCCGACGGCACGCCCAGCGCCTCGCATACCGATCGCCCATATACCTCGCGCGCCAGTTCTTCCTGGAAGTAACGATGGACATGCTGCTTCATCGGCAGCCGCATGCGCCGGGTCATCAACGGCGCGATGATCTCGGCGAAGCGCCTGGAGACATGGTATTGCTCGATGAACAAGCCCTGGACCAGCGAACCGGCCTCCGTGGCTTCCGCGTCCACCTGCCGCGCGAAGCGGCTCTCACCCAGCGCCTCGATCCCGGACTGCAAACACTGGCGGGCGCGGCGCATGAAGTTGACGCCGCTGTCCGCCGCCGCCGGCGACGTCCAGCCGTGCAGGCGCCGGCGGGCTCCCGCGCAAGGCGCCTGCAGCACCAGATCCACCAGGCACAGCAAGTACGATTCTTCCTGCACCGGGCAATAGAAGCCCAGCACGTCCGGCCTGGCCACCCGCCCCGCCCCGCTGCCTAGGACCGCGCCGCCGGATGCCTCGATGAAGCCCGTCAGCACCCTCCGCCACAGTGGAACCAGTTGCGGCAAGTTGTCTTCCAGATAGAGTTTCTGCAGATAGAAGGTCTGCAGCGCGAAATTGTCGCCCCACTCCGGCGCGGCGACATCGTCGATGAAAAACGCGCCGGGAGCGGGAGGCGGCTCGTCCAGCAAATGCAGCATCACCCGCGCGGTGGCGACGCGCTGCCCGCCGCGGTCGCCGGAATCGGACCTTAGCCGCTCGATGCAGCGGCCGATCAGCGACTCCTGCTCCAGACGGCGCATCTCCAGCGCGGAGCGGCCGGCCGGCGCGTCCCGGATCAGCGACAGCTCATCCAGCTGGCGCGCCAGGGACAGCTGCCAGGGCTGGGCCGAGCCGGAATGGATGTCGAACCAGATTTCCGCGCCCGGATTGGCCATGGACAGCACGCTGTCCAGCACCCGTCCGCCTTCCACGCCCTTGAAGGCGAGCTTGTACTCGTTGGAATCGGCCGCCAGCACCACGGTCTGCCCATCCTCGTCGAGCCTGGCGCTGAAAGGCACCAGTTGCGGCGCGCGGTATTGATTGATACGCCTGGCTTCCATTGCGGCCTCCTGCGATAGCGGGCGCGGATGAAACCATTCCGCGCGAAAACTCCGGAATCCACCCCGGACCGACGCGATCCGAAAGGCGCAAATCGATGGGCCGGACTTTCATCTTATGCCGTAACCACCCGGCTCCCACGCGATTCAAACTGTCCAAAATGACTGTTTTTGATCATTTTATTCACAACCAGCGCGCCCAGCGCGAGTAATCAACCCGCGGGGGAAAATCGCCGCAAGCCGCGCCACGCTTGACATGGCGCCGGCCCCGGCTATAACCAGCACATGCCGGATATTCCATATAAGAATCATGGTTAAGTAGTCTTACGAATCCGGCATCATCCGTCGACAAAGGCGGACGACAACATCGCGGTATCGGGTCGGTAACACACCAGGCAGCACACGTCATCTCGACAATGTCTTGGGAGAGCCAACCATGAACCTCAGCCAATTCCAACGCGCCTCGGCCCCGTTATCGCAAAGCCTGGACAACCTCGGCCCACTGAGCGAGCTGTCCGGCCACTGGACCGGCCATGGCTACAATATGATCGCCGTGCCGAACCGCCAGAACGGCGGAATCTTCCGCCTGATCGTCAACGCCACCATCGAAACCATCAGTTTCAGCCCGATAGGCGGGCCGGTGCCGAACCGTGGCTCCAAACAGAACGACATTTTCCTCTACGGCTTGACCTACCTGCAGCAAGTCAGCGACGCCGACACTGGCGAAGGCATACACATCGAACCAGGCATCTGGCTGAACGTGCCGGCTACCACCGCGCCTCAAGATCCGCCCACCATCGCGCGCCAGGCCACCATCCCCCACGGCGATTCGCTGCTGGCCCAGGGCCAGGCGTCCAGCGAGGCGCGTGCGCCCAACATCGAGCCGGTCAGCCCGCTACCCACCCGGGTGGACGGCAAACCGCTGCCTCTTGGTTATACCGATCCCTACCTGAACGGCAAGTTCCCTCCCGGCTTCGATATGTCGAATCCCAACCAGGCGCTGGTGGACGTGCTGAAGTACCAGCAGCAACAGCTGGAACTCAAGGTGGTGAGCACCACCAATTTGCCGGTCAGCACCCAGGATTCCGGCGGCATCGCCAACATTCCCTTCATCGTCCAGAACGCCGACGCCACCGAGATGAACTCCATCTTCTGGATCGAAACCCTGCAGCGCCCGGACGGCAGCCAGTTCCTCCAGTTGCAATACACCCAGACCGTGCTGCTGGTGTTCGACGAAGTGATCTGGCCGCACGTGTCGGTAGCCACGCTGATCAAGCGCTGAGCGCGCCGCGCCGTTTGCCTACCCGACGATTCGCGGAGGAAACATGAGCATCGATTCGAGCAAACCCTTCGGCATGCTGTTCGACCGCATCTACGGCCAGCGCGCCGCCGGAGACCTGGCGGATGCCCGCAAGCCGCTGCAAGACGCGGCCCAGCTGGCGATCCAGGTGGAAATGACCACCATCCCGCCGTATCTGACCGCGCTGTATTCGATCAGCGATCCCAACTGCGAGGCCTACCAGCTGCTGCGCAGCGTGATGATGGAGGAGATGTTCCACATCAACCAGGCCGCCAATCTGCTGGTGGGCATCGGCGGACGGCCCCGGCTGACCGGCAGCGCCGCGCCGGTCTATCCCTGTTATCTTCCCCACGCCAACACCAGCACCACGCCTTTCATCGGCCTGTGCCGCGCGTCGGTGGAGGTGTTCAACGACACCTTCACCGCCATCGAAACTCCGGCGCCGCCGCACGCGCCGCCGCGCGGCGACAACTACAGCTACATCGCCCAGCTGTACGACGCGCTGCTGGATGGCCTGGCGGCCTATCCGGACCAGGCGGCGCTGTTCCAGCCGAACGCCGACGCCTGTCAGCGGCTGGACATCTACCTGGGCAAGTTCGGCGGCAAGCCGGTGCGGATCACCGACCTCGCCAGCGCCCGGCTGGGCGTCCAGCAGATCGTGCAGCAGGGCGAAGGCAGCGTGCCGGAATCGCAGTCGATGATTCCGATCGAACCGTGGGCCACCTACAACACCTACGGCGAACGCACCGACGGCACCTACGGCCCCATCATCGGCTCGCCGTACGAGATGTCGCACTTCAAGAAATTCCGCACCGTGTCGCTGGACAAGGCCGGCTTTCCGCCCACCTACCCCATCGTGTCCAACCCCAAGCGCGGCGACTTCACCAATCCGATGGCCATTCAGCTGGCCGAGCTGTTCGACATCGCCTACAGCCTGATGCTGGACTCGATGGAGCGCAGCTTCGTCGCCGGCCAATCCAGGGACAGCTTCTTCACCCAGGGCCTGCCGCTGATGCACCAGGCGCTGCCCAACCTGGCCCGCAAACTGATGCAGACGCCGCTGCACAAGGACACCGACAGCGACGTCGGCCCCAACGGCGCGCCCACCTATCTGTACCAGCCCGGCAGCAGGCTGGCCGATCTGGAGGCGCGGCTGCCCGCCGCCGTCCAGGTGGCCAGGCAGCAGATAGACGACCCGGCGGAGCGCGGCGAGATGGTGGACGCGCTGGAGAGCGTGCGCGACAACGTCAGCCGCCTGGCGGCCGCCCATCAGACCGCACAAGCATGAATCGGGAGCCATCATGATCGAATACCGGATCTACCCCGCCATCGGCATCGCCCGCGTCGGCGACGCGCCGGAGAAGTTCTACATCGAGCCGGACCGCTACTGCGGCCTGCCCCTCATGCCGGACGGCAAGCCGTTCACCCAACAGGACTTTCGCGACGCCGAAGGCCGGCTGTGCCGCCAGGCCGCGCGCTTCAGGGTGTACAAGGTGGAAAACGGCGTCAGCGAGGAGGTGACGCTGAACACCGACGGCGTCCACGCGATACGCTGGACCGCGCACCTGGCCAACAAGAAACCCAGCTGGTACACCTTCGTGCCGGCCGAGGGCGAAGACGGCTACGCGCCCAACCACCCGCTGCGCAACCCGCAAGCCGCAGACCGCCACACGCTGCTGATCGACGCCGGCCCGCGCCAGATATCGGGCCGCAGCCAGCAAGGCGAGCAGTTCAGCAAGAACACCGTGCCGGACGGCTACGAGGGCGCGCATTTCCCGCCCAGCCCGCTCTATCCGATGCGGGACTCGATCGACACCCTGGGCGAGCTGCGCACCGACCAGGACGGCCGGCTGCTGGTGCTGGGCGGCTACGGCGTCTCCGGCTCCGCCGATCCGGACGCGACCATCACCGACTACGCCAACAACGACGGCTGGTGGGACGACACCTCGGACGGACCGGTCAGCGCGGTGATCGAGTTCTCCGACGGCAGCCGGATCGAGGCGCTGCCGGCCCACGTGCTGGTGGCTCCTCCCAAGTACGCGCCGGAAGTCCCCAACCTGATCACGCTGTACGACACCATCTTCGACGCGCTGGTGCGCAGCGGCCATTATCCGGCCCTCTATGAAAACGGCTTCTGGAAGTCCGGCGCGGACGGCTTCAAACCCAACTTCCACACCGAAATCCGCCCCCTGCTGGAGCGCGCGACCTATATGCCGTGGGTTGCCGCCATTCCGCCCAAACCGCACCATTTCGATTTCGAAAAACTGGGCGCGACCGGAACGGATGGCCTGGGCGCGCCGGAATACCAGGGCTTCCGCCAGTACATCCTGGACTTCATCCGCCCGCCCTACCAGGAAAACGACATCCTCACCGCCAGCGGCGCGACGATGATGCCGTATCTCGCCGGCGACAACTGCCTGGTGCTCAGCACCGCCACCAGCAAGTACATGCGCCTCACCGACACCCAGTACTTCATGCTGCAGCAGTGGGTGGCCGGCTGGTTCGTCAACCACCCGGAAGACGGCGACGCGGCCGAAAGCCTGACCCGGGCGGCGCTGGACAACTGCGTCGGCGGGCCGTTCTCGCCCGGCATCGAGATGACCTGGATCTCGCGCAACCCGGCCATCTACCGCCAGCCCTTCCGCATCCGCAACCACTTCGTGCCCGAAGGCCCGCTGAGCCTGGACTTCGACCTGAAGCGCGGCATGGAGCCCGGCGACGTCACCCGCTACATGGCCATCCCCTGGCAGGCCGACTTCAACGAATGCTCGTCGCAGCCGCTGGACGGCAGGCGGCTGTGGTGGTGGCCGGCCCAGCGGCCGGAATTCGTCTACCTGGAGCCGCAACCGCAGCCGCGGACGCTGGCGGCCGCCTCGCCCCCGCCACCGCCCGACCAGGAAACCGGCAAGCAGGTGCCGTGGCTGGGCACCGACTACGACCAGCTGGCCGGCGACTTCATCCAGTTCGCCGACGACATCGACATGGTCAAGTACTGGGCCGGCCTGGGTTTCGTGATGGAAAAGCAGGTGGATGGCGAGCGCCGCTTCGTCGAGGTGGAGCGCGAACTGCCCCGGCCGTTCGACCCCGCCCGCCCGCCGCTGCCGGAACGGCGCAATGAACGTTAGCCGCTACCCGGTGGCGATAGCCGGCGCGGGCCCGGCCGGCAGCGCCCTCGCGCTGGCGCTGCATGCGCTGGGCGTGGAGGCGCTGCTGCTGGATCGTCCGCTGGCCCAGCCCTTCCGCATCGGCGAATCGGCGACGCCGGACGTCGCCGGCCTGCTGTCGCGCCTGGGCGCCGGCCATGCGCTGGACGGCCAGCCGGGCTACCACGGCAACCTCTCGCTGTGGGGAAGCGAGACGCCGCGGCTGGACCACTTCCTGTATCGGGGCCACGGCCACGGCTGGCACCTGGACCGAGCCGGCTTCGACCGCGCGCTGCGGCAGGAGGCGATGGCGCGCGGCGTGGCGGTGCTGGGCGAATCCGGCATCGACGCCATCGAGCCGGGCGATGGCGGCTGGCGGCTGCGGGTGCGCGGCCTGGGCGAAACGGAGGCGCGGGTGGTGGTGGACGCCGGCGGCCGGCGCTCGCCGCTGGCCGCCCGGCTGGGCATTCCCAGGTGCAGGCTGGACCGGCTGCAGGCGCTGGCGTGCCGCGTGGACTGCCGCGGGGAGCTGAGCGGCTACTCGCTGGTGGAATCCGCGCCTTACGGCTGGTGGTATGCCGCGGCGCTGCCGGACGGCCGCGCGTTGGCGACGCTGATGACGGACCAGGACCTGGCCCGGTCGCAGGGGCTGGAGCATCCCGCCGACTTCCTGGCCGCCTGGCGCGCCACCCGGCTGTTGTCGGAGAGGCTGCCGCCGCCGCCGCGGATAGACGCCGTGCACGCCTTCGCCGCGCACAGCGGCTGCGTCTCCCGCGCCGCCGGCCCCGGCTGGATCTGCGTCGGGGACGCGCTGATGGGGCTGGACCCGCTGGCTTCGTCCGGCATCGCCTGCGCGCTCGGCGACGCGCTGGCCGCCGCGCCGGCCATCGCCGCGATGCTGGACGGCGACCTGGCGCCCGCTCGCGCCTACGCCAAACGCGCCGACGACTGTTTCCGCCGCTACCTGGCGGAGCGGCGGCGGCATTACCGGCAGGAAAACCGCTGGCCGGAGCGGCCGTTCTGGCAGCGCCGCGCCTTCGCGCCCGCGGCGATGGCCGTTCCCGCCTGATCCGCGTCCGGCAACGACAACGGGGCTGCTCGAAAGCAGCCCCGTTTTTCTGCCCGATCCGAACGCTAGCGGTTGGCGGCGAAGACGGCGTCGGGAATTTCCGCCACGCTGACATTGGGGAAATCGCGCAGCGACGCGCGCGACGCCTCGTCCCCGGTCACCATTCTCAACGGTTCGCCGCTGGCGGCGCCCAGATACAGCGTGGACGGGCCCTTGCCCGGACGCTGGTAGCGCCAGCCGTCGGCCTCCCTGCCCAGCACCTCGCGACGGCCGATGAAGCGGGCCCCCAGCCGGCGCAGCACATCGCGCGGCAGGAACAACTCGGCGAACGGGCCGGTCTCGTCGTCCAGCGGACGCTCGCACAGCTGCTCGCCGACGGCGGTCCGCTCGCGGCCGTAGGCCACCTTCTGCTTCCAGGTGCGGCCGCTGGCGGCGTTGCCGACCTCGGACATCCACAGACGGTAGCCGGTGTCGCGCTCCGACCAGGGATTGAACAGGCCGTCGATGCGACAGACGTCGCGCTCGTAGTCGAACCAGCAGTAGCCGGATGTCAGCTGGTCATCCGGCAGCATCGGACTCCAGTACGACACGTAGGCGCTGCTCCAGCGCGCCGGCAGCAGCGGCGGTTCCCGGTTTTCCATGCGGCCTCCTCAGCGTTGCAGCGCGTAGCGCAGGTTCTGCGCCAGCGCTTCCGGCATCGGCGGCAGCGACTTGCGGCGGGCGTCGAAGCTCTGCACGAACTCGGCGCTGGACAGGTGCATGCGCTCCTCCACCGTCTCGAACCAGACCCGGCTGTTGTCGGCGTGGCCGCGAAACAGCTGGACCAGCGGCAGCGCGCGCTCCTCGAAGCTCTTCAGCGCCGCCGGCACGCCGTCTTCGGAACACAGCGCCTTCACCAGCAGCTGCGCGACCACCACCGCCATCGTGGTGCCGTGGCCGATGGAAAAGTGGCCGGATTGCAGCGCATCGCCCAGCAGCACCAGCTTGCCGTCGTGGCAGCGCTCGTGGCTCAGCGTCATGAAGTTGCGCCAGCCTAGGCCGGGCTGATTCACCAGCCCGTGGCCGTCCAGCTCGGACTGGAACACCTTGGCCACGTATTCGGCCGACGCTTCGTCGGACATCTCGCCCAGGCGGGCGCGGGCGTAGGTTTCCTCGCTGCACTCGACGACGAAGGTGCTCATCGTGTCCGAGTACTTGTAGGCGTGGGCGATGAAGATGTCCTTGCCGTGGGTGCGGAACACCAGGTTCATCTGGTCGAACAATTGGCTGGTGCCGTACCAGATGTACTTGTTGCGGCCATAGTCCACCTGCGGCGCCAGCGCCTCGGTGAAGTGGGAGGTCTTATGGTTGACGCCGTTGGCCAGCACCACCAGATCATAATCAGCCAGCGGCAGCTCGCCGTGCTCCAGCAGCGGCGATTCGAAACGGATGGAGATGCCCTGCGAACGGCACTTGTCGCGCAAGGCGTGCACCAGGCCGCGGCGCTCCACGCCGCACAGCAGCACGCCGGTGCTCATCAGGCTGGGCTCATTGTGGTGCACCAGCTTGAAATCCTCCAGGAACTGCGGATTCAGCTTTTCCGGCGCGTCCAGGTAGGACAAAGGATTGGCCGGATGCTGGCCGGGCCTGCCGGGCAGCACCACGCCCCAGCCCAGCACGTCCTGCTCGTCGTTCTTCTCGACTATATCTATCGTCCACTGCGGACGCGCCTGTTTCAGTTGGCTGGCGAATACCAGGCCGGCCGGACCCGCGCCGATAACCAGAATCTTCATCAGTTGACCCTTCCTATCTTGTACCAAACGTTCTGCTTTCTCTGGATCTGCTGCAGCCTGTCGTACGGTTCCGACGTGAAATACAGCTTCTCCGCCATATCCGGCGGGTAAAGGCCGGGAAACTTGCTATGCATGTAGCGGGTGTAGCGGGCCCGCATGAAGAAGACGGGGTTGGAGCAGCTGAGCACGTCGTAGTTGGCGCGCGCCATGTCCTGCATCGCGTCCGCCTGCACCTTGCGCAGCTTGGTGAACTCGGGAAAGGCCTTGTCCTGATCCCCCTGATGGCGGTCCAGCAGCTCGACGAAGGCTCGAGCGTCTTCCAGCGCCATATTCATGCCCTGGCCGAGGAAGGGCGCGGTGGCATGGGCGGCGTCGCCCAGCAGCAGCACATTGCCCTTGTAATGGAAAGTGCTGGAGCGGACATTGATCAGATCATTGCTGGGTTTGGCCAGGAACTGGCGCAGCATCTCTTCGCGCGCGTCCTGCGGCAGGCCGCCGAAATAACGGTCGAAGAAGGCGCGCATCACCGATTCGTCGGTGGTGGTCAGACTGGGGCTGCCGCTGTAGGGCAGGCAAATGGCGATGCTGACGCTGCCGTCCGGTATGGTGGCGGCGCGGCCGGCGAACTGGCCGCCGGAATCCATGCCGAAAAAGTACAGCGTGTCCTTGCGATAGCCCAGCGCCCCGGCGTCCGGCAGCACCAGCGTCTTGTAGCCGTGGCGGAAAAAGGTTTGCTGGAACTCGAAGCGGCGCAGACCGCTCTGCATCGCCTGCCGCACCGCGGAGTGCGCGCCGTCGGCGCCGACGATCATGTCGCCCTGCAGCCGCTGCGGCAGGCCGTCCCGGCCCTGGATCAACACAGACTTGCCGTCCAGATCCACATCCAGACACTTGTGCTCGAAGTAATAGCGGACGCCGGCCAGATTGGCGTATTTGTTCAGCAGCCTCTGGAACGCCGCGCGGTTGAGCGACAGCGGACGGAAATCCTCCAGCGGCTTCAGCGGCCGCATCCGGTGCTGGCCGCCGACCGAGAACGCCATCGCCACGATGGGCTCGCCGCAGGCCTCCAGCTCCGCGCGCGGGATGCCGGCGGCCAACACCGACTTGATGCCGCGCACCGTCATGCTGACGCCTATCGCCCGCGAGCTGACCACGTCCACGTAGGACGACAGGTCCTGCAACGGATCGCCGCGCTTTTCCACCACGTGGACCTCGTAGCCGCGCTTCGCCAGGTAGATGGCGGTCAAACCGCCGGCGAGCCCGCCTCCGACTATGATTGCTTTTTTCATTTCAGGCCTCTCTAGAAAGCTTTCCACAAGCCAAGTCCAGCATCTGCCGGCGGTAGAAATCCAGCAGCTCCAATTGCGCGTCGGGCAGCCAGCCCGGCGCCAGCGCCGACGCGCTCTCCTGCAGCCGCTCGCAGCGCCGCGCCAGCATCCGGCAGCCCAGCGCGTAGTCGTCGTAGCTGCGGGTGTCCACCGGCCCCGGCAACGGAGGTCCGGCGGTGCGGCCGGCGATGCCCGATGGCAGATTCATCAGCGCGCAGGACAGCGGCCGGAGCAGGCCGGTCATCAGGTCGATCGCCGCGTTCATCAGCCGCGAGCGCCTGAGGCTGCCCAGCGGCTTCACCGCGAAATGCTGCGCCATCATCGCGAACATCAGCTCGTACACGCCCTGGTACAGCGCCATCAGCGCCCGCGCCCGCTCGTCTTCGACGCGCTGGCAGCCCGGCTCCTCGTCCAGCACCGGATTGCGCAGCGCCGGCAGCGCCGGTTCGAACGGCGCGGGCTGCGCCATGATCCGGGCCGCCAGCTCGCGCAGCCGCTGGAAATGGGAATGCTCGTAATGCGGCGAGTCCAGCGCGCCGCCCTCGCCCTGGTCGGTGACGAAGGCGATGCCGAACAGCGCGCTGTCGCGGTCGAACACTTCCAGCTGGTAGCCGGGATTCGCGCGGTTGGTCAGCTCGTTGAGGAACAGGTGGTGCTCGCCGCCGCGCTTGCCGGCCTCGCCGTCGAACAAGTCGGGCAGATCGAGGAAGGCCTGGCGGATCGCGGCGTAGAAATCGGCGATGGACTTGCCCGGCGCCGGGATGAAATGCGGCCACTCCAGCCGGACGAAGCGCGCCAGCGCCGACTCCGAGAACGGCTCCAGCGCGAACTCGGTGTCCAGGCCGAACGCCTGCCGCGCCGCCTCGCCCATCAGCGGCACGCCGGCATAGAATGGTTCGCCCAGCGCCATCAGCAAATTGTTCACCACTAGGTAGTGGATCATCTCTTCGTGGGCGATCTCCAGCAGCGCGGCGCGGATGCCGCCGTCGCGGCGTCGGTCTCCGCTTCCGCAAGCCAGCTGCAGCTGCTCCGGCGTCCACGCGCCGTCTGCCACGCGCTGCTGGCCCTGGGCGTAATTGGGAATGGAATAGGCGGCGTACAAATACTGCAGCATCACCGACAGCTCCAGATCCACCGCCTTGCGCAGTTCGGCCGCCAGCTCCGCCTTGCTCCCGATGCGCGCCGGCCCGGCCGGCGGCGGCGCCTGCAGCCTGGCCTCGCCCTCGACGTGGGCCAGATACTTGAGGAACAGCCTGGCCTTGGGCGCCGACAGCTCGCGGGTGCTCGGCATGTAATAGCTCTTGCCGCGGTTCTGCGGATCGCACATCTGCCACATCAGCCTGGCGTAGGTCTCGCACTTGCAGCGGTCGGCCAGGCTGAACACCTTGTCCGACATGAACGGGTAGATCAGCTCGTAGTAGGCCATCACGTGTCGGTACAGGAAGGCGTAATCGACCTCGTCCACCGTCGCGTCGTCCAGCTCCCAGTCGTCCGGCAGCACCCGCAGCTGGATCGCCTCTTCGCCGTCGCCGAGCGCGATCCGGGCCGGGCCGGGCCGCAGACCGGTCAGCCGCCACTCGGCGACGATGCCGTCCTGGCGCGCCTCCACCCCGGCCAGCCCGATGCCTTCAATCCGGTAGGGAATGGTCGCCCGCTCGCGGGCCTCGCCGCGGAAATAGCTGCGCAGCCCGATGTTTTCCGGAAAGAAACGGCCATGGCGGCGGTCCGGCGCCTCCAGATAAAGATTGGCGGCGTCGGACTGGGTGACCCAGTCCTGCTCGCGCCACTCTGCCAGCTCGCTGGACAGCGTCAGCGAGCCCTTGGGCTCGCGCAGCAGCGGCAGGTCGACGATGCCGTGGTTCGTCCAGTAATCCTGGTACAGCGCCTGCGGCACCCGCGCCAACAGCACGCCGTCCTCGTCGCGCAGCAGCAGGTCGCCCAGCGGCAGCTTGCCGCCCAAATCGGGCGTGGGCCTGTCCGGCGCGGACGGCAGCGCCGCGCGGGTGGAAAACGGGATCGCGCAGGCCAGATTCAGCGCCGCGCGGCCGCCCTGAACGCGCAGCGTCAGATCGCCCAACCCGGGCTGGCGCGGCCTCAGCAGCCGGCCGGCCGGATAGCTGGCCAGCTCGCCGCGCCGCCACAGGCCGACCACGCCGACCATGTCGTGGAACACCGGCGAATTGGGCTGCGGCGGCGTCGACATATTGAACAGAACATACTGCACCGTCAGGCCGAGCACATCGTCGTCCTCCAGCGCCAGCTGCAGCCTGCGCCAGGCCTCGGAATCAAACTGCTTGGGATGGAACAGGAAATGCGGATGACTCTTGGGCACGGAAAACTGGAACAGCCGCGCCGTTCCGAACTCCTCATCCAGGAAATGGCCGCCGCGCTCGGCCACGTGGCCGCCGCGCGTCCAGCGCGCGCCGTGGCTGTCGTCGATGTCGGCGGTGAACAGCCAGGGCGTGCCCGGCCCGGCGCCGGCCGGGCTGATGGTGAACTGGCCGGCGTAGATCTGCACCGCGTCGCGGCGGGTGGGATCGTTGTCCACCCAGCGCGCGCGGTTGAAGGTGGTGCGCAAGTAGTCGTTGTAGTGGCCCCACAGCGCCAGCCTGGCGCCGACCAGGCCGTCGCCATGGTCCGGTTCGCCGCCGTCCAGCTGCACGTGGCTGACGGTGACGTTCTCCCAGGAGAAATGGTTGTTGCCGGCCGCATTGTAGCCTTCCGCCAGGCCGAACGGCCCCTCCGGATCAGGCCGGCCGTCCAGGCCGAAACGCGGTTGCAGCGATTGCAGGTGGCGGTGGAACTCGGTCGGATGGCGAGCCAGGTCGAACGGCTCGCCATTGATCGAAACCGCGTTGCGGGCCATGTCGATCTGGCCGTGCGGATCGCGGTTGGCGGTGGGCGCGTTGACCCGCGCCCAGCCGCGGAAATGTATGCGTGGAAAATCCAGAATGCTCATGTGTCTCCCGAGCGGTCATGACTGACGACCGCCGCCCGGACATCGGACGGCGACGCGGGACGGCGGCCTAGCCGCCGCCACGTTCAAGCGGAGAGGCGCTGCAACAGCAGCCTGCTGGCCTCGCGGGCGCTGAGCAGGCCGCCCTCCATCCAGCCGCAGTGCGTGGTGTAGGCATCCGAGCAGGCGATGATGCCGCTGTCGCGGTGGCTCAGCGCGGACGGGTGGTCGATGCCGCTGTCGCGGCAAAACTCGACGCCGTGCGCCCAGTACTTGTGCACATGGACGCGAGGCTGGGGAATGCGCTCGCGGGCGATGCCCAGCGCGCTGGCCAGATGAGTGCGGATCTGCTCCAGATAGCCGTCCTCGCCTTCCGCCACGCAACCGCGCCAGTAATCGGCCATTTCGCTGTCGGTGTAGAAAAACAGGTATTTGTCGCCCTTGAAGTAGATCTTGCGCAGCGGGTTGTCGACGATCAGCACCTGGTCGTCCAGCTTGTAATCCAGCCACCAGGGCTCGCTATAGGTCAGGAAACCCTTGAACAGCGGCAGCGAGCCGTAGCGCGCGCCGCTCCACGCCTCGGGAAAATTGACGTTGAGCCCGGCCATCGCCGACGGCGGGACCGCCAGGATCAAGTGGCGGGTACGATGCTCCAGCTTCCAGCCGTCGTCGCCGGCCAGCTGCAGCCGGTAACCATCGCCGTCAGCCTCAACCGAAACCAGGCGATAGCCCAGGCTGAAGCGGGCGCCGGCGGCCTTGACCTTGGTCTTGATCTGCTGGATCAGGCCGTCGAAGCCCTGCTCCGCCGAAAACCACTGGTTGGCGTCGTTGTCGGTCACGCTCTGGATTTCCGGATGCTTGCCGACGATGTCGTAAGCCATCTCGGCCGAGATGTCCGGCAGGAACAAGGCGTCATAACCCATCGAGCGGATCATGCCGACCGCGCTCTCCTTGCCCTGATAGCGGCTGACGAACTGGAGAAAGGACTCTTTGCCGTGCTCCACCAGCCTGGAGGACAGCTCGCTCATCGCCCGCTTCAGCTTTTGCTGGGTGTGGTTTTTGAATTTCAGCTGGGTGAACGGGTAGATTTCGCTCTTTTGGCTGTAATGCTGCATCGCGCTCTGGAAATGCGGATGCAACTGCGGCGAGTACCGTCCGGCGCCCAGCTCGATCGCGGCCTTGCCGTCCAGCGTTTTCGAGCGGATGCGGCCTCCCGCTTCCTGCTGCATGTCGAAAATGCGCAGAGACAGGCCGCGACAGGCTGGCGAGTCGAGCAAATGGCTGGCGCAAGTCAGGCCGCTGATGCCGGCGCCGACAATGCAGATATCGGAGGAATGCTTCATCGCGAATGTCCCTTTGACTGTTCAATTCACGCCCGCCGCGCGGCAACAACGAACGGGCATGGACGACGTAAATGCTTGGCACTCTCGCCTCGAAATCGGGATGCAGCCTCTTGTATCCTCGTCATGACCGGTTTCCCGGCATGAAATTTATAAGGCATTTATATTTTTAAAATTAAATGCCTTTGTAATTTTCAGCCACGTTAGTTCAACCGAACTAATTCATCAAGCATATTGTCTGACAGGACGGCCCATCCTGTTCCAAGGGTCAGGGCATGACGTGGAGAAACGGAGACAAAGGGCTGCCTGGGATCAACGACGTTTGGCGTACGACAATTGTCCGCGCCAGTCCAGATACTGAGGCGCGACGCCCATCCCCACCCTGAAGCGCTCACCGTTCCCTGCGGTCGGCTGCCACAGGTAGAGCTGGTCGGCATGGCCGCCGCCGGTCCAGGCGGTCAGGTAATAGTCGGCGGCGCGCGCCCAATCCTTGAGCGACACTTCGTCGCCGTCCTGCAGGCAGCCGTCCGGCCGGCTGTGATTGATCAGCCGCAGTTCGGCGGAACGGTTCAGCGGCCCCTGGGCGGTGTAGTAAGCGTACTGATTGCCGCCGACCGTTCCCCACCAGGTCCAGAACCAGCCGGGCCGGTCCGCCCGCTCCAGGCGCACGTATTCGCCGGAGCGGATGCAGCCGTTGTCGCGCATGGAGAAGTTGTTGGACAGATTGAAGCGCGCCCGCGCGTCCGCCGCTGCGGCGTCGGTCTCCAGCCAGCCGTCGTTGGCGTCTCCGGCCCGCACATAGCGGCCGTTGGCCAGGTTCTGCAGGGATATCTGGCGATAGCCGCCCGGCTGCGCGGTCAGCGAGCGGGTCGGCGTGGCGGCGTCGGCCCAGGCGAAGGCCTGCACCGGATAGTGATCGCTGAAATCGGTGTAGGCATAGGTCTGCTTCGCCACCGCCGATCGCGCCGTCCACTGCGGCGACGGCGCGTCCAGCGCCTGGTTATGCCAGGCCGAGGGCTGGCGATGGCCTTTCAACGTCAGGATGTAGTCCAGGTATTCCGGCGCGTCGCCGCCGCGCGCGCCGTAGCGCTCCAGCGCGATGCCGTTGCCGGCGGTGTCGAAGCTGTGCGGCATGCCGGCGTAGCGCGGCTCGCTGGCCTGCAGGATGTCCAGCATCGCCCGGTATTCGGCGGTCTTGTAGCGGTCGGTGTTCATGTCGCCGGCGACGATCACCGTTTCGTCGGCCGGAAGATGGCGCGATTGGATCCAGGCCGCGATCTCGCGCAGCTGGGCCTGGCGCACGCCGATGTCGGCGTGGTTGGCGCAGCCGCTGTCCTCGGATTGCAGATGGGTGCCGATCACATGATAGAACTGGCCGTTGACGGCTATCCTGGCATAGGCGAAGCCCTTCTGCGCCTGCCCGTCCCAGCTGCAGCCCGGCGTCTGGAACAGGTACTGCCGCTTCTCGACGATGGGCCAGCGGCTGGCGATGGCCACGCCGCCATCCTCCGGCTTCATGCCGTTCCAGCCTTCGGTCCCGTCCCAGCCCTGTTGCGTTCGGCCGATCACCGGCGTCTGGTAGGGAAAGCGCGGCTTGAGCAAGGTCTGCAGCCGCTCCGACGCGGCGTTGTCCTGCAATTCCTGGAACACCAGCACGTCCTGCGACTGGAGAATGGGCGAAGCCGCCATCAGCTCGACCCGCCGCATCTGACCGTAGTTGGGATACAGGGCTTGCGGCAGCAGCATCGCGTTCCAGGTGGCGAGCTTCAGGTCGTCGGGATAGGCTGCATGGGAGGCGGCGGGCAGCAGCGCCGCGCACAGCAGAAAACGCCAGGCTTTCATCGGACATCCTTTAGTGGGTGAAGGAAGCGGCAAAGGCTGGATCAGTTTTCTTTCACTATGGTTAATTACTATAAAATTAATATTCCATTTACATTTTCAATACATGCTCGCCTCGCCAGCCCCGTTCATGAAAACGCTGGTCCGCGGCTGCCGCTTTGCTCTCCGTCCTGCGAAATGAAAAAAGCCGCCATCCCTGGGGACGGCGGCTTCGCTGCGAATGCGAGCGACGCGGCTTATTCGTGGATGGCTTCCACGGCGATGTCGATGGTGACGTCGTCGCCCACGTACGGGGCGTATTTGCCGGCGTTGAATTCGGTGCGCTTGACCTTGACGCTGGCGTTGGCGCCGATGGCGTCTTTCTTCAGCATCGGGTGCTCTTTGTTGGTGAAGCTGGACAGCGCCAGGGTCACCGGCTTGGTCACGCCCTTGATGGTCAGATTGCCTTCCACCGCGGTCGGCTTGTCGCCGTCAAACAACACCTTGGTGGACTTGAAGGTGGCGGTCGGGAACTTGGCGGTGTCGAAGAAATCGGCACCCTGGATGTGGCCGTTGAATACCGGGTAGCCGGTATCCACCGACTTCATGTCGATGGTGACGTCGACGGAGCCGGTCTTGGCTTCCTTGTCCAGCACGATCTTGCCGCTGGTCTTGTCGAAGCGGCTCAGCTGGGTGGAGAAGCCCAGGTGGCTGTACGAGAAGCGCGGGAAGGTATGGGTGCCGTCGATCACATAGGTTTCCGGCTTGGCCAGCGCGGCGCTGCTGAAGCCGGCGACGGCCACGGCGGCCAAGGTCAGGCGGGTCAGTTTGTTCATGGCTTCTTCCTCGGTTTGGTTTGGGCGGCGCTTACTTGGCGCGCGCCAGCAGATGGAACTTGATCTGGATTTCATTGGCCACGGTGCCGAAGTCCTTCCAGTCGCCTTCGCCGATGGCGAAGTCTGCGCGCTTGATGGCGAACGCGCCGTCGAAAGCCGTGGCATTGCCCTGCGGCGTCATCGTGGCCACCGCGCTGACCGGCTGGGTGCGGCCCTTGATGGTCAGCTTGCCGTCCACCTGGAAGCGGTTGCCTCCCAAGGGCTTGATGGCGCTGGAAACGAAGCGGGCGTTCGGATACTGCTTGGTGTTGAACCAATCCTTGTCCGCCACCTGCTCGTTGGCCTCGGCCGAGCCGGTATCGATGCTGGCGAGGTTGACGTCCAGCTGCGCCTTGGCTGCGGCAGGTTTTGCCGGATCGAAACTCAGTTGAGCGGAAAACTTCTTGAAGTGGCCCTGCATGCCGACGCCCATCTGCTTATAGCCGAAGGCGATGTTGCTCTTGTCCTGCTGGATCGCGGTGTATTCCACGGCCTGCGCCGCCAGCGGCGCGGCCAGCAGGCCGCCCAGCAGCAGCGGCATGGCGATGCGTTTGATATCCATGGTGAGGTCTCCGGAGGGGTCAGGATTTGATGCGCCAGGGCAGCATGCGCGTCAGCACATCGTCCCTATCGATCAGGTGGTGCTTGAGCGCGGCGGCGACGTGTCCCGCCACCACCGCGGCCAGCAGATAATTGAGCAGGCCATGCAGGCGCTGCAGGTTTTCGCCCAGCGCCTGGTCCGGCGCGATCAGGTCCGGCAGCGGCAACATGCCGAAGTAAACGGTCTGCACGCCCTTGGCCGAGCTCATCAGCCAGCCGGACAGCGGAATGGCGACCATCAGCAGATACAGCATCAGGTGGCCCGCGTGGGCCATCGCCCGCATCGGCTTGCCCATGCCGGCCGGCAGCGCCGGCGGCCGATGGCCGAAGCGCCAGGCAAGCCGCAGCCACACCAGCAGAAACACGGTGACGCCGGCCCATTTGTGCCAGGAGTAGATCTTCAGCTTCAACGGCGAGAACGGCAGGCCGTGCATGTAGAAGCCCACGCCGAACAGACAGACGAGCATGACCGCCATCAGCCAGTGCAGCAGGATGGCGGTAGAGGTGTAACGCGTTTGCGACATGGACAGCCTCTTGGTGAATTCAACGAAAAGCCGGCCTCCCCCATTCAGCCACGGCCTTGCCGTGACGCGGGGGATGCCGCTTGCTTAAAACTCTAAGCGCTTTTCATTGCGCGAAATAGACGGCGCAGGCAAATTCATCATTTCCTGTCAGGAAACAATCGACGGGAACCATTTTCCTTCCGTTCGCTCCGCCCTTGCCTGCACCTGGCTGGAAAATACCGACAGCATCGCAGATCATGGCTCCTAGCGGCAAACATCCCGCAGGCCAGCTAGCTACCGCGTCCCCGGCCCCGCTGCTAAGCTGGACGGTATCGACGCTTTCTCCTCCGCCATGCACCCGAATCCCGCCGAGCGACGCGGCGCCCCGCTTTGCCGACGCTGTCGCCATTACTTCGTCACCCACGACCCGCGCTTTCCTTACGGCTGCCGGGCGATGGGCTTCTCCAGCAAACGCGCGCCCTGCCTGGACGTGCGGGAGGCCTCAGGCCAGACGTGCATGCGCTTTCAGTCCAAGACCGGCTGATCGCCGGCCCGCGCCAGCGTCAGGATGAGCTCTTCGCTGTCCTCGCGCCACTCTCCGCCCTGCCAGTCGCCATGCAGCGCCAGCACGCTCAGCCCCTCCGACTCCAGCTCGGCGCGCAGCGCCGCCAAACCGCAAAAACGCAGCCGGGCATCCGCTTCCAGCGTTCTGCCCTGATCGATGAAACGGTAGCGGCTGCGGTAAGACACCAAGCCGTCCCGTTCCGACAGCAGGCGCTGGCTGAGTTCCACCTCGCCCCAGCGCGGATGCGCCGCCCGGCGCGGCGCGGCGTTCTCCCAGCGCAGCCAGGCCCGCGCGGCCGGATTCCGCGTCTCGAACGCGAAACGGCCGCCCCGCGCCAGATGACGCCGAACCTGGCGGAATACCGCGCGCCTGTCGGTTTCGGCCAGAAATGACTGGAAAGCGTGGCCGGCGCAATAAATCAGGTCGAAACGCCGGTTCAATTCAAAATCACGCGCGTCGGCCAGCCGCCATGCAACCTGTCCGCCGCCAGGCCTGGCCCGGGCGATGTCCAGCATCGCCGGCGCCGGATCCAGGCCGACAACTTCGACCCTTTCCGCCATCTTCGCCGCCAGCAGGCCGGTGCCGCAGCCCAGATCCAGCGCGCTTCCCACCGCCGGCGAACACAGGCCCAGATAAAAATCGTTGTCCTCGCCCCAGGCGTTGAACAGGTCATAGACCTCGGCCAGCAAAGACTCTCCGTACAATGGCTCACTCATGCGAACACCTTTCCATCGTCATAATGCCTCGACAAATCGATTCTGTCAGAATCGAACGCGCCTCGGGCGGAAAATCGCGCGCTCGCCAGCGAATATCGAGTAAACATTCCACCGCAAACTATTGATTTTTGTATTGTTTTACAGGCAATCATCGGTCTGGCTAATTCAAAGCATCAGAAAATACGATTAGCATCCCCCCGGCTTCCTCTTTTATTTTTCCAGCAGCGCCACACGAGCGCAGCACCCCCAAAGGAGGATGTCATGAATGAGGAGACTCTGAAGAAGATCCAGTCCAATCCGAAGTATCTGGAACTGGTCCACAAGAAAACCAGCCTCGGCTGGACGCTGGCCATCGTCATGCTGGTCATTTACTACGGCTTCATCCTGGTCCTGGCTTTCGCCCCGTCCTTGCTGGGCACGCCGCTATATCAGGGCGCCACCATGACCGTGGGCATCCCGGTCGGCGTGTTCATCATCCTGTCCGCCTTCGTGCTGACCGGCATTTACGTGCGCCGCGCCAACCAGGAGTTCGACCCGTTGACCCAGCAGATCGTCGAGGAGGCCAAATGATGCGGCAAACCAAACTGAAACTCGCCGCCGGCGCGGCGGCGCTGCTGCCCGCGCTCGCCTGCGCGGCCGGCGCGATTGAAGGCGATATCAAGCAGCAAGCCACCAACTGGCACGCCATCATCATGTTCTTCCTGTTCGTCGCCTTCACGCTGGGCATCACCTACTGGGCGGCGCGCCGCACCAAGTCCGCCAGCGACTTCTACGCCGCGGGCGGCGGCATCACCGGTTTCCAGAACGGCCTCGCCATCGCCGGCGACTACATGTCGGCGGCGTCTTTCCTCGGCATTTCCGCCCTGGTGTTCGACAAGGGCTACGACGGCCTGATTTACTCGATGGGCTTCCTGGTGGGCTGGCCCATCATCCTGTTTCTGGTGGCGGAACGGCTGCGCAACCTCGGCAAGTACACCTTCGCCGACGTAGCCTCCTACCGGCTGGGCCAGACGCCGGTGCGCAGCTTCGCCGCGCTGTCGACGCTGGTGGTGGTGGCGATTTACCTGATCGCGCAGATGGTCGGCGCCGGCAAGCTGATCCAGCTGTTGTTCGGCATGAGCTATAGCTCGGCGGTGCTGCTGGTCGGCGTGCTGATGGTCTGTTATGTGCTGTTCGGCGGCATGCTGGCCACCACCTGGGTGCAGATCATCAAGGCGGTGCTGCTGCTGTCCGGCGCCACGTTCATGGCCATCATGGTGCTGTCCACCGTCGGTTTCAGTCCGGAAGTGATGTTCGAAAAAGCGGTGGCCGCGCACGGCAAGGGCGCCGCCATCATGGCGCCGGGCAAGGCTGACCCGATCGACTCCATCTCGCTGGGGCTGGCGCTGATGTTCGGCACCGCCGGCCTCCCGCACATCCTGATGCGCTTCTTCACCGTCGCCGACGCCAAGGAGGCTCGCAAGTCGGTCTTCTTCGCCACCGGCTTCATCGGCTACTTCTACATCCTGACCTTCATCATCGGCTTCGGCGCCATCATGCTGGTGCTGAACCAACCGGGCATGATGGAGACCGTGGTCAAGAACGGCAAATCGGTCACCCAGCTGGTCGGCGGCAGCAATATGGCGGCCATCCACCTGGCAGACGCCGTAGGCGGCGACATCTTCCTGGGCTTCATCTCCGCGGTGGCCTTCGCCACCATCCTGGCGGTGGTGGCCGGCCTGGCGCTGTCCGGCGCGTCGGCGGTGTCGCACGACTTGTACGCCAGCGTGATCAAGCACGGCAAGGCCAACGAGGCCGACGAGATCCGCGTCTCCAAGATCACCACCGTGGTCCTGGGCGTGGTAGCCATCGTGCTCGGCCTGGTGTTCGAAAAGCAGAACATCGCCTTCATGGTGGGCCTCGCCTTCTCCATCGCCGCCTCCGCCAACTTCCCGGTGCTGTTCCTGTCGATGTTCTGGAAGGGCCTGACCACCCGCGGCGCGGTCATCGGCGGACTGGTGGGCCTGCTGACCGCGGTGGTGCTGATCGTGCTGGGCCCGGCGGTATGGGTGGAAGTGCTGAAGCACGAGCACGCCGTGTTCCCGTACAAGAACCCCGCCATCTTCTCGATGACGCTGGCCTTCGTGGTCACCTGGCTGGTTTCGACGCTTGACACCTCCCGCCAGGCGGAAGAAGAAAAAGCCAAGTTCGACGCGCAGTACGTGCGGGCGATGACCGGCATCGGGGCCAGTGGCGCCAGCAAGCATTAAATGTCATCATCATTGACATTCCGCGCGCCGGACGACGGCGCGCGGCGATAACACCAAAGACTTTGGAGAAACGCATGTCCACGCTAGATTCCATCCTCAAGGAAACCCGCAGCTTCGCCCCATCGGAAGAATTCCGCCGCAAGGCGGCCGTCAGCGGCATCGAGGCCTACCACGCGCTGTGCGAGCAGGCTGACGATCATTACCTGTCGTTCTGGGGGGATCTGGCGCGCGAACTGATCACCTGGAAAAAACCGTTCTCCCGCGTGCTGGACGATAGCGCCGCGCCGTTCTTCAAATGGTTCGACGACGGCGTGCTCAATGCGTCCTACAACTGCCTGGACCGCCACCTGGCCGCCAACGCCAACAAGATCGCCATCATCTTCGAAGCCGACGACGGCGAAGTCACCCGCGTCACCTACTCCGAACTGCACCGCCGCGTCTGCCAGTTCGCCAACGGCCTGAAAAGCCTGGGCGTCAAGAAAGGCGACCGCGTGGTGGTGTACATGCCGATGGGCATCGAAGCGGTAGTGACGATGCAGGCCTGCGCCCGCATCGGCGCCATCCACTCGGTGGTGTTCGGCGGCTTCTCCGCCGGCGCGGTGCGCGACCGCATCCAGGATGCCGGCGCCACCGTGGTGGTCACCGCCAACGAAAGCGTGCGCGGCGGCAAGAACGTGCCGCTGAAGGCAACGGTGGACGAGGCGCTGGCGCTGGAAGGCGCCGAATCGGTGAAGAACGTGGTGGTATACCAGCGCACCAACGGCGGCGCGGACTGGGTCGAAGGCCGCGACGTGTGGTGGCACAAGCTGACCGAAGGCCAGAGCGAGGCCTGCGAGCCGGAATGGGTCAGCGCCGAAGACCCGCTGTTCATCCTCTACACCTCCGGCTCCACCGGCAAGCCCAAGGGCATCCAGCACAGCACCGCTGGCTACCTGCTGGGCGCGCTGAACAGCTTCCGCTGGGTGTTCGACTACAAGCCCAACGACGTCTTCTGGTGCACCGCCGACGTCGGCTGGATCACCGGCCACAGCTACGTCTGCTACGGCCCGCTGGCCAACGGCGCCACTCAGGTGATCTTCGAAGGCGTGCCCACCTATCCGGACGCCGGCCGCTTCTGGCGCATGATAGAGCAGCACAAGGTGTCCATCTTCTACACCGCCCCCACCGCGATCCGTTCGCTGATCAAGCTGGGCGCGGACCTGCCCAAGCAGTACGACCTGTCGTCCTTGCGCGTGCTGGGCACCGTCGGCGAGCCGATCAATCCGGAAGCCTGGATCTGGTACCACGAAACCGTCGGCGGCGGCCGTTGCCCCATCGTCGACACCTGGTGGCAGACCGAGACCGGCTCGGCGATGATCGCCCCGCTGCCGGGCGCCGTCGCCACCAAGCCGGGTTCGTGCACGCTGCCGCTGCCGGGCGTGATCGCCGACATCGTCGACGAGTCCGGCGCCCAGGTGGAGCCGGGCCGCGGCGGCTTCCTGGTGATCAAGAAACCGTTCCCCAGCCTGGTGCGCACCATCTGGAACGACCCGGAGCGCTTCAAGAAAACCTATTTCCCCGACGAGTTCGACGGCAAGTACTACCTGGCCGGCGACTCCGCCCACCGCGACGAGAACGGCTACTTCTGGATCATGGGCCGCATCGACGACGTATTGAACGTGTCCGGCCACCGCCTGGGCACGATGGAGATCGAATCGGCGCTGGTGGCCAACCCGCTGGTGGCAGAAGCCGCCGTGGTCGGCAAGCCACACGAGGTCAAGGGCGAGGCGGTGGTGGCGTT
>NZ_JZJL01000019.1 GCF_000971335.1 Chromobacterium vaccinii
GAGCTAAACACCAGTATATTTATAATCCCGGCAACATTTTGCGGAAGAACTGAGAATTCAGGTGTAAAAAATGGAATGGATCGGCTTGTTATACTAAATACAGTTGCGAAAGGAGTGGTCGATTCTATGCGAGGGGCGCACCCTATATACGTGTTCCCATTTCATGAAAATAAACAACCAAGCGAAGAAGACAACATAGAGAAGATGAACGGACACGCGTGGAGAAAAGCACGGAAGAGAGCAGCTGAAAAGTTCACCAAGCAATATTTGCGAAAAGCAAACCCCGGCTTTGCTGCGTTCCGGGTTCATGACCTGAAGCACACCTTCGGGCACCGACTAAGGATCGCGGGCGTGTCATTTGAAGATCGGCAAGTCTTGCTAGGCCACGTGAGTAAGAACGTAACGACACACTACTCAGCTCCCGAAATCGGGCATCTGATCGAAATGGCGGAAAGGGTAAGCGAAACAGATCAACGACAGCTTGTTTCCCCCACCATGCTAAGAAGGAAAACCACCTGATGCCACAACCCCACAAAATCCCCACGCCATCGAAGGAGACAATAAAAAAGCCCTGCGGGAACAGGGCTTAATTACTTTAAAAACAAGGCTCTATTGGTCGGGGTGAGAAGATTCGAACTTCCGACCCCCTGCACCCCATGCAGGTGCGCTACCAGGCTGCGCTACACCCCGACTCAAGAGAAACACAGTGTAACTGATTTATTATTTTTTGCCAATACCCGAATCCAACCATTCAAGGATGGATTCCAATTCGGCGCGCACTTCCTGCGCGGTAACCGGGCGTTCGCTATCATCGCCCATTCCCAGCCGCTGGCGAGCGCCCTGAATGGTGAAGCCATCGTCGTACAGCAATTCGCGAATGCGGCGCACCAGCAAAACTTCATGATGCTGGTAATAACGGCGATTGCCGCGCCGTTTCACCTGGCGCAACTGGGAAAACTCCTGCTCCCAATAACGCAGCACATGCGGCTTCACCCCAGCGAGTTCGCCGACTTCGCTGATGGTGAAGTAACGCTTGGACGGAATCGACGGCAGATCAGCCTTGCTTGTTAGCATGGTATTGCTCAACCATTCCCTTGAGTTTCTGGCTTGCGTGGAACGTTACCACACGGCGGGCGGTGATGGGAATCTCTTCCCCGGTCTTGGGATTGCGGCCCGGACGCTGCGGCTTGTCGCGCAACTGGAAGTTGCCGAAACCGGACAGCTTAACCGAATCCCCAGACTCCAGCGCCAGCCGGATCTCTTCGAAAAACGACTCGACCATGTCCTTGGCTTCGCGTTTGTTCAGACCAACCTGGTCAAACAGCAAATCGGCCAGTTCAGCCTTCGTCAAAGTCATGACATTCCCCTCAAACTTCTAAACCACAATCGACGGGCGGATCCATTGGGATCCGCCCGCCCACATCTTGATCACACGCGCAGTTGCGCGCCCAGTTCCGACACCGCGTCCAGCAGGGCCTGCATCGCCGGCTCCACGTCCTCGTCGGTCAGGGTTCGGCTATTGTCCTGCATCAGCACGCTAAAGGCCAGACTCTTCTTGCCTTCGGCGACGCCCTTGCCGCGATAAACGTCGAACAAGGCGATATCGGTGACGACTTCAGCGCGCTTGGCGTCGAATGCGGACAGCAGCTGCGCCACAGTCACAGCCTCGTCCACCAGCAGCGCCAGGTCGCGGCGCACCGACTGGAACTTGCTGACCGGCTGCGCCTTGATGCGGCTGCGCGCGGTAGCGGCCGCCAGATCCAGCTCGAACAGCACCGGCGCGTTGACCAAGTCATAGGCCTGCACCCACTGCGGATGCAGCTCGCCGATCACGCCGACCGCCTTGCCGTCCACCAGCACCTCGGCGCAGCGGCCGGGATGGAAGGCCGGATGGGCCGCCTTGCGGTACTCGGCCTTGACCGGATGCAGCAAGGCTTCGACATCGGCCTTGGCATCGAAGAAATCGACGCGCTCGGACTTGGCGCCCCATTGCTCGGACAGCCGCGGACCCCAGGCCAGGCCGGCCACTCGTTCCGGCTGGTCGAAACCGTTCGCGCCGCGCAGGAACACGCGCGCCACTTCGAACAGCCGCACGCGCGGCTGCTTGCGGTTAATGTTGCCGGCCAGCACGTCGACCAGGCCGCCGATCAGCGTCGAGCGCATCACGCTCATCTGGCTGGCGATCGGGTTCTGCAGGCGGATCGCATTGTCGTTGCCGGCGAAATCGCGCTCCCAGCGCTCGTCGACAAAGGCGTAGCTGACCACCTCCTGGTAATCGCGGCCGGCCAGCAGGTGGCGCAGCTGATCCACTGGCCGCTTCTCTTCCGGCTGCGCCAGCATGCGCATGCCGGAACGCGGCGCGTCGGCCGGAATGGCGTTGTAGCCGTAGACTCGCGCCACTTCCTCGATCAGGTCTTCCTCGATCTCGATATCGAAGCGGAACGACGGCGCCTGCACGATGAAGACTTCATCGGCCAGCGTGTAGGGCAGGCTCAAACGGGACAGAATGTCGCCGATTTGCTCGGCGGACAGCGCCACGCCCAGCACCTTGGCCACGCGCGCCACGCGCAGCTTGACCGATTGGCGCTTCGGCAGCTCGGCCACCTCCTCGACCACCGGGCCGGCTTCGCCGCCGCAGATGTCCAGCACCAGGCGGGTGGCGCGCTCGATCGCTTCGCGCTGCAGCGCGAAATCGACGCCGCGCTCGTAACGGTAGGACGAATCGGAGCCGAAACCCAACTCGCGCGCCTTGCCGGCGATCGCTTCCGGCGCGAAGAACGCGGACTCCAGGAAGATGTCGCGACTTGCGGTGGTGACGCCGCTGTGCTCGCCGCCCATGATGCCGCCCATGGCCAGCGGCTTGGCATCGTCGGCGATCACCAGGTGCTTGGCCTGCAGCTCGACGGTCTTTTCGTTCAGGCACAGCAGGCTCTCGCCGGCCCGCGCCTGGCGCACGGTGATGCCGCCCTCAATCTTGGCCAGATCGAAAGCATGCATAGGCTGGCCCTGCTCCAGCAGGATGTAGTTGGTGATGTCGACGATCGCGGAGATCGAGCGCAGGCCGGAACGCTCCAGGCGCTGGCGCATCCAGGCCGGCGTGGCCGCGGCGGCGTCGACGCCCTTGACCACGCGGCCCAGATAGCGGCCGCAGGCTTGGCGGGACTCGATCTTCACCGAGCGGACGTCGTCGATGGACGGCGCCACCGGGGCGATGGCCACCGGGGCAAGCGCGGCGCCGGTCAGCGCCGCCACTTCGCGGGCGATGCCGCGGATCGACAAGCCATCGGCTCGGTTGGGGGTGATCTTCAGCGTGAACAGCTGGTCGTCCAGGCCCAGGTAATCGCGGATGCTCTGACCCACGGGCGCGTCGGCCGGCAGCAGCATCAGGCCATCCACGTCTTCCGGCACGCCCAGCTCCTTGCCGGAGCACAGCATACCGCCCGACTCCACGCCGCGCATCTTGGTCGGCTTGATCTTGAAATCGCCCGGCAGCACCGCGCCAGGCAGCGCGCACGGCACGCGCACGCCGACGGCGACGTTGGGCGCGCCGCAGACGATCTGGATCAATTCGCCAGTGCCCACGTCGACCTTGGTCACGCGCAGGCGGTCGGCGTTCTCATGCTTGACGCACTCTTTCACCTCGGCGATCACCACGCCGGAGAAGGCCGGAGCGGCGGCTTGGGTTTCTTCCACCTCCAAGCCAGCCATGGTCAGCAGCTCGGACAATTGTTCGGTATTCAGCGCCGGATTGACCCAGCTTCTCAGCCATTGTTCGGAAAATTGCATAGTCGGCTCCGTGCGCGATCAGTTGAATTGCTTCAGGAAGTTGAGATCGTTCTCGAAGAACAGGCGCAGGTCGTTGACGCCGTAGCGCAGCATGGCGAAACGGTCGAGGCCGATGCCGAAGGCGAAGCCGGTGTACTTTTCCGGGTCGATATTGGCGATGCTCAGCACCTTGGGATGCACCATGCCGCAGCCGCCCACTTCCAACCATTTGCCCTGCTCGTCCAGCACGTCGATCTCGGCCGAGGTCTCGGTGAACGGGAAGAAGGACGGGCGGAAGCGCACCTGCAGATCGTCGCGCTCGAAGAAGCGGCGCAGGAAGTCGGTGACCACCGCCTTCAGGTCGGCGAAGGATACGCCTTCGTCCACCCACAGGCCTTCCATCTGGTGGAACATCGGCGAATGGGTGGCGTCGGAGTCGACGCGGTACACGCGGCCCGGCGCGACGATCTTGATCGGCGGCTGGTGGCTTTCCATGAAGCGCGCCTGGATCGGGCTGGTATGCGTGCGCAGCACGTCGCCGTTTTCCACGTAGAAGGTATCCTGCATCGCGCGGGCCGGATGGTTTTCCGGAATGTTCAGCGCCTGGAAGTTGTAGAAATCGCTTTCGATTTCCGGGCCGTCGGCCACTTCGAAGCCCATGGTGCGGAACAGGCCGGCGATGCGCTCCAGCGTCAGCGCCACCGGATGCAGGCCGCCGCCAGCCGAGCCGCGGCCCGGCAGCGTGACGTCCAGGGCCTCTGCGGCCAGCTGGGCTTCCAGCTTGGCGGCGTTGAGCTGGTCGCGCTTGTCGTTGTGCGCAGCTTCGAACGCTTGCTTGGCTTGATTGATGGTGGCGCCGGCGGCCTTGCGCTCTTCCGGCGCCAGCTTGCCCAGCTGCTTGAGGAGTTCGGTCAGCTCGCCGCTCTTGCCAAGGAAGCGCGCCTTGACCTGTTCGAGCTCGATCAGATCGGCCGCGGCGGCGACTGCCGCCTGGCCTGCTTGGAGAATCGCGTCAACGTTGTTCATCGTGTCCCACACCGTATGCGAATAGAAGGCTGATCACATCGGGCATTGCGCATACCCGCTCTGATCAGCACTCTGGGAAGGCCGTCCGGAAGAAAAAAAGGGAGGCAAATGTTTGCCTCCCTTCAGATCCGTCCCGGCGATTAAGCAGCGAGGCTTGCTTTCGCCTTTTCGACGATCTGCGCAAAAGCCGGCTTGTCGAACACGGCCAGATCGGCCAGGACCTTGCGGTCGATTTCGATAGCGGCTTTCTTCAGGCCGTTCATGAACTTGCTGTACGGCAGGCCGTTTTCACGGGAAGCTGCGTTGATACGGGCAATCCACAGTTGACGGAACTGACGCTTTTTCTGACGACGGTCGCGGTAGGCGTATTGACCCGCCTTCATCACCGCCTGTTTGGCGATGCGATAGACGTTCTTCCGGCGGCCGCGATAGCCTTTCGCCAGGGCGAGGATTTTCTTGTGACGAGCACGTGCGGTTACACCGCGTTTTACGCGTGGCATATTTCAGGTCTCCTTAAGCGTAGGGCATCATGGCGCGAACAGAGGCCACATTGGTCGCGTCCACCATGGAGGTGCCGCGCAATTGGCGCTTGTTCTTGGTGGTCTTCTTGGTCAGGATGTGACGCTTGAAGGCGTGTGCACGCTTGAAACCACCGCCACCCAGTACTTTGAGACGCTTCTTCGCGCTCGACTTGGTCTTCATTTTCGGCATGGAAATGCTCCTGCTGAATTTTGTTTAGATTAGACACAGGGTGGCCCGAAGGCTCTTGAAACCGCTGCGTCACGCTTTTGAGCAGATCGTTGCCGACCTACAAAATCGACACGGCAGAGCGCACTCTGCCGTGTCGAAAAATGATTATACCGATTATTTCTTCTTCGGCGCAATCATCATGACCATCTGGCGGCCTTCCAGTCGCGGGAACTGTTCCACAGTGCCCACTTCCGCCAGGTCGGCTTCCACGCGCTTGAGCAGCGCGAGGCCGATATCCTGGTGTGCCATCTCACGACCGCGGAAGCGCAGGGTGACCTTGGCCTTATCGCCTTCAGTCAGGAAACGGACCAGGTTGCGCAACTTGACGTTGTAGTCGCCATCGTCGGTGCCCGGACGGAACTTGATTTCCTTGATCTGAACCTGCTTCTGCTTCTGCTTGGCTTCGTGACGCTTCTTGGACATCTCGTACTTGTACTTGCCGTAGTCCATCAGCTTGCACACCGGGGGCTGAGCGGTCGGGGAAATCTCCACCAGATCCACATCGCCCTCTTCGGCCAGAGCCATCGCTTCACGCAGACTGACGATGCCAATCTGCTCACCTTCCTTACCTACCAGACGGATCTCACGAGCGGTAATCTCGCCGTTGATCCGTGCTTCGCGTTCCTGAGCTATAGCTGAAATCTCCTAATAAATGATAAGTATGCCGCCGCCGGATCAGGCCCCAGGCATCTCAGCCTTGAGGCGCGCGATGAACGCATCCAGCGTGAGCTGACCCAGATCTTCGCCCCGGGCGCGCACGGCAACCAAACCGCCTGCCTTTTCCTTGTCGCCGATCACGATCTGATACGGCAACTTCTGCAGGCTGTGTTCGCGAATTTTATAGCCGATCTTCTCGTTTCTCAAGTCAAGCGCGACTCGGAATCCTTGTTTCTCAAGCTCTTTCGCAATTTCAACCGCATAATCCGCCTGCGCTTCGGTGATATTCATCACCACCATCTGCACCGGCGCCAGCCACAGCGGGAAAGCGCCGGCATGGTTTTCGATCAAAATGCCGAGGAAACGCTCCAGCGATCCCAGCGCCGCGCGGTGCAGCATCACCGGGCGCTTGCGGCTGTTGTCATCAGCCACATATTCGGCATCCAGGCGCTCCGGCAGCATGAAATCGAGCTGCAGCGTGCCGCACTGCCAGGAGCGGCCGAGCGCGTCCTTGATGTGGTATTCGATCTTCGGACCGTAGAAGGCGCCCTCTCCCGGCAACTCTTCCCACTCCACGCCGCAGGCGCGCAGCGCTTCGCGCATGCCTTCCTCGGCCTTGTCCCAGGTGGACTCCTCGCCGATGCGTTTTTCCGGACGCAGCGCCAGCTTAATCGACACCTTGTCGAAGCCGAAGCGGTCATACACTTCCATCACCAGGCGGTGGAAATCCTTGGCCTCCTGGTTGATCTGGTCTTCGGTGCAGAAGATATGGCCATCGTCCTGTACGAAGCCGCGCACGCGCATGATGCCGTGCAGCGCGCCGGACGGCTCGTTGCGGTGACAGGCGCCGAACTCGGCGTAGCGCAGCGGCAGGTCGCGATACGAGCGCAGACCGCTGTTGAACACTTGCACGTGGCCCGGGCAGTTCATCGGCTTCACCGCGTAGTCGCGCTTTTCCGACTCGGTGATGAACATGTTCTCGCGGTAGTTGGCCGCATGGCCGGAACGCTCCCACAGATGGGCGTCCATCATCATCGGCGTGCGGATTTCCTTGTAGCCTTCGCGATTCAGCTTGTCGCGCATGTATTGCTCGACGCTCTGCCACAGCCGCCAGCCCTTGGGATGCCAGAACACCATGCCCGGCGCCTCGTCCTGCAGGTGGAACAGGTCCAACTGCACGCCCAGCTTGCGGTGGTCGCGCTTTTCCGCCTCTTCCAGCATATAGAGGTAGGCGTCCAGATCTTCCTTCTTGGCCCAGGCGGTGCCGTACACGCGCTGCAGCATTTCGTTCTTGCTGTCGCCGCGCCAGTAGGCGCCGGCCACCTTCATCAGCTTGAACACCTTCAGCTTGCCGGTGGACGGCACGTGCGGGCCGCGACACAAGTCGGTGAATTCGCCTTCGCGATACAGCGACAGCACTTCGCCCTGCGGTATCGATTCGATGATTTCGGCCTTGTAGGCCTCGCCGATGCTCTTGAAGTAGGCGATGGCCTCGTCGCGCGGCAGCTCGTAGCGCTCGACCGGAATGTCCTTCTTCGCCAGCTCGGCCATCTTCTTCTCGATCGTCGCCAGATCTTCCGGCGTGAACGGACGCTTGTAGGCGAAATCGTAGTAGAAGCCGTTCTCGATCTCCGGCCCGATGGTCACCTGCGCTTCCGGGAACAGCTCCTTGACAGCATAAGCCAGCAAGTGAGCGGTGGAGTGGCGGATGATGGACAGGCCGTCGGCGTCCTTGTCGGTGACGATGGCCAGATCCGCGTTGCGGTCGATCAGGTAGCTGGTATCCACCAGCTGGCCGTCCACGCGGCCCGCCAGCGCGGCGCGCGCCAGACCGGCGCCGATGGACGCGGCCACTTCATGAACCGTTACCGGTTTGTCGAAAGAACGGACCGAGCCGTCCGGCAAGCGAATGTCTGGCATGTCAACTCCAACGAGGGCGAGAGATTTTTGTGATCGAGTCTAAAGCAAAAGGGTAAAAAAAAGTGCGGCCTGAGCCGCACTTCTTTTTCGCATGGCACAACCCGCAAGGCTCAGCTTCCGTGAGTATGTCGGGCTGTGGTAGTTCGCAAGACTTTCACTTGTAACTCCATGCATTTAATTTGGTAGGCACGATTGGATTCGAACCAACGACCCCCACCATGTCAAGGTGGTGCTCTAACCAACTGAGCTACGTGCCTGTCGTCGAGGTGTGCATAGTATAAGAGCCTCCCCATCTTGGCAAGCACTTTTTTGCGACACCGGCGCAGCCCGCGCGCTTGCTGTATACTAGCGGACTGATTTTGCTAAACAAACCCTGAAGCGATACTTCGAATAATGTTGAAGTTTACCGTACACAAGACCTCCGGCGGCGCGCGGCGCGGCACGCTGGAGCTGAACCACGGCACCGTGGAGACCCCGGTCTTCCAGCCCGTGGGCACCTACGGCTCGGTCAAGGCGATGAGCCCGGTCGAGCTGAACGACATCGGCGCGCAGATCATCCTGGGCAACACCTTCCACCTGTGGCTGCGCCCGGGCCTGGAGATCGTCGAGCAGTTCGGCGGCCTGCATGAGTTCATCGGCTGGGACAAGCCCATCCTGACCGACTCCGGCGGCTTCCAGGTATTCAGCCTGTCCGACATGCGCAAGCTGACCGAGGAGGGCTGCACCTTCCAAAGCCCGATCAACGGCGACAAGCTGTTCCTGAGCCCGGAGATCTCGATGAAGATCCAGACCGTGCTCAATTCGGACATCGTGATGCAGCTGGACGAGTGCACGCCGGGCCAGGTGGACCACGCCACCGCGCAGAAATCGCTGCAGATGAGCCTGCGCTGGGCCGAGCGCTCGCGCCGCGCCTTCGACGACCTGAAAAATCCGAACGCGCTGTTCGGCATCGTGCAAGGCAACCTTTATACCGATTTGCGCCAGGAGTCGCTGGAAGGCCTGATGCAGGTCGGCTTCGACGGCATCGCCATCGGCGGCCTGTCGGTGGGCGAGCCCAAGCCGGAAATGTACCGGATGCTGACCGAGCTGAAGGACATGCTGCCGGCCGAGAAGCCGCACTACCTGATGGGCGTGGGCACGCCGGAAGACCTGGTGCACGGCGTCGCCAACGGCGTGGACATGTTCGACTGCGTGATGCCGACCCGCAACGCGCGCAACGGCTGGATCTTCACCCAGTGGGGCGACGTCAAGATCAAGAACGCGCGCTACAAGGATGACAAGAAGCCGCTGGACGAGGAATGCGCGTGCTACGCCTGCCGCAATTTCAGCCGCGCCTACCTGCACCACCTGCATCGCGTCGGCGAAATCCTGGGCGCGCGGCTGAACACCATCCACAACCTGCACTACTACCAGGAACTGATGCGCGAGATCCGCAAGGCGATCGAGGAAGACCGCTTCGAGGACTTCCGCCTGGAGTTCGCGGCCAAGCGCGCGCGCGGCGTCAACTAAGCGCGCCGGGCGGGGAACCGCGGCCCCGCGCCGACGGTCCCACGCCCTTGCCGCGCTCCATAGTTGGAAAAGATATGGAGCATGGCTACAATGCCCTGTTCGAAACTTGAAGTCATAACGAAATTTAGGAGTTCCCCTGATGTCCTTCATTACTCCCGCCTTCGCCTCCGGCGGCGCAGCTCCCGCAGGTTTCGACCTGATGGGCTTCCTGCCCATGATCGTGATCTTCGTGCTGTTCTGGTTCCTGATGGTCCGCCCTCAGCAGAAGCGCATGAAGGAAACCCAGAAAATGCTGTCCGAACTGCAAAAGGGCGATGAAGTGGTCACCCAGGGCGGCATCGTCGGCCGCGTATCCAAAGTCAGCGAGCAATACCTGACCCTGGAAATCGCCGACAACGTGGAAATCCACGTTCAGCGCAGCGCCGTCGGCGCCAAGCTGGAAAAGGGCACGCTGAAGTCGCTGTAAGCCCATCACGGCCGCCCCGGAACGCTCCGCAGGCGGCCTTGTTCATTTCCCACTCCAGAACTAGAACATGAACCGCTACCCTCTCTGGAAATACCTCGTCATCGTGGTGGCGCTGATCATCTCGGCAATCTACACGCTGCCCAATTTCTACGGCGAGACCCCCGCGGTGCAGGTCTCCAGCTCGCGCCAGTCGATTCCGGTGGACTCCGCCGTGATGGGGCGCGTGGAAGACGCGCTCAAGTCGCAGAACATCAGCCCCGACGGCGTCTTTCTCGACGCCAACAGCCTGAAGGTCCGCTTCAAGGATACCGACACCCAGCTGAAGGCGCGCGACGCCATCCAGCACGCGCTGGGCGACAACTACATCATCGCGCTGAACCTGCTGCCCGCCTCCCCGTCCTGGCTGACGGCGCTGCACGCCAACCCGATGTTCCTGGGCCTAGACCTGCGCGGCGGCGTGCACTTCCTGCTGGAAGTGGACATGCAAGCCGCCACCGACAAGGCGATGGAACGCTACGCCGGCGATCTGCGCCGCGAGCTGAAGAACAAGCAAGTGCGCTACGGCAACATCAAGCGCAACGGCAACACGCTGGAAGTGCAGCTGCGTGACGAAGACACGCTGAAGTCGGCCCAGGACGTGGCCTATCGCATGCTGCCCAGCCTGGCGGTCCGCACCGACGACGCCGCCAACAAGCTGCTGCTGACGCTGAAGCCGGAAGAGATCACCAAGATCCAGAACGACGCGGTCAAGCAGAACATCACCACGCTGCACAACCGCGTGAACGAGCTGGGCACCACCGAGCCCATCATCCAGCAGGCCGGCCCGAACCGCATCGTGGTGCAGCTGCCCGGCATCCAGGACACCGCCCGCGCCAAGGACATCATCGGCCGCACCGCCACGCTGGAAGTGCACATGGTCGAGGACGACCAGGGCAAGGTCGCCGAGGCGCTGGCCGGCAACGTGCCCGCAGGCTACGAGCTGCTGGACGAAGCCACCTCCCGCGGCCAGAGCAAGATCCTGCTCAAGAGCGACGTGGAGCTGACCGGCGACAATATCAATGACGCCCAGCCGAGCTTCGACCAGTTCGGCGCGCCCGCCGTCAGCATCAACCTGGACAGCACCGGCGCCGCCATCTTCCGCCAGCTGACCGCTGAAAACGTCGGCAAGCGCATGGCGATGGTGCTGGTGGAAAAAGGCCGCAAGGAAGTGGTCACCGCGCCGGTGATCCGCACCGAGATCGGCGGCGGCCGCGTGGAAATCTCCGGCAGCATGAACAGCGCCGAAGCCAACGACACCGCCCTCTTGCTGCGCGCCGGCTCCCTGGCCGCGCCGATGAACATCATCGAAGAGCGCACCATCGGACCGAGCCTGGGCAAGGAAAACATCGAGAAGGGCTTCCACGCCACGCTGTGGGGCTTCGCCGCCATCGCAGCGTTCATGGTGCTCTACTACGGCCTGTTCGGCGTGTTCTCCGCGTTGTCGCTGGCGATCAACGTGTTCCTGCTGATCGCGTTGCTGTCGATGCTGCAGGCCACGCTGACCCTGCCCGGCATCGCGGCCATCGCGCTGGCGCTGGGCATGGCCATCGACGCCAACGTGCTGATCAACGAGCGCATCCGCGAGGAGTTGCGCAACGGCATGCCGCCGCACTCTGCGATCCACTCCGGCTACGACCACGCCTGGCACACCATCCTGGACTCCAACGTCACCACGCTGATCGCCGGCCTGGCGCTGATGATCTTCGGCTCCGGCCCGGTGCGCGGCTTCGCCATCGTCCACTGCCTGGGCATCATGACCTCGATGTTCTCGGCGGTGCTGGTGTCGCGCGGCCTGGTGCACCTGTGGTACGGCCGTCGCCGCAAACTGACCTCGCTGGCCATCGGCCAGGTGTGGAAACCGGAAAACAAGGGCTAAACCATGGAGCTTTTCCGCATCAAACGGGACATCCCGTTCATGAGCTACGGCCGGCTCACCACCGCGATCTCGCTGGTGACCTTCGTGCTCGCCGTGTTCTTCCTGGCCACCCGCGGCCTGAACTTCAGCGTGGAGTTCACCGGCGGCACCGTGCTGGAGCTGCAATACCAGCAGTCGGCCAACCTGGACCAGATCCGCGAGAAGGTGGACGCGCTGAAACTGGGCGAATCCACGGTGCAGAACCTGGGCACCAGCCGCGACGTGATGATCCGCCTGCCGAACAAGCCGGGCACCAGCACCGCCCAGCTGTCCGACAAGGTGATGGGCCAGCTCAAAGCCGCCGATCCCACCGTGCAGCTGCGCAAGGTTGACTTCGTCGGCCCCAGCGTCGGCGAGGAGCTGGTCTCCCACGGCCTGACCGCGGTGATCCTGGTCTGCGTGGGCATCATGCTCTATCTGGCCATCCGCTTCGAATGGCGCTTCGCCGTCGCGGCCATCATCGCCAACATGCACGACGTGGTGATCATCCTTGGCTGCTTCGCCTTCTTCCGCTGGGAGTTCTCGCTGACCGTGCTGGCCGGCATCCTGGCGGTGCTGGGCTACTCGGTGAACGAATCGGTGGTGGTGTTCGACCGGATCCGCGAAAACTTCCGCAAGCCGGGCATGCGCGGCCACGCGGTGGCCGAAGTGATCGACAATGCCATCACCTCCACCATGAGCCGGACCATCATCACCCACTTCTCCACCGAGATGATGGTGGTGTCGATGCTGGTGTTCGGCGGCCCGGCGCTGCATGGCTTCGCGATGGCGCTGACCATCGGCATCGTGTTCGGCATCTACTCGTCGGTGCTGGTGGCCAGCCCGATCGCGCTGTGGCTGGGCGTGAAGCGCGAGCACATGATCAAGCCGGTGAAACAAAAAGAGGAAGCGGTGGTCTGATCATCGCCTTCTGAACGACTGGCCGGCTTGTCCGGCCAGTTTCGCGTCTGCCCACCTAGCTCATAACGGAAATCATGGAAGCCATCACGTTTCTGATCGACTTCATCCTGCACATCGACGCCCACCTGACCCAACTGGTGGCCGCCTACGGTCCCTGGATCTACGCCATCCTGTTCCTGATCGTGTTCTGCGAAACCGGCCTGGTGGTCACGCCCTTCCTGCCCGGCGACTCGCTGCTGTTCGTCGCCGGCGCGCTGGCGGCCATGGGCCAGATGAACCCGCACCTGCTGGTCATCCTGCTGATCGTCGCCGCCATCCTGGGCGACGCCACCAACTACGCCATCGGCCGCAATGTCGGCATGCGGCTGTTCGAGATGTTCCCGCGCATCCTCAAACCACAGTACCTGGACAAGACCCACGCCTTCTACGAGCGCCACGGCGGCAAGACCATCATCTTCGCCCGCTTCGTGCCCATCGTGCGCACCTTCGCGCCCTTCGTGGCCGGCATCGGCAAGATGCACTACCCGCAGTTCCTGCGCTACAACGTGGTGGGCGCCGTCGCCTGGGTGGTCGGCTTCACCTACGCCGGCTATTTCTTCGGCAACCTGCCCTTCGTGCGCAAGAATCTGGAATTGCTGATCTTCGGCATCATCTTCGTATCGTTCTTGCCGGGGCTGATCGAAATCTGGCGCCACAAGCGCGCGGCCGCCCGCGGCTGATCCGTAGTAGAATCGACAAGGCCGCTTCGCGCGGCCTTTTGTTTTGACACCACGCCCAAACGCCGCCCATGACACGCATCCAACGCCTGCCCGACCACCTCGTCAACCAGATCGCCGCCGGCGAGGTGGTGGAACGCCCCGCCTCCGCGCTGAAGGAAATGCTGGAAAACAGCCTGGACGCCGGCTCGACGCGGATCAGCGTGGACCTGGCCCAGGGCGGCATCAAGCTGATCCGGGTGACGGACAACGGCGCCGGCATCGCCGCCGACGACCTGCCGCTGGCGCTGGACCGCCACGCCACCAGCAAGATCGCCTCGCTGGACGATCTGGAATCGGTATCCACGCTGGGCTTCCGCGGCGAGGGCCTGGCCAGCGTGGCGTCCGTGTCGCGGCTGACGTTGGTGAGCCGGCCGCAGGACGCCGACCACGCCCACCAGATCATCGCGATAGACGGCACGCTGCACCCGGTGGAGCCGGCCGCTCATCCGCACGGCACCAGCGTGGAAGTGGTGGACCTGTACTTCAACACCCCGGCTCGGCGCAAATTCCTGAAGAGCGAGAACACCGAGTACGCGCACTGCGCGGCCACTTTCGAACGCATCGCACTGGCGCACCCGGACGTGGAGTTCCTGCTGCGCCACAACGGCAAGGTGGCGTGGCGGCTGCCCTCGCAAAGCGCCGAGGACCGCGTGGCCGCGCTACTGGGCAAGGACTTCGTCGCCGCCGCGATCCCGCTGGACAGCCAGGCCGGCCCGCTGGCGCTGACCGGCTTCGTCGCCTCGCCCACGTATTCCAAGGCCAGCCGCGACGCCCAGTACTTCTACGTCAACGGCCGCTTCGTCCGCGACAAGACCGCCCAGCACGCGCTGCGCCAGGCCTACCGCGACGTGCTGCACCATGACCGCCATCCCGCCTACGCGCTGTTCTTCCAGCTTGAGCCGTCCGGCGTGGATGTCAACGTGCACCCGACCAAGATCGAAGTCCGCTTCCGCGAAAGCCAGGCGGTGCACCAGTTCCTGTTCCACTGCGTGCACAAGGCATTGGCCGGCACCAGCGCCGGCGCCGCGCCGACGGTTCAGGTGGAAGGCGCGGAACCGGCCGCTCCGCAGCTGCCGCGCGGCGCGTCGGCGCCGCTGTTCGCCAGCGCCTCGCCCCGGCCGGCATCATCCGGCATGCCGGCGCCGCAGCCTTTCCAGTATCAGCAGCAGTCCATCCCGCTGAACGTCGCACGCGAGGCGGTGGGCGTTTACGACAAGATGTTCGGCGGCCTGCGCGAGGAAGAGCGGGCGCTATCGCGCGCCGAGCCGGCCATGCCCTCCCCTGCCGCGCCGCTGCCTCATCCGGCGGTGCTGGCGATGCCCGCCCACGACGAAAACGGCATCCCGCCGCTGGGCTTCGCGCTGGCCCAGCTGCACGGCGTCTACATCCTCAGCCAGTGCGCCGAAGGGCTGATCCTGGTGGACATGCACGCCGCCCATGAGCGCATCGTCTACGAACGGCTGAAAACCGCGCTGGAAGCCGACTCCATCCCGCTGCAGCCGCTGCTGCTGCCGGTATCCTTCGCCGCCGACCGGATGGAAGTGGCCACCGCCCACGAGCATGGCGAGGAGATGAAACGGCTGGGCGTGGAGCTGGCGCCGCTGTCGCCGACCCAGATCGCCGTGCGCGGCGTGCCGGTGTGGCTGAAGGATGGCGATCCGGTGGACCTGGCTCGCGCGGTGCTGAAGGACGTGCGCGAGTTCGGCCTGACCCAGGTGCTGACCGAGCGCCGCAACGAACTCTTGGCCACCATGGCCTGCCACGGCGCGGTGCGCGCCAACCGCCAGTTGACCTTGCCGGAAATGAACGCGCTGCTGCGCGACATGGAAGCCACCGAGCGCTCCGGCCAATGCAACCACGGCCGCCCCACCTGGAGCCGGCTGACCATGCGCGACCTGGACAAGCTGTTCATGCGCGGCCAGTAATCGCATCCTTGCTCACCCATAGAATGCCCAGACCAGCATTGATCCCGACGCGACGCGGCACGCTCGCCAAACACCGATGAGAGTCAGCGTATTGGTGGAAAATCATAGCCACCGGCCGGCCCTGCAGGCAGAAGCGGGCCTGTCGCTATGGATAGAGCACAACGGCCACCGCGTGCTGTTCGACACCGGACGCAGCGGCCTGCTGCTGGATAACGCCGCAAAGATGGGCGTTGATCTGTCCACGCTCAGCCATCTGGTGCTGTCCCACGGCCATTACGACCACAGCGGCGGCCTATCCGCGCTGCCCCCCATCCTGCCGGCGGACAAGCGGCCGCAGCTGATCGCGCATCCGCACGCCTTGCTGCCGCGCGCCGCCATGCTGGGCCCGTGGCGGCTGCGGCGACTCGGCATTCCGGCTATCCCGGCCGATATGGAGAATCGCTTCGATCTTCAGCTGCACCGCGAGCCTTACCCTTTCGCCGACGGCTTCGTGTTTCTCGGCCGCATTCCGCGCCGCACTTACCGCGAAGGCCGGCGCGCCATGGGCCGGCTGTGGCCGCAAACCCGCCGCAGCGCGCCGGACCAGGTGGAAGACGACTCCGCGCTGGTCTGCCGCACGGAGAAAGGCCTGATCATCTTCAGCGGCTGCGCCCACTCCGGCATCCGCCACACCGTCGATTACGCGATGGAAGTTTGCGGTGACAGCCGCGTGCGGGCGGTGATAGGCGGCTTCCACCTGCGCAGCTCCGGCCCGCTGCGTCTGCTGAATGTCCGCCGCTATTTCCAGTCCCAGGCCGGCACCCAGCTCTTCGCCTGCCATTGCAGCGGCTACGCCCGCCACTTCCTGCCCAGGCAGACAAATATCGCCGTCGGCAATCGGCTGATCTTCGACTGAGTCCTCCCGGCTTCCGCGCTGCGCCGCCCCGCAAGCCAGGCATGGCATGGATCCGCGGGGCCCCGCGCCGGCCGCCCTTCACAAACCGGCCCCCTCCGCGTCCCTGCGAATGAACGCCGCGCGCCCCGCCGGCCCCAGACTGAAGGAGCGGAACATGCAATTCAACGACACCGCCAAGCGAGACGCGCTGAACGCCTTTGCCCAACTGCCGCCAGCGGTCAGGGAGCAGATCCAGTTCAGCTCGGTCAGGCTGAGCAATGACCGCTTCACCGGCTCGGGCGTGCTGGTCATCGACGCCAACCAGATCCAGGGCATCGTCACCGCCAAGCACAATCTGTGCGTGCGCGCCAACATCGCCACTCCGACGGCTTGGAACGAAGACCAGGTCGCCAATCTGATCACCGGCTTTCTAGACGGCCTGAAAGTCGGCTACGACTACCCCGCCACCGCGCCGGACAACACCCGCCAGCCGTTGCCGGCGAAAGAACAAAGGCTGGACTCGGAGAGCAGCGACATCGAATTCCGCAACGGCCACGGCCGCTGGGACTACGACCTGATGTTCATCTCTTTCAAAGCCAAGCTGCCGATACGCGACTACATCGCCGCCAGCCCGCTGCACCGCGTGGCCTACGGCAACAGCGACCTGGCCTTCTACCGCCAGGACCCGACCGGCAAGGGCGTGTTCGTCACCGGCTTCGGCGACGTGCTGAACGCCCAGGGCGGCCAGCTCAACATGTCCCACCCTTTCCAGGTCCGCAACGCCGCCATCGCGTCCCGCCAGGCCCAGGTGCTGCGCCAAAGCCGTCCCGACCTCTACTTCACCGACGTGCTGATCGCCGAGGCATCCAACAACAGCAGCACCGCCACCGGCGATTCCGGCGGACCGGCATTCCACGTCAACGGCAGCCGGGTCTACCTGATGGGCGCGACGCTGGGTGCCAACTTCCTGCCCGACCGGCTGCCGCCCGACAAACCCATCATCAATAACGCGGCGACGGCGCTGTATGCCGGGGGGTATTTGTTCTGACCATATGACATCACGGGAAATCTTAAGCTGCGCTGGTTCAGCCTAACCTATGGCCCTTGTTAATAAATTCTTGATCCAAAAGAAAACGGCGCATCGCCATTAAAGGGATGCGCCGCTTATGTGATAGACAGTGTCAGCGCCATAGCACTGATGATCTTGTACTAGAACCGTAGCTTGGGATAAATGAAATGAAGCCCTACACTTACCGATAAAATTCATGATCCTATAAATATTGATCGCAATATATCACGGTAAACGTTGGGCTTCGCAAGCTCAGCCCAACCTACGGCCCTAGACAGCTAGCACCCACCTATGGGATGCCAGCCGATCTACGACTACGCGCCTTCTATCTCTGCCAATAAAGCAGCCATAAAGGCACGCCGATCAGTGATTTCATCATCAAATCACACGTTCAAAGAGAGCGCCAAAGTTCTCAGATGGATCGGCAATAAGTATACGTAGCAGATTTGTTAGTCGATCCTGCGCAGCCTTTGTGTATGTATGGAACTCAGGTAAGAGAAGCGCTCGAACCGCACTGGCTACACCGCTAGGACTGTTTACATCCAGCCCTTGAAGTTGTACGCAGCCAGCATCGTTCACAAAGTTTGCATCAAAAACCTTAAGCAAACTGAGCAAATCAAACATTTCTTTTTTTACTTTCATCATTGCCCCCAAATTGGGAATGCCGTGTTTACCTGGCTATTCTTAAACCAAACCTGCGCCGAGTACGATTGACCATAAGTCAGGACCGTAGGTTGGGCTAAATTAAATGAAGCCCAACGTTTACCAATAAAATACGACCCCATAAATATCGATCACCATATATCGCGATAAACATCGGGCTTCGCAAGCCCAGCCCAACTTGCGATCCTAAAAGCTCATATCTTGGAAATCAGCATAATACAGCAAACAAACCAGCAGTTATGCTACAGCGGACAAGCAGTAAATAAATAGCCCGAGCACGCTCACGCATGCCCGGGCTTCAAACATAACGCCTACGCCGGCGCTGTCTACAGATAATCCCTCATCCGGTAGTAAGCCATCCCCAACACCAGCGCCGGGGTGCGCAGCAGCTTGCCGCCGGGGAAGTCGCGGTGGCGGATCTTGGCAAACAGGTCCAGCCGCGACGAGGTGCCGGCGATCGCCTCGGCCACCACCTTGCCGGCCAGACCGGTGATGTTGACGCCGTGGCCGGAGAAGCCCTGCAGGTAGTAGACGTTGCCGGACAGGCGGCCGAAATCCGGCGCGCGGTTGACGGTGATGTCGCAGAAGCCGCCCCAGGCGTAGTCGATGCCGACGTCAGCCAATTGCGGAAACACCCGCAGCATGTCGGCGCGCATGGAGCCGGCCAGATCGCGCGGCTCGTGGCCGGAATAGCTGACCTTGCCGCCGAACAACAAGCGGTGGTCGGCGGACAGCCGGTAGTAGTCGAGCACGAAGTTGGTGTCGCACACCGCCATATTGTCGGCGATCAGCGCGCGCGCCCTCTCCTCGCCCAACGGCTCGGTGGCGATCACATAGGTGCCAGCCGGCATGATGCGCCGCTCCAGCCGCGGCGCCAGCGCGCCGATGTAGGAATTGCAGGCCAGCACCAGGTGGCGGCAGCGCACGACGCCATGCTCGGTGAAGACCTTGGGCGCGTCGCCCTGCTCGATGCGCAGCGCCGGCGTCTGCTCGTGGATGTCCACGCCGGCGGCCAACGCCGCGCGGGCCAGGCCCAGCGTGTAGTTGAGCGGATGCAGATGGCCGGAGCGCGGGTCGAACAGACCGCCCTGGTAACGTTCGCTAGCCAGTTTGCCGCGCAGCGCCGCTCGGTCCCACAGCTGCATGCCGCCGTAGTCGTAGCGCTCCTCGGCCTCGCGTTGCCAGTCTTCCAGCTCCCGCATATGGCGCGGCTTCACCGCCGCGCTGACATAGCCGCGCTGCCAGTCGCACTGGATGCCGTGGCGGCGCACGCGCTCGTCTATGATTTCCACCGCCTCCACCGACATGTCCCACAGCGCCTTGGCCGCCTCTTCTCCCACCTGGGCGCGGATGCCGTCCATGTCGCCGGCGTAGCCTGCGATCACCTGGCCGCCGTTGCGGCCGGAAGCGCCAAAACCGACGTGCGAGCCCTCCAGCAGGATGACGGAGAAGCCCTTCTCCCGCAGGTTCAGCGCCGCCGACAGTCCAGCCAGCCCGCCGCCCACCACGCATACGTCGCAGCTTGCCTCGCCGCGCAGCGGAGGCTGCGGGTCCCAGGCGTGGGCGGTGGCGGCGTAATAGGATGGCGGATGCGGCTGATGGGCGAAACGCAGCATAAAGTCCTCAAGGCGGATCGAAGGGAAAGCCCCCGGCAAGCCGGGGACGCGGATGTCACTGGGTCAGCACCACCGGCGAATCGGCGCGCCAGCTGAGGTAGACCGTCTCGTCCCAGGTGGGCGCGGTCTCGTTGGCGTCGCACCAGCGCGACGATGGCACCACGGCTTTGACGATCTTGCCGCCGGCCAGTTTCACGTGATAGACGGAGTAGCTGCCCAGGTAGGCGATGTCCCGCACCGTGCCGGCGGCGCGGTTGGCGCCGGGCTGCAGCGGCTGCTTGTCCAGCCGCACGTCCTCCGGCCGCACGCTGGCCCACACGCGCATGCCCTTGGGGCCGGTGATGCCGTGGTCGATGTGGATGACGCCGCCCAGCTCCTGCGAATTGATCTCCACCCGGTCCGGCTCGTCCACCACCACCGCGCCTTCGAACATATTGGTCTCGCCGATGAATTCGGCGGTGAAGCGACAGCTTGGGTATTCGTAGATCTCGGTCGGCGTGCCCACCTGCAGCAGCTTGCCCTCGCTCATGATGCCGATGCGGCTGGACATGGTCATCGCCTCTTCCTGATCGTGGGTGACCATGATGCAGGTGACGCCCACCGCCTCGATGGTGTTGACCAGTTCCAGCTGGGTCTGCTGCCTGAGCTTCTTGTCCAGCGCGCCCAGCGGCTCGTCCAGCAGCAGCAGCTTGGGCCGCTTCACCAGGCTGCGCGCCAGCGCCACCCGCTGCTGCTGGCCGCCGGACAGCTGATGCGGCTTGCGGCCGGCGTACTTGCGCATCTGCACCAGGTCCAGCATCTTCGCCACCCGCTCGGCGATCTCGTCCCGCGGCGCGCCGTCCTGCTTCAGGCCGAAGGCGACGTTCTGCTCCACCGTCATGTGCGGGAACAGCGCGTAGTTCTGGAACATCATGTTGACCGGCCGCTCGTACGGCTGCAGGCCCTGCATGTCCTGGCCGTCCAGAATGATGCGGCCGGATGTGGGCGTTTCCATCCCCGCCAGCATGCGCAGCAGCGTGGACTTGCCGCAGCCGGAGCTGCCCAACAAGGCGAAGATCTCGTTGCGGCGGATGTCGAGGTCGATGTGATCCACCGCCAGGTGGTCGCCGAACTTCTTCACCACGCCGCTTATCCTCAGGTACGGCGGCTCGCCCCCTGCGACGATGCCGGCCGGGGCCGCGCTGGCGATGGGGCTGGCTGCTTGCTTGCTGGCCGCGATGGCTTCCGACATGTTCCCACTCCCTCCGACTGCGGCGCCCTGCCGGCGCCGCTTGCTGTTTTGGACGCTTGAGACACGCGGCGGACAAATCCGTCCGCCTCTTGGCGCCGCCGGCACGTTTACAGCATGGCAAAGCGCTGCCGGCATTGCCGGGAAAGATGGAGCGATGGAATGAGAAGGACGCGGGCCTGCGGCAAGACTGTCCTCACACTCCCCTGCCGCGGTGCGGGCGGCTGCCGGCGTCTCATGCGCCAGTCGTGGACACAGCCTATGCCATGTTTAAGAAATTTGACAAGCGGGGATCGCAAGATTGATCGCGCTAGAACGATCGTCTGTGGTTTGCGCGCCTCAGCAAGAAAAATGCCGCGCTGCGGCAAGCCAGCGTTTAAGACATCAAACACTTGGAGAAAACGATGCAAAGCCCCAGCGCGCTCAACGGCCGCAAGCGCAGCAGGACGACGCGCCCGGCTGGCGCCTTTCGACGAACAGGCTGTTGCCGGGCAGCTTCTTCGCCTGCTTCTTGGCTTCCGCCGTCGCCGCGCCGATCTCGTGGTGGCTCAAGTACTGGCCCGCCCTCACCCGCACCACGCCCAGCGACAGCGTGGTCAGCGGCAGGAACACCGGCTCGCCGTTGCGCGAAGCCACCTCGAAGCCGCCGGCGGCGCGGTGGGCGTCGGAAAAATGCTGCGCCGCCAGCTCGCCGAACTGCTCCAGCATCCGCCGCAGCCGGCATTCCCAGTCTTCCGACTGCATCAGCGCGACGAAATCGTCGCCGCCGACATGGCCGACGAAGTCGCGCTCCTGGTCCACGCACTCGAGCAGCAGGTGGGCGACCAACTCGATCAGGGCATCGCCGGCGGCGTAGCCGTACAAATCATTGAAGGGCTTGAAGTGGTCCAGATCGGCGTACACCACCACGACCGGCGTCCGCATCTCCAGCAGCCGGTCTATGGTCTCGTTGATCGGCACGTTGCCGGGCAGGCCGGTCAGCGGATTGGCGTAGCGCGCGGCGGACAGCTGCAGCTCGGTGATCTTGCGCATCAGCGCGAAGCCGGTGCCCATGCCCAGATAGCGGCCGTTCTCGGCGATGATGAAGCCGTCCACCAGATAGCGCTGCTCGGCCGCCACCACCAGGCTGGACAGCTCGTGCACGGTCAGGTCGGCGCTGACCACCAGCGGCTGCTTGTCCATCATCAGTTGGCAGGGCTTCTTGCCGTACAGCTCGCGGTTGAACGGCTTGGCGAAGCTTTCCAGCAGATGGTGGCGGCGCAGCAGGCCCACCGGCACGCCGTCCTGCACCACCGGGATGGCGAAGCAGGCCGGATCGTCGGCGAAGCGGCGGTAGGCGGTTTCGTTCGGCACGCCGGCTTCCAGCGGCTCCACCTCCAGCAGCAGATCGCGCGCCAGCGGCTGGTTGCGCAGGCCGTGGCGGCGGCCGCCGAACCACGGCAGCGCGGCGGCCTGCAGCGGAATCTCGCGCGTCGGCGCCGCCTGCGGCCGGGCAAGCAAATAGCCCTGGCCGTAACGCACGCCCAGCCGGCACAGCGTGCGCAGCTCGGCCGCGGACTCTATCCCCTCCGCCACCAGCAGAGCGCCGGACTGGCGGGCGATGTCCGCCATCGAGCGGACGAACTGCTCTTTCAAGGGATCGAGATGGATGTTCTGCACGAAATGCTTGTCCAGCTTGACGAAGTCCGGCCTCAGCTCCGACCACAGCCTGAGGTTGGAAAAGCCCTCGCCCAGATCGTCCAGCGCGATGCGCAGGCCGTCGCCGCGATGCCGGGCAGTCACCTCGCGCAAGGCCAGGTAGCCGCCATTGGGGCGGGTTTCGGTCAGCTCAAGGATCACCCGCTTGGCATCCAGGCCGATGCGGGCCAGGAAGGACTGCAGCGCGCCGGGACGGGATTCCTCGGCCAGCAGCGTTTCGGGATTGATGTTGACGAACAGCAGACCGGGCAGATCCAGCTCGGCGAAGCGCTCGGCGCAGGCGCGCAGGCAGGCCAGATCCAGCGACAGCAGCATCTGGCAGCGCTCCGCCGCCTCGAACAGCATCATCGGCGAGTGCAGCGTGCTGTCGGACGGGCCGCGTATCAGCCCTTCGTAACCCAGGATGCCGCCCGCCTCCAGATCGACGATGGGTTGGAACACCGGCTGAAGCCGGCGCTGTCCGATGATCTGCTCCAGTTCCCGGCACCACCCCGCCATCCCGGCCGGCGGGGATGGCTCGACGCAAGTTTGCATATTTCTCGACCGACTGCCTGAATTCCGCTCAACCTGGATAATCTACCGACAATAAATGTCATCGACATTACACTGGCGATTTGCGCCCGCCATCTGTTCAGCCGGGCGCGCCCGGTTCTAGAATGAATTAAGCACGACACCGCCCAGGACAGGAGCGCCCGCCATGCCGCATGCCCAGCTAGCCGGACATCAGATCTATTACGAGGAAAGCGGCCACGGCAGCCAGCCGCTGCTGCTGCTGAACGGCATCACCATGTCCACCGTGGGCTGGACGCTGATGATGCCGCTGCTGGAGCCGCATTTCCGGGTGATCCGCATGGACTTCCTCGGCCAGGGGCAGAGCGAGCATCCGCCGGGCGAGCTCTACGCGCTGGCCGATCAGGCCGATCTGGCCGCCGCGCTGCTGGACTGGCTGCAACTGCCGCAGGTATACGCGGCGGGCCTGTCCTACGGCGGCATGGTGGCGCAGCATCTGGCGCACCGCCATCCGGACCGGCTGAGCCGCCTGCTGCTGGCCGGCACGCTGGCCTGGGCCGATACAGTCAACCACCACATCGGCGACAGCTGGATCGCCGCCAACAGCCAGGGTGGCCTGGACCTGCGCTACCAGATCAGCGTGCCCTGGCTGTTTTCCAGCCGCTTTCTCGCCGGCAACGCCGCCATGCTGGACGATCTGAAACTGCTGGCGGGCATGGTGGACTGGGACGCCGTGATCCGGCTGATCAATGGCGTCCGCCAGCACGACGCCCGCACCTGGCTGCCTCAATTGCAACTCCCGGTGCATATACTGGTCGGAGACGAAGACCGGCTGACGCCGCTGTACCAGGCGCGGCTGCTGCAGGAACTGATACCGGGCGCGGAGCTGGAAGTGCTGCCCGGCGCCGCCCACGTGCTGCACATCGAGGCCGTGGAAGCCTTTGCCCGCGCCATCGTCCGCTTCCGCCAGGGCTGAGGCGGCCAACCATTCTTAGACAAGGGGAAACATGATGAGCACCGACGCCGTAACGCTGAACGTGGATAAACGCGGCATCGCCACCGTCGCGCTGAACCGGCCGGGCCTGCACAACGCGCTGGACGACGAAACCATCAGCCTCCTGGCCGCCACGCTGGAAACGCTGGCCGAGGACTCGACCGTGCGCATGGTGGTGCTGACCGGCAGCGGCATCAGTTTCTCCGCCGGCCACGATCCGGAATGGCTGCGGCGGCTGTCGCAGTTTTCCGCCAACGAGCTGAACCGCTACGCGCAGCAGATCGCGCGGCTGCTGCACACGCTGGACACCCTGCCCCAGCCCACGCTGGCCAAGGTCCAGGGCTCGGCCTTCGGCCTGGGCGTGGCCATGGTCGCCTGTTGCGACATCGCCATCAGCGTATCCGAGGCGCTGTACAGCCTGGCCGACGTCAAATTCGGCCAGATTCCCGCGCTCACCGCGCCCTACCTGATCCGCGCCATCGGCGAACGCGCCACCCGCCGCTACAGCATCACCGCCGAACGCTTCAACGCCGGCAAGGCCAAACGGCTGGGACTGGTCCACCAAGTGGTGGAAAACGACGAGCTGGACGCCGCGGTGGAGCACATGGCGAGCCAGGTGCTGCTGAACAGCCCGGCGGCGATGCGCGCCACCAAGCACCTGATCGGCGAGATCGGCAAGCAGGAAATCACGCCCCAAGTGATGCAGCGCTGCATCGAGCACAGCCTGACCGTGCGGATGAGCGACGAGGGACGCGAAGGCATACGCGCGCTGATCGAGATGCGCAAACCCGGCTGGATGGACTAGAGGCTGGCCCGGCGGGCGGCGGCGATGCGACAATAGCCGCATTTACCGCTTCCGCCGCCATCATGTCCAATCACACATTCTTCTGGCACGACTACGAAACCTTCGGCGCCGTGCCGCGCCAGGACCGGCCGTCCCAGTTCGCCGGCATCCGCACCGACGCCGAGCTGAACGAGATCGGCGAGCCGGTGATGCTGTACTGCCGCCCCTCCCCCGACTACCTGCCCACGCTGCAGGCCTGCCTGCTGACCGGCATCACGCCCCAGTTGTGCCGCCAGCAAGGCGTGGCCGAGCATGAATTCGCCGGCGTGATCGAACGCGAGCTGGCGACGCCGGCCACCATCGGCGTCGGCTACAACTCGCTGCGCTTCGACGACGAGGTGACCCGCTTCCTGTTCTGGCGCAACCTGATCGACCCCTACGCGCGCGAATGGCAAAACCACTGCGGCCGCTGGGACCTGCTGGACCTGGTCCGCGCCACTTACGCGCTGCGCCCCGAAGGCATCGTCTGGCCCAAGCATGAGGATGGCCGGACCAGCTTCAAGCTGGAACACCTGTCCGCCGCCAACGGCCTGGCGCACGAAGCGGCTCACGACGCGCTGTCCGACGTGCGCGCCACCATCGCGCTGGCGCGGCTGATCCGCCAGCGCCAGCCCAAGCTGTTCGACTACTATCTGACGCTGCGCAAGAAGGACGCGGTCAAGGTCCAACTATCTCCGCACGATCCCAAGCCGGTGCTGCACGTCTCCGGCATGTACGGCGTCGAGCGCGGTAATCTGGCCGTGGTATGGCCGCTGGCAGCCCACCCGACCAACGCCAACGAGGTGATCGTCTGGGACCTGGCCCACGACCCGGCCGAATTGCGCGGCCTCTCCGCCGACGACATCCGCCAGCGCATGTTCACCCGCGCCGACGAATTGCCCGAAGGCATGGCCCGGCTGCCGATCAAGACCATCCACATCAACAAGTCGCCGTTCGTGGTGGCCAATCTGAAGGCGCTGGGCGACGACAACGCCGCCCGCTGGGGCATGGACCTGGCCGCCATCCACCGCCACGCCGAAACCGCCCGCGCCTTGCCTGAGCTGTCGGCGCTGTGGCGCCGCGTCTACCAGCGCGAAGCCGGCGAACCGCAGGACGTGGACCAGAACCTGTACGGCGGCTTCGTTTCCAACAACGACCGCAAAGTGCTGCAAAAAATGCGCCGGCTGTCCGCCGGACAGCTGGCCGGCGAAATAGCGCTGTTCGAAGACCCGCAACTGGCCGAACTGCTGTTCCGCTACCGCGCGCGCAACTTCCCGGACACCTTGTCCGGCGACGAGGCCAAGCGCTGGAAAGCCTGGTGCCAGAACCGGCTGACCCAGTCCTGGCCCACCTTCCAGCGGGAATTGGCAGAGCTGCAGGCCGGCGAGCTGGCCGATGGCCAGCGCAGCCTGCTGCAACAAGTGGCGGACTACGCCGCCAGTCTTCAGGCCAACCTGGCCTGATCCCCCGGCCGGCGTTCAGCCGGCTCCCCGTCGCTCCCGGTATTCTGTCAACCATACGCGTTTATGCGTATGAATTTATACTAGCAAATGAGCTAGAACGAATTGATATGCAAGTTCGACATACCTGCCGGGAGGCGCGCATGCTGCATCAATTCACCGTCCGACAGAAGCTGCTGGGAGGATTTTCGCTGCTGATCCTCCTGCTCTGCGCCGTGGTTTTCGTCGCCTACAACAAGCTGCAAACCATCCAGAACAACATCACCGAGATCAAGGAAGACCGCTATCCCAAGATCATGCTGTCGCAGCGCATCGCGTTGAATCTGCTCTATATCAGCCGCGGCGTGCGTGATGGCGTGCTCGCCCGGGACCCGCAGAAAGTGGAGCGGCAGATCAGCAACGTGGAAAGCCTTCGTGCCGCCAACCGAGCCGATCTCGACAAGATGGAACCCATGCTGTCCACGCCGGAGGGACGCCAGCTATATGCCAAGATACGCGCGGCGCAGGATAGCCAGCGCCCGCTGTTCGACCCGCTCTACGCGCTGATGCGCAGCCACCAGGCAGACGCCGCGCGCGAGATGCTGGAGGCCCAGTTCGCGCCGACCAACAACGCTTTCATCGCCGCGCTGCTGTCATTGCGCGACCGCCAGCAAGGCCGGCTGGACAAATCGATGCAAGAGGCAATGGAGTCCAGCCAGCAGGCGATCGCCATCCTGCTGGGCACCGCGCTGGTTTCGCTGCTGCTGGCGGTGGCCGTGGCCTTGACCATCTCCAACCTGATCACCTCGCCGCTGCGCCATTCGGCCGATCTGGTCCACCAGATCAAGCTGGGCGACCTCTCCGGCTTCAGCGAGCCGATACCGCCGGCCCGCGACGAGGCGATGCTGATCGCCCGCGACATCCAGGAAATGCGCGAAGAGCTGCGCCAGATGGTGCAGAGCATCCAGGACAACGCCCACCAGGTGTCCGACTCCGCCCGCGCTTTGTCCGGCATGGCGCAGCAGGTGGCCGACGGCGCCCAGACCCAGGCCGAGGCCACCACCTCGGCCGCCGCCTCGATCGAGCAACTGACGGTCAGCATCAACCAGGTGGCCGACAATTCCAGCGAGGCGTCGGAACAGGCCCAGGCGGCCGGCCAGCTGGCCAACCGCGGCGGCCACGAGGTGCTGGAGTCGGTGGGCAAGATACGCTTCGTCACCACCTCGGTGGACGAAACCGCCCGGCAGATGAACAGCCTGACCAAGGAAGTGCAGCAGATCGGCAATATCGTCACCGTGATCCGCGACGTCGCCGACCAGACCAATCTGCTGGCGCTGAACGCGGCGATCGAAGCGGCGCGCGCCGGCGAAACCGGCCGCGGCTTCGCGGTGGTGGCCGACGAGGTGAGGAAGCTGGCCGAACGCACCACTACCTCGGCCCAGGAAATCACCACGATGATAGGCTCGATCCAGCAAGGCGTCGGCCAGGTGGTGAGCAGCATGGGCCAGAGCCTGGACTGCGTGGAGGGCGTGTCCGGCACCGCCGAGCAGGCGTCGAACTCGATGCGGGAGATCGAAAGCAGCGCCGACACCATCATGCGCACGATACACAGCATCACCGGCGCGCTGACCGAGCAGCGCAGCACCAGCTTGAGCCTGGCGCAGGACATGGAGAAAGTGTCGCGAATGGCGGAGGAGAACAACGCCACCGTGCAGGAACTGGCCACCACCTCCAGCCAGTTGAGCACGCTGTCCGCCAATCTGCAAAGCGTGGCCACCCGTTTCCGCCTGTAGCGGGCAAGCCCATCTTCCCGGCTGCGTCTTCTTCCGGCGCAGCCGTTTGCTTGCGCGCGCCGCCGTGGCGCGCAACAAGCTGCCAACAATATTCATGCTCTTCGCTTATAATCGCGTCCATTTCCTCCACTCATCAAACCGAGCGTTCAATGGATCCGATCCTGCTGTTCCACTCCCTGATCATGGGCCTGGTCGAGGGCATCACCGAGTTCCTGCCCATTTCGTCCACCGGCCACCTGATCCTCACCGGCGACCTGCTGGGCTTTCTCGACAAGGAAAAACGCGACGTCTACGAGATCTTCATCCAGCTGGGCGCGATGCTGGCCGTGGTGTGGGAATACCGGCGCAAGATAGGCTCAACAATGGCCGGTGCCGTCCGTCCGGGCAATGAGCGCAACCTGCTGCTCGGCATCGTCATCGCTTTCATTCCGGCCGCCATCGCCGGCCTGCTGTTTTCCAAGCAGATCAAGGCGGTGCTGTTCAACCCGGTTTGCGTGGCCATCGCCTTCATCGTCGGCGGCTTGATCATCCTGTGGGCGGAAAAGCGCGAGCATAAAGTCGCGGTGGAAACCGTCGATGATCTGAGCCTCAAGGATGCGTTGAAAGTGGGCCTGTGCCAGTGCCTGGCGCTGATCCCCGGCACCAGCCGCTCCGGCGCCACCATCATCGGCGGCCTGTTCCTGGGCCTGTCGCGCAAGGCGGCGACCGAGTTCTCGTTCTTCCTCGGCATCCCCACCCTGGGCGCCGCCTCGCTGTACAGCCTCATCAAGCACCGCGACGCGCTGAGCGCCGACGACATCGGCGTATTCGCCGTCGGCTTCGCAGCGTCCTTCGTATTCGCCTTCCTCGCCATCCGCGCGCTGCTGCGCTTCATCTCGACGCACAGCTTCGCGGTATTCGCCTGGTACCGGATCGCCTTCGGCTTGATCGTGCTGGGCACCTGGTGGAGCGGCCTGGTCGAGTGGAGCGCCTGAGCGCCTGGAAGTTGCCCGAGGCATTTGAAACGGACGCGGTCGCCGCGCCGGCGCGGCTCGTCCCCCTGGGTGACTCAAGCCGATCCGCGCCAAACAGTCAGCCGATTCGGCTGCGTCGGCGCGCCTTGGCTCAGGTAGGCTGCCAAGTTTTGTTCGCGGCGCTAAACGCCCGGCGGCAGCTTGGAAGCCATCATCTCCCTCCGGTCAATCCTAGGTCCGTCGACAATGAAGGTTCCGTCGCCAACGGCGTGAACCATGCGCTTCTCCTGGCGCGCGCTATCAACACATGCGGCAACCGCCTCTAGCACGACGATATTGTACTTTGGGATGATGTCGATGACCTTGCACTCTATATTGGCAAGGCACTCTTTGATCAAAGGCGGCCTTACAAGCTGGCCCGGCACCGCGGTGAGTTTGAACCTGGCAAACTTGTCCGCATCCGCCCCAGAGCAGGTCCCTATGCCGACAACCTTGTCCAGCATGTCCACTGTAGGAATGGCGATGACGCACTCCCTATTTTTTTCCAAAGCCGCGTAAGAGTGATTCCATTCACCGGTGGTGATGGCGAAAAGCGGGGTGAAACCCATCACCATGGTCCAGGAGATGGTCATGATGTTGTCTTTCCCCTCATCATGGGTCGTCACCAGAACAACAGGCCCAGATTCCATCAGCGTGAAAACCTTGTTCAGTTTCAACTGCTGCATGAGCTCGCCTCCAAATAGCGAGGCAATGCGCGGCGCGGCTTGCGGATGGCGTTCGCCCGGAACGATCAAACCCGATGATGAAGAAGCCGATCCGTTTGACCGGAACGTCAGGCCTCGCTTTTTGGCATTGCCTCAACGGCCTGCACTGACGCGCGAAGCGCGCCAGGGTCGAGCGTAAGCGGAATATGGCCGATCCCGGGCAGCAGCGTGACAGGCCAGCGCTGGCCCTGCTTGCGGATGATGCCCTCAAGCTTGTCCGTCATGAATACCTCATCCGCGGCGCCAGCCACGACCGCCACCGGGCGGCGAACTGCCCTGATGTTCGCCTCATAATCCGCCAGGGGCTGAAAATTAGCCGCCAGCGAAAATGAATATGTCGGGGTTAGAAAGGCCTTCACTTCCTCGCTGAGCGCGAAACTCATAATCGGCAGGCCGTTGAAAGCGCGGACGCCAAGGCGATTCAAGACCGTAAGCCCGATCATGCGCGCAATGCCGACCTTGACCCAGCTCCCATTGCCCGGATGGAGGTTTGGCGCGTCAGGACCCAGGAACGGCGACAGCAGCAGATAGTTCGCAAATTCATCCTGCCGCTGTCCGCCGGCAAACCGCAGCGCAAAACCGCCCCCGGATGAGAACCCCGCCAGGGTGGCGGGTTTCGACATGGGGACGGCGTGCACAAACGACGCCAAGTCATCTTCGAGCTGGCCGATGTAGTCGATCGAGCCCTTTACTCCGGACGCGCCATGCCCGCGAACATCGAGCGCATATGCCTCGTAGCCTGCGACGGCAAATGCTTTGGCAAGGACATGCAGGCTATTGCTACTCGCCGATGACCCATGAATGAGAACAACGCTCCCACGGATGCCGCCGCTTCCCGACGGCGCATAACGACGATAGGCCAAGGCCGCTCCATCCTCAGCGTCGTAACGCGACAACGGCGGCAAATCAGTGAAGTCGACTGACTTGAAAGGCTCATTGATGCTCGCCATCGGCGGTGGCCGCCGCGGGCCGCCAAAGGCGACCGCGGCCGCTAGCGCCCCGGCAAGAAACACGACGACGATGACGAAGATATCCAGCAAGAGGTACATTCCATGCACTCCAGCCATGCTTACGCGGGCATCAACACCCGAACCGGATTGGACATGGCCGATGAGGGCCTGCCTTCCCAATTCCTATCCCGCAAGCGCTTTTTCATAAACCGAGCGACATCCCGGTCCTGGGTCCAGCAATGAGAACATCTCATGGGCGGCAATGTCCCCCTACCCTCACTATACGCTTGACATACCCATCGGCATGATGTTTTCCCATTCCCCGGGCCAATCGCCAAGCCGACGATTCGGATGCCGAATGCGACGGTCCTACACCACCAATCCGTCACGAGAAATGCGCGCTGGAATTGTCACGCGGTGACAGCAGACGCCGCCTTGCAGCAACACGGCGGCAGGCCGCTCCCAACCTGGCCGCCATGCGGTGGCTTCAACCTCACCGCGTTCCCTGCCTCGTTGCGGGCCATCGAATCCGTGCGAATTCGGCGGGCATGGTCGAAGAAATCGACTCAGCGTTTGCTAGCCAGACGGCTGACCCGCTCGAAGAATTCGTAGATGCCGGTCTCGCTCATCCGCCGCGCGTCGGCCAGCTCGCCGGCGCGCGTCGCGTAGATCACCTTGTTGTCCGGCGACAGCACCACTGCGGCGGGAATGCCCTTGGCGATCGGGTGCCCATACTCGGCGTCGATATCGAGGTTATGATCGAAATTGCCGACATCCACCTTCACCACCTTGAACTCCCGCGCCAGCAGCTCGGCGCTCTTGCCGCTGTTCAGCGCAGCGTCCAGCGCGCGGCAATCGGGGCACCAGTTGGCGCCCAGAATCAGCAATACCGGCTGACGGCCTTGCTGCGCGGCCTCCAGCGTCCGGCTCAATGCGGCCCTGGCGTCGGCCTTTTCGTCGTATGGCAGGTCGCCCGCCAGCGCGGTGGCGCTCGAGAGCAGCAACGACAACACAATCAGCAGTTTCTTCATGGAGAGGCTCCGGGATCAGGCCAGGCGGGGTTGGCACAATACTTCGGTTTTGACGGAATGGGCGATGAAGCACTCGGCATGAGCGGCATGGTGCAGGCGCTCCAGATCCTCCTGCGTCGGCAGCTTGTCGCCGGAAAAGAACGTTCTGGGCTGCAGCGTCACCCGGGACACCCAGGCCTTGCCGGCCGCGCTCTTGCCCATCTCGCCGACGGCGAGGTCATGGTATTCGTCGACGCGGAAACCGGCGCGCGCGGCGATGTCCAGAAACCACAGCATGTGGCAACTTGACAAGGAAGCGATGAAGGCCTCCTCGGGATCCACCGCGGCCGGATCCGAGTAGGGCGGCGACACCACCTCCGGCGCCGAAGAGCCCGGCACCTCGGCTCCGCCGTCGAACCTCAACACATGTTTGCGGCTGTAGCGGCGATCGAGGAAATCCTGCCCGCCGCGCCTCCAGGTCACTTCCGCCTGATGCTGCGCCATCGCCTCCGCTCCTTGTCCAGTTGGTCAAGGCCGATGATAGCACGGCGATGACAAGGACATGACGATGCTCAGCGGTAGCAGGACGGCCGCTGCGCGTCGGGGCCCCACACCTCGTCCTGCTCTGCGCGCCAGCGGCGCAACGCGGTCAGGTCCAGATCAGCCGACAACAACTGGGTTTGCTCGCCGGCGACCGCCAGCAGATGGCCTCGCGCGTCGATCAGGCAGCTGGCGCCGTCGTATTGCGGCGCCGGGTAATTGCACAGCGCGACGGCGAAACGGTTTTCCAGCGCCCGGCCTCGCAGCTGCTGCAGGCGGACATCGCCCAGCTCGGCATCCTCGCGCATCGGGCAGGCATTCGGGACCAACGCCAGTTCCGCGCCCTGCCGCATCAAACTGCGGCCGGACTCGGGAAACTCGCGGTCGAAACAGATCATCGCGCCGATGCGCACGGTTTCGCCGCCCAACTCGACATCGGCGCAGACAAAGCCGTCGCCGCCTTGCAGCGCGGTCTCGGTGCCGTCGGTGAAATCGCAGACGTGGACCTTGTCGTATTGCAGCGCCACCGAGCCATCGGCGCCGTACAGGCGCAGCCGGTTGCGCAGCGCGCCGTCGCGGCGGGCGAGATAAGTGAAGCCGATGGCCAGCCCCAATCCGTCGGCCAACTGGGATATTTCGGCCAATATCGCTTCATCGTCGCCCCAGGCATGGGCGGCGTTCATCCGCTCCAGCGCGTAGCCGGTGGACCACATCTCGGGCAGCAGCAGCAAGTGCGCGCCATCCGCCGCCGCGGCCTCGCACCACTGCCTCAGCAGCGACAGGCGGCCGGATGGATCGTCCGGCGCGGGCTGCTGCGCCAGGGCCAGGCGGATCACGCTCATGCCAGCGCGATCCGCACGTAGATGGGCTGGTACGGCGCATCCTGGCTGACCTTGACCATGCCTTCCTTCACCAGCTCCAGCACGGCGATGAAGTTCACCACCAGGTGGGCGACGCCCTTGTCGACGTCGAACAGCTCTTCGAACGGCACATACTCCTTGCCGTCCAGGTAGCGCAGGATCCAGCTCATCTGCTCGCGCACCGACAGCTCGTCCTTCTCCACCTTGTGATGGCGGCGGTGCTTGGCGCGGGACAGAATGGCCATCCAGGCCTGGCGCAGGTCGGCTGCGCCCACGTCCGGCAGCCGCTGCTCGGCCGATTGCTCGATCAGCACCGCCAGCCAGGCGAAGTCGCGCTCCGCCTGCGGAATCTTGTCCAGCTCCAGCGCCGCCAGCTTCATCTGCTCGTACTCCAGCAGCCGGCGCACCAGCTCGGCGCGCGGGTCGTCCGGCTCCCCGTCCTCGTCCAGCTGCGGCCGCGGCAGCAGCAGCCGCGACTTGATCTCGATCAGCAGCGCCGCCATCAGCAGATACTCGGCCGCCAGCTCCAGCCGGCCATGCTTCATCGCGTCGATGTAGGACATGTACTGGGCGGTGATTTCGGCCATCGGGATGTTGAGCACATCCAGGTTCTGCTTGCGGATCAGGTAGAGCAGCAGGTCGAGCGGGCCTTCAAAGCTCTCCAGGATCACCTGCAGCGCGTCGGGCGGGATGAACAGGTCCTGCGGCACCTCCAGCACCGGCTGGCCGAACACATGCGCGATCGGCACGCTGGGCGGCAGCTCGGGCGAGATCAGCTGGAAATCCGGCGCGGGGGAGTCGGGGGCATTCAAGGGTACGTCGCTCATGGCGACAAGGATACCAGCAAGCAGACGCGCGCCGGTTGAACTTTTGCCCGCTGCGGCGCACAAACCGGTTTCGACAGTGGGAGTCACGCCAGCGTGTCGCTACATCCATTGCCTGTTTTGCTCGGCCTGCTCTGCCTGCCGCTTTCCGCTTGCGGCCTGGACGGCGACGGCGCTTCCCGCGCATCCGAACCGCGCCGTCTCTCGGCCAGTTCCGATCATTTCTGGCGCAAGCGCGAGATCGAGGAAGTCAGCCGCCGCATCATAGAAAAAGAGCTGGGCTATCCGGAAACCACCCGGCTGGTCGCCCAGGAAGACGGCAGCGGTTCGGGACAATACCGCTTCCGCCTGTCCGGCACCGCCCGCAGCGGCTGGAAAACCCATCCCGTCACCTTCAGCGTGGCGGGCGACCTGTCTAGCGGCCGGGTGCTCAGCATCCACTGCCACGCGGGAGAAAGCGGCCGGCAAGTCTGCTACCCGCCCAAGCACTTGGCGGCCTGGTCCTGACCCTCAGGCCGGCTCGCCGGCCTGCGGCATGTCCACCGCGTCCTCCAGCCGGATCTCCATCAATTGGCAGCTTCCGGTCTGCTGCAGCAGGCGTTGCGCCCGGACCAGCCATTCGCCGCCGTCCGCCCGCAACTGAAACGGCCGCAGCGCCTGGTATTGCCGCCCCGGCAGCACCAGCACCCCGCGGTGGCGGAAATGGCGCTCGGCCTGCAGCAGCAGGCCCGGCTCCAGCGGCGCGCCAGGGGGGCTGGTCACGGCGCAAGCCGCCACCGCCTGGGGCCGCTTGCCGACGAATTCCACCCCGCACTCCGCCGGCGCGTCGCCGCCGGGCAGGCTGATCCATCTCACCAGGCCCAGCTGCCATTCGAAGCCGCGCCGCTTCAGCATCACCAGCGCGCCGGCCTGCAGCAGTCCCGGCGGACAATCGCCATACAGGCGCATGCCGGACGGGCTGAGATTGCCCAATAGCAGCTCGCCGGTCTCGACATCGTCCGGCAGGCGTCCTTCTTCGGCCAGCCGCCAGCAAGCGTCGAAGCCGCCCACCACAATCACCCGCTGGCCGTTGCGCTGATTGCGCCGCAGATGGCGGCGCTGCGGCGGCCGGCTCCACTCTTGTTCCAAACGTCCCAGCAACTGCCACTGCGCGGCGGAGAATTCGTCGGCGCGCGCGTGGGCGGCCGCCCGCAGGCGGCGGGCCACGTCGGCGGCGTCCACCCGCCAGTAGCCGCCGGCCGTCTCCGCCGCTGCGATGGCGGCGAAGCGGCCCGGGCTGTCCGCTTCCGCCGACACCAGCCAGCCCTCCACCTCAACGCCGCTCTTCGGCGGCCCCTCCAGGCGCAGCGCCTGGCCATGGCCCGCGATCCAGTCCAGAAGCAGCGATTGCCGCGCCGGATCCAGCCGGTTGCTGGAAGTGATGCCCAGCAGCAGCATCTGCCGGTAGCCGGCGCCCAGCGACGGTTGGCCGTCGATGGCGACCCGGCCCTCCCAGCCGCGGCGGCGCGCTTCGGCGAACAGCTGATGGCTGTCCTGCCAGAAGCCGGGAAACAACGGCGCGTATCCCAGCGCGTGGCCGCGCTGCAGCTGCCAGGCGCTGCCCAGCGCCAGCCCCAGCGCCTGGCGCAGCAAGCCGCCGTCGCTGAAGCGGCCGGCGCGGCGCGCGGCGCAGGCCTGGGCCAGCAGCTTGCAGGCTTCGTGCAGCTCGCGCCATAAGCCGCGCAAGGCGCGGTCGCTCTCCGTCCCTGCGCCGCGCCACATCAGCGGCAGGCAGGCCTCGAACAACGCCCTGAGCGTGTGCAGCCTGTCAGCAAGGCTCATAGGCTGCTCATCCAGCCGTCTTAGAGGGCGGCGCAGCCTGTCGACATGCGCCTCGGCCGGCAAGCCGGGCTGCCATTGCAAGGCTTGTTGCAGCGCCTGCCGATCCAAGGCTTGCGGCTCGCCCGCCGGCAGGGTGTGGGATACGGTGAGTCTCAACATGATGACAATGACAAAGCTTCCGGGATCGGCATCTTAGCCTTCGCGCCGCCGGCCCGCGATCACGCGGCGCCGGCAATATTGCCAATCGCGGCCAGCGATGTCGGCGCTGCCGCAGACGCGGCAATACTCGCCGTCCAGATTGGCCAGGCTCATCGCGTGCACCTCGTCGGCGCCGCGATGGCGGCCGCGCCAGTCGGTCTTGTCGAAAACGAAACAGGCATCCTCCGCCAGCCAGACGGAAAAACCCAGATTGCCGGCCATCCGCGCGGTCGCCTCCACCGAGTTGCTGGTGCTGACGCCCGCCAGCACCAGCTCCAGCCAGCCGTTTTCCCGCAGCAAGGACTCCAGTCCGGTGCCGATGAAAGCGCTGTTGGTCTGCTTGCCGATCACCGTCTCGCCGGGCAGCGGCGCGGCCTCCGGCTTGAACGCATGGCCGGGCTGGCCCGGCCGGTAAGTGGAATCGGGCTCGACAGAGTCATGGCGGATATGGATCAACGGCAAGCCGCGCTCGCGCCACGCCGCCAGCAAGCCGGCGCACACTCGCTCCGCCTGGGGGTTGTTGCGCGGGCCCCAGCCGGGATGGTCGAACGCCTGCTGCATGTCGATCAGCAGCAACAGCGGCGTGGCAGTGGCGAATCGCAGCGGCGCGGCCATGGCTCTGTCTTTAAAATGAAAATGGCATGATGCCACGCGCCGGAAAACTGCGCACTACCGGCTCAGGACTCCCAGTATTCGCCGGGCAGATAGTCGCTGAAATACCATTGCTGGCCTTCCAGGTCGCGCGCCAGATAGCCGAGGGCGCCGTAGTCCTCGCCTTTCAGCGCTTGCACGATCTCGGCGCCCTGCGCCCTGGCCCTCTCGTAATGCGCGGCCGGGTCTTCCACGTAAACGCACAGGGCCTGAGCCAGGCCGGACAGGCCGCCCGCGCCGATCCACCGCTGCTCCGGCTTGGGGCTGGACACCATGATCACCGCATTGCCGAGGCTCAGTTCCGAGTGATGCACCCGGCCATCCTCGATCACCGCGAAGCGGCGTTGGAAGCCGAACACCCGCTCCAGCCATTCCATCGCCGCCGCCGCGTCGTCGTAGCACAGGCAGGGATACACGCCCGGCAACGCTCTCGTCTCGCCCATCGCCTTCTCCTGGTTCCATTGCGGGGAATCCCATATTAGGACAATGGCAATAAAAAAACCGCCCTGCGAAAGGGCGGTTCATTCTCGGGATCTATGCGGACAGGCTCAGGCCGACAGCTCCAGCATCAGCTTGTTGATGCGCTTGACGAAGGAGGCCGGATCTTCCAGCTTGCCGCCTTCGGCCAGCAGCGCCTGGTCGTACAGCACCTGGGCCAGATCGGCGGCGCGAGCCTCGTCGGCTTCGCCGGCCAGCTTCTTCACCAGCACATGCTCCGGATTGATCTCCAGCGTCGGCTTGCTGCCTTCCACCTTCTGGCCGGCAGCCTTCAGCATCCGCTCCAGGTGGGCGCTCATGTCGTGCTCGCCCGCCACCAGGCAGGCGGGGCTTTCGGTCAGACGGGCGGTGGCGCGCACTTCCTTCACCTGCTCGCCCAGCGCCTTCAGCACTTTTTCCACCACCGGCTTGGAAGCTTCCTCCACCTGCTTCTGCGCTTCCTTGTCGGCCTCGTCCTCCAGCGCGCCCAGATCCAGCGCGCCCTTGGCGACCGATTGCAGCGCCTTGCCGTCGAACTCGAACAGCGAGCCGGTGACCCACTCGTCGACGCGGTCGGTCAAGAGCAGCACTTCCACGCCCTTCTTCTTGAACACTTCCAGGTGCGGGCTGTTCTTGGCGGCGGCCAGCGTGTCAGCGGTGATGAAGTAGATCTTGTCCTGGCCTTCCTTCATCCGGCCGATGTAGTCGGCCAGCGATACGGTCGGCTCCGCGCCTTCCGACGCAGTGGAGACGAAGCGCAGCAGCTTGGCGATGCGTTCCTTGTTGGCGAAGTCCTCGCCCACGCCCTCCTTCAGCACCTGGCCGAACTCCTTCCAGAAGGCGGCGTATTTCTCCGGCTGGTTGGCCGACAGGTCTTCCAGCAGGCCCAGCACCTTCTTCACGCAGCCGGCTCGGATGGCGTCGATGTCCTTGCTCTCCTGCAGAATCTCGCGCGACACGTTCAGCGGCAGGTCGTTGCTGTCAATGACGCCGCGCACGAAGCGCAGGTAGTGCGGCATCAGTTTTTCCGTGTCTTCCATGATGAAGACGCGGCGCACGTACAGCTTCACGCCCTGCTTGCGCTCGCGGTCGTACAGGTCGAACGGCGCGCGCGACGGGATGTACAACAGCTCGGTGTACTCCTGGCGGCCCTCGACGCGGGCGTGGCTCCAGGCCAGCGGGTCGGTGAAGTCGTGGGCGACGTGCTTGTAGAATTCCTGGTACTGCTCTTCGGTGATGTCGCTCTTGGAGCGGGTCCACAGCGCGGATGCGGAGTTGACCGCCTCCAGCTCGTCGCTGACCACCACTTCGCCGTCCTCGCCGTAGCCGCTGCCCTTTTTCATCTCGATCGGGATGGAGATGTGGTCGGAGTACTTGCGGACGATGCCCTTCAGCTTCCAATCGTTGAGCAGCTCGTCCTCGCCCTCTTTCAGGTGCAGGACGATCTCGGTGCCGCGCTCGGCCTTTTCCACGCTCTCCAGCGTGTACTCGCCCTCGCCCTGCGACTCCCAGCGCACCGCTTCGGCCTCGCCTGCGCGGCGGGTGGTCAGCGTCACCTTGTCGGCGACGATGAAGGCGGAATAGAAGCCTACGCCGAACTGGCCGATCAAGTGGGCGTCCTTCTTCTCGTCGCCGGACAGCTGCTCGAAGAAGGACTTGGTGCCGGACTTGGCGATGGTGCCGATGTGGGACACCACTTCGTCGCGGCTCATGCCGATGCCGTTGTCGGCGATGGTGACGGTGCGGGCGTCCTTGTCGAAGGCGATGCGGATCTTCAGCTCGGGATCGTTCTCGAACAGCTCCGGCTTGGCCAGGCCCTCGAAGCGCAGCTTGTCGGCCGCGTCCGACGCATTGGAGATCAGCTCACGCAGGAAGATTTCCTTGTTGGAATACAAGGAGTGGATCATCAGCTTCAGCAGCTGTTTGACTTCGGTCTGAAAACCCAGGGTTTCTTTCTGTGCACTCATGGTCGTCAATGTTATTGAGGTTGGCGATAGCGGGCAGATGGCGGCTTTCGGCCGCATTTCAAGTAGCCGGAATGCAAAAAGCCCTGTCGGTCGACAGGGCTTTCTTCCGCAATGGGAATCGATCAGGACTCGGTCTGGCCATCCTGCTGCGGCGCGGCTTCCGCCACGGCGGGAACCGCGTCGACCGCTGCCGGAGCGGCGGCCTCGACCGGCGCCGTCTCGGCTTCGGCGGCCGGGGCGTTCTTCGGCTGCATCTGCAGCTCGGCGGCGCGCTTCTCCTCGGCGCTCACCTCGCCTTGCGGCTTGCCGTTCAGGTCGAAACGCTTGCCGCCGCGGGCCAGCGACTTCAGGTAGCGCGGCTTGCGGCAATGGTTGGCCACCACGCGGGAAATCAGGGCCGGATCGAACTGCGACAACGCCGCGATCAGGCTCTCGTGAATGCCGAGCGCCAACGGCCGGAACTGGCGAAACACGTCAAACTTGCCGTAGATGTGGTCCGCGATCATCTCGGTCTGCTTTTTCTTGGACAAGCTTTGGACTGCAGACTTGAGAGCAGCACCGAGTGCCGTTTCAGTATTTGGCTTCATGAACTTCAATCTAGATCCGTTGATGCAAAGACAGCGCATGCTGCCCAATCAAGAGGCGTGGTGCAACCGGCCACTTGTCCAGTTAGACGACGGCGTCGCCAGGATGTGAATTTTAATCCAGCAAGATGAACGCCGCCATCTGCCCGCATAGGGACAAAACGGTTTCCGCGGCCGGATTGCTGATGGTGCCCCGGGCCGGGGTCGAACCGGCACAGCCGAAGCCGAGGGATTTTAAGTCCCTTGTGTCTACCAATTTCACCACCGGGGCAGCAGCAAAGCGGGCAATTGTAGCCCAGCGCAACGCGGGCTGACAATGCATTTTAAATATCGCATCCCAGGCAGTGCAGGATGATCACCCGCCGCTTGCGAATCGGCCGATTATTCAGCTTATTTCGTCTTGATATGATTTAGCAGCGCGTTTTATCAGCGGCAACGATTTGATTTTAAAGCATTGCCTGCCAATGAGACGCTGCACTTTAACGGCAATGGCCAGAGCTGTCAACGCTGCGGCAGGCAAATGCCAATCGGCGGCAATGCGCCGCGCATAAAATCATCTCGATTAACAATGGATGATATGCAAATGACGACTAAATAGCTGTTTTTCCGGTCAATATCTTAGGTATATGGGCGGTATCAATAACCCTCCGATAAAAACGCCTTGGCGATGCCTATCAAATACTGACGAATTTCACCACACTTCCGCATTGAATCATTATCAATATATTTACTCGCCTCCTTATTCATTTCAGCCTAGGCGATACAGAATCAGCGCCCGGGCCGATTCCGGCGCGGCTGCCGCCGCCAAATGCCCGCTCCCGGCAAAGCCCCTCCCCCGCGTAATGCGAGCCCCTCTCGCCCTCTCGCCCACCCCGCCACTGACATGGTTCCCCTGCCGGCCTGCGCCGGCCGCTTTCTAAACTGGCCTCCAATCACAGCAGCGCGCCGGCCATGCCGGCCCGCATCCATTTGCGGAGAAACCACATGCAAGCATTGGGCAAGGGCGCGCACGGCCAGGAGGTGCGGGAATTGCAAATCCGTCTCAACAGCCAGGGCTCCAGGCTGGAGGTGGATGGATGGTATGGAACGGCCACTGAACAAGCGGTGGCCCGGCTGCAACGCCGCGCCGGCCTGGTGGTCAACGGCGTGGCCGGCGACGCCACGCAGGCGGCGCTGCGCGGCCTGCGCGATCCGCGTCGGCTTCGCGAGGCGGATCTGCTCGATGCCGCCGACCGCCTGCGCTTGCCGCCCCCCAGCCTGAAGGCTTTCTGCGAGACCGAGGCGGAAGACGGCGGCTTCCTGCCCGACGGCAGCGCGCGCATCCTGCTGGAGCGCCATATCGCCTATCGCCAAGCCTTGAAGGCCGGCCTGGACGCCAATCGCATCGCCAGCCGCCATCCCGAGCTGTGCAAGCCCATCCGCGGCGGCTATCAAAACCCATCCGCGGAATGGGAGCGTTTCCGGCGGCTGGCCGCCGTGGCGGGGGAAACGGTCGCCGTCGAGTCCTGCCTCTGGGGACTGTACCGATTGCCCGGCTTCCTCTGGCAGGAGCTGGGCTATGCCGACGCCCGGTCGTTCCGGACGGAAATGGAGAGGAACGAGGCCCGCCAGCTGGACGGCCTGGTCCGGCTGTTGGGCGCGCGCCCCGCCTTGCTGCAAACCCTGCGCGAACGCCGCTGGCGCGCGACGGCGCGCATCCGGCAGGGCCCCGCCTGGCTGGACAGCCTGTACGACGCCCGCCTGGCCGCCGCCCATGACAGGGCGAGGAGGCTGGCATGACGCCGTACGCGCCGCTCCGGCTCGCCGCCGCCGCGCTCGCCTTGCTGTTTCCGCTGCAGCTGCTCGACCTGCAGTTCGGCCGCAGCGCGGCGCTGCAAACCCAAATCGCGCATTTGCAGTTGCGCGAGCAACAGTTGCTGACCATCAATCAGCAACAGGCGCAGCAGCTGGCCATCCAGGATCTGGACATGAAGCTGCTGGCGTCGGCTCAGCGCGAACTGGCGGACGAAACCCGACGCCTGCTGCGATCTCGCCATTGAGTCATTCGTCTGCCGGCGAGCGCAGCAAGCTGGACGGCTGCCGCCCCAGCACCCGCAAGAAGCTGCGGCGCATGCGCTCCGCGTCGCCGAAGCCGCACAGCCGGGCCACCTTCTGAATGGAACGCTCGCCGCTTTCCAGCGCGGCGCGCGCGGCCTCCACCCTCAGTTGCTCCACCGCCTTTGCCGGCGGCATGCCCACCTCGGACTGGAACAGCCGCGAGAAATGGCGCGGACTCAGGCAGCAAAACCCAGCCAACGACTCCACGTCCCAAGCCCCATCCAAGCTCCGCCGCACCTGGTCCAACAAAGCCGCGAAGCGTCCGTCCGGACGCTGCATCTCCAGCAGCGACGAAAACTGCGACTGCCCGCCCGGGCGGCGGTAATACACCACCAGCCGCTGCGCGCAACGCCGGGCGATCTCCTCGCCCATGTCTTCCGCCACCAAGGCCAGCGCCACATCGATGCCGGCGCTGACCCCGGCCGCGGTCCAGATGTTGCCCTGGTGGATGAAGATGCGGTCAGTATCCAGCGCCACCGCCGGATAGCGGCGAGAGAATTCCCCGCTATGCGCCCAATGGGTGGTCGCGCGCCGGCCATCCAGCAAGCCGGCCTCCGCCAGCAGGAAAGCGCCGGTGCAAACGCTGACCACGCGCCGGGAAGCCGATGCGCAACGCCGCAGGTAGGCCAGCGTCTCCCCGCAGCCCAGCGCGGAAGGCGCGCCCTCCCCGCCGGCCACCAGCACCGTGTCCGGCGCCGGCATCGCGGACAGCGGCCGGCTTTCCAGCGCGATGCCTGAGGAGCTGCGCGCCGCGCCGCCGGCCACGGTCAGCGGCGTCAGCCGGTACGCGCCCGGCCGATAGTGGAGCGCGCATTCAAAAACGGAGATCGGCCCCGCCGCGTCCAATAGCTGAAAACCGTCGAACAACAGGATGGCGATGTCTCGCGTCATGGCATGAAAAGTTGGAATTTAGTCATTTTCGCCACAGCATAGCCGGCCGATGATTGCGGGGTCAATCACCGCCGGGAGGCATCATGAACCACCCCTATACCATCGTTTTCGCGCTGTATCCGGGCGTCACCCAGCTGGACTTCACCGGTCCGCTGGAATTCCTGAGCAAGCTCCCACGGGCCCGTTGCCTGCTGGCCTCCAGCCGGGGCGGCGACATCCGCGCCGACGGCGGCGTCGTCTTCGCTGACATCGCCCGGCTGGCCGACATCGAACGCTGCGACCTGCTGTGCGTCCCCGGCGGACTGGGCACCATTGAAGCAATGGAGGATGCCGAGCTGCTGGAACAGCTGCGCCGCCTCGCCGCCGGCGCCGATTACCTCAGCTCGGTCTGCACCGGCTCCTTGCTGCTCGGCGCGGCCGGCCTGCTCAAAGGCCGCCGCGCCGCCTGCCACTGGGCCTGGCTGGACAGCCTGGCGGCCTTCGGCGCCCATCCCTGCCCGGACCGGGTGGTGGTGGATGGAAAACTGTTCAGCGGCGGCGGCGTCACCGCCGGCATAGACATGGCGCTGACCCTGATGGCGGAAATCGCCGGCCCCGAGTTCGCGCAGACGGTGCAACTGACGCTGGAATACGCGCCGGCGCCGCCGTTCGCCTCCGGCCGGCCGGAACTGGCCAGCCCGGAAGTGCTGGCCGCTGCGCGGCGGCGGATCGACCAAGTCCGCGATCGGCGCGAAAAAGCGGTGATACGCGCCGCCTCGAGCCTGTGAAAGAGGAAAAACTGTCCAAGAGGCTGACCGACGCCGCCTCGCCAGCGGCTACACCTAGAGCATGAAGCCCCATCCCGGCGCAGATTCCCGGCATCCCGGCGCGATCCGCGCTCCTCCACGCGAGGTGAACGATGAGCCTGTATGCCGAACTGGTCAGACACGCGGCGGACCAATACCGCGCCCAGCTGGACGCGCTCTACGCGCGGCAGCACATCATTCAGCAGGCCGACCGGATCGCCGGCCTGCTGAGCAAGGCAGGCCTTCCCGCCCGGGCGCAGGCCGACGAGCAATTCATGCCCTATGTCGAGCTGTCGCTGGCCGAGGAGCTGCTAAGCATGCGGCAAGCCGTGCTGAGCTACGTCTGCAATGTGCTGGAATGCCATCTGGAGGGCGGCGCGGGCGCCGGCGGGCGGGACTGTTACCGGATACTGCCGGCCGCGGATTCGCCGGAACAAATCCGCCTGATGCTGGTGGTGACCGGCAGCTGATCCGGCATCCAAGCGCGCGGCGGGAATCTCGCCCGCCACGCCCTGCCGCGCGTCAAAGCGTCTGGAAGTAGAGGCGGTAGTCGCCCTGCCCGAACAGCATGGCCATGCTGGTCAGGTTGCTGTTGGCCGGTATGTCCACCAGATTCAGCACCGGGATCGAATCGAAGCCGTACTCGTATTGATTCGTTTGCCGGTTGTAGGCGAACTGATAGAAGGTATCGACGCTGCCCACCTTGAACGCGTACAGGCGGTAAGCGTTGCCGTCGAACAGCATGGACCAGCGATGCCAGTCGGTATCGTTCGGGGCCTTCGCCACGTTGAGCGTGGGAATCGAGTTGTAGCCGTATTCATAGCGGCTGGTTTCCCGATTGAAGCCGAACTGGTACAGCACCGTCGGCGCGCCCAGCCGGCGCAGATACAGCCGATAGGTCTTGGTGCCGCTGTCGTACAGCATCGCCAGGCTGCTGGCGTCGGCATCGGCCGGCGCGCCGGTGATCAGCAGCTCCTTGATCGAGTTGTAGCCGAACTCGTACGCTCCGCTCGCCGGGTTGAACGCGGCCTGGTAAAGCGTGTTGGCGCTGCTGCCCTTGAAGAAATACATCCGGTAATACTCGCCGTCGTTCAGCATCGCCCAGCGCAGCCAATTGGTATCGGCGGGCATGTTGACGACGGGCATGTTGGGAATGGATCCGCCATAGGCGAATTTGTAGGTGCTGGTGCCGGGAACGTAAGCGAACTGGTTGACCGAGGCCATGGCGTTTTCCTCCTGAGGTTGCACTGCCGCGAACCCGCCTCTGCGGCGGATACCGGAACTCCCCCTCGGCGCGATGAGCCCATTCGGCGCAGGATGCCGGGCAACAGGCCGGCGATGCTTCGGCATGCCGGCCTGATGAATCTAAACTATGACTGTCCTTGTATGAAAAAATTATAAACGCATAAAATTCGGACAACCCTGATCAAAAGAACAGTCATAATGGCGGCCAACAAGCGCCCGCCAGATCACGACCTCCCGGCATGCGCCAACGACGGATCCAGCGCCGACAAGATCCGATAAGCCGCCCGGACGCGTTCGGCATTGGGGTAGTTGCGGTTGGCCAGCATCACAATGCCCACCTTGCGCGCCGGCACGAACAGCACGTAAGCGCCGAAACCGTTGGTGGAGCCAGTCTTGTTCAGCAGCATGTCCGCGCCTGCCTGGCGAGGCGGATTCAGCCACGCCACCTGCTGCGGCTGGAATGCGATCTCGTTGGAATTGCCCGCCAGCAAACGCTCAAGGCTGAGCGGGTAGCGATAGCCCTCCCAACCCAGGCCCTGATGCAGATCGCCAACCCGGTAATATGCAGCGTGGCTGGCATCCATGGCTCGCCGCAACGCCGGCTCCGTCCGCCCGGACATGTTGATCGCCAGGTATTTCAGCATGTCGGCCGCGCTGGATTTGATGCCATAGGCCTCCGCGTCGAGCGCCCCCGGCCCTACCCGCACCGGCTTGCCCGCCTTGGAATAGCCCCAGGCGTAGCGCGATTGCTCCGCCGCCGGAACATGGATGAAGGTATGGCTCAAACCCAGCTTGGGCAACAGCCCCCGCTGCATCGCCTCATCGAAAGGCTGGCCCAGGCTGCGGGCGGCAAGATGCCCGAACAAGCCGATGCTGGGATTGGAGTACAGACGCCTCGCGCCCGGCGCGTAACCCGGCTTCCAGGCGCGGTAATAGCCCAGCATCGAAGATTGATCGGCGACCGCATCCGGAAACTGCAGCGGCAGGCCGCCGGCGCTGTAAGTGGCGAGTTGCAACAAGGAAATGCGGTCGAAAGCGCTGCCCTTGAGTTCGGGCTGGTAGCGGCTGGCCTTGTCATCCAGCGACAGCTTGCCCTGCGCCAGCGCGTAGCCGCCCAGAATGCCGGTGAAGGTCTTGCTGATCGAGCCCAGCTCGAACAGGGTGTCCTGGGTCACGGCCTGGCCGCTCTCCCGGGAGGCGACGCCATAGTTGAAGTAGCGGGCTTCGCCGTTTGCCAGCACCGCCACCGCCATGCCGGGAATGTCGTTGGCCTTCATCAGCGGCGGAATCACCGCTTCCACCGCCTTGCCGAGGTCGGCGCCGCCGCCGTCATTGGCGGCCAAAGCCGCGGCCGGAACAAGGGAAAGGCAGCCGAGCACGCCTGCCAAGGTTCGAAATTTCAGGGATCGCATCATCGCGGAACTCCGGTGCGGGGACATGGCGGCCGACGCGGCCTCTCCGCGCGGCGCTTGGTCCCGATTGGGAAAGCCCCGCCAAGTTACAAACCGCGGCGGCCAGCGTAAACCGCAAGAAACGTAACATCCGTAACCGTTAATGGACTGTAAACAAAATGCCGGCACTGGCGGCCTTTCGTCTCATGGATGGCCCGCTTCCTCATCCTCGGGCACCCGTCCGGCATACTTGCTCAGCAGCGCGTCGAGAATCGCCGACGACTCCGCATCCGGCTCCCCGTCATAGCGAGCGGGCCGGAAGTGCATCTGGAATGCCGCGATGACGGCCCGCGTTTCGGCATCCCATGCCCCGCTTTCCGGCGCATCGTAGCCATAGGCCGTCAAACGCTCCTGCCAATCCGACGCGTCCGTCGGCAGCCGGCGGGACAGAAAACGGCGGACATCGTTCTCGTCGGGCCAGGCGCCGACGCCAAACTCCCGGTACAGCCTCTCCCAGGGAAACTTCGGCCCCGGATCCACCTTGCGGCCCGGCGAAATGTCGGCATGCCCGACGACGTTGCGCGGCGGGATCCGGTGGCGGGCCATGATGTCGGCCGCCAGCCTACCCACCAGGGCGATCTGGGCGTCGTCAAACGCCACCCAGTCCCGCAACGTCGGCGGCCAGTCGTCCTGCTGCGGCGACGGATAGCCGCGGTTGACGATCTCCACGCCTATCGAGCTGCCGTTCACATAGCGCTCGCCGCGCCAATAGCTGTCGCCGGCATGCCAGGCCCGCCTCTTCTCCGGCACCAGCCTCAGAACCGCGGGCTTCGCGGCCAGGGTTGCGGCATCCGGCACCAGGTAATGGGCGCTGGCCCGGTACTGCGCGTCCGTCAGCAGCTTGAGCGAAGCCGCAAAGTCCTCCGCCGTATAATGGAGCACCAGGGTGCGGACGCGGGAATCCTGGTTGGCCGACGCATGCGATTCATCGATCCAGAGCGCCCCCGTTTCTCCCTGCGCCCTTACGGCCGGAGCCGCCAGCAGCGCGCCGCCTGCGGCGATCATCCCGGTCCGGCACAAAAACTGTCTGCGATTCGCCATTCTTTTCCCTTCCGCCCTCCGGCGCGTGATGCGATATGTCCTGTCCGGTCAGACCGCCCGCTCCGCGCGGAAATCCCGATCAAGCCGCGCGCGGCTTATCGCCTTTCCTGCTGATGAATGATGCAGAAAGGAAAAACCATCGAGCCTGGCAATTTCAAGTGTATGGGATGAAAAAGAAAAACCCCGTAAATCCTTGGATTTACGGGGTTATATCTGGAGGCGGGGGTCGGAATCGAACCGGCGTAGACGGATTTGCAATCCGCTGCATAACCACTTTGCTACCCCGCCGTTAACCGGCGAATCGACCAGATTATATCTGATCAATCTGAATTTTGGAGCGGGAAACGAGGCTCGAACTCGCGACCTCAACCTTGGCAAGGTTGCGCTCTACCAACTGAGCTATTCCCGCATGCAAATTGTTTCAAGTCTGATGCTGGAGCGGGAAACGAGGCTCGAACTCGCGACCTCAACCTTGGCAAGGTTGCGCTCTACCAACTGAGCTATTCCCGCATTGCAGACTGTTTCAAACTATTTTTGGAGCGGGAAACGAGGCTCGAACTCGCGACCTCAACCTTGGCAAGGTTGCGCTCTACCAACTGAGCTATTCCCGCATCACAAATTGTTTCAGGCTACTGGAGCGGGAAACGAGGCTCGAACTCGCGACCTCAACCTTGGCAAGGTTGCGCTCTACCAACTGAGCTATTCCCGCGCTGCGTAACTTGCTACAACGCTTTGCTTGATCTCGCTGCTGCTTCGTCAGCGGCGGCGAGAGACTGCGAATTATAGAGATTTGCTTGAGGCTGTCAACACTCAAACGTCTATTTTTTTACCCGCGAACTCTTTGGCGGCCATCTGCAAGTAATAAACCATTGACCACAAAGTCAATATGACGGCGACGTACATGGAAAAATTTCCCAAGCCGCGGGCATCCAGCCCCGGCAGCAACTCGCCGTCGTACAGCAGCAGCGTGATCGCCAGCATTTGGGCGGCGGTTTTCAGCTTGCCGATATAGGCGACGGCCACGCTGCTGCGGCTGCCCATGCCGGCCATCCACTCGCGCAGCGCCGAAATGGTGATCTCGCGGCCGATGATGATCATCGCCATCCAGCCCTCGGCGCGGCCCATCTGCACCAGCAGGATCAGCGCCGCGGCGACGATCAGCTTGTCCGCCACCGGATCGAGAAAGGCGCCGAAGGCCGAGGTCTGCCCAAGCTTGCGCGCCAGATAGCCATCCAGCCAGTCGGTGGCGGCCGCCAATGCGAAAATGCCGGCCCCCACGATATTGCGGCTGTGCAGCAGCAGAATGGAGTCCGGCAGGAAGAACACCGCCACGCAGATGGGGATCAGGGCGACCCTGAGCCAAGTCAGTAATATCGGCAAATTGAAGGGCATTGGTCTTGGTCTTGTCGCTTCAGGCTCGTCAACAACGCCGGCCGGCGCCCCGAGCCTGGATCAGGGACGCCCGCCGTTTTCAATCGTCAATGCAGCGCATTGTAAATCTTTTCCGCCAGCGTCTGGCTGATGCCGTCCACTTGCGCCAGATCCTCCATGCTGGCCGCCGCCACGCCGCGCAATCCGCCGAAGCGGGTCAGCAGCTGCTGGCGCCGCTTGGCGCCGATGCCGGGAATCTCCTCCAGCGTCGACGCGGTGCGCGCCTTGGCCCGGCGCGCACGGTGGCCGGTGATGGCGAAGCGGTGCGCCTCGTCCCGCACGGTCTGGATAAGATGCAGCGCCGGATGATCCTGGCGCAATTGTAGCGTCTTTTCCAGGTAAGGCAGGATCAGCGTTTCCAGGCCGGGTTTGCGCTCCTCGCCCTTGGCGATGCCGACGATGGGCAAATTCAGCCCCAATTCGCCCATCACCTCAAGCGCCACGCCCACCTGGCCCTTGCCGCCGTCGATGAACACCGCGTCCGGCAGCCGGCCTTCGCCTTCCGCCAGTTTGCCGTAGCGGCGTGACAGAACTTCGCGCATCGCGGCGTAATCGTCGCCGGGCGAAGCGGTGGTGATGTTGAAGCGGCGGTACTCGGTGGGCTGCATCGCGCCCTTGTCGTACACCACGCAGGAGGCCACCGTCGCCTCGCCCATGGTGTGGCTGATGTCGAAGCATTCGAAACGGCCCGCGTCCTCCAGTTCCAGCACCTCGTTCAACTGCGCCAGGCGCTGCGTCTGGGTGGCCTTGCTGCCCAGCTTCTGCTGGATGGCCAGATCGGCGTTCTTCTCCGCCATCTCCAGCCATACCCGGCGCTCGCCTATCGGATTGCCGACGATGTAGACCTTGCGGCCCGCGCGGGTCTGCAGAAAGGACTGCAGGGCTTCGTCCAGCTCGCCGTTGACCACCAGCGCGGCCGGCACCGCCGCGTGCTGGTAATGCTGGGCGACGAAGGCCTGCAGGATTTCCTCCTTGGTGTCGGCCTCGCCGCCGACTGGAAAGTGGCTCTTGTCCCCCAGGTGGCGGCCGCCGCGTATCATCACCAGATTGACGCAGGGCATGCCGTCGCCCACCCGCGCCGCCACCACGTCGCAGTCCTGCTGGCTCTGGTTGCTGGCGACGAACTGCTTTTCCTGCACCCGCGCCAACGCCTGGATCTGGTCGCGCAGCTCCGCCGCCTGCTCGAACTCCATCGCCTCGGCGGCGGCGGCCATCCGTTCAGTCAGCGCGCCTATCAGTTCGCTCTGCTTGCCGTTGAGAAAGGCGACCGCGCTGGCCACGTCGGCCGCGTACTCGTCTTTGGAAATATGATCGACGCAGGGCGCGGAGCAGCGCTTGATCTGATACAGCAGACAGGGGCGGGAACGGTTGGCAAACACCGCGTCCTCGCAAGTGCGCAGCCGGAACACCTTCTGCAGGATCTGTATGCTCTCGCGCACCGCGTAGCCGTTGGGATAGGGGCCGAAGTACTGGTTGGGCTTCTTCGGCTCGCCGCGGTAATAGGCCATCTGCGGAAACGCGTGGCCGCTGAACATCAGATAAGGATAGGACTTGTCGTCTCGGAACAGGATGTTGTAGCGCGGCGCCAGCGCCTTGATCAGGTTGTTTTCCAGAATCAGCGCCTCGGCCTCGGTGCGGGTGACCGTGGTCTCGATGCTGGCGATCTGCCTGACCATCAACTGGATGCGGGGGCTGAGGTCGCTCTTCTGGAAATAGGAGCTGACGCGGCGCTTCAGGTCTATCGCCTTGCCGACGTACAGCACCTTGCCGCCCTCCCCCAGCATCCGGTAGACGCCGGGCAGCGCGGGCAGGTTCTGCAATACGTTCTGGTAATCGAATGCGGGCTTGGACACTATTTGGCGCACCAGGTCTGGACGTCTTTCTGGGCTTGGCGGATCAGCTCGTTGCGCTGCGCGTCGGTGGCCAGCGCGGTGGAGCCCGGCATGCGGATGCGGCCGTTCAGCTGCAGCGTGGACAGATTGGTCTGCGCCGACTTGCAGTTCTGCTCCTTGATCTTGGCGTTGGCCGCGGAAATGGCGGCGTTGTCGGACGCCACCGCCTTGTTGTCGGTTTTCTTTTCCGCCTTCTTCTCTGCCTGGGGAGCGGAGGCTGGCGGCGCCGGCTGCGCGCGCACGTTCATCCGCCGCGCGTTCACGCTGGGCGGCGGCTGATCGGAATACACCTTGTTGCCGTTGGCGTCGGTCCAGGTGTAGACCTCGGCCGCGGCCAGGGCCGGCATCAGCGACGCCGCCAAAATCGTCCATACTAGAAAAGACTTCATCGTCACCATCCCGCCGCTGTCATCGCTTTATATCCGGATTGTAAAGCCTGCCTCCTGGCCGCGCAAAACGCCGCATTACGCTGTTTTTGCAGAACAGTTGACGATCCGGTATAATGCGGCTTTGCCGCCTAAGGAAATGCGATGCGCATCATCGAGAAAGCCTACACCTTCGACGACGTCCTCCTCGTCCCGGCCCATTCTGAAGTTCTGCCGCGCGACGTAGCGCTGAGCACCAAACTTACTCGCAACATCACCCTGAACCTGCCGCTGGTTTCCGCCGCCATGGATACGGTGACCGAAGCCCGCCTCGCCATCGCCATGGCTCAGGAAGGCGGCATCGGCATCGTGCACAAGAACATGGGCGCCGAGAAGCAGGCCGCCGAGGTTTCCAAGGTCAAGCGCTATGAGAGCGGCGTGGTGAAAGACCCGATCACCATCGCGCCGGACATGCTGGTGCGCGATCTGGTGCTGCTGACCCGCCAGTACAAGATTTCCGGCCTGCCGGTGATCGAAGACGGCAAGGTGGTCGGCATCGTCACCAACCGCGACCTGCGTTTCGAAACCCGTCTCGACCAGACCGTCGGCTCCATCATGACCCCGCGCGAGCGCCTGATCACCGTCAAGGAAGGCGCCAGCATCGACGAAGCCCGCGAACTGATGCACAAGCACCGCCTGGAGCGCGTGCTGGTGATCAACGACGCCTGGGAGCTGAAGGGCCTAATCACGGTCAAGGACATCATCAAGACCAGCGAACACCCGAACGCCAACAAGGATAGCCAGGGCCGCCTGCGCGTCGGCGCGGCCGTCGGCACCGGCGCCGACACCGAAGAGCGCGTCAAGGCGCTGGTGGCGGCCGGCGTGGACGTGATCGTGGTCGACACCGCCCACGGCCACAGCCAAGGCGTGCTGGACCGCGTGCGCTGGGTCAAGCAGAACTTCCCGCATGTCGAGGTGATCGGCGGCAACATCGCCACCGCCCAGGCGGCGCTGGATCTGGTCAAGGCCGGCGCCGACGGCGTCAAGGTCGGCATCGGCCCCGGCTCCATCTGCACCACCCGCATCGTCGCCGGCGTCGGCGTGCCGCAGCTGACCGCCATCCACAACGTGTCTGAAGCGCTGAAGGGCACCGGCGTGCCGATGATCGCCGACGGCGGCATCCGCTTCTCCGGCGACATCGCCAAGGCGCTGGCCGCAGGCGGCAACGCGGTGATGCTGGGCGGCATGTTCGCCGGCACCGAAGAAGCCCCGGGCGAAGTGGAACTGTTCCAGGGCCGTTCGTACAAGTCCTATCGCGGCATGGGTTCGCTCGGCGCGATGAGCCAGGGCTCGGCCGACCGCTACTTCCAGGACAGCTCCAACGCCGCAGACAAGTTCGTGCCGGAAGGCATCGAAGGCCGCGTGCCGTACAAGGGCCCGATCTCCCAGGTGATCCACCAGCTGGTGGGCGGCCTGCGCTCGTCGATGGGCTACCTCGGCTGCCCGACCATCGCCGACCTGCACCAGAAGGCGCAGTTCGTCGAAATCACCTCGGCCGGCATCCGCGAATCCCACGTCCACGACGTGCAGATCACCAAGGAAGCGCCGAACTACCACGTGGACCGCTAAGCCGGTTCGCCTGGTCGGACAAAAGCCCGCGTTTCACAACGCGGGCTTTTTTAGCGCGCAGGCCCGGTCAGGCCAGCGACAGCAGCAGCAGCGTTTTCAGCTCGGACGGCGGCGTGTCGTAGGGCGCATTCAGATACTCCTCCACGCAGGGCGTGTCCCCGGGCACCTCGCCGCTGGCCGGCAGCCAGTGGCGGTACAGCCAGTCCCAGCTCTCCTCCAGCTCCGCATAGGGCCCGGTATGCAGCAGGGCCGCGTAGCGCCCGGCTGGAATCTTGCCCCACTCGAAACCATCCACCTGCCGGTCCCACAGTCTTTCCGGCATGGTGGCGCAGGCGATGGATCGGCAGTCGGCCGCCGGCGTCTGCGCCTGGTCGTCCAGATACATGCCGAAGCTTCTCCCCGGCGGGTCGCCGTCCTGCTGCGGCCCCTGGACGGCGCGCAGCGCGTCGAAGGCCTGGCCGATCTCCATATACGGTCCGCGATGATGGCGCATCAGCACCCTGACGGCATCCTTTTCCACAATCTCTACCTGACGCATGGTCCTCTCCCTTTGATTGAGAAACATGAGACGACGCTGGCGGTAGCGGCCCGGCGTCTCGCCGTAGCGGCCGGCAAAGGCGCGGATGAAGGCGGCGCTGCTGGCGAAGCCGGCCCGCGCCGCGATCCTGGCCAGCGGTTTGTCCGCCCTCCCCAGCTCGCCGGCAGCCCGATGCAGCAGCATGCGCTGCCGGCTCTCCATCACGGTTTCGCCCATCAGGTTGCGGTACAGCCGATGGAAGTGAAACCGCGAGAAGCAGGCCTCCTCCGCCAGCCGGTCCAGCAGCAGCGGCTCGTCCAGATGGCGCCACAGATAATCCAGCGCGCGCAGCAGGCGCACCGTGTACAAGGTGCCTGGGCCGAATTGCCGGTATGCGTGTCTCATGCGGATAGCCTAGGCGGTTTCGATTGATCGATCTTGCGGTTCATGCAACAGCAGCCATTGCATGCGCTGGCACAAGTCCACCACGTAGTCCCACACCACCCGGTAGCGCAGCGTGCGGCGGATGTTGCTGCGCGCGCTGATCCAGTAGGAGCGGACGATGCGCAGCTCGGGCAGGATCTGCGCCAGCCGCGGATCATCGTAAATCGTGTAATAAGGCAACACCGCGATGCCGCCGTCGGCCAGCGCCGCCTCCTTCTGCGCCACCACGCTGGTGCTGCGCAAGGGCATGCTGGGATGGCGGCACAGTCCATGGTGGTACATCAGCTCGCGGGTGAACAATAGGTCGTCGACATAGGCGAGGATGGCATGGCCGTTCAGATCCTCGCGCTCGCGTATCGGCGCATGGCCCGCCAGATAGGCCGGCGTGGCGTACAAGCCCAGGCAGTAATCGGTCAGCTTGCGCGTCACCACCATATTGGCCTGCGGCCGCTCCAGCGCGATGGCGATGTCCACCTCGCGGCTAGTGATGCTGACGAAGCGCGGCACCGCCACCAGGTCGATCTCCAATCCCGGATACTGCGCCATCAGCGCCGGCATGTGGCGGGCCAGAAACAGCGCGCCCAGCCCCTCCGGCGCGCCCAGCCTCACCACGCCGCTCACCTCGGCATGGCCCCTGCTGCCGCTGTCCAGCATCTGCGAAGCGGTGTTCTCCAGCGATTCGGCCAAGGGCAGCAACTGGCGCCCGGCGGCGGTCAGCATGTAGCCGTCCGCCTGCTGGATGAACAGCGGCTGGCCCAGCACCCGCTCCAGCGCGGCGATGTGGCGCGCCACCGTGGCATGGGTGGTGCCCATCTGCCGCGCCGCGCTCAACAGCTTGCCGCTGCGTTGCAAGGCCAGGAAAAAGCGGACATCGTTCCAGTCGAACATGGTCCTCCCCGCGATGGGTGTTGTGCGTTTGCACACGAAAACGGCGGCCAATTCGCCGCCGCCTGTTAAAAAATTAACATACGTTGTTTCCCGCTGGCTATTCCCAGCGGCCTCCGCTTCGGTTTAGATGCCAGCTACGACAACGACATGACCGGAGCATCCCGCCATGCTCAGCGGCGAATTCGACTACATCATCGTCGGCGCAGGCAGCGCCGGCTGCCTGCTGGCCAACCGCTTGTCCGCCGATCCGGACAAACGCGTGCTGCTGCTGGAAGCCGGCGGCAACGACGACTACCCGTGGATCCACATCCCTGTAGGCTACCTCTACTGCATCGGCAACCCCCGCACCGACTGGTGCTACCGCACCGCGCCGGAAGACGGGCTAGGCGGCCGCTCGCTGGGCTACCCGCGCGGCAAGGTGCTGGGCGGCTCCTCTTCGATAAACGGCATGATCTACATGCGCGGCCAGGCCGCCGACTACGATCACTGGGAGGCGCAGGGCAACCGCGGCTGGGGCTGGCGCGACGCGCTGCCCCACTTCATCGCCATGGAAGACCATTTCGACGCCGCGCGTCCGCTGCATGGCCATGGCGGCGAATGGCGGGTGGAGAGGCAGCGGTTGTCCTGGGAGATACTGGACGCCTTCCGCGCCGCAGCCGCCGAGCAGGGCATCGCTCCGACTGACGATTTCAATACCGGCGACAACGCCGGCTGCGGCTACTTCGAGGTCAATCAGAAAGGCGGCTGGCGCTGGAGCAGCGCGCGCGCTTTCCTGCGGCCGATCCGCGATCGCGCCAATCTCACGGTGCTGACCGGCGCGGAGGCCGACCGGCTGATCCTGGAAAACGGCCGCGCCGCCGCTATCGCATTTATGCAACAGGGAATGCCGCTGCAGGCCCGCTGCCGCGGCGAGATCATCCTCGCCGCCGGCGCCATCGGCTCTCCCCTTGTGCTGCAGCGCAGCGGCATCGGCCCGGCGCCCTTGCTGGCGAGCCATGGCATTGCGCCGCTGCGTATTCTGCCCGGCGTCGGCGCGAATCTGCAGGACCACCTGCAACTGCGGCTGGTGTTCAAGGTTCAAGGCGCCTCCACGCTGAACCGCCGCGCGGCCAGCTGGAGCGGCAAGCTGGCGATGGCCTGGGAATACCTGTGGAAGCGCGGCGGGCCGCTGTCGATGGCGCCCAGCCAACTCGGCGCCTTCGCCCGCAGCGGCCCTAACGTCGCCACGCCGGATCTGGAATACCATGTGCAGCCGCTGTCGCTGGAACGCTTCGGCGAGCCCCTGCACCCGTTCCCCGCCTTCACCGCCTCGGTGTGCCAGCTGCGGCCCGAGAGCCGCGGCCATGTCGCCATCGGCGGCGCTCGCCCGGACGCGCCGCCGCTGATCCAGCCCAACTATCTCAGCCATCCGCAAGACCAGCGCGTCGCTGCCGCGGCGATCCGCCTGACGCGCCGCATCGCCGCGTCGCCGGCTCTCTCGCGTTACCTGCCCGAGGAATACCGGCCCGGCCTGCAGTACCGGAGCGAGGAGCAGCTGATCGACGCCGCCGGCCGGATCGGCACCACCATCTTCCACCCGGTGGGCACCTGCAAGATGGGCCGCGACGAGCTGGCGGTGGTGGACGACAGGCTGCGGGTGCGCGGCATCGCCGGCTTGCGCGTGGCGGACGCGTCCATCATGCCCGCCATCACCTCCGGCAACACCAACAGCCCCACCCTGATGATCGCCGCCAAGGCGGCGCAGATGATAGAGCAGGACAACAAGCAAGCGGCGCCGATACGGACGCCGTCCCCACCCGCAAAGGAGACCTGGACATGAGCAACAGCATCGCATCGGCGGCTTCCACCGCCGGCATCAGCCGCGCCGAGCGCAAGGTGATACTCGCCTCGTCACTAGGCACGGTGTTCGAATGGTACGACTTCTTCCTGTACGGGGCGCTGGCCGCCATCATCGGCAAGCAGTTCTTCTCCGGCGTCAACGAGACCACCGCCTTCATCTTCGCGCTGATGACCTTCGCCGCCGGCTTCGTGGTGCGGCCGTTCGGCGCGCTGGTGTTCGGCCGGCTGGGCGACATGGTGGGCCGCAAGTACACCTTCCTCGCCACCATCGTCATCATGGGCCTGTCCACCTTCCTGGTGGGCATGCTGCCCGGCTACGCCACGCTGGGCATCGCCGCGCCGCTGATCCTGGTGTCGCTGCGCATGCTGCAGGGCCTGGCTATCGGCGGCGAATACGGCGGCGCGGCCATCTACGTGGCCGAACACGCGCCGGACCACAAGCGCGGCGGCTACACCAGCTGGATCCAGGTCACCGCCGGCGCCGGCCTGCTGCTGTCGCTGCTGGTGATCCTGGCCTGCCGCAAGCTCACCGGCGACGCCTTCAACGAGTGGGGCTGGCGGCTGCCCTTCCTGCTGTCCATCTTCCTGCTGGCGATCTCCACTTGGATCCGGCTGTCGATGCAGGAGTCGCCGGCCTTCCTGAAAATGAAGGCCGAGGGCAAGCACTCCAAGGCGCCGATCAGCGAGGCCTTCGGCAACTGGGCCAACCTGAAAGTGGTGCTGATCTCGCTGTTCGGCTTCAACGGCGGCCAGGCGGTGACCTTCTACTGCGCGCAGTTCTACTCGCTGTTCTTCCTGACGCAGATCCTGAAAGTCGACCCACAAACCGCCAACCTGATGCTGATCGCGTCGCTGATCCTGACCACGCCGCTGTTCCTGTATTTCGGCCACCTGTCCGACCGCATCGGCCGCAAGCCGGTGCTGATCGCCGGCCTGGCGCTGGGCCTGGCGCTGACCTTCCCCGCCTTCAGCTGGCTGACCGCCTACGCCAACCCGGACGTCGCCTCAGCCCAGTCCCGCGCCCCGGTGACGGTGGTGGCCGACCCGGCCAGCTGCCACTTCCAATTCGACCCCATCGGCAAAGCCAAGCTGAACACCCCGTGCGACCAGGCCAAGGCGCTGCTGGCCAAGAGCGGCGTGCCCTACCAGCAAAAAGCCGCGCCGGCCGGCGTCACCGAAGTCCACATCGGCGCAACCGTGCAACAGGGCTTCGACAAGAAAGCGCTGCAGGACGCGCTGAAAACCGCCGGTTATCCGGACAAGGCTGACCCGGCCAAGATCAACCACGCGATGGTGATCCTGGTGCTGGTGCTGCTGTCGGTGATCTCGGCGCTGACCTACGGCCCGCTGGCCGCGATGATGGTGGAACTGTTTCCCACCCGCATCCGCTACACCTCGATGTCGCTGCCCTATCACCTGGGCAACGGCTGGATCGGCGGGCTGATGCCGACCGTCGCCTTTTCGCTGGTGGTCTATACCGGCGACATCCTGTACGGCCTGTGGTACCCGATCGTGGTCTACGCCGTCAGCCTTGTTGTAAGCCTGCTGTTCCTGAAGGAAACCTTTCGCAACGACATCCATCGCCACTGAACCTTAAGCACACCCCATCGCCACCGCACCTTGCCCCCGCGGCCGCCCCCTCCACCGAGGGGGCTTTTGCCTCCATGCCATCGGCATCAACCTCCCAGAAATGCCATGGCTCGCGCGCCAGCCCCTCCGTCGTTCCCCGGCAACAGCCAAAAATCAAGCAATCCCGCAAAAATGCAATAACTTGAAATTATCCCTGCCGAAAAGCCGCCCTCCGCGGCGCCAATCAAAGCCGCGCGCTGCGGCCAGCTCGCTATTTTTAAATTTTTATTATTAATAATTCAATTAAACATAGGCTTGATGTTTACAATTCCTATGCCTATACTTTGCCTAACAGAACAAATTAAATATAAACGAATTAATTTAAATAATTTGTTTATAAACCCACGAACAACAGCTCGCGGGCCGCCAACAGGGAGACTCAAATGAAAAAAGCCATACTGACTCTGGCAGCGCTGGCCGCTCTGCAATCCGGCTTTGCCATGGCCTCCAACGGCGGCACCGTCAACTTCAGCGGCTCCATCGTCAAGGAACCTTGCGCCCAGAACAGCAGCACCTTGCTGAGCTACGCGCAAAATCCCCGCCAATACCAGGCCGCCCGCAAAATGGCGTCCGGGCAATCCTGCTCCGGCATGGACAATACCCAGTCGCTGAGCATCGCCGCCGTCAACATGGCCGGCTCGACCGCTCAAAGCAACGGACAACTGGTCACCATCGTCTACAACTGACCCGACACCACGCAAAAAAGCCTTCGGCCATTTGGCCGAAGGCTTTTTTCATTGTCGCCGCAGACTGATCGGCTATTGGTACAACATGTCGATCGTGATCGCCGTCTGCAGGCTGCCCGCCACCACGTTGGCCGTCCGCATGTACTCCGCAAACACGCCCAGCTGCGCCATCTGCGACTGCACGTTCACCACCCGGGTGTTGTTGGTGTTGTTGGCGCCGATATTGGCGCCGTCGGCCGAACTGCCAAAGTTGATGGCGACGCCCTGAGCCGAACCGCCGGTATTGGCGAACAGCACCGGATTGTTCGAGTCGGCCGTGCCCGAGAAGCGGAAAGTCGCCGTCCTCACGCCGGTGGAGCAATTGGCGGCCGTGATGGTGAAGGCATAGCGGGACAGCGCGCTGCCCACCGACGCGAACTGGCCGCTGGCCACCGTGGGCAGATTCACCGTGTACTGCCCGTTCGCGCTCAGATCGCAGGTGCCGCCGGGCGTGAAGGTGACGCTGCCGTTGATCAGCTGATTGAAGTTGATGCCGGGCGCGGCATTGATGCCGCCGATGCCGTCCAGTTGGAATACCGAATACTGGTTGACCGAAGAAGTCCCGCTGGACGGCGCGCCAGTGGTCTTCAGCAACACGATGGAATACTGCAAGACCCGATTGACGGAACCGCCCCTCGGCACATAGATGCCGGTATCGATAGCGCCGCTGCTCTGGGTGTAAGTCTGACCGTTGAAGATGATGCCGATCTGCAAGCCGGGGGCCAAAGCCACTCTCTTCGGATTCACCCAGAAATACACGTTCTCGCCTATGCTCTGCGAGCAGTACAGGCTCAGATTCTGCAATGATGACTGCCAGATGATGGTGCCGGCCGGCGCGTTGGCGGAGACAAACAAATTGCCCGGCAGATTGAAAGTGGAGGTGACGTTGCCGGAACTGTTGCTGCCGTTCCAGCATCCCAGCGCATGGCTGGTCAGCGGCATGGCCAGCATCAGCGCCAGCAGCCATCCATATATTCCGCGGCAGATCAGTTTCTTCATTTTCCTATCGCTTTCCCGGTATCTCTAGTGGCTCGCGCCAAACATCACAGCGGCTCGCAAACGGCATCGGTCCGCATATAGGCCGCATCGCCCGTCTTCTGCGGCAACTGGTAGCTGAAACGGCATTGCTGGCCGGCATCGCTGCCCCAGCTCGCCGTCAGCGGCTTGCCTTCCACGCCGCGCAGGAAGGCGCGGCCGCCCTGGCCCACCATGGTGAGGAAATCGTCGCCGCCGCTGACCGTCGCGCCCACCGGCAGATGGCTGCCGTCCGGACGCTTCAGCGTCACGATCACCGGCTTGCCCTGCTGGGTGTTGAATTTCAGCATCACGATGGCGCCGGCGCGCGGCGCGTCCTGCACGCTGGTTTCCTGCAATTCCACGTCTTGATCCATGCCCTTCGGATCCAGCGTAATCTCGTTGCGGCGGTACGGCATCAGCGAGGACACCACCGCGTAGCCGTTCTTGTTGACGCGCACGCCGTTGGTGTTGCTCACCGCCGCGCCTTCGGCTCCCGGCGCCTCGACCACGGCGAAGGATTCGCCCAGCGACTGGGCCGCCGTCACGCCGCCCGGATGGAACACCAGCGCGCCGCTGATGCCGGCATTCGCCTGGGAGTTGCCGCCGCTCGAGCTCGCGCCCGCGGTCAGCGTCGCCACCGAGGTGGCGTATTGCACGCTGCCGCCGCCGCCGCTGCTGTTGGCGCCGGCGCTGCTGCGGCTGCCGCTGGCGTAGACGTTGTAGCTGAGGTTGCGCAATTCGCCGGTGGTGCCGCTCAGATTGATCTGCGCGTTGCCGCTGCGATCGCTGCTGCCGCTGACGCTGGTGCTCAGCAGCGGAGAATACGGCTCGCGGCCCAGCGGCATCGACAGGCTCAGCATGTACTGGTTGACGATGCGGCCGGTCGAATCCTGGGTGCGGCCGGCGGACAGATTCAGGCTCACCGACTTGAAGCTGTTGCTGTAACCCAGCTGGTAAGTCAGATCCCGGCCCTTCTGATTCCAGTAATCCTGGGTGGAGCCGGTGAAGAACAATTGTCCGCGGCCATCGCCCAGCGGCTGGTCGGCATTGAGCTGGAATTTGTTCTTGGCGCGGTAAACCACGCCGACCTGGTTGATCAGGTTGGCGTAGTCGCGCAGTTCCAGATAGCCATCGGTGGAGAAGCGATAGGCGGCGACCGTGAAGTTGGTGCGCGTCGACTCCATCAGCTTGCTGTAGGTCACCCGATAGCTCTGGCCCTGCATATTGGCGGCGCTGGCGTTGAACGGCAGATTGCTGGCCCAGGACTGGGTGACATCCAGCGCCAGCGCGCCCAGCGGCGTATTGACGCCGGAGCCGAACAGCGCCGACTGGTAATGGTCGGCGGCGATCAGGCCGCCGTACAGGGTCAGGCTGTTGCTGATGCCGCGCTGGTAGGTCGCCTGCACGAAATCGGGCCGCTTGTTGAGCGAGTTGTCGCGCCATTGCGCCGCGGTGATCGCATAGCGCGATTGTCCCTCGCGCAGCAGCTGGGGCACGGCGGCGTAAGGCACGACGAATTTGCGCACGCGGCCGTCCGCCTCTGTGACCGTCACTTCCAGGTCGCCGGAGAAGCCGGTGTTGTAGAGATCGTCGATGCTGAACTCGCCCGGCGGCACCACGTTCTCGTAAATCAGATTGCCGTTCTGGCGAATCGATACTTTGGCGTTGGTCTCGGCGACGCCGCGCACCACCGGCGCGTAACCCTGCATCGACTCCGGCAACATCCGGTCGTCGGAGCTCAGCTGCACGCCGCGGAAGGGCACGCTGCTGAACATGTCGGAGGGCGTGAAGTAATCGCCCAGGGTCAACACCGAGTGCCAGTCGGTCACATCGCGCTGGGTATAGGCGGACGCGCCCTGGTAGTTGCGCTGGCTCCGGCCGTTGCCGCTGTCCTGCTGCGTCAGCGAGCCGTTATAGCGGAAGCGCCACAAGCCGATGTTCAGGCCGGCGTTGGCGCCGAAATAATATTGCGTCGACTTGCCGGCGCCGCCGTTGTCGTAGCGATAGCCATTGGCGTTGTAATTGAGGAAGCCGGCGAACGGCGCGCCGGCGTCCCAGTATTCGGGCGCGACGTAGCCGCGCGCCTGGGCCCGCATGTATTTCTGCGGAATGCTGACATCCAGGCGCAGATCCGAGCTGTTGAAGCTGGAGAATGCGCCGGGCACCACCGCGGCGATGTCGACGCAGCGGGCGGGCTCATCCCGTCCCGGGACGCCGGCCGCATTCCCCACCTTGGCGAAGTCCACGCCCAGCTCGTCCATCATCGCGCGGTTGAAGCAGGCCAGCACCTTGCCTTCGGCCAGCTCCTTCATCTGCACGTCGCGGCGGCCGATCCAGACGGCATTGGCGTAGACGTCGGCGCGGTAATTGCCGGGAAAAGCCCCGCCCATCTGGTTGAAACGGGAAAGATCGACTTTTTTCCCGTTGGAATTCTGATTGATGAAGACTGGATTGAATTGCACATCGCCCAGCGCGGCGTTTTCCGCCGCGGACGTATCCGCCAAGGCAGCCTGGCCGCCGAACAAGCCGAAAATCAACAAGCTGAGCGGGCTAAGGGCCCAGCTGTTATCGGACTGTCGTGTCATCAAGTGCTTCATGGCTAGATCGTCTCCTGCGGGAGCGCGCAGCCCCGGCAGGCCTACGCTGGAATTATCAGGGAGCTAAGGGCGCGCTGTGCATGACTGGGGCGCCGTAATCGTTGATGCTTTCGTAGGTGAGCTTCGCGCCGGCGTCCGGCTTGAGCTTCAAGTCCTTCAGCGCGAAGTCGTGGCTGCCGCCCGGCGGCACCATGCCGCCGTCGGTTTCGTACTCATGCTTTCCCACCAGCAGCATCGCCCGGTTCAGCGAGACGTTGTACGCGGCGCGGTTTGACGCGCGCAGCATGTAGCCCTTGCCGCCGGCCTGCGGCAGCAAAGTCCAGGAAAGCTTGTCGGCTGCATCGTCCGGCGTGCCCTGCAGGCCGGCGGGACGATAGAACAGCTTGATGCGGGAACGGAAAGCCACTTGCATGAAATTGCGCTGCTCGTTGCCGGCCTTCGGCAGCGGCGGCACATCCAGCACATTCAGCCAGAACACCGACTCGCGCTCTTTGGGCAGATCGGCGCCGGTGAAGGTCAGGCGCAAGGTTTGGCCTTTGGCCGGGTCCACGCGGAAAATCGGCGGCATGATCAGGAAAGGCGCGTCGGCGGTGTCGGGAACGGATTTCTCGTTGCCGCTGTCGGCCCACACCTGCACCAGGGACGGTTCCTTGCCCGGATTGTTGACCTTGACGGTCACTTCGCGGTCTTCCGCCTTGTACACGACGCGGGTTCCGGAAATCACCACGCCGGCCGAGGCCGCGCTGGTCCATACCGAGCCGGCGATCGCCAGGGCGAGCGCTCCTCGCCATACTGCTTGTTTCATTTCCTAACCCGCCTCCATGCAAAAGATGCCGGCGGGCGGCTCGCGGGCCGCCTGCCGGATGACGCCTGTTACTGGTAGGTCATCGAGTACTGAACGCTGGTGTTCACCGAACCCGCGCCAGCCGCGCCGGTGGCGATGTACTGGGCGTAGTAGCCCATGGTGGCGGCGCCGCCGCTGATGGCGACTTGCTGCGAGTTGGCGTTGGTGCTCAGGTTGATGGCGTTGAAGGTGTTGTTCAGCAGCTGAACTTCAACGTTGGAAGCCGAGCCGGCGCCGGTGCTGTTCAGCAGGTTGCCGGAAGTCGGGTTCACGGTCGGGCCCACTTCGAAGCGGGTCTGCGCGCTCTTCAGGCTGGACGGGCAGTTGCTCAGGTTGATCGCGAACGGGGTGGCGCCGGCGGTCTGGCCGGTGCTGGCCAACGAGGAAGCGCCCACGGTCGGCAGGTTCACGGTGACGTTGGAGCCGGAAGTGCCGGCGATGGTGCAGGTCTGGGCAACGATGTTTCCAGTGACGGTGATTTTGCCGTCAGCGGCCATGGCGCCGGAAGAGTACACGCCCAAGCCGATCAAAGCTGCGGTTACGATCTGTTTCATTTAATAGTCTCCGTTGAAATTGCAGGCAGTGCATTTGCCCGATTGCCTGCCCGCAGGGGGCAGAAGTTGAAGAGCTGTCCGACAAGTCAAGGCATCTTCGGCAATCTTGCGATCCCTGCCTGCACTTGAGATGTTCCGGCGCCGAGCCTGTCCGAAGCCGGCTTCGCCGCCGCCAATTTTCAACAAAGCAATAATCAGATTTCACAAAATACATCAAATCTAATCAAAGCCATCTGACAGTCGTTCGTCATCAGATTGAAAAAACAGGCGGGCAAAACCCTGAAGATCGGCGGCGGACGTCGTTGAAAACAGCCGTCTTTCGCCTTCCATGGCTGGACAATGCTCAGCTTCATCGCATCTGGCATCCCTTGCCGGGAACCTCCGCTTGCGCGGTTTAGCTGCGATATGGACGTAAGGTTAAATCAAATAAGACATAACTTTCAATATCCTATTACTCGAGCATTTACACAAAGATTAAAAACAATCCATTGATAGAAAAGGATTTTTTTCAATACAACAGTTTGTCATGGCTGTAATGACATGTCGCATTCTTGCATCAATTTAACAACATTTTAAACTTTTAATTTAACATATACGCCAAATTCAAAAGAAAAGGCAAACCACAATGACATTTTCATTTTCATTGCCAATAATGCCCGAGCCGCCACTAGCCGCTCCGACATCGCGCAGTTAGACTGAACGGCTGCGCACCGAACGGAACCCGCCCGACATGCCCCCCTCCTCCAGCCAATACCTGACGCTCAATCAACGCCGCTGCCACCTGCGCCGCTGGGGCGACGACGACGCGCCGCTGCTGGTGCTGCTGCACGGCTGGATGGACAGCTCCGCCACGTTTCAATTCATGGTGGACGCGCTGCAAGGAGAGTGGCGGGTCGTCGCGCCCGACTGGCGCGGCTTCGGCGATAGCCAATGGAATGACGGCAGCTATTATTTCCCCGACTACCTGGCCGACCTCGACGATCTGCTGCGCCAACTGTCGCCGGACCAGCCGGTCAACCTGCTGGGACACAGCATGGGATCGATGATCGCCGGCATCTACGCCGGCGTCTGCCCGCAAAGAGTGGCGAAGCTGGTGCTGGCCGAAGGCTTCGGCCTCAACCCCACCCGGCCGGCCGAGGCGCCAGGCCGTTACGGCCGCTGGCTGCGGGAAACCAGCCAAGCAATCGGGTTCGAACCGATGGAAAGCCCGGAGCAGGCGGCGAGCAAGCTGATCGCCCGCAATCCGGGTTTGACGCCCGAGCGGGCGCGCTGGCTGGCCGCGGAGCTGACCCGGCCGGTAGACGGCGGCGTGGTCTACCGCGCCGACCCGCGCCATAAAATGGTCAACCCAGTGCTGTATCGGCTGGAGGAGGCGATGGCCTGTTGGCGCCGCATCACCGCGTCGGTGCTGTGGCTGCTGGGCGAGCAGCCGTTCGGCCACCCCGTCGTCAGCGACGTGATGGCCACGCTGGACCAGCGCCGCGCCTGTTTCGCCCGCCTCAGCGAGGCCACGATCGCCGGCGCCGGCCATATGCTGCAATGGGAGAAACCGGAACAAATGGCTGCCGAAGTCGAACGCTTCCTGCTGCGGCAAGACTAAGCGCCGCCGACAAAGCCTCGCAGAGAAGCTGAGCCAAGGCGCGCCGACGCAAGCAATGCCAGTGGTACGACAAGGAGGCGCAACGCGGGATCAGGGGTTTTGTTCGCGTGTCGAAAAGGGCTGTAACGGCTCCGGCCTCCTGCGGCTAGCCCAGATAGCGCGCTTCCAGATGAGCGCGGTAATGCGCCGGATTCAACGCTTCGCCGGTGGCGCGCCTGACCAGTTCCTCGGTGGTCCAGCGGCTGCCCTGGGTCCAGATGTTTTCGCGCAGCCAGCCGAACACCGGCTCCAGCTCCCCCCGGCCGATCTTGTCGTCCAGCCCCGGCTCCCTCCGCCGCAGCGTCGCGAAATATTGCGCCGCGTACATCGCGCCCAAGGTATAGCTGGGGAAATAGCCGAAAGTGTCGGTCCAGTGGATGTCCTGCAGACAGCCGTCGCGGTAGTTTCCGCGCGTGTCCACGCCCAGGTAGGCCATCATCTTTTCATCCCATAGCGCCGGCACGTCTTCGGCTTCGATCTCGCCGTCGATCAGCGCGCGCTCGATCTCGAAGCGCAGGATCACGTGCGCCGGGTAGCACAGCTCGTCGGCGTCGACGCGGATGTAGCCGGGTTCGACCCGGGTGAACAGCTTGGCCAGGTTGTCGGCGTCGAAGGCCGGCTGAGCGCCGAAATGGCAGCGCAGCATCGGCGCCAGCAATTGCAGGAAGCCGCGGCTGCAACCCAGTTGCATTTCGAACGACAGGCTCTGGCTCTCGTGTATGCCCATCGAGCGGGCGCGGCCGACCGGCAGCGACAGCAAATCTCGCGGCAGGCCCTGTTCGTAGCGGGCGTGGCCGGTCTCATGAATGATGCCCATCAGGCTCTGGACGAAATCGTCGTCGCGGTAGCGGGTGGTGATGCGTACGTCCTCGGGCACGCCGCCGCAGAACGGGTGGGCGCTGACATCCAGCCTGCCGCCGTCGAAATCGAATCCCAGCAGCCTCATCGCTTCCAGGCCCAATTCGCGTTGCCGCTCGACCGGAAACGGCCCCTGCGGCCGGATCACCGCCTCGCCGGCCTGCTTGGCGCGGACCTGGGAGATCAAGCCGGGCAGCCAGGTCTTCACGTCGTCGAAGATGCGCGCGATCTCGGCGCTCTTCACGCCCGGCTCGTACTTGTCCAGCAACGCGTCGTAACGGCTGACGCCGTTAGCCTCGGCCAGCAGCGCCGCCTCTTGCCGCGCCAGCCTCAGCACCTCGCGAAAATTGGGCAGGAACCCCCGCCAGTCATTATTCTTGCGCTGGCTGCGCCAGGCATGCTCGCAGCGCGCGGCGGCCAGCGTTTTGGCCTCCACCAGCTCGGCGGGCAGCAAATTGGCCTGCCGCCATTCCCGGCGCATCTCGCGCAGATTGGCGCGTTGCAACTCGTCCAGATCCTCCCGCTCCGCGCTGGCCAACTGCTGCGCCAGCTCCGGCGCGGTGATCAACTGATGCATCAGCACCTGCAGCTCGGCCTGGGCGGCGGCGCGCGCCTCGTTGCCCTTGGCCGGCATCATCGCCGCCTGATCCCAGCTGGCGATGGAACCCAAATGGCCGAAATGATGCAGCCGTTGAAAAGTGCGGGTCAGGCTCTGATAGGCCGTCTGATGTCCCATCGCATTCTCCTTTGTGTAGAAAACGCATGTTCACATCGCCAGCCTAGCGGGTCAATCATGGGAATTCATCCATATGAACAAAGGATGGAAAGCGCAACGCGCATGGCAGGCACAAAAGCAACTGATGAGTTTTACTCACCAAAATCCTTCACCGCGCCCCGCTTTTCCGATGATGGGAAAAAGGGAAGGACTGCCAGTAGCCGAAATACTCGCGCACCAGCGCCAGCAGCTGTTGCCTGGCAGCAGCGTCCGCCAGATGCTGTAACAGCGCGTCCACCGCCATCCGGTAATGGCTGGAGGTGGGAGGATGGGGATCGAGCAGGAAAAGCAAGGCCTTGAGCAGATGTTCGCGCTGGAGGATATCGGCCTCGCCGGCGCCGTCTTCGAACGATTTGCCCAGATACAGGCCCAGCGAGGGCGGAAAACGCGAAAAGCCGGATTCGCGCATCGCGCCCAGCAGCGCGTTGAAATCGCCATGCCAGGGAAAATCCGGGTTATGGATGGAAAAGCCGGCGCGGGCCGTCATTTCCACCATTTTCTTCATGTCGTCAAGCCAGAAATAATAGAACTCGCGGGCGCAGGTGATGGCCAGCACTCGCTCGGATTGCCCGCAATCCGCGACGAAGCCCCCGACATGGGCGTGATAATCGCCGGAAGTCCGCTTCGCGCCGGCAAGCCGGGCCAGCAAACGCACCAGCATTTCCCGCCGCGCCGCCACCACCCCGTCGTCGGCGCCCAGCCGGGCAATCAGCTTCAGATAGGCATCCAGCGTCGCCTCGCGGGGATTCATGCCCCAGCCCTCGCAACCATCGCACTCTCCCATGGCGGCGGAAACGCCGCGCCTCCGATAGCGATAACGCAGCCGGAGCCGGCAGGAGGACAGGCGGCGCTAAACGCGGCGCGGACGCAGCGCCAGCCGCAGATCCCGTCCCACCTTGCCGATGTCGGCGATATCCAGCTCGATCTTGTCGGCCAGATCCTCCAGCGCCGGCCAGGCGAACAAGCCGCGCGCGGCGTCGCCGGCCAGCGATGGCGCCAGATACAGCACGATCTCGTCCACCAGCCCGGCGCGCAACATGGCGCCGTTGAGGCCGGCGCCGGCCTCCACCATCAGTTCATTGACGCCGCGCCCGGCCAGTTGCGCCAGCAGATCGGCCAGATCGGCCTTGCCATCGCGGCGCGCCAGCGCCAGGACATCCACCCCGCGTTCGCGGAACGCGGCCAAGCGGCCCTCGTCCGTCTCGCAGCTCGCCAGCAATGCGCCGCCATCCTGGTAGACGCGCGCGCCGGCATCGGTGCGCAAATCGCCGTCCAGCACCACCCGCCAGGGCTGCGCCGCCACCTGCAGCTCGCGCACGGTCAATTGAGGATCGTCGGCCAGCACGGTGCCGCTACCGGTCAGGATCGCGCCATGCGCGGCGCGCAGCCGCTGCACGTCCATCCTCGCCTCCGGCCCGGTGATCCATTTGCTGCGGCCGTTCAGCAACGCGGTCTTGCCGTCCAGCGTGGAGGCGGCCTTCAGCGTCACCCAGGGCCGGCCGCGCTCGACGCGCGACAGGAAGCCGCGGTGCGTCCAGCGCGCCTCGGCCTCCATCAACCCCGCCGACGCCTCGACGCCGGCCGCGCGCAGCATGGCGATGCCTCCGCCCGCCACTTCATGATAGGGGTCCACCATCGCCGCCACCACCCGCGCGACGCCTTCGGCGATCAGGCGCGCCGCGCACGGCGGCGTGCGGCCATGGTGGCTACACGGTTCCAGCGTCACGTAGGCGCTGGCGCCGCGCGGGCTTTCGCCCCGCGCGAGACAGTCCTTGATCGCCTGGATTTCGGCATGGTCGCCCCCCACCGCCAGCGTCGCGCCCTCGCCCACCACCCGGCCGTTGTTGACCAGCACGCAGCCGACGCCGGGGTTCGGCGCCGCCCGGCGCGTCGCGCTCTCGGCCAGGCGCAGCGCGCGCTGCATGTACAGGTAGTCGTCGGCGCTATAGTCCGTCATGTTCGATTCTTCCACTCATCGGCCAGCAGGCCGTAGCAACGCATATTCCAGAAGCGGTCGCGCAGCTCCCCCTCCAGCCGGAAACCCAGCCGCTCGGCGACGCGGCAGCTGCGCAGATTCTCCGGCGCGCAGCCCAGCTCCAGCCGGTGCAGGCCCAAGTCTTCGAAGGCGTGGCGCAGCAATAGCGCCAACGCCTGCGACATCACGCCCCGGCCGACGTGGCTGTCGGCCAGCCAGTAGCCAAGGCGGGCATAGCGATGGGCGGCGCTGATGCCGTGCAGCGAACAGATGCCGGCGATTTCGCCATCCGCCAGAATCACCCGGTGCGCGCAGCGTCCCTCGTCATTGCCTTGTGCCTGCAAGCGCAGGAAGGCTTCGGTGTCCGCCGCCGATTGCGGCCTGACGATGCCCGCCAACCATTGCGACAAGGTGCCGCGGTGGCGTTCGATCAACGCGTAGATTCGCTCGGCGTCGCGCGCCGGCTCCGGCGGGCGGATCTCCACCGCGCTCATCGCCGCGCCCGCCACTCGCCGGCCAGCATGCTGTACTGGCAGGCGTCATGATAACGGCCATGCAGATGGAGCCCCTCGCGCTGCGCGCCCTCGCGGATGAAGCCCAGGCGCTCGGCCACTGCGCGGCTGCGGGTATTGTCCACGCCCGCCAGGATGGCGATCCGGTTCAACTCCAGCGCGCCGAAACCCGCATCCAGGGCTTGTGCCGCGGCCTCGCCCATCACGCCGCGGCCGACGAAACGGTCCGCCAGCCAATAGCCCAGGAAACCCGATCGGTGCAGCTTGCTGATGCCATGGATGTCGATGCAGCCGGCCAGCTCGCCGTCAAACCCTATCAGCCAGGACGCGCAGGCCGAGCCGCTGCGCGCGCCTTCGGCGACGCCGGCCAGGAACTGCCGGCTATCCTCCACGCTGCGGGCGGCATCCACCCAAGGCAGCCAAGTCCGCAGCGTTTCGCGGCTATCGTCTATCAATGCGAACAGCCGCTCGGCGTAGGCAACGTCGGGCGGCAGCAGGGCAACGCGTGTCTGGGCAATGGCGGTCATGGCGTCTCTAGAAATGACAATTAAATTTCCAAAGCTAATCAAGCGGCCAACGAACTGTCAATGCGAGGACTTCTGGATTTCCTTGATCGCGTCGGTGAATTCGGAAATATCCTGGAAACTGCGGTAAACCGACGCGAAACGGACATAGGCCACCTTGTCCAGCCGCGCCAGTTCGTTCATCACCATCTCGCCGATCTGCCGGCTGCTGACCTCGCGCTCGCCTAGCTGCAGCAGCTTGTGGCAGATGCGGTCTATCGCCTCGTCCACCAGCGTGGTGGACACCGGCCGCTTGTGCAGCGCACGCAGGAAGCTGGTGCGCACTTTCTCGATGTCGAACTCGGACCGGTGGCCCGCGGTCTTCACCACCTGCGGCATGCGCACGTCGGCAGTCTCGAAGGTCGTGAAACGCTTGTCGCAGGCCGGGCAGCGGCGACGGCGGCGGATGCTGCTGCCGTCCTCGCTGACGCGGGAGTCGATCACCTGGGTGTCCGAGTTGCCGCAAAACGCGCATTTCATGACAATAATCCTGTGGGTTGCAATAGTTGGATGTTATCAGCAATGCCGCCCGCCCGCACCGCCGGCCATGGCTCGAGCCGGCCCTGGCAAAGAAAAAGCCGCCCCTGCGGGCGGCTTTTATGCATCCGGGCGAGCCGGCTGATTACTTGGCGTACACCGGGAAACGGTGGCACAGCGCGGTGGCCTTCTCGGCGATGCGGGCGATCAGCGCGTCGTCGTTCGGATTGTCCAGCACGTCGGCGACCATATTGGCCACTTCGATGGCCTCGGCTTCCTTGAAGCCGCGGGTGGTGATGGCCGGGGAGCCGATGCGGACGCCCGAGGTGACGAACGGGGTTTCCGGATCGTTCGGGATCGAATTCTTGTTGACCGTGATGTGGGCGCGGCCCAGCAGCGCGTCGGCTTGCTTGCCTGTCAGGCCCTTGGGGCGCAGGTCGACCAAGAACACGTGGCTCTCGGTGCGGCCGGACACGATGCGCAGACCGCGCTCGGCCAGGGTCTTGGCCATGATGGCGGCGTTCTTCAACACCTGCTGCTGGTATTCCTTGAACTCCGGCTGCAGCGCTTCCTTGAAGGCGACGGCCTTGGCGGCGATCACGTGCTCCAGCGGGCCGCCTTGCAGCGTCGGGAACACATTGCTGTTGATGCTCTTCTCGAACTCGGCCTTGGCCAGAATAATGCCGCCGCGCGGACCGCGCAGGGTCTTGTGGGTGGTCGAGGTGACGAAGTCGGCGTGCGGCACCGGGTTCGGGTACAGGCCGGCGGCCACCAGGCCGGCGTAGTGCGCCATGTCCACCATGAAGTAAGCGCCGACCTTCTTGGCGATCTGGCCCATGCGCTCGAAGTCGAAACGCAGCGCGTAGGCTGATGCGCCGCCGATGATCAGCTTCGGCTTGGTTTCCATCGCCACGCGCTCCATGTCGTCGTAGTCGATTTCTTCCTTGTCGTTCAAACCGTAGGCGACGATGTTGAACATCTTGCCGGACAGGTTGGCCGGGGAGCCGTGGGTCAGGTGGCCGCCATGGCCCAGGTTCATGCCCATCACGGTGTCGCCCGGCTTCAGGATGGAGAAGTACACCGCCTGGTTGGCCTGGGAGCCGGAGTGCGGCTGCACGTTGGCGTATTCGGCGCCGAACAGCTGCTTGACGCGGTCGATGGCCAGCTGCTCGACGACATCCACATGCTCGCAACCGCCGTAGAAGCGCTTGCCCGGATAGCCTTCGGCGTACTTGTTGGTCAGCTGGGAGCCTTGGGCTTCCATGACGGCCGGGCTGGTATAGTTTTCCGAGGCGATCAGCTCGATGTGATCTTCCTGGCGTTGGCATTCAGCCGCGATGGCGGCGGCGAGTTCTGGGTCGAATTTGGCGATCGTCTGGTCAGCAGCGAACATCTTTGACTCATCCATCAAAGGGTTAACGATCCGGGCATTCTACACGAAATGCCCGGATCGAAACCTTAACGTGAAGCAAGCTCGCCCAGGCTGCGCCGCGCCCCTCACACCGCCCAGCAGGAGCAGCCCAAAGCGCCGAAAAAGCCCTTGGCATCCGATACCGGCAGCTCCGCGCCCCAGGCCCGCGCATGCTGGTGGCCGTGCAGGCCGCAGGCGCTGGCGCAGCCGCAAGCGGCGGAGGCCTGGCGATGCAGCGAATGGCGGCCGGAGCCTTGCGGATCGCCCCAGGCGGCGTAGCCCTTGAAGGTCCGCGCCGGCGACCAGTCCGGCATCGCCGGCGGCAAGGGATTGTCGTCCAGCTCGGCGAAACCGCCCGCGGCGTAGACGACGCGGCCGCCCACCATGGTCAGCTCGGACACCAGGAAGGAGATGTCGTCCTCCGGGCAGGAAAAGAAATCCCGGTCCGGCACGACCAGATCTGCCAGCTGGCCCACTTCGATGCGGCCGCGCCCGCCCTCCTCGTTGGTGAACCAGGCCACGTTCTCGGTCCACATCCGCAACGCGGTTTCGCGGTCCAGGCAGTTGCGCTGCGGATAGAGCCGCAAGCCGCCGACAGTCTTGCCGGTGATCATCCAGGCCAGCGACACCCAGGGATTATAGGAGGCGACGCGGGTGGCGTCGGTGCCGGCCGACACCTTCAAACCCTTGTCCAGCATGCGGGCGATGGGCGGCGTCGACTCGGCCGCCGCCGCGCCGTAGCGCTCGACGAAATACTCGCCCTGGTAGGCCATCCGGTGCTGCACCGCGATGCCGCCGCCCAGCGCGGCGATGCGGTCCATCGAGCGCTCGGAAATGGTCTCGGCGTGGTCGAAAAACCAATTCAGCCCTTGCAGGGGGATGTCGCGATCCACCTTCTCGAACACGTCCAGCGCGCGGGAGATGGTTTCGTCGTAAGTGGCATGCAAGCGCCACGGCCAGCGGTTCTGCGCCAGGATGCGCACCACTTCTTCCAGTTCGCCCTCCATTTCCGGCGCCATGTCGGGACGTGGCTGGCGGAAGTCCTCGAAATCGGCGGCGGAAAACACCAGCATCTCGCCAGCGCCGTTGTGGCGAAAATAATCGTCGCCCTGCTTGTAGCGGACGCTGCCGGTCCAAGCCAGGAAATCCTCCTTTTCCGCCTTCGGCTTCTGGGTGAACAGGTTGTAGGCCAGCCGCACCGTCATCTGCCCGGAATCGGCCAGTTGCCGGATCACCTCGTAATCGTCCGGGTAGTTCTGGAAGCCGCCGCCGGCGTCGATGACGCCGGTCACGCCCAGCCGGTTCAACTCGCGCATGAAGTGGCGGGTGGAGTTGAGCTGGTAGTCGAACGGCAGCTTGGGGCCCTTGGCCAGCGTCGCGTACAGGATGGCGGCGTTGGGCTTGGCCAGCAGCAGGCCGGTGGGGTTGCCGTTGCCGTCACGGACGATCTCGCCGCCCGGCGGCGCCGGCGTGTCGCGGCCGTAGCCCACGGCGCGCAGCGCCGCGCCATTGAGCAAGGCGCGATCGTACAAATGCAGCAGGAAAACCGGCGTGTCCGGCGCGATAGCGTTGATTTCGTCCAGCATCGGCAACCGTTTCTCGACGAACTGGTGCTCGGTGAAGCCGCCCACCACCCGCACCCATTGCGGCGCGGGCGTGACCGCCACCTGCCGCCGCAGCATGTCCATCGCGTCGGCCAGCGAGCGCACGCCGTCCCAGCGCAGCTCCATATTGAAGTTGAGCCCGCCGCGCACCAGGTGGGTGTGGTTGTCGATCAGGCCGGGCAACGCGCGCCGCCCCCTGAGATCGACGACGCGGGTGGCCGGCCCGGCCAGCGCCATGATCTCGGCCTCCTCCCCCACCGCCAGGAAGCGGCCATCCTTGACGGCGACGGCGCTTGCCTGCGGTCGCCGCCGGTCCAGCGTGGCGATGCGGCCATTGCGCAGAATCGTATCAGCTGTAGCCATGATGGCTTCTCCCCTGGATATCGGCCGCCGCCGGCGGATAGACGCGGCCGGCGGCGGCGCGGCGATCAGCCTTCGTGGCCGCCGAACATGGTTTTGGCGTAACGGATGCCCAGGCCGTAGCCGCCGCCCAGCTTGGCGGCGATGCCGGTGGTCAGCTCATAGGTGTCGGCGCGCGCCCAGTCGCGCTGCAGCTCCAGCAGGTACTGCAGCGAGGTGATGGGCCGCGCGCCGGCCTGCACCATGCGCTGCATCGCGCGCTCGTGCGCCTCGGTCGAGATGTCGCCGCAAGCGTCGGCGATCACGTAGACCTCGAAACCCTGGTCCAGCGCGGACAGCGCCGGACCGACGATGCAAACGCTGGTCCACAGGCCGGCCAGCACGATGCGGCTCTTGCCGATCTGATTGACGCGGGCGATCACCGCGGCGTCTTCCCAGGTGTTCATCGACGTGCGGTCCAGCATGCGCAAGTCCGGGAACGGCGCGGTCACTTCGTCGAACATCGGACCGGAAAAGCTTTTCTCCACGACGGTGGTCAGGATGGCGGACACGCCGAATCCGGCGGCGGCGCTGGCGACCAGGCCGGCGTTGTTGCGCAGCGTCGGAATATCGATGGAATGGGTGGCGAAGGCCATCTGCGACTGGTAGTCGATCATGATCAGCGTGTGGTCGCGCGGAGTCAGCAGCAAGGGGCTGGGCGCGGCTGTAGCGGTCGGTTTCATCACGGTTTCTCCATTGTAAATATGCCGGCGGCCGGTTCGATGGACGGGCGTCGGCGGGGGGCCGCCGCCCCGCCGCTCGCCAAACGCGTCATTCCCGGGTGTCCACCAGGATCAGTTCAACATCCTCGCCGGCCTCGACGCGAACCAGGTCCTCGTCGCGGATGGCCGCGCCGTCGCCTGTCTGCAGCGCCACGCCGTTCACCAGGGCCGATCCGGCGGACAGCGCCAGATAGCCGCGACGGCCGGCGCCCAGCCGGTAGTCGGCGCTTTCGCCGGCCTTCAGCGTGGCGCCCAGCACGCGGGCGTCGGCGCGGATCGGCAAGGCCCCGTCATCGCCGGCCATGCCGCTGGCCAGCGCGACGAAGGCGCCGGAGCGGTCGGCCTTGGGAAAAGGCTTGCTGCCCCAAGACGGCTCGCCGCCTCGGCTGTCCGGGTAGATCCAGATCTGGAAGATGCGGGTGGAGACAGGCTCCAGGTTGTATTCGGAATGGACGATGCCGCTGCCGGCGCTCATCACCTGCACGTCGCCGGCCTCGGTGCGCCCGCGGTTGCCCAGATTGTCCTGATGGCTGATCGCGCCCTCACGGACATAGGTGATGATCTCCATGTCGGCGTGCGGGTGCGGGGCGAAGCCTCCGCCGGCGGCGATGGTGTCGTCGTTCCACACCCGCAACGCGCCCCAGTGCATGCGCGCCGGGTCGCGGTAGTCGGCGAAGGAGAAATGGTGTTTGGCGTCGAGCCAGCCGTGATGGGCTGCGCCCAGGCTGGCGAAGGGTCGGCGTTCGATCATGGCTTGCTCCTGCGATGGCGGAAGAATGATGTAGCCACTATAAACAGCCGGCATCAGGATTAAAATGGAATAGATTGAATAGCATCATTTCTATTTTAGTCATGATCAACGCGCCATCCTGGCAGTTGACTGCTAGACTTTGCCCCACCCCCTCCCTTTCCGGCATGGAACATGAAACGACTTCCCGATCTTGAAGCCTGGGCCATCTTCGCCAAAGTAGCCGAATGCGGCTCCTTCGCCCGCGCGGCCGAGGAACTCGCGCTGTCGCAGGCCACCGTGTCCAAGGCGGTGACGCGGCTGGAAGCGAGGATCAAGGCCACGCTGCTGCACCGCACCTCCCGCCGGCTGGCGCTGACGGCGGCCGGCGACGCCGCGCTGGAGCGGGCGGCGCGCATCCTGGCCGAGGGAGAGGCGGTGGAGGCCGACGTCGCCGAGCAATCCGGCAGCCTGCGCGGCACGGTGCGCGTCGCCGCGCCGATGTCCTTCGGCATCTCCCACCTGGCCCCTTTGTTGCCGGAATTCATGGCGCGCCACCCCGAGGTGGAGCTGGATTTTCACTTCAGCGACGAACAGGTGGACCTGGTGGCGAACCGGATGGACCTGGCGCTGCGCATCGCCTCGCCGGCCGATTCCAGCCTGCTGGCCAGGCGCTTGTGCGCGGTGCGCATCCTGCTGGTGGGCGCGCCCTCGTATTTCGAGCGCCACGGCAGGCCGGCCGATCCAGGCGAGCTGGCCGGGCACCGCGCCCTGCGCTACAGCAACGCGCAAGACCGCCATTGGCGTTTCCGCCATGCGGAGAAAGGAGAATTCGCGCTGGAAATGCCGACGGCGCTGCGCGTCAACAACGCCGAAGCGCTGGCGCCGGCGCTGCGGGCGGGGCTGGGACTGGCCTTGCAGCCGGAGTTTCTGGCCTGGGAAGACCTGCAGGCGGGCCGCCTGGAAGCGGCGATGCCGGGCTGGGAGGTCGATCCCATCGCGCTGTACATCCTGACGCCGCCGGGACGCGGGCGGCCGACGCGCGTGCAAGCGCTGATCGACTATCTGGCGGAAAAACTGGCCGGCGCGCCCTGGGTGCGGATGGAAGACGACGCCGGCTGACGGGCAAAACAAAGCCCCGCTAGAGGCGGGGCCGATTTTCGAAGATCGCGGCCTTACAGATCGTCGGCGGTGAAGAACAGCGGCACGCCGTCCCGGCTTTCCGCCTGCAGCTCCGCCAGCACATGCACGTCGCGCACATGGCATTCGCGCATCAGCTCGCGGAAGTTCTCTTCTATCAGCTTGACATTGTCCAGCGATGCCAGCGGCCAGACGAAGCCTTCCCAATTGCGCTCATCGCCCTTGGCCGACAAGGTGAAGTGCAGCTCGCCGTTGTCGTGGGCGGACAGAATCGCCACCGGGTCCTTGTCCAGCTCGCGCAGGCGGCGGATCTGGCTGCTGGCGAACACCTGCAGCGCCACTTCGAAGCGGGCGAAGTTGCCGGCCACCAGCGCCTGCATCGCCGGCAGCGGCGGACGGGCGATCGGGAACAGCGTCACGCCTTCGGTCTTCAGCTGCTCGCCGAGGAATTTCATCACCGGCATGCCCCAGGCGCCGACCGAGCCGCCCAGCTTCACCGGCGGCTCCGCGCCGTCGCGCAGGATCGCCGCGCCCAGCAGATAGCGCAGGAATACGCCCTCTTCCTTCACCGTGATCGGCGCCGGCTGGCTAGGCAGGCCATTGCGCGCGTCGGCGCCCTGGCGCGACATCTCGTACAGTTTGACCGCGTCGAGCCCGGTCAGGCTGTCCGGGTGCAGCAGCGCGCCGCCCAGCGCGGCGTCGCCGTCGGCGAACACGCCATGCCGGCGCAAGAGATCGTTCAGGCCATCGATATCGGCGATTTCGGCCGGCAGCGTCGCCTGCTCGCGGCTGCCCGCCACCAGCACCAGCGGCAGCGCGAACAGCGCCACATTGGCGCTGCCGCCTTCCACGGTCTGGCGCAAGGCGTCCCATACCACCTGGTAGCAGGCCTGGGACGGCACCATCGCCAGCGCGACGGAGATGGACAGCAGCTCGCGGCGCTGCAGCATTTCGTCCATCGCGCCCGCCAGCCCTTGGCGCCACATTTCGCGGTCATCCGCATTCGGCGCGTCCAGCACCGACTGGGCGTGATGGATCAGGCGGTTGGTCAGGGAAACCTGCGGGTGGTACTGGCGCGGATCGGGAAGAATATGGCGGACGGCGTCCATGGTGCTGACATCCTGCAACTATCGAAAACGCCTATTGTGGCACAGCCGCCACGTTCTTGCGCGGAGGGAAGCGAGCCATGCCAACGGGCTGAAGCAATGGAAAATCAGGCATTCCAGCAGGCAATGTATCAAGGCGCGACAAAAACTTACATTTCTCGACATTTTCGAAAACGCACATGTTGACACTCGGTACCGCAATCCGGATAATCCGTTCTCGTTGAGATGCAGCAATTGCTTCTTGATAGTTTCTCCTCTATTTCTCCTTTGTAGACTTGGCGCGGGCCGTAAGGCACCGCGCATTTTTTTTGCCCACCCGCCACACAAACACTCCCAAAAATATTAAAAATCATTGCCGTACGGACATTCCGTCACAATAGAACCGCCAGAAGCCTCCCGCCCCGGCTGCTTGCGGCGCAAGCGGCAGCGCCTCTTTTTCATCGCTGTTCAACAGTCCATCAAAATGTCATTGTTGTAAAATTGAAAATATATCAATTCCATATGCATTTAACAGATATTTCATTTTCGAAACAAAACGAATCTTCGGCGGACAGTATTGTTCGGTTTTTCACGAAGTGAACCGAACAACCTAGAGAAAAAGCTTGAAGGGGAATACTTGGACGGACCGCGCGCGGCTTGACGAGTTCCCAACTGTCAGACAACGCAGGCGCATGCTAACAGGATCGCGCTGCGGCATTATGACAATAATCAATACCCAATAACTTTCGCCCCACCCAGACCGGCCTCCCCATCCGCCGGCCCGGGAACCGCCATCCTTGCCGCGCGGTCTCAGACCTTCTCCTCGCCCAAACCTTTCCACATGCCGATACACAGCCTCCATCTCGCCGGGTTTCGCTCGATACGCAAGCTGACGCTTGAATTGGACTCGCTCAACGTTGTCGTCGGCCCCAATGGTTGCGGCAAATCGAATCTGTACAAGGCCATCCAGTTGCTGCATGCGGCGTCCGAAGGCCGGCTGTCCGCCGCGCTGGCCCAGGAAGGGGGCGCGCAGAAGGCGATGTGGGCCGGCGGCGCCCGCCGCGGCGACAAGGCGCGCGCGCCGAAACGGATGATCCTGTCCGCCCGCCTGGACGACTACGACTACGAACTGCAACTGGGCTACCCGGAACCCAGCCTCAGCCTGTTCTCGCTGGACCCGCTGGTGAAGGAGGAAAGCCTGTGGCTGGCCGGGCACGGCCGGCGGCCTTCCACGCTGCTGCTGGAGCGCCGCAACCAGGCCGCTTTTCTCTGCGGCGTGGAAGGCGAGCGGAACAGCTACCCGGCCAGCCTGCGCGCCGAGGAGTCCATCTTCGGCCAGCTGGCCGAGCCGCACCGCTATCCGGAACTGTCCCAAATCCGCGAGACACTGCGCAACTGGCGCTTCTACCACGAGTTCGCCGTCTGGCCCGGCTCGCCGCTGCGCGCGCCTCAGGTCGGCATCCGTTCGCCGGTGCTGGCGCACGACGGCGCCAATCTGGCCGCCGCGTTCCAGACCATCGTCGAGATCGGTGATCGCGAGCTGCTGGACAGCATGCTGGCCGACGCTTTCCCCGATTGCCGCTTCCTGGTGGACACGCAGCAAGGGCGCTTCCAGATGCTGATGCAGCGCGACGGCCTGCTGCGGCCGCTGGAGGCCGCCGAGCTGTCCGACGGCACGCTGCGCTTCCTATGCCTGGCGGTGGCGCTGCTCAGCCCCCGGCCACCCGCCTTCATGGCCTTGAACGAGCCGGAAAACAGCCTGCATCCGGCCTTGCTGCCGGCGCTGGCGCGGCTGATCGCCGAGGCCAGCCGCCACAGCCAGCTGTGGGTGACCAGCCACTCGCCGGAATTGGCGGAGCGGATCCGCCGCCACCGACCGCTGAAAACCTTCCAGCTCGCCCAGCAGGATGGCGAAACCCTGCTGCGGAACGACTGACACCCCTCGCATCGACCAAGCCGCCTCCAGGCGGCTTTTTTGCATGCCATTTTTAAGAAAATTCGCCGATTTTATACAACATGCCAATCAAGTAACGCGATATGCGGGGAACTCCGGTCATATGGTCAAGGTCCTACCCCTGTCTTGTTTATTTTATTCAACACTATGTGTAAAAAATTCTTCTCCCCTCTGCTCGTCGCCTGGCTGATCCTGATGGCGGCCATCGTTTGTGAAATCGCCGGCACCTCGTTCATGGCGGTCGCCGCCCGCAGCGGCGGCTATCTGGGTTATGTCTGGATGTCGCTGGCCCTGGCGCTGTCCTACTATTTGCTGTCCCTCGCGCTGCGCGCGATCTCGGTCGGCGTCGCCTACGCGGTGTGGGAAGGTTTGGGCCTGGTCGGCCTGACCGCGGTCAGCGTCTGGCTGTTCGGCGAAAAGCTGGTGCCGCAGGAAGTGTTTGGCCTGGGCCTCGCGCTGCTGGGCCTAGTCTGCGTGACGATGGGCGAAACCCATGATGAGGAGGCCGCGGCATGAAAACCGTTTACCTGTTGTTCGTGCTGGCTTCCGCGCTGATAGAAGTGGGCGCCAACCTGATGCTGGAAAAATCAGACGGTTTCCGCCGCCGCGCCTGGGGCATAGGCGCCATCCTGCTGGTGTGGCTGGCCTTCGCGCTGCTGGGCCAAGCGGTAAAAGGCATGGATCTGGCCATCGCCTACGCCTTGTGGGGCTCCATCGGCATTCTCGGCACCGCCATCGGCGGCCGCCTGCTGTACAAGCAAAAACTGAAGCCGATCGGCTGGGCCGGCATCGGCATCGTCGCGGCGGCGGTGGTGACCTTGTCCACCGTGTAAATCAGCCAGGCCCGAAAATTCCACCGTCCCGAGCGGGACTGCGGCGAAATTTTCAGGCCCGCCTGGAACAAAAAGGGGAGGCGCTTGGCCTCCCCTTCTATTTCGGCGTGTCGCCTTAGGTGCGTCGCCCCTGGCGGTGTGACGCACCCTACACTTTTTTATTTGCGTTCGACTTGAGACACATCGCGCACCGCGCCGGTGTCGGCGCTGGTGGTCATCGCCGCGTAGGCGCGCAAGGCCGGGCTGACCACGCGTTCGCGGCCGACCGGCTTCCAGGAGTCGCGGCCCCTGGCGTCCATCGCGATACGGCGCTTGGCCAGCTCCTCGTCGGACACCGCCAGATGGATGCGGCGATTGGGGATGTCGATCTCCACGGTGTCGCCCTCTTGCGCCAGACCGATCGCGCCGCCTTCGGCCGCTTCCGGCGACGCGTGGCCGATGGACAGGCCGGAGGTGCCGCCGGAGAAGCGGCCGTCGGTCAGCAGCGCGCAGGCCTTGCCCAGGCCCTTGGACTTCAGATAGGACGTCGGGTACAGCATCTCCTGCATGCCCGGGCCGCCTTTCGGCCCCTCGTAGCGGATGATGACGATGTCGCCGGCGACGATCTGGTCGGCGAGAATGCCTTCCACCGCCGCGTCCTGGCTTTCGAAAATGCGGGCGCGGCCGGTGAATTTCAGTATCGATTCGTCGACGCCGGCGGTCTTCACGATGCAGCCGCGCTCGGCGATATTGCCGTACAGCACCGCCAGGCCGCCGTCCTGCGAGTAGGCGTGGGCCTGGTCGCGGATGCAGCCGTCGGCGCGGTCGTCATCCAGCGTCGGGTAGCGCATGCTCTGGCTGAAGGCGATGGTGGTGGCCACGCCGCCCGGGGCCGCGCGGAACAGGCGGTGCGGCTCGCTGCCTTCGCCGTGGCGCATCACGTCCCACTGCTCCAGCGCCGAGCCCAGCGTCGGGCTGTGCACGGTGGCGACGTCGCGGTGAATCAGGCCGGCGCGGTCCAGCTCGGCCAGGATGCCGATCACGCCGCCGGCGCGGTGAACGTCCTCCATATGGTATTTCTGCGTCGCCGGCGCCACCTTGGACAGGCACGGCACGCCGCGGCTGATGCGGTCGATGTCGGCCATCTTGAAATCGACGCCGGCCTCGCTGGCTGCGGCCAGCAAGTGCAGCACAGTATTGGTCGAGCCACCCATCGCCACGTCCAGGCTCATCGCGTTCTCGAAGGCCTCTTTGGTGGCGATGCCGCGCGGCAGGATGGAAAAGTCCTCGCCCTCGTAATGGCGCTTGGCCAGCTCGACGATCAGGCGGCCAGCCTTGAGGAACAGCTCTTTCCGGTCGGCGTGGGTGGCCACCAGGCTGCCGTTGCCGGGCAGCGACAAGCCCAGCGCCTCGGTCAGACAGTTCATCGAGTTCGCCGTGAACATGCCGGAGCAGGAGCCGCAAGTGGGACAGGCGGAGCGCTCGACGCGGTCGACGTCCTCGTCGGACACCGCGCTGTTGGCGGCCTCCACCATCGCGTCCACCAGGTCCAGCTTGCGCACCTCGTTGCCCCACTGCACCTTGCCGGCCTCCATCGGCCCGCCGGAGACGAACACAACCGGGATGTTGAGGCGCATCGCCGCCATCAGCATGCCGGGGGTAATCTTGTCGCAATTGGAGATGCACACCAGCGCGTCGGCGCAGTGGGCGTTGACCATGTATTCCACGCTGTCGGCGATCAGGTCGCGGCTGGGCAGGCTGTACAGCATGCCGCCGTGGCCCATGGCGATGCCGTCGTCGATGGCGATGGTGTTGAATTCCTTGGCGACGCCACCGGCTTTTTCTATCTCTCTCGCCACCAGCTGGCCCATGTTCTGCAGATGCACGTGGCCGGGCACGAACTGGGTGAAGGAGTTGGCGATGGCGATGATGGGCTTGCCGAAATCGGCGTCGGTCATTCCAGTGGCGCGCCAC